>CAMZKL010000022.1 GCA_947311255.1 uncultured Chlorobiota bacterium | reverse complement strand
ATTATGGAAGACTTAGGTGAAGACAGTTGGGTAATACTATCCGATATTGAAAAAAGCATTAAACAAAAAATAGAAGAAATAGGAACACCACTTAAAGATTGGGATATTAATATTTATAGAGGGGTATTAACTGGTTATAATGAAGCATTTATAATAGATGCCTCCACAAAAAATAAACTAATAAAAGAAGACCCCAAAAGTGCAGAAATTTTAAAACCTGTTTTACGTGGCAGAGATATTAAAAGGTATAAAGCAGAATTTGCCGATTTGTGGTTGGTAAATACACATAACGGTGTTAGGGCAGAACATTCTATAACAAAAAATATAAAAAAACCATATTACAAAGTAACTGATGATTTTGGCATTAAAATTTTAAAACCAAAAGCTTTTAAAATACCTCCAATAAACATTAATGATTACCCTGCTATAAAAAAACACCTAAAAAAACATTGGAAAAGACTTAACAAAAGGGATGACAAAGGAATAACACCATATAATCTGCGTAACTGTGCCTATATTGAGGATTTTGAAAAGGAGAAAATTATTTATCCTGAAACAACACAAGGGGCTAATTTTTATTTTGACATTAATAAAAAATATATTGAAAAGACAGCTTTTATACTTGTTGGTAGTGAGACAAAATATATTACAACTTTGTTAAACTCCAAGTTCTTGTTTTTTGCTTATAAAAATATTTATTCAAGTGTTTCGTTAGGAGATAGTGGTTTTCAATATAATAAACATGCAATAGAAAAGTTTCCAATTCCGAAAATATCAGAAGAAGCTCAAAAACCATTCATTAAAAAAGCTGATAAAATAATAAAACTAAAAGAACAAGGTAAAAACACAAGAAAACTCGAAGCAGAAATAGACCAAATGGTTTATAAGTTGCATGGTTTAACAAAGGAAGAAATTAAACTTATTGAGGATGTGGGTAAGTAAAATAAATATTTATATTTGAGGCAAAACCCACCCCTTGCCCCTCCCAAGAGGGGAAATTAAGGCAAAGCCTTAAAAAACTCCCCTCCTTGGAGGGGCTGGGGGTGGGTAAAATCCATATAAAATGAAAAAAAGAAGAAAAATAATATCATACAACCCAAAACTAAAAGAGTTTGCAAGAAAATTAAGAAATAATTAGTACAAAACTAAAATGGATAAAAAACAAGCTAAAAATATTTCAGACTTACTTATAGAATATTCGAGTTTAAGTAATACAAATTACCGTTTTGTAGAAATAAAAAAAGATGAAATATTAAACGAATTTCATCCTTGGGCAAATGGAAAAAAACAAATTGGGACTTTCCTTATAAATGGAACAAAACAAACTTATTGGTTATCAATAATAAATTGGAATGAAAGACCAGATGAATATCATTTAGTTGTTTTTCCGAAAAATAGGTCTAAACCTATACTTGAAGCACACAAAATAGATAATTATTCCATATTTTGGAAATACAGTCCATCAAAACATGATGGAAAAAATAATGAAAGAAAAGAGTATTTTAAATCTAAATATGGGAGTTTAGAAATTAAAATAACTTACCCTGCAAAGCTTGAAGGTATAGATGCCTTCTTAAATGACATATTTAAAGTAACAGAAATTAGAATTGAAAGTGATAAGTCTGTATTTACAAACATTAATGACAAAATGAATAATATAATTGAAGAGTATATTGATTTTTGTAAAGAAACAAATGATTGGAACGAGGGCTATAAATGGCAAACAGTTTCACATTTTCAAAAAAATTGGGATATAGAAGCAGGTGATTTTGGGAAAATGTTTAAAGAAGCTATTAACAAAAGGTCAAATTTAATATATTCAAAATCAAGTGCAACACTAATTGCAGCAGCAAAAGAATACCCCGATACAGTAAAAAAAATAATAAATTATATTTTTAATGAGGAAGTTGATTTAAATAAAAGATATGATTATTTTTACAAAGAATATAAAGAGCTGTCAAACAAATTAGAAATTTCCTCTAATAATACTGTAACACCACCACGAGAAGCAGAATTTGCTTTTTTATTAACTTGTAACAATCCACAAAAACACTACTTTTATAACAGTAGGTTTTATGTTAAATTTGCAAAACATATAGAAGAAAAACCAAAAAAAGCAGGTGAAAAATATAGTCATTACAAAGAATTGATGGACAATTTTAGGACAAAATATGTAATGACTAATATCGAAGTTGCAAGCCTAAGCTCCCAAAAATTGCCTGATAATGAAAAGCTCATTGAAAACAAAACAATTTTAACACAATCCATAATTTTTGTAGTTTTTGAGATAATAAGAACCAATGTGGGGGAAAAAGAACTTATTGAAGCCATTGAAACAATGGAATTAGAAAATGCAAGCAATTTTTTTAATTTAATTGACATATTTATTGCAAATTTAAGTATTAAAAAAAATGACCAACGAATACATTACAATTACAGCACATCTGATAAAAGTTTAACAATAACAATTGGGAAAAGATATTGTTTGTATTATAATTTGAATAATGAAAAACCATTTGGCTTTATTCTTCCAAAACATATTAGTACTACGCCTCAAATTGAGCGAGAGGATTATAAAGACAAACCTGATGCTTCATTTTGTAGAAGTAAAAAATGCAACTACCTGCTAAGTATTTTTGATAGAATTGTTGAAGCCTCTGAAATAGAACTACAAAGAACAACAAAATCAGCTTATAGAAAACTTACAAATTTAGCTTTTGAAAAATCAATTTTTGATTTAGAATATAGAAATGAAATTTTTAACAATATTTTTGAACAATACCCTCTACAAAACTGTTTAGAATACGATATTAATAAAAAAGAAACGATGAAACAAAATCTCCCACTAAACCAAATCCTATTCGGACCTCCTGGAACTGGCAAAACATATCATACAATAAATGAAGCAGTAAAAATAGTAGAAGAACTATCGGATGATGCTTTTGATGAAAAATATGGTAATGATAGAAAAAAACTAAAAGAGGCTTTCAAAAATTATCTTGAAGAAGCAGAACCACATATTGCCTTCACAACCTTTCATCAATCATTTTCTTATGAAGATTTTATTGAAGGAATAAAACCTGTTATGAAAAACAAAACTGCCAACACTACAATAATAAAAAAAACAGATAATATTGAAGATGCAAATGATTTAGAATATGAAATACAAGACGGAATTTTTAAAAGAATTTCACAAAGTGCAGATGCATGGGATAAAAGAGATGAGAAAAATGATGCAAATGAAATGATTTTTGCTGAAAAAGAAATAAATGAAGCAATATTCTATAAAATGTCATTAGGAAATTCACAATTTGAAGATGATGAAGAGGTTTACAAATATTGCATAGAAAATAATAAAATAGCTTTGGCTTGGGGAGGAGATATAAATTATGAGAAGATAAATGACGAAAATGAAATACGAAAAATGGCTAAATCTGTTGGAATTGGTGATATTCCTGCAAGAACAATAAGCTATTTTAAATTAAATCTTAAAAAGGGTAATTATATTGTAATTTCAAAAGGCAATACCAGAATAAGAGCAATTGCAAAGGTAACAGGCGAATATTATTATAATGAAAACAGCCCTATTGAATATAATCATTTTAGAGATGTTGAATGGCTTATAAAAGATAAAAATATACCAGTTAAAGATTTTTATGAAAAACAGTTTATGCAACATACTTTATATAAACTAAAAAATAAGTTTGTTAATTCTGCATTTTTTAAAACCGACGAAGGAAAGACAGAAGAAAAGGATAAAAAAATAATTCGCAGAAATCATGTCCTTATTATTGATGAGATAAACAGAGGCAATGTTTCACAAATTTTTGGAGAACTAATTACACTTATAGAAAAGGATAAGCGTAAAGGTGAAAATGAAGAACTCTCGGCTACATTGCCATACTCAAAAGTAAAATTTTCAGTCCCTCCAAACTTATATATTATTGGAACAATGAATACTGCCGACCGTAGCATTGAAGCATTAGATACAGCACTACGTAGAAGATTTACTTTTAAAGAAATGCCACCTAAATCTGACATTATTGCCAAAGAGGGAAATTTAAAAAATACAAATGGAGTTCTTAACAAAATTGATTTAGTTAAAATGCTGGATACAATTAATAAAAGAATTGAAAAACTTATAGATAAAGACCATGAAATTGGGCATTCTTATTTAATGAATGTTGAAACAATTGAAGAATTAAGATTGAGCTTTAAAGACAAAATAATTCCACTTCTTGAAGAATATTTTTATGGAGATTTTGGCAAAATAGGTTTAGTACTTGGCAATGATTTTATTAAAGAACATAATAATAAAGATGATTTTTATTTTGCTGAATTTAAAGGATATGATGCTGATGTAATTGACGATTTTAAGCAAAGAAAAGTATATGAATTTACAAATTGGAAAAATTGGAATGCTGAATGCTTTATAAATATCTATACACAAATCAAAAACTAAATAATGAACACTATTCAAGTTTTTGAGCATGAAAAATTAACAACTCATAAAGATGAGTTTGCTAGGCAACTTACGTCCAAACAATTAGATAAGCTATGGAAATTTAATGACAGCAATAAAAATAAATATTTTACTGCAATACGAAATGGTGTTAAATTTAACCAATATGTTGGTGTTATACAAATAGGTAATTTAACAATAGAAATTTTACCCAAAGCTGACAAAAAAGGAAAAGAAGATGAATATACAACAAATGTTTGGAGAAGTGTACTGTTAAAAATGCTTTCTATTAGCGGAAACATAAAACTTGAAAGTGTTTCAGAGGCAAGCCTAAAAAAACGCAATAACACCTTGCTCGATTTATATTTTGAGAAATTTATTAAAGAAGTCGAAAATCTATTAAGAAAAGGACTTGTGAAAAAATATAGAAACAAGTCAGGTAACTTATCTGCATTAAAGGGGCGTTTAATTTTCTCAAAAAACATTCAGCAAAATTTAATACATAAAGAAAGGTTTTATACTAATCATCAGCATTACGATTATGAAAATTTAATAAATCAAGTTCTTTTAAAAGCACTTAGAATTTTGTCGATTATATCAGGTACTTTGTTAAAAGATAAAATAAAAAAACTCATTTTTAATTTCCCAGACATTAATGAGATTGAAATATCAAAAAGTTCTTTTGATAACATTTCATTAAATCGCAAGACCGAAAAATATAATGACGCATTAAATATTGCAAAGATGATTATTTTAAATTATTCTCCTGACATTTCAAAAGGAGAAGAAAATATGCTTGCTTTATTATTTGATATGAATGACCTTTGGGAAAAATATATTTATTCTGTATTAAAACGTAACGAAAATAAAACTTATACCGTAAATTATCATAAACGTAAAAAATTCTGGAAAACACGCTATGTTGAACCTGATATTGTATTAGAAATGAACAATGAAACATTCATTATTGATACGAAATGGAAAATTGTATCCACAACTAAACCTTCTCTTGAAGATTTAAAACAAATGTATGTTTATAATATGTATTGGAATGCACCGAAAAGTATGCTTCTATACCCTTTAAACGAAGATAAACTTGACGGAACTTATGGTGAATTTCACAAAGGTCGAAGTGATATAAATGAATGTAAAGTTGGTTTTGTAAGTGTTTTAAATGAGGACAAAACAGCTTTGAATGATAAAATTTGGCTTGATATTGTTGGGAAATTATGATAATGTTTAATACGTCTCTATAATTCTAAAAGCACCCACCCCTTGCCCCTCCCAAGAGGGGTAATTAAGGCAAAGCCTTAAAAAACTCCCCTCCTCGGAGGGGCTGGGGGTGGGTAAATTATTACCAAGTTAAAAGACTAATCATATAAGCCCAAAGCCTCCCTCAATTTTCTTTTAATTCTTCCCCTCAAAATTCTTGGTTTAATAACTTCAATTGAATTTCCAAAACCTAATATTAATCTGTCAAATTCATAATTAAGATGCACTTTAACTTTAATAATAACACTGCCATCTGTAAACTTTTCTAATATTTTTTGAGAATGATGAAATGGCTTTGTTAAAACATAAGGTGCATTATGCTTATCTAACTTTAAAATAACTTCCATTAGGTGTGCATCATTTAAAACAGTTACTCCAATTGTATCTTTATAATATTCATCACCATCAAAGTTTTCTTTTACATATAAAATATCAAGTACATATCCAATTTCGGTAATTCGGTCAAGTGCCAGCGTAAGTATCTGCTCATCTTCATTTTTCATTCCAATAACAAACCATCTATTATTAAACTCCTTTAAAATATACGGATGAATTATTATTGCAGATGCTTCTGTTGCTTTAAATGATTGATAAGTTATTTTTAAACATATTTTTTTGAGAATAGCCTGATAAAGAACATCCAAATGCTCTAAACCTTTTAAATTTTCATTTTTGTCAAGATGGATTATTGCAGATTGTTTATTTTTTTCATTATAAACCTTATCTTCTAATTTTTGAATAATACCTCCTAAATCTTTAAATAGAGAAAAATCTTTAAATTGTTTAAGCATTTCAACAGTTTCTGATAAAACATTCATATCATTTTCTGTAATAGGGATATTTGTGATAGAATAATCATCATCTTCATATTTATAAAACCTTTTATCATAAACCACAATCGGAGCATTATATCCTAATTTATCACTTCGCATCATCTGAATATCTAATTGTACAGTCCGTTTGCTAACATTAACATTTCGGTTCTCATATTCATAAAGAGCATCAGAACACTCTTCAATTAAATCATTCAAAGTCCATTCTCTATATTTGTTTTGTAAACACTTATCAATAGTTTTATAACGAATAAGTGCATTTTTATTTATAGCCATAAAACAAATTTAGTAATTATTTTTTACTACGCAAAAAGGTTGCGTACTGATGTTATTCTTTTGTAAAGTCATTAAGAAAATGATATTTGAATAACAAATAATTTTCAAAAGTTATGAAAGAGGAAATGAAAATAAACGGACATACATTAATTGAATTAGGTTTTATTCCTGACAAATGGTTTAAAGAAGCAATTGATTTCATAAATGAAACACAATTAACTGGCAACGAAATGTTAGAATACTTAAAGCAGTTTAAGGCTGAGCCAATGATTGAATTACACCAAAAGGCAGTTCCGTTTTCAATAAATATAAAGGCTGAAAATGAATTAGAGCAAAATAATATTGACTCTGTAATGAAAACAATGAATGTTGTAATGAAGACTCCAACTGTTGTAGGAGGAACTATTCTTCCTGATGCTTGTCCGTCAGGGGCAAATGGAACAATACCTGTTGGAGGTGTTGTTGTTACAAAGAATGCAATACATCCAGGAATGCACAGTGCAGATGTGTGCTGTTCTGTAATGTTAACAGATTTTGGAAAAATTAATCCTAAGGAAGTATTAGATGCAGCATACTTATCAACTCATTTTGGGCCAGGAGGAAGAGATAGAGAAAATCAATACAGATTTCCGACTGAACTATTAAACGCATTTGAAAATACAAAAATGTTAAATAGCGAAGCTATGATTCAGGTGGCAAGAAAACAATTAGGAACTCAGGGTGATGGTAACCATTTCTTATTTGTAGGAAAATCTAAAAAGACAGGGCATACAATGATGATAACACATCATGGTTCAAGAGCAGTAGGAGGAAGATTATTTAAAAGAGGTATGAAAATAGCTGAAAAGTTTAGAAAGAAAATATCACCAAATACTTTAAAACAAAATGCTTGGATACCTTTTGAAACAGAAGAGGGACAAGAGTATTGGAAAGCTCTTCAAGTTGTTAGAGAATGGACAAAGCAAAATCATATTTGCATACATAATGCTACTGTAAAAAAAGTAGGTGCAACTGTTAAGAATAGATTTTGGAATGAGCATAATTTTGTTTTTAAAGATGGTGATTTATTTTATCATGCAAAAGGAGCAACGCCTTTAAATGAAAAGTTTATGCCAGATGTTACAGTACCAAGATTAATACCTTTGAATATGGCAGAACCTATTTTAATTGTAGAAGGAAACAGTAATGAAAACAATTTAGGTTTTGCACCTCATGGAGCAGGTAGAAATTTCAGCAGAACGCAACATAAAAAGAACAAAGTTAACCAAACAATTGAAGAAATTTTTGAAGAAGAAACAAAAGGTTTGGATATAAGATTTTATTCTGATGAGATTGATATTTCTGAGTTACCATCTGCCTATAAAAATGCAAATTCAGTAAGGGAACAAATGGGTGAGTTTGGCTTAGGTAAAATTTTAGATGAAGTTATTCCTTATGGTTCTATTATGGCAGGCGATTTTGAAAAGAATGCACCATGGAGAGTAAAAAAAAGAGAAAAATTAATGAATTTAAAATAATTGTTCTTTAACACATTAAATATTAAAAAATGGGACACGATATTGTACCAATAGGTAATCACAAGCTCAACACAAGTAGTTTAGAAAAATTGGCAGAAGACTTATCTAATAGAATTAATATAAATATTAAATATGGTTATTGGGGAGAAACAGAATATTTTGAATTATTGAATGAAAAAGGGAATGATGATTTGATAATTTTAGGTGAGATAAATAAACATAAGAGCTTTGAAACCTATATACTTGTTGATGAGAAGTATATGATTAAAAAGTTATACAGGAAATATGGAGATAAACTATTTAAAATCCCTAAGCTTTTGTACTACCTAAAAAACAAAACTTCAAATGAAGATATTATTATTCAAATAAAAAAAGAAATAGCTCTTCCAAATTTTGATTTGGAATTGATTAATGGAAATAAATATTTAAATATAAACAAAGAACATTACAGTAATAATATTCCTTACTTTTTACGATGGTTTTCTTTTTGTGATATTTTTACAGAAAACAAAATCTCAGATAAAGACTTTTTAAATGGTTTAAACAATTTTCGTAGAGAATAGAAAGATTATACTTTGAAATTTGGAGGGAGTAAAGTGTATTATCTGGATGACCAAAGTGTAGGAGGAAGTTCTGAAAAAGAAATGAATTGGAAACATTTTGAGTTGTTTGTAAAAGAAACGTCAGGCAACTTATTATTAGATATTCCTATGTTTTTAAAAAACAAAGACTATCAAAAATATTTTTTAAACTTAAAAAAAACACCTCTTAGTTTTGTGGATGATTTTCGAGATTTACAATTCAAAACAATTGTTATTTAACATATAAACAGGTCAAGAATAAGTTACTTCAAATTTTATAATAGGAATAATAGAACTTTTTCAATTATCTGTTTTTTTTAAAGAGGCAGTAGCTCAGTTGGGTAAAGTAGCTTAGTTTTTAAATTATTAAAATAAAGGTCAAAATAATTTTACTTCTTTTCTCGAAAAAACGGGAGTCCTAAAAAATAAAATTATTAATTACCTTTTTTAATTCAGGTCAATTGTTTCTTACTTCTTAGAGGGAAATCCTCGTTATTTTGAGAAAATAAAATTAGAAACAAAATTACCTAATTTATTACTTTAATTTTTATTATTATGAACAAAGAATTATTAAAAACAGCAATCAGACAAAATGCAATATTTATTTCAAATGAAGTGAATTATATTGAAAGCAATTTTGAAATAAATGAAACAACAAGTGTTTTACTTGCTAATGCGAACAAACTTGGTTTTACTTTTTCAGAAAAATTACTTTATAAAATTAATAACACTTTACCTACGGATAAATTAAGAATCCTTAATGTTTTAAAAGAAATAACAGGTGTAAATATAAACTGGACACCTCTTGTAAAACAATGGAATATTCCTACTGGCGAAAGTGTATTAGACCATATAGCAACTTTTTTTCATAATGTTTTTCAATCCGACAGAGGAACAGAATTAGAATGTGGACATTTAATTCCTTTCAACACTTTCCCTTTGGAAAGATATAACGGTTGTCCGTTTTGCGGAACTCCGTTTGAATTTGAGAAATTGGAATACAGTTCAGAAAACAGTAAGTTAAAAGTCCTTAAATTATGGAATGAAAATGATTTGCAAAAATACATGACAAACTTATTAGCATCATCTGTTGTTTTGGATGCTACACAGATTGATAGTTTGAAAATTCTTATAAAAAACTTTGAAATTCCAAGCGATATAGAAATAGGCATTAAAGAAACTTTAATGATTTTAATCGATTTGTTAATTGAACAAAACAAAGCCGATATTGCAGGAACATTATTTAAAAATCCAAATGATATTTTAAGATATTTATGGTATAAGCATACAGGATTTTTACAAATTATTGAACCAAAAACAATCATTAAAAGATTGACAAAAAATGCAAGAAGTATGCAAGCTATTCAAGATGCAAGCACGAATGCAAAACTTAAACCAATTTCTGATTTAAAGTTAAAATTCAGTCGTCAGGAATGTAAACAATATGCTCTTTGGTTAAACGGAATAACATTAAACACTAAGCAACAATGCGAAATTATGCACCCTAAACGAGGCATGTGGGTTCGTGTAATAAGAGCATTAAGGTTGTCGGAATACAGCAAAATAAAAGGTTTTGAAAACTTATCAGAATTGTTAGATGTTTTTTATAATGAAAAATATGAAGTTTGGCAAGCTAAGGTTAATCATTTCAAATTAAAAAATGATGCAAAAAAAACTTTCAATTTATTGAAGCAAAGACCAAGTTTATTTGCACGTTCTTTATTTTCAAATATGTTATGGTTTGGAAAAGAAATAACAATTAAGCATTTTAAAGAAGTTATGTTTGATGTTCCTGCAAGATTGATTTATACATTAAATATGTATGCAGAAAATTATTTTAATAAAAATTCATCAAGAAATATTAAAACTCTTGGTGGAACTAATAAACTAATTCCAGCAAATAAAATGTTGCAATTATATTCTGATGATGAATTAAAATCTATGAAATCTATGATACAAGATTTGAGTTTGGATATAATAAAGAAAAGGTTTGAGGATGAGAAAAATTTAAGCAAAACTATCTATATTGAAAAAGAATTACACAATATCCCTATTTCAATAGGAGACAGGAGCGATAGTATTCAAGATTTACCTTCTGCATTGCAAGGAACAAGATTCTCAATTGAGGGTAATAAAGTGAGATTATTTTTGCAATGGGGTGAAGGGCTTTCTGCACAGCATTTAGATATGGATTTAAGTTGTAGTGTTTCGTATGAAAACAAATCTGATTTTTGTTCTTATTCACAATTAGTTATTCCTGGTTGTAAACATAGTGGCGATATTCAACGTATTCCTGAGAAAGTTGGTACTGCTGAATATATTGATATTAACCTTGATGAATTAAACAATTTGGGAGCAAAATTCGTAAGTTTTACTTGCAACGCATACACAAGTGGAAACTTATCTCCTAATTTAGTTGTTGGTTGGATGAACAGTAAGTATCCGATGAAAATTTCAAAAAAAGGTGTTGCTTATAATCCAGCAGATGTTCAACATCAAATAAGAATGAAAGGAGGAAATATGGCAAAAGGTTTAGTGTTTGGAATTTTAGATATTAAAAAAAGAGAAATAATTTGGTTAGAAATGAGTTTTGGTGGTCAAATTGTCCAAAAGCTTGATACAGCAGGTGTTGAAGCCTTATTGAACAAGCTTGATGCAAAATTAAAAATTGGGGCATTATTAAAACTTAAAGCTGAAATTCAAAACTTAATAATTGTCGATACTCCCACAGATGCAGATGATGTTTATGATACAAATTGGGCTTTGGATATTGGTAATATTAATAAATTATTTTTGGAATAGTGTTGAATCGGCAAGTTTTTCTTGCTGATTTTTCTAAATTATGAAAAGTGAAAGATGTCTCTTCTTAAATAATTCCTTTTGGGTAATTTATTAAACAATAAAATAGTAAAATCTATTTTTTTGTCTTTTTTTTCTATCTTTGATTCTCTAAAACAAGGAAATATTATGAAAAAATTTTTAGGTTTAATTGTCATTTTATATTTTGTGTCAATCAATTTTTATGGAGCATTAGAAATGTTAAATGATAAAAGAATAGCTGAGCAGAATGGTGTTATAAGGGATTACAATAAACTATTAAATACTTCAAAATCAAACAGGAATTTCAAGAAAGACGAAATTTGGAGAACTTCTACAAAGAAATTTTTCCAAATAGCATATTTGGGTGGCGGTACTGGTATTTGGTTAGCAATGAAAAAATACAATCATAAAACTAAAGCCAAAGCAGCTTTTATTTATAACATTCCTACATATATGGGTATTAGCTATATTGTTTTTATTTTAATTTTCTTTCCTTTAATAAAAGGTAATTTTAGGACTTCATTTTTTGTTGCTCGAAATTCAGAGACTGGTAAATTATTGTTTTTTAGAATTGGACATGTAAGAAAGGCAAAATATATTATGGATGGTCTCCCAAATGAAATACTCATGCAAAATGAGTTTTATCTCATCTCCTCTAAAAAAGAAACTCCTTGGGAAGAAACAGGGAAACACAAAACCATTTATCAGTAGAAATCAAATATCTATAATTTATTTTTCTATAATAAACATTGTTTGCCAGAAATATGCAATATATTATCTTTGCGGTAATATATTCTATTATAATAAATGAATAAAACCCTTAACATTCTTATTAATAGTCTAATAACGGAATGGCAGCATAATTGAATTATACATTGTAATTACTTACAAATAAATTCAATCATTATGCAAAAAATCTTAAATTACAAATGTAGTTCTCATTTTGAAGAACAAATCCGAAGAAGACGAATCGAACGCTTTTTAGTTTCAATGTGCCTCGCAAAAGGTGAAATGAAAGATAAAAAAAGAAATAAGAAAGAGTTTACTCTTTCAAGTGAAAAGATAAAAGAAGCAATTGAACAAGAGTATATAACAAGTTATGATTATAAAGGGATTATTAGCCTTACCGTAATTACTCGAAGTAATGTTCTAATCACCGCCTTTGGCAGATATGGCGATACTGGAATTTCTAACCTTTTAAGTTTATAAGCTATGTGCAGAGAAACAAAAATAACAAATTTATATCATGCAAACTCAGTAAATACAGATGATAATGATTTTTCAAAAGGAAAGATTTTAGACGGAGTAAGATATGGACTAAGGGACTATATAAAATACATTGAAAAAAGTATAAAAGTTGTTCAAGAAGAGGGAGCAATAAAAGTTTCGGTAAGAAAAATATTTTTTGATAAAAAAACTGGGAAGGAAATAAGCGATATAAAACAAAAGAACACCGAACCTGAAATCAGATATTATGTTGAGACAGATAAGTTAGGAGAAAAGAAATCAAATAAAATAGACTCAGAATTATTTGAACGTGAAATTAAGACTGTTTTTTCTGAAAAACCTAATGGCAACAGAAATGAAAATAAATCTTTGGAAATAAAAATTAGAAACCGAAAAGCAGAAGATAAATATTTAATTCTGGATACGAATGAAGATATACAATACTTCTACTTAAAAGCAAATGACTACCAGCTTAAAATGCAAAAAAGAGCTGTGGAAAACTTAATGTTTCAACCTAAAAAAGAGCATACTCCTTTGCAGAAACTCTTTGATTTATCACGAAAAACAGAAACTTACTTTGAAAATAATATCGAACAATTACAATATGAACCCAACTGGAAAATATTAACAGAACCAGAAAAATATAACGGAACAGATGAACAGCAAGATTTTGTAAGGAAGGCACTTAGAACGAAAGACTTTGCACTACTCGAAGGTCCTCCTGGCTCTGGAAAAACAACAGCAATTATTGAACTAATTATTCAACTCATAAAACAAGACAAACGTGTTTTGCTTGTGTCTGCAACACATGTGGCAGTTGATAATGTAATTCACAGAATTTTAACAACCTATAAAAGTGAGTGCGAAGGCTTGGTTGTCCCTATTCGTATTAGTTCTGATAAAGGAAGTATTCGTAAAGAAAGTGTAGAACCATATCGTTTGCAAACTTTTATTAAAAATACAAAAAATAAAATTCGCAGTAAACTAAGTGCAAATTTAAAGATTAAGAGTAAACAAATTCTTCATGATAGCTTAAAAAAAGATGATAGAGCATTTGATGATATTATACTGAAATCTGCAAATTTGGTTGGTGGCACAATGATTGGGATTTTACAGCACCCAGGTATTAGAAAAGACGGAATACAAGAAATGTTTGACGTAATGATAGTTGATGAAAGCTCAAAGGTTACTTTTTTAGATTTTATTGTGCCTGCACTATATGCAAAAAAATGGATACTTGTTGGCGATGTAAATCAACTCTCTCCATATACTGAGGATGATTTTATTAATGATAATATTGATGCTGTTCTGGAAGATAATACTAAAAAACAAGACCTCGTAAAATCTTTTGAAGTTAAAAGAATACTAAATTCAGAAAAGTATTTTGACAAAGAAAGCTTAAAGATATTCTTTTCAGATACACATACAGAAGATGATTTCCTCGAATATGAGGTTTTTGAAGTAGATAATTATTTTACACCAACAAAAGAAAATGTTTTAAAGTTAAATAGTGTTGATATAATTATCTGTAAGCCTATAAATAAATGCCGAGAAATAATTTCAAATTACGTTTATGTAAAATCTATGACTTTTGAAGGAAACATAGAACAAATAAACTTTCAGAACAGGCAAAAAGCATTTCATAAAAATAAAGGTCGAAACAAAAATATTAAAATTTATCCTTTTGAATTTAAAAATGATAAAAATCAAGAATGGAAAGAAATGGTGGGAAGTAGGTTAAGCCAAATGTATCAATATCGTTTTGAACCTGATTTAAACAAACAAATAAAACAAGAATATGATTTTCTTGTTCCAGAAGGAATTCACGGAGATGTGGAAAATATCAGAAAAATTGCTTTGCCTTCAATCCTTGAAATGTTACAAATTGGTATAGGAGAAACAAAAAGAACAACAAGAGAAGGAGAGACCTATAAAGAAGAGAAATTAATCTACGAAGGGTTTAATCAATTTCCAATAATTACACAGCAAAAATTTCAATCACTGTCATTTCAACACCGAATGCATGATGAAATTGCAAGTATCTCGAGAGAATATTTTTACAATGAAAATAATAATCTAAAAACTGCAAATACTGTTTTTGATAGGAAAGATGTTTTAGATTTCTACAAACCTAATGAGAATAAGGTAATTTGGGTTACTAACCAAGATTCTACATTTAGAAAAAAAAGAAATCGAAAACAACAAGAAAATATAAACCCAACAGAAGTAAAGCATATAAGACAAGAACTTGAAAATTTCATTAAAGAAGCTAAATTTTCCCCGAAAAGCAACAATAAAGATTATGAAATTGCAGTAATTACATTTTATAGAGGACAAGAACAGAAGCTAAAAAATATGTTAAAAAGTTTAACGAATCAAAAGCGAAAAAGCAAATATTTTAAAATAAATAATGTAAAAATTACTTTAAGCACGGTAGATAAGTTTCAGGGTGATGAATCAGATATGGTATTGCTTTCGTTTACAAAGTTCACAAAAAAAGCATTTTACAACAGCCCAAATCGCCTAAATGTAGCACTTACAAGAGCAAAGTATAAACTTATTTTATTCGGAAATAAAAATTGGCTCGAAAAAAATGCACAATTAAAAGCATTACGAAAACTTGCAGGAAAATTCAATTCAAGAATATCAACAAATTAAAAACTATATAAAATGATACTAAAAAAAGATATTAAAACAAGTGTTTACGAAGTTATAGCTGACTATAAAGTGAAAATAGAAAATGCACCATTTATTGCCATCCTCAAATTTGCAGAAGAAAATGGAGGTGTGATATATCAGTCATTAGTTCACGAGGAATTATTAGCTCCATTATCTGAAAAAGCATGTGGAAATTTGTTAGAAAGGCTTACAAGTATGGGGTATTTTCAAAAAGAGCAGAGTGATGATTTTAGACATCTTCCACAATACGAAGACGAGTTTCAACAAAAAATATTCAATTACAAGCTCACTGAATTAGGTTATGAATCGGCA
Source organism: uncultured Chlorobiota bacterium (assembly GCA_947311255.1). GTDB lineage: Bacteria > Bacteroidota > Bacteroidia > Bacteroidales > JAADGE01 > JAADGE01. Next base: position 152,014 of record CAMZKL010000022.1, on the reverse strand, counting down.
CAAAAAGAAGAGTTTTATGACCAAAGGCACGGACTTTTAAAACTCCATGTTGCAGAAGAAAATGAATTTATAGAACAAAGAGTTGTTAAAGTTGAAGAGTCTAATCGAGATATTGATAGAGAAACAGAAGTCCAAAAACTAAACTCGGAACTAAAAGAACTAACAAAATCAACAGTCATTATTAAACTGAAAAAGGATTCATTTATACTTGACAAATTTGAAGAAAAATGTAAAGTTCTTAAAACGGAAACTCATAACTTAACATTTGCTCCAAATAATCAAAATAGTATAGTTAATATATTAGATTTTGAAAATGATGAGAATTACACAGAATCAGATTTAAAAAACCTTTTTTTAACATCAGAATTTGGAAAACACTTTATTAAAGATAGAGGAATTGTCGGAGTTCGGTTTTCTTCTGAAAATATAGTATTGAACAGAACTTTCAATATTTCAACCCCTCAAATTAACCAAACTAAGTTCAATTCAATTGAAATTCCAAACATAAAAGTTAGTCCTATAACTTTTGAAGATGCAAAAAAATGGCACAGTACGTTACTAAAAGTTCAGATTAAGGATTATTTTTTATCAGATAAAGAATTTACAGAATTTGCTAATAGAGAAGCCAGAAAGTTTGAGTTATATTCCGATAGTTTGACAAATTCGATTTCACGAAAAGAATTTGCAGAACAGTTAAATACTGAAAACGATTTCTACGCAAAAGCAAAATTAGGAACAATTGATTTCTTAAATTATTAATAATCTTAAAATTACAAAAAAAATGAAAGAATTAATTTATAAAAAGCAATTTACAAATAAAGGAATTATTCAAGATATATTTTTACCTACAAACAAAAAGTGGGCAAGCACCGAAAGTAAAGGATTAAGGATTATTGAATCGGGGGAAGGTGGCATTTTGTTTAAGAATATTATTATAATCATAGAAAAAGCAGAGGAAGTTATCTGCTTGCAATCATTCCTAATTCAAGATACTGAAATTATTAATGCACTTTTAAAAGCAAAAATAGAACGAAACGTAAGAGTATTTATAATGGACTCCGCAGAAGCAAGACTAAATAATACTGGGTTTGAAGAAGATGACAGCTTTGTAACAAAAGATTATAAAAAGATGTTAACTGAAAAATTTAAAAACAATTTCATTCATAGGCAAGCAAATAATTTACATGCAAAATTCATTTTAATTGACCCTAAAACTAATCCGCAAGGGTATTTATTTACAGGCAATTTTAATAAAAAGCCATTTTTTGATAACCCAGAACTTGCAGTTAATTTATCAAAAATGCAAATCAAAGAACTTTTCAAAGTTTTTGTTTACCACTTTTGGGAATATACAACTGATGAACAGACAAAAAATGAACAATTTGACAAAGTAAAAGCAATACAAAAATTTGAACGCCCTAAATTAAAAAATATTTTAGTTACTTCTCCTGATAGTAAACTTTCAAATTTAAAAAATACTCTTTTAGAGTCTATAAATAAATCAGAAACAGAAATTCAGTTTTCAACTTTTGGATTTGATATAAATCATAAGCTTTCGCAATCAATTCTTGCAAAATTAAAATCTGGTGTTAAAGTAACTGTATTTTGTCGCCCAAGAGAAAAGGCAGTAAATAATAATATTGACCAACTTGCTAAAAATGGAGCAGAAATATACTGTCATCCTTTAATTCATGCAAAATCATTAATTGTTGATAACAAAGAAGCATTTATATTCTCTGCAAATTTTGAGAAACATGGAATGGATACAGGTTTTGAAATTGGTACTAAATTAAGTAAAGTTCAAATTATTGATTTACTAAAAATTTATAGTAATTGGGAAAGCACTTTCCCTTTTCAATTTAAACATAAGGCTTTAATTTCAGAAACTAATAAATATTTTGAATTTGACAAAAAGGGTAGAGTATTCCCAAAAGAGATTAAAAAAGAAGAAACAAGCTTAAACAATCAAACAATTAAAAGAGTAGAGGACTTAATTTCTTTTTTCACAGAAATAAAAGCACCAAAGAACTATAATTCACAAATAATTGAAGTTTCACACATTGCACAATTTCAAGAAATTCCAAACAACTATAAACTTTCCAAACAAATTGGTAAGGGAGTTGAAACTGTAACTTATGACCAAATAATTCAGAAAAAAACGAAGAAAAAACCACAAAAAGCGAAACAAGTAGAAGCTATTTTAATTACTATATCCAAAATAAAAAATGAAAATGTTCCAGAATTAATCAAATTATTACAAGAAGGTTATAAAGGAATTAATATTTTTGCAAAGAATGAAAAAAACTAAGAATATATTACTCACATGGGACGCATATAATAACGGTTTTGTAGTAACGGCACAAACCGTTATGCTCCTTTTTGATAAACATGGTATTGTAGTAGATGAAATATTGTATCTGCAAAGTCAAAGTTTCCAAAAATCTAATCTTGCTGAAATCGATGTTTTTTTTGAAAGAAAAGAATACGCTTCTGTTAGAAAAGATTTTGAAGATACAAGAGAACGAAACCGAATTTATCAATGTAATGAAATTAAAGATAGCTTTAAAAATGAAGTAGGGAAACTTCCAAAATTTAGAAACCAAAACATTAACATTAAAAATGTTACAGATTATCAATCCATTTACGATAGTCTTGTAACATTATTAAAAAAAGAATTTCATGGAAACGATAATGTTGATTTGCATATAAATGTTTCGCCAGGAACACCACACATGCACGTAGTTTGGCTTATGTTAAACTCAGCAGGTTTTTTGCCAATTAACACAACATTATGGTCAAGCCAATGGATTAGAGAAAAGCAAAAAACAGTTTTAAATAAGATAAAATTTAAACCTAAGACTTTTTTAAGTAGTGTTTTAAAATCTAAATATTTAGAAACAAACCTGCCTGAAATAAACCCAAACGAAACTAAATCGGAAAAACGACAAGAAGCAGAACACAAATTAGCTATTTTTTCTCATATCCCTAATGCTCCAATATTATTACTCGGAGAAAGAGGAACAGGAAAGTCAACTTATGCAAGAACTCTAATTAAACAGAATCAAAAAGAAAATTTACCATTTGAAGAATTAGCCTGTGGAATTTTTTCTGAAGAACTAATGAGAAGTGAACTATTTGGACATAAAAAAGGTGCATTTACAGGGGCTGATACTGAAAAGAAAGGCTTCTTATCCAAATTTGAAAATGGAGGAATCCTATTTCTTGACGAAATTCATGATTTATCAAAACCACTTCAACGCCAATTAATGCAAGTTTTGCAAACAGGGGTTTACTATCCAGTTGGTGCGACAGAACCAGAAAAAGCAAACCTAAGACTAGTTACAGCAAGCAACCTACCTTTTGAGGAATTAGCAAATAACAAATTGGATGCTGATTTCCTTGACCGTATTGCGCGTTTTGTTGTTGAAATCCCACCATTAAGGCATTGCAAAGCAGATATTGAATTATATTGGGAGAAGGTATGGAATGAAGTCTCCTTTGAAACTGCACCGTCAAAAATATGGAATAAAGAATTGGAAAACTTTTTATTAAACCATAGTTTAACAGGAAATTTTAGAGATTTACAAAAGATAGCATCTTATATTATAGCTTATTTTTTAGACACTAAAAACAAAACAGAATCGGTTTACCTTGCTATTAAAGAATATAAAAAATGGCAACAAAAAGCGGATTCTAAAAATGAAAAAAGTTACTTTAAACAAAACAAGAACTATAATGAAATTATAGCATTATTTAATAGGGATTTGGCAAATTGGGCAATAAAGGAATATGGGAATAAAAAAGAAGCCTCTGTAATACTACAACGCTCTGAAAGTATGCTTACCAAGGATTTAAATATGGATAGACTCAAGTCTTAACCAATTTTATCCTAATTCTAGCAGGATAACATTAATCATCATCCAACTCTGCCAAAAAATCCTCAAAAGAGGTAAAATTTTCATTTTTCTCTTCTTCCGTCATGTTTTTTATATCCTCAACTTGCTTTTCAAGACTTTTAAGTTTGTCTCTAATTTCATATTCTTCAAAACTTATAAAAGTCATTTCGTGCAAGCAGTGAGCAATAATTTCAAGTTCTGTAAAATTGGTTAGTGTACCTTTGTCAATATCCATTCCCAACCATTCTTTCCAAGGTGCAAATTCTAATGCCAAAGAAAAAGTCTGTTCGTTATTGTTATCTTTCGTCTTGTTGTTTCTGCCTGAAATATCAACATATTCTGTATTGTCAAATTCGTCTGTGTGGAAGTTTAACTCAATTGAAATATTTTGCAATTTTGGTTTCATTAATAACAAACTATTATAAACCTTTTCATATCCTGAAATGTTACTTTCTTCATCAGGATATAATTCTAAAAGCTTATATTTTACATTTAACCAAGTTGTATTTCTGAGTAAATTTTTGAATTTCATTTATAAATATAATTTTAAGTCAATTTTTAGAAAAATATTTTTATAGTATTTTACAAATTTATCACATCCCAATGTCCACTCTTATCAGAACCAATTCTTTTTATTTTATCCTGTTCTTTTATTTTTGTTAAATTATATTTAACTCCATCTTCTTTAATGTTAACAAATAATTTGCTATTTTTCTTCATTATAAATTATAAGCCAATCACTATACACATTTATCTGAATAGGATTTCCACTTGAATAATTAGTATTAAAATGAAACTTAAAAGTTAGAGTTTTAAATTTTAACATATAAAATTGCAGATACTTGTTTTTTATTAGCTAATGAAAAGCCCCTGACATAAGTTCCTGCTCATTTCTTGAAATACCAATGTCATTTGCAATTGTTTGCCAATTTATTACAGCATTTTTAACTTCACTTAAAATAGCATTCATTTGGGCAATATCTAACTTAAAATAAACTCCAACGCTTTTTGCAAGTTCAAAATCTAAGTCATTACTGTCCATATCAATGTTTAAAGAAAGTCCTGCTTTATCTATGGAAGGGTTAATGTCATAGGCAGGTGAAAGTCGCCATTGATTATTTTTTATAATAAAACCATGATTTCGTAAATGGTCATCTGTATTTGAAATTGCAATATTAAAAACAATGCGTCTCCATAGTTGATGTAGGTCTTTTTCAATCTCAGAACCTGAAAATTGTATAAATTCTGCAATTTCAAGATAAGAAGGACTTATATCTCTTATATTAATTTCATTATTGCCTGTCATTGTCATTGCAGATGCAAAATGAATACGTTTTTCTCCATCACGGTCAAACCTTTTTGTGAAAAAAGTATTATAGCTTCCTGCAACTTTTTGTATTTTACATTCAGACATTTCTATCCCTGCACTTACTGCTAATTTAGATGCTAAATATTCCCATGCAGCTTTGTCAATAGTGTCGTTTTTGGAAGGAAATTTTGCAATCCATAAATGATTGTTTTCATTTAAAATATTTGCTTTTGGTCTTGCACCCCCAAGTGATGAGCCTGGTGCAAGTAGTATTGCCAACCATTTTTTTATTTCAGAACTATCCGTATCGGTTTCAATAATATTTGTGGCATATTGTAATTCTCGAACAGATGACCAAGGAGGAATTTGTGTGTTTTTGCTATCATCTAAAAAAGCTCCATCTTTTTCTAACTTAAATCTTAAAGCACCCATTCTGCTATTATCATAAACACCTAACAAATAGTCTATTTCGCTTAAAAAAGGTTTAGTCTTATTGTCTTCTCTTGCTATTTGTGAAGCTCTGCGTTTCATTAAAGTTCGTCCCCAAGTATCTGGCATTGAATCTAAAAACATTCCAAAATTTTGTTTCCCAACAGGAAATTGCCTTCCTGAAAACCAACTTATATCAGGGTCTAAAATAAATTGTTCTTTTGATTTTAACCAATCTTTTTCATACTCAAAACTGAAAGTAGTTTTGTTTTTAGCTCCCTGAGAAGTTAGCTTACCTATACATTTTGCTTTTGGCATTCCAAGCCAATCAGCATAAACCCAAATATCTGTTTTTTTAGAACTCATATCTTAAACATTTTTTTACCTATTGAATTATTTTTTGTTTAAAAGTTCAATATCCTGTAACTTTTTTCCGAGAATATCATCACTTGCTAATTTCAAAAAATCATCCTGCAAACCAAGAACTCTTAAAACATTGAAGTAAGAACCAAAAGCAACTTTTGGGTTACCCTTCTCAATTTCGTATAATGTCTTTCGTGTAATGCTTGCACGCTCAGCAACTTGGCTTGTTGTGAACTTACGTCTTTTACGTGCTAATTTAATATTCTCACCAACTTGTTCAAGTATTATTTGATGTTTTGGATATAATATTTGTTTCTTGGTTTTCATATTTTGAGTGTTAAATTATACAAATATAGTTATTTTGAGTAAATTAATATATATTATGCGAATTTTATTCAAAAAACTTATCCATTGCATCATCAAGGTCTTGATTAACAATCTTTGCATATACTTGTGTTGTTTTAATCGAGGAATGTCCTAATATTTTAGACACATATTCAATTCGCATTCCTTTTCTTAATGCTCTTGTTGCAAAAGTGTGTCGGCTAGTATGAAAATGAATATGCTTGTCAATTTTAGCTAATTTTGCAATAACTTTTAAGTCTTTATTTGTATATGCAGTATGTGAAGAAATTGCTCTATGCAAAACTTTATTATCTGAATAATCAGTGTGATTATTTAAAAAAGGGAAAATGTAGTCCTTTATGTTTATACCTTTTGTTTTATATTGCTCAATAATTTCTTTTGCTTTTTTTGGTAATTTAATAGAAACAATGTCTTTTGTTTTCTGAGTTGATTTTAAAATCTTTTCTCCATTATAATCAGACCATTTTAATTGCAGAATATCTGAAATTCGGAGACCTCCTGCATAAGTAGCAAAAATATAAATATTTCGATGATGATTTCTCATTGACTTCCCATCTATATTAAGATTCTCCATTCTTTCAATTTCTTCTTCTGTTAAAAATTCTTTGGTAGTTTTTTCTAACCTAAGTTTATGTTTAAGAAATGGATTTTTTTCAAATGGGAATATATCTTCATTTACAGCGTCATTAATTAATTTTCTAATTACTTTCATGTTTGCATGAATTGTATTAATAGAGTTCCCAAACTCATCTGACAAATATTTTTCATATTGTTTAAGAAATGTTACAGTTAATTCATCAAAAATCAAGTCCTTACCTTCAAGAAAGCCACAAAGTTTATTATAAACAGTTTTAATTCTTTTGTAATTCCCAAATTTTCCAGTTTTTTCAAGAGAATTAATGTACTTCTGAAAATATGAAAGAAAACTTTGAGTTTGCATTCCCATAATATTTTCTTTTATACTTTTTGGACTTACATATTTTGAATTTGTTTCTATTTCTAATGCTATACTTTGGGCTTCTGCAATTTTGTGTGCAATAAAATTGTTTAAACGTTGAGAGTTTGGATGTGATTTTTTTACCCTAAATTGCTTCTCGTCCCAATCTTTTAATTTTATCTTTGTTCCAAGGGAAATAAACTTTGTCTTTCTATTTTTAATAATTCTTATATATAATGGGGCTTCTCCTTTAATGTTTACTTTTTCTTTCTTTAATATAATTTTAATTGTTGACATTCTATTTTGTTTTAAGTTTCCACTACAAAGATAATAATATAAAATTAAATTAGGTACAACAATAGGTACAACAAATCATACATTTCCTTGCTTTATTGTATATCTGATTTCTTAGTGAAAATTTATATATACCTAAAAATCAGTGATTTTAAGTGAAAAATAATGAAAAGTAAAGCAATGTACGTGTTCCTGGCGGGATCACTTTAAAAATAAAGCCTTACAAAAATGTGAGGCTTTTTTTATTCTATGTTTTTAATATCCAAATATATTTTTTGAAAATATGGTACATTCATTTTTTTAAACTCGCTCTTGTACCCACAAATAAAAATGCTCCTTAACCTTATAGTTAACAGAGCATTTAAAAATTACTTGGTGACCCCGGCGGGACTCGAACCCACAACCAACAGAGCCGAAATCTGCCATTCTATCCAATTGAACTACGGGGCCTGATTCAGGGATGCAAAATTAGAAAAGATTTCAATATATTCAAACAAAAATTAATAGCATTAATAAATCAAAATGTTTTTTACTACTTTTGCAAACTTGTAAAATATTGAAACTATAACTAAAATGGAATATAAATTCTCAGAAATAGAAAAAAAACACCAAGAAAATTGGAAAAAATCTAATATTTATAAAGTTACAGAAGATAAATCTAAACCAAAATTCTATGTCTTGGATATGTTTCCATACCCATCAGGTGCTGGTTTGCACGTTGGGCATCCACTAGGTTATATTGCTTCTGATATTTATAGTAGATACAAACGCCTTAAAGGTTTCAATGTTCTCCACCCAATGGGTTTTGATGCCTTTGGCTTACCAGCAGAGCAATATGCAGTACAAACTGGGCAACACCCTGCAATTACTACCGAAATAAATTTAAAAAGATATAAAGAACAACTTTCAAAAATTGGTTTTTCATTCGATTGGACAAGAGAACTAAGAACCTCAGATCCAAAGTACTACAAATGGACACAGTGGGCATTTATAAAAATGTTTAAGCATTGGTTTAATAATGAAACACAAAAAGCAGAGCCAATTGAAAAACTAATTGAAGAATTTTCTAAAAATGGTAATTTAAAAGTTAATGCAGCATGCAATGAAATTCCAAAATTTTCAGCTGCTGTATGGAATGGTTTAGAAAAAGATGAAAAAGAAGATGTTTTAATGAATTACAGACTTGCATATCGATCAAATACAAAAGTTAATTGGTGTGCAAAATTAGGAACTGTTCTTGCAAACGATGAAGTAAAAGATGGAGTTTCAGAAAGAGGCGGACATCCTGTAATTCAGAAAGATATGATGCAATGGCAACTTCGTATTTCTGCATATGCTCAAAGGTTATTAGCTGGGTTAGATAAACTCGAATGGTCAGATTCATTGAAAGAAATACAAAAAAATTGGATTGGTCGTTCAGAGGGGGCAGAAGTTCTTTTTCCTATTAAAGATTCTGAAAAACAAATTCAAGTTTTCACAACTCGCCCAGATACAATTTACGGTGCAACTTTTATGGTTCTCGCTCCCGAAAGTGAGCTTGTTGATATTCTTACAACAGTTAAAAACAGTGAAGATGTTGATGCTTACGTTGAAAAAGCAAAAAACAGAACAGAAAGAGAGAGAATGGCTGATGCCGAAAATATTACAGGTGTTTTTACAGGTGCTTATGCTGTAAACCCTTTCACAAAAAAGGAAATTCCGGTTTGGGTTGCAGACTATGTTTTAGGAGGCTATGGAACAGGTGCAATTATGGCAGTTCCTGCTCACGATAGCAGAGATTATGCTTTTGCAAAACAATTTAATATTGAAATTATTCCTGTGGTTGAAGGTGGTGATATTTCAGAAGCATCTTATGATGCAAAATCTGGGAAATTAATAAATTCTGATATTCTTAATGGACTTGATGTTAAAGAGGCTATTAAGAAAATGATTAAAGAAATTGAAAATCAAAAATTAGGTTACAGAAAAGTGAATTTTAGATTGCGTGATGCAATTTTTAGCCGACAAAGATATTGGGGAGAACCTTTTCCTGTATATTTTGATAATAATACTGCAAAAATGCTTAATGAAGATGAACTTCCACTCACATTACCAAAAATTGATGACTATAAACCAACCGAAGACGGAAACCCACCTTTGGGAAGAGCAAAAAAATGGTTATACGATGGAAAATACAATTATGAGCTAAGTACAATGCCTGGGTTTGCTGGTTCATCTGCATATTACTTGCGTTATATGGATCCTCAAAATGAAAAAGAATTAGTTTCAAAAGAAGCAAATGAATATTGGCAAGATGTTGACCTATATATTGGAGGAACAGAACACGCAGTAGGTCATTTAATTTATTCTCGTTTTTGGAATAAATTTTTATTTGACTTAGGATATTTAGTTAAAGATGAGCCTTTTAGAAAACTTGTTAACCAAGGAATGATTCAAGGACGTTCTAACTTTGTTTACAGAATTAAAGATACAAATAAGTTTGTTTCATACAATTTAAGAAAAGCATACGATACAACAGAACTTCATGTTGATGTTAATATTGTAAATAACGATATTTTAGACATCGAAGCTTTTAAAAATTGGCTTCCCCAATTTGCTAATGCTGAATTTATTTTAGAAGATGATGGAAAATACCATTGCGGAAATACAATTGAAAAGATGTCAAAATCAAAATACAATGTTGTAAATCCTGACATTATTATTGAAGAATACGGAGCAGATACATTAAGATTATATGAAATGTTCCTTGGCCCTATTGAACAATCAAAACCATGGAATACGAATGGAATTGAAGGAGTTTCTAGATTTCTGCAAAAATTTTGGAAATTATTTTTTGATAATGATGGAAAAATAAATTTATCTAATGATGAAGCTACCAAAGAAGAACTAAAAGTAATCCATACCTTAATTAAAAAAGTTGGCGAAGATATCGAAAATTTTTCATTTAACACTTCTGTAGCTGCATTTATGGTATGTGCAAACGACTTAACAAAATTAAAGTCCAATAATAAAGATGTATTTAATAATTTTATTATTACACTTTCACCATTTGCACCACATATCGCAGAAGAACTTTGGCAATTGTCTGGGAATGAGGGTAGTGTTGTAAATGCAAAATTTCCCGAATTTAATGAAGCATTTTTAAAAGAAGACACCATTACTTACCCTGTTGCATTTAACGGAAAAACCAAATTTACAATTGATGTTCCTGCCGATTTGAAAAAAGATGAAATTGAAAAAATCGCACTTGCTGATGAAAGAACTAAAAAAAGATTAGAAAGTGCTAATCTAAAAAAAGTAATTGTAGTTCCTGCTAGGATGATTAATATTGTTGTCTAAAGTATTTTTATTAATAATTAAATATAAACTATTGATATATAGTTAGTTAAAAATATTATTAAGTATTATTTAATTTTTTGTTATTTATAAAATAAAAAGCCTTATTTTTGCACACCTTTTAAGAAGAGGGAGATTTTTTATTTTTCTAATAGTAAATTCCAATATATGAGACAGTTAAAGATTACGAAGTCGATTACAAATCGAGAGAGTGCATCACTTGATAAATATTTACAAGAAATTGGAAGATATGACCTTATTAGTGTTGAAGAAGAAGTTGAATTAGCACAAAGAATAAAAAAAGGAGACCAATTAGCAATTGAGAAACTTGCAAGTGCAAATTTACGTTTTGTAGTTTCAGTTGCTAAACAATATCAAAATCAAGGACTTAGTTTGCCCGATTTAATTAATGAAGGAAACTTAGGTTTAATTAAAGCTGCTGAAAAGTTTGATGAAACAAGAGGTTTTAAATTTATTTCTTATGCTGTTTGGTGGATTCGCCAATCAATCATGCAAGCAATTAATGAACAATCAAGAATTGTTAGACTACCTTTAAATCAAGTTAGTTCTTTAAGTAAATATAGAAAAGCCGTTGCTGAATTTGAACAAAAAAACCAAAGAAAACCATCAATTGATGAATTATCTGAAATTTTAGAAATATCAAAAGCAAAAGTAAAAGCTACAATGAAAGTTTCTGGAAGACATGTTTCTGTTGATGCACCTTTTCAAGAAGGTGAAGACAACAGTCTTTTAGATGTTTTGTCTGATGGAGACTCTCCAATCGCAGATAAAGCTCTAATACATGAGTCCTTAAGAAAAGAAATACACAGAGTTTTTGCAACACTTGATGAAAGAGAAAGTAAAATTTTACAACTTTCTTATGGAATTGGTGTGGAGGAAATGTCATTAGAAGAAATTGGACAACAGTTCGGTTTAACAAGAGAAAGAGTTCGACAAATTAGAGAAAAAGCTATAAAAAGGTTGAGAACCACTTCAAGAAGTAATCCTTTGAAAAAATATCTTGGATAAAGTATAAATATATTGCATTTTTTTAAAAAGCTGTCTTAATTAGACAGCTTTTTTTTTTTATTTTGAGGGATAATCAAAAAAGAATTGTCATACTAAAAAACAAGTTTATGGAAATTTGTTAACAATCTAATCTAATAAATAAAAGACTTTTAAAACAATAACTATGAAACGAATACTTTTTATCTTAACTTTTCTAATTTTTATCTCAGAACTTATTTTTTCTCAAAAAACAATAACAGGAACTGTAACCGATGACGAAGGAGATTTGCTACCAGGAGTTTCTATAATTGCAAAAGGAACTAAAATAGGAACAATAACATTAAGTAATGGAACTTATTCAATTGAGATAACAGAAGATGTGAAATTTCTCATTTTCTCATACATTGGAATGGAAACAATCGAAAAACAAATAAAAGGAAACACGGTAAATGTAATTATGAAGCCAACAATAGATGATTTAGATGAAATTGTTGTTACATCTATAGGAACCCGCAAAAAAATAAGTTTAAGAGGAATTGCTAGTTACCCGAAAAGCCATTCAAAAATTAGAGGAAAAAAGCCTATTAGTTATGCAACAGAAAGTGTAGAATACGATATAATATCATCAGATGAACTTAGTGATTCAGAAATAACAAACAAAGATATAAAAAGTGGTATGTTAACTGCCGGAGAATTAAATGATTTTGGGAAATGGGAACTATGGAAAGATATTTCTGAAAATAAGTTAAAAACTTACAAATCAACATGGAAAATGAAGCCACAAGAACGTTATTGTGTACAACTTACAAATTATTCAAACAAACCCATTGTTAATGCAAAAGTATTGCTAAAAACAAAATCAGGAGAAACAATTTGGGCATCAACAACAGATAATACAGGGAAAGCAGAGCTTTGGGCAAATATCTTCGGAGGGAAATATAAGCAAAAAGACCTTTTTATAAACATTATTGACAATAAGAAATCTTATAAACTATCAAAACCTCATAAATTTCAAGACGGTATTAATTTTATGAGTATTCCGGCAGATTGTAACATCCCCGAAATTGCTAATATAGCCTTTGTTGTTGATGCAACAGGTTCAATGGGAGACGAAATTTCATATTTAAAGGCTGAATTACAAGATGTTTTAAATAAAATTAAAAAACAACATACAGATTTAACCGTAAATTCTGCAAGTGTTTTTTATAGAGATAAGTCTGATGCGTATTTAGTAAGAAAATCAGATTTTTCGGAAGATGTAAAAACAACAATTGATTTTATAAATAAACAATCACCTGGTGGAGGAGGGGACTTTCCAGAAGCAGTTGATGCTGGTTTAAACGAGGCAATTAATGAACTCTCTTGGAGTAATAATGCACTTGCAAAAGTTATTTTTTTAATACTTGATGCTCCACCCCACAACGATTCTTCAAGTGTGAAAAATATGCAGGAACTCTCAAAAAAAGCCTCTGAGAAAGGTATTAGAATAGTTCCGGTTACAGCCAGCGGTATTAATAAAAGCACAGAATATTTAATGCGTTCAATTGCTCTTGCCACAAACGGAACATACGTTTTTTTAACAGACGACAGTGGAATAGGAAACGCTCATATAAAACCTACAACAGATGAATTTCAAGTGGAACTTTTAAATGATGTTTTTATCCGTTTAATTAAGCAATACCTAACAATTCCTGATTGTAAAGAAGAAATAGTTTATAATGAAGAAGAAATTCAAGACACTTCATTTATTGCTGATAATATTGTAATTCAAGATTCCACAGAAATTGATACAACTAAGAAAATTAATATTATTATAAAACCAGAAATAGGGAAAGTTAAATACTATCCTAACCCAACTTCTGACATTTTAAATATTGAAATAACCGGAGATATGAAAGAGATGTTTCTGGCGGATATTTCCGGCAAAATTTTGCAAAAATTTGATATTAAAAACAAGAAAAAATTCAATATTAGTTTATCAAAATTTCCAGCAGGTATATATTTTATTCAATATCAGAATGGAGAGCGTTGGCAAACAGGAAAAGTTATTCATACACATCTTATGTAGGATTTATTGATAATAAAATTGAATCCGTTAAAAAAGTCAATATTTTAATATAATATTTATTGAATGTATTTTTTTTGTTAAAAAAAACTGCCAACAAACATATACAAAAAACTAAATATGATTTCTAAATGTCTTATCTTTGTTTTTTTTAAATAATTAAGCTATGGCAAAAATTACAAAAGAAGACGCATTAAAATACCATTCCGATAAAAGACCCGGAAAAATTGAAGTAGTTCCAACAACACCACATTCGACCCAAAGAGATTTAGCACTTGCATACTCTCCCGGAGTTGCAGACCCATGTTTAGAAATTGAAAAAAATCCGGAAGATGCATACAAATATACGGCAAAAGGAAATCTTGTCGCAGTTATTTCAAACGGTACAGCTGTTTTAGGTCTCGGAAATCTCGGAGCAGTTGCAGGGAAACCTGTAATGGAAGGAAAAGGTTTGCTTTTTAAAATCTTTTCCGATATTGATGTGTTTGATATTGAGTTAGATACAACAGATATAGATAAGTTTGTTGAAACCGTAAAAATTATGTCTCCCACATTTGGAGGAATTAATCTTGAAGATATTAAATCTCCTGAATGCTTTGAAATTGAAAGAAGATTAAAAGAAGAACTTGATATTCCCGTAATGCACGATGACCAGCATGGAACAGCAATTATTTCAGCAGCAGGAGTCGTAAATGCAGTAACATTTGCAAAAAAGAAGCTAAAAGATATTAAAATGGTTGTTAGTGGAGCAGGGGCATCTGCAATGGCTTGCACAAGATTAATAATGTCTTTGGGGGTTGAGAAAAAAAATGTTGTTATGTGCGACAGCAAAGGTGTTATTAATAAAGAAAGAAAAGATATAAATAAATATAAAAAAGATTTTGTAACAAGCAGAAAAATAAAAACTCTAGAACAAGCAATTAATGGAGCAGACTTGTTTTTAGGACTTTCTGTAAAAGGAATAGTAAACAAGGATATGATTAAATCAATGGCTGAAAATCCAATTGTATTTGCTATGGCAAACCCAGATCCTGAAATTACTTATGAAGATGCAAAAGATGCCAGAGAAGATGTTTTAATAGCAACAGGTCGATCAGATTACCCAAATCAGGTTAATAATGTTCTTGGATTTCCCTTTATTTTCAGAGGAGCACTAGATGTAAGAGCAACAGCTATAAATGAAAAAATGAAGATTGCTGCTGTTCACGCAATTGCTGGTTTAGCAAGAGAAGATGTTCCGGAAGAAGTAAGTAATGCTTATAATACAAAACATCTTGTTTTTGGCAGAGATTATTTTATTCCTAAACCACTAGACCCTAGGTTAATAACAAGGGTTTCAATTGCAGTAGCAAAAGCTGCAATGGATTCAGGTGTTGCAAAACGACCTATTGAAGACTTTGAAAAATACCAAGAAGAACTTCTTGAAAGAATTGGCTCAGGAAATAAATTAATCAGACGTATTTTTGTTCAAGCAAAACTAAATCCTAAAAAAGTAATATTTGCAGATGCTGAAAACTACAATGTTCTTAGGGCAGCCGAAGTTGCAATGCACGAAGGTTTTGCAGAGCCTATTTTACTTGGTCAAAAAGAAAAAATATTAAATGTTATTTCAGAGTATAAACTGAATGATTTGCTTGAAAGTGCCGTAATTATTGACCCATATTCGCCCGAAGAAAAAAACAGAAGACAGAAATATGCAAAATTCTTTTATGAAAAAATAAATAGAGAAGGAGTTAGGTTGAGAGATGCAAATTTAAAAATGTTTAATAGAAACTATTTTGGTTCAATGATGGTTGAGCATGGAGAAGCTGATGCGTTTATTACAGGTTACGATACTAAATATTCAGAAGCTCTTTCTCCAATTTTAGAAGTAATAAAATGTTCTGATGAAATTGACCATATAGCAGGAATGTATGTTGTGAAAACAAAACAAAAATCATTGTTTTTTGCAGATACTACTGTAAATGAAGATCCAGATTGTAAGGTGCTTATAGATACAACTCTTACTGTTACAAGAACAATAAAATGGTTGGGCGAAGAACCGGTTGTTGCAATGCTTTCCTATTCAAATTTTGGGTCTTCAAAAACTCCAAGCCCTACAATTGTTAAAAAAGCTGTTAAAGTTTTACATAAAGAACATCCTGAAATTATGGTTGACGGTGAGATGCAAGCAAATTTTGCATTAAATACAAAATTAAGAGACGAATATTTTCCTTTCTCAAAAATAAAAGGAAAAGATGTAAATACTTTAATATTTCCAAATTTGGCAGCAGGAAATATAGCTTACAAGATGATGCAAGAAATTGGAGAAACCGATGTTCTCGGACCTATTTTGTGTGGAACAAAAAGACCTATCCATATTGTTCAGCTTGGCTCATCAGTTACTGAAATAGTTAATATGGTTGCAATTGCAGTTGTAGATTCACAAAATCCTTCAAATAGATATAGATGATAGTTAAAAACACTTTATAAATAAAATAATAATCATATTTGCAAAGTTTAATTTAATTTTTAATTTTGTTATTCCATAACAAGTTATAAGCACCTTTGTTAATTGTGAAAATTAATTAAATATCTGATATGAACATCTTAACCTATGAAGAACAAGGATATTTGCCAGGTATTATACTTGACAAAGAATCTGGAAAGTTTGAAATATTTGGAAAAACTTGTCCTGAGGATGCTATTGAATTTTATAACCCTGTTTTTGAGTGGCTCGATGAATATTCACAAAACCCATTAGAAAAAACTGTTTTTGATTTTAAATTAACTTATTTTAATACAGTTTCATCTAAAATATTAATGATGATTATGATGAGGCTAGAAGAAATATATGAAGATGGTAATGAGGTGTTAATTAGATGGTTTTATCCCGAAGACGATGAAGATTTAGAAGAAACAGGAGAAGATTTTGAGAGTATGTTGGAAGTTAATTTTGAATTGGTTCCATATGAAGAGGATGAAGAGGAAGAACTTGATGATTCAGACGATTTGATAGATTCATTATTATAATTTTTTTTGTTCTTATAAAATAAAAACAGCTTTCTTTTTGTTTATTAGAAAAGTACTTAAACTAAACAAACTGAAAAAAAAAGCCCTTATATTATTTATCTTATCTGCTAGTATATTAACTGCAAATTCGCAGATTGTTGAAGTTCCTTATGTTGAATATGTAACAGTGAACCATTTAACAGGAAAACCTGTTATAAAATGGTCTGTAAATAATACTGCCTTAATTTCAGGATATATAATTAAAAGAAAAATATATTCTTGTCCCGGTTATAGCTCAAATTGGCATAATATAAAAATAATTGATAATTCAAGCCAAACAATATATGAAGATAACTCGTTTGTTTGTGAAGCAATGCCCAATATTAGGAAGGAAAAGTATATTATTAGAGCATTCAAAATAACAGGAAACGACACACTTAAAAGCTCTATTAGTGAAATTCATGAAACAATTTTTTTAGAAGCCCAATATGATTTTTGCAAAAAAGCAAACAGGCTTATTTGGAATAATTACTCAGCATGGGAGGGAAACTTTAGTTCTTACGAAATATTTGCTTATGATTTTATTTCAGGATACATTAAAATAGGAAACACTAATTACAATGACACAACATTTACTCATTTAAATGTTGATTATAATAAAAATTATAAATACTATATAAAAGCAATAAAAAATTCCGGAACAGAATCTGTTTCAAATATTCAGACTGTTTATACGCAAGATATTGATAGACCAAGTTTTTTAAAAACTGACTCACTAATAGTTAACAACAAAATTAATCTTTGGTATAGTGTTGATGCTGATTCAGATACAAAAAGATACATCCTATATAAATCGTCTGATATTAATGAAGTTTATGATTCAATAGCTGGTATTAATAATAAAGATAATTTAATTTCAGCAACTTTTACAGATGATTATAACAAAAAAAGAAACTATTACTATTTATCAGCCATTGATTATTGTGGAGATGAAATAATAAAATCTAATATTGTTAGCAATATTGTTTTGGATGTTAAAAAAGAAGTTGGAAATCAAAAAATAAATAATCTCGAATGGCAAGGAAATCTAAATACTGAATATTTAATTGTAAGATGTGAAAAAGATAAAGCAAATTGTTCTATAATTAATTCAATATATGGATTATCTTATTCGGACAATATTCAAAATGAATATGAAAATCAGTTCGAAAAAACTACCGAAGGAGTATTTTGTTATTATTTAGTTTCTGAAAACGAAAACTTAAAAAACCTGTCAAATACAGATTGTGTAATATATGATGAAACAATTTTTTTGGCAAATGCCTTCAACCCAAATAGTAGAATTGAAGAAAATAGAACTTTTAAACCAAAAATTGCTTTTATTTCCAACTATGAGCTAACAATATACGGAAACTTCGGAAATGTTATTTTTAAAACAAATAATCCTAATTATGGATGGAACGGAAAGCTACGCAGTGGAAAACTTGCACCAAGAGCTTCTTATCTTTATTTTATAAATTATACAAATTCAAAAGGAAAAAAAATATCAAAAAAAGGATATGTTTCACTTGTTTATTAACTTATTTTAAGGCATAAGCAATCATAATTCCCAAATAATTTCCCAAAGCATAACCAATAATTCCAATAGTGAGCCCAGAAATTATTATTTCCTTGTTTTTTAACTTTGCAGCAACAACAGGAACAAAAGGTGGCGAAAATATTAAAGAAGTCATTGTTATAATAGTTGTGTCAACATCAATTTTGAATATTGCAGAAAATAAAAAAGTTAAAAATGTAATTCCAAAAACTACATATATAACATATAAAAATATCTTAGGAGAAATATTGCTTATAGTTGTTAAATCTCCCATTGAAGCAACAACTAAACTAAAAATAAGAATAAAATATATACCAATATGAAAAGTTTTAGGGATTTTATTTATTTTTGGAACTAATGCAAGTAATATTCCCAAACTTGTAATTGTTAAAATAGCAACAACAGTTGAAAAATCTTTTGGAACTAACATACTTATTCCTCCGCCTGTTGCAACAATGAGAATTGAAAGTCCAATTCCTTTCAGTATATTAGGTGTGTTTTTCTTAGTTAAAATATTATCAAAAGATTCTAATTCAGCAATTATTTTATCCTGTTTTATATTATCTGTCTTAAAATTAGATTTGAATTTTGGCAGAAATAGTAAGCCAAATTTTTTAAAAACAGATAATGCTAAAATTATAAAAACTGTACAAACCAGCATATCATATGTGTGAGTAATTATAAAAAGGTCAGAATCTACATTTAAAGCTGTTTTTATTGCTGCCATATTTGGTGTTCCTCCTGTATATACTCCTGTAAGTAAACCTGCAACTTGCCATCCATCTGCAACATCTCCCATGAAAATATAAAACCCGGAAACAACAGTTATTATAACAGCAATTGCAACTAATAATCCTGACAACATTGTTTTTCCAGCAATTTTTAACCATTGCCTCACATTTGTTGAAAATAATAAAAGAGGAATTGCAAGTAAAACAGATATTTCAGAAAACTTTTCTTGAACTTCTTTTACCCCCTCAGGCATAATCCCACTATTACCAATAACAAGTCCAAAAAAGTAAGCAATTAAAACTGCTCCAATTTTATTCATTGCCGAAAACTTATGTGTAATAAATAAAATAAATGCTGGAAAGAGTAAATAAAAAAGTATTAAGATTATCATATTTTTAATATTTAGATTTACTAATGCTTTAAGAGTTAGCAAAATTCTAGTTCCTACGACTCCTTGAGACTTGCTCGTTCAAAAGTTTTTTCTCTATCAAACAAATATCTGTAAGTAGAAAATTGTCTGTATAAATTTGTTCCTAAATTTTCACAAACTTTCATCATTTTCGGATTAAAATCACCAATCCAAGTTAAAATTGTATCTCTATATTTGTCCATCGGAACAAGCATTTCTCCTGCTAATTTTATCATTGCACCTTCAACCCCCTTTCCATGAAAATCATGAGCAACACCAAAAACCAACCCGTACATTGTGTTTGGAGGACTAAATTTTTTCTTCCACAAAAAAATTAACTTGCCAATTAAGTTCATTTTTCCGTTAACATATTTAAAAATCTGATTTAATTCAGGAATATTTATAAACATTCCAATTGGTCTGTTATCATAATATGCGAAAAATATAATGTCAGGGTCAATAACTGTTTTCATAGAATTTAAAAGTTTTTCTGCAAAAGAAAGTTCCATTTTTTTGAAGTTGTCTCTTGTATGCCCCCAACCATCATTATAAACATCAATAAAATTCTGTGCAACTTGTTTCAACTTCATCCCTCTAATATTTTTGCACTCAAATTTAGGGTCGTTTCTTAAATCTTCCGATTTATTAACTAAAACATCTGGAATAGGGTCGTTAACTAATCTTTGATACATAAATTGATTGTAAAAAACCTTGAACCCATATGTCTCAAATAGTTTAATATAGTATTCCGGATTATAATTCATTGCATAAGTATTTGGTGCTGTAAAGTTTTTTACTAGCAAACCCCAAAATTGATCACGTTCACCAAAATTTATTGGCCCATCCATTGCTTCAACTTTGTTTTTATGAAACCAAATCTTTGATGTATCAAACAATATATTTGCTGCTTCCTGATTATTTATGCATTCAAAATATCCAATTCCTCCCGTTACTTGTTTGTATTTTTTAAAATATTTAGGATGAATCCATGCAGCAATTCTTCCAATTAAATTCTCGGAGTTGTCATATAGCACCCACCGTTTTGCATTTAATCCGTCAAAATTTGTGTTAAATTCTGTATGAAATTTTTTTTCAATATCACTTTCAATGTGAGGAATCCAATTTGAATCATCTTTGTATATAATTCTTGGAACTTTGTGAAATTCTTTTATTGAAAAATTATCAGAAACCTCTTTTATTTTCATACTCACAATTATAATAATTTTGTTGAATACTACCAAAAAATGTTACGAACCCACAGGGCAAACTCATACTTTGATAATTTTATTATAAGTATTAGTTTGCTTTAAATCCTTAGACATTAAGCATAGAAATATCGTATTTTTATTGCTCTTCGAAAAGATATAAAAAACAGATTAAAACTCTCATAAATAGTGCTATTTATAAGTCCCTACATAAGCCGGGTGCTAATTAAAGTAAGATGCCAAAAAAACGACTTGAGTCATTTTTAATTTGTTGATTTTCAATATTTTAGTTAAACATTATTTATCCTTGTTGGTAAATTTAAAAATTAGACAGACGGCAAAGATTTTTTTTAAACAAAAACATATAATTTTTACGGTAAATTAACTAAAATTTATTACTTTTGAAAACTTTTAAAACATAAAGTAAAAGGAATATCTTATTTAAAAATGTTAAAAAAAATATAAATTATGGCAAAAATTAAAGGAGCAATAGTAGTTGATACAGAACGTTGCAAGGGATGTAATCTTTGCGTTGTTGCTTGTCCTACAGATGTTATTGCCTTAAACAAATTAGTAAATGGAAAAGGATTTAATCCTGCATTTCCTGAAAATCATGGAGCATGTATTGCTTGCATGAGTTGTTCATTGGTTTGTCCGGATATGTGCATAACAGTGTACAGATACAAACCTCAAAAAGAAACAGTTTAACTAAATTTAAACAGAGAATGGAAGAAATAAAATTAATGAAAGGCAATGAAGCATTTGCCGAAGCAGTTATAAGAGAGGGAGTTGATGCTTATTTTGGTTATCCTATTACTCCTCAATCAGAAGTTATTGAATATCTAATGCTTGAAGAACCATATAAAAGAACAGGAATGGTTGTGCTTCAAGCAGAAAGCGAAATTGGTGCAATACATATGGTTTATGGTGCAGCTGGTGCTGGAAAAAAAGCAGTAACTTCATCATCAAGCCCTGGTATTAGTCTTAAACAAGAAGGAATATCATATATGGCAGGTTCAGAATTGCCATGTGTAATGCTAAATGTTGTAAGAGGTGGCCCAGGATTAGGAACTATACAGCCTTCGCAAGCAGATTATTTTCAAACTGTAAAAGGTGGCGGACATGGAGATTATAAATTAATTGTACTTGCTCCGGCATCAGTTCAAGAAATGGCTGATTTTGTAGAAGACGGTTTTAAAATGGCATTCAAATACAGAACACCTGTAATGTTACTTTCAGACGGATTAATTGGACAAATGATGGAAAAGGTTCAACTTAAACCTCAAAAAGCAAGATTGTCAAACGAAGAAATTAGAGAAAAATACGGCTCTTGGGCAACAATTGGTCATAAACCGGAAGAACGAACAATTATAACGTCTTTAGAATTAAAATCTGAAAGACAAGAAAAACACAATCATAAATTACAAGCAAAATACAGAGAAATTGAAAAGAAAGAAGTAAGACTTGAAAAATTTAATTGTGAAAATGCTGATTATCTATTGGTTGCATATGGTTCGAGTGCAAGAATTTGCCAAAAAACAATTCAGTTAGGCAAAGAAAAAGGAATAAACATCGGTTTAATAAGACCTATTACACTTTGGCCTTTTCCATCAGATGAAATCAATAAAGCCGCTGATAAAGTAAAAGGTGTTTTGTCAGTTGAATTAAGTGCAGGACAAATGGTTGATGATGTAAGATTAGCCGTTAACGGAAAAGTTCCTGTTGAGCATTATGGACGGTTTGGAGGAATGATACATTCTCCTGATGAAGTACTTGAAGCATTAGAGAAAAATTTTATTAAATAACATTGTTGAATATTGTTACATTTTTTAATGTTTTTGTAATTTTAACAATACAATAATTTTAACAATGCAACAATTTAACAGTGCAACAATTTAACAATAAAAATTATGTCAGAAAATATAACACCCGAAGAAATAATAAAAAAAGGAACATTAGTTTTTGAGAAAACAAAGTTAATGACCGATGCACACTTATCTTATTGCCCTGGCTGTGGACATGGTGTAGCACACAGAATTACTATGGAAGTTCTTGAAGAAATGGGAGTAGGCGACCAAGCCATTGGAATTGCTCCTGTTGGATGTTCAGTTTTAGCATATGATTTTATGAATATTGATATGCAACAAGCTGCACATGGAAGAGCTCCTGCCGTAGCAACAGGAATAAAAAGATTATATCCTGAAAAATATGTTTTTACTTACCAAGGCGATGGCGATTTAGCTGCAATTGGAACAAATGAAACAATTCACGCATGCAACAGAGGAGAAAATATTGTAATAATTTTCGTAAATAACGGTATTTACGGAATGACAGGTGGGCAAATGGCACCAACAACTCTTGAAGGGATGGTTTCATCAACTTCTCCTTATGGTAGAGATTTGGGAATGACTGGTCATCCTATAAAAATAACAGAAATGTTAGCAATGTTGCCAGGAGTTTGCTATGCAACTCGTCATGCGGTTCATAAACCTGGTTTAGTTAGAAAAACTAAAAAAGCAATTAAAAAAGCATTTGAAAACCAACGAGATAAAAAAGGAACTTCAATTATAGAAATAGTTTCAAATTGTAACTCGGGTTGGAAAATGACTCCTGTTAAATCTAATGAATGGTTAGAAGAAAATATGCTTCCTGTATTTCCGCTTGGAGATATTAAAGGATAGTAATACTTCAAATCAGAATTACAAATCTCAAATTTAAAAAAAATGACAGAAGAAATAATTATAGCAGGTTTTGGAGGGCAAGGTGTTCTTTCAATGGGTAAAATACTTGCCTATTCAGGAATTATGCAAGATCAAGAAGTAAGTTGGATGCCATCTTACGGACCCGAAATGAGGGGAGGAACTGCAAATGTCACCGTAATATTAAGCGATGAGAAAATAAGTTCTCCGGTATTAAGAAATTTTGACACAGCAATAGTTTTAAATCAGCCTTCAATGAATAAATTTGAAGAAACTGTTAAACCCGGAGGGATTTTATTATATGATCCAAATGGAATTCTCCATCCTCCAACAAGAAAAGATATAAGAATATATAAAATTGAAGGAGCATTAGAAGCATCAAGAATGAAAAGTTCTAAAACTTTTAATATGATTGTTTTAGGAGCTTATTTAAAAATTAATCCTGTTGTTAAAATGGAGAATGTACTCAAAGGTCTGAAAAAATCATTGCCTGAAAGACATCATCACTTAATACCACTTAATGAAGAAGCAATTAAGGTTGGATTAGAAAAAGTTGAAAAAGTTTCGTAATTTTAAATTATAAAGACCTGCAATTTGTGGGTCTTTTTATTAAAACAAAATTGCAATTTCCTATATTTTATTAGAAATTTTAGCAAAAATATATATCTTTAACAAAATTTTAAACACATTTTATTATGATGTTCGGATATATCATCTTCGGTGCCATAGCTTTACTTGGAGGGCTTGTTCAAAGAAAACTGAAAAGTAAATTTAAAAAATACTCACAAATTGCATTACAAAATGGATTGTCGGGAAAAGAAATTGCAGAAAAAATGTTAGCTGACCATGGAATAACAGATGTTCAAGTTATTTCTGTACGAGGGAAATTAACAGACCATTACAATCCTAAAAATAAAACTGTAAATTTAAGTGAAGTTGTTTTTCATCAAAGAAATGCTTCTGCAGCAGCTGTTGCAGCACATGAGTGCGGGCACGCAATACAACACGCAACTGCATATTCTTGGTTGCAGTTTCGTTCAAAAATGGTTCCTACTGTTAATGTAACAGGAAGATTGGCACAATTTATAATCATGGGAGGAATTCTTGCAATTAATGTTTTTCCTCAATTATTATTGCTTGGAATTGCATTCTTTGCTGTATCAGTAGTGTTTACTTTTGTTACACTACCAGTTGAATATGATGCAAGCAAAAGAGCTTTGGCATGGCTGGAAAATGAAAGAATGCTAACTCCACAGGAACATGATGGGGCAGAAGATGCACTTAAATGGGCAGCTAGAACCTATGTTGTTGCAGCACTAGGTGCTTTAACTACATTACTTTATTATGTGATGATTTTTCTGAGAAGAAGATAATTGCTGATGTTACATTTGAATATTATAAAATGCTCATTAACAGTTTGTTATAAAGATTTTTTTCAATATAACTATTGAGCATATAATTTTAAAAGTTATTTATTTATTTAAAATGATATATTTTTTTGTAAAGAATAAAAAAATAATAACTTTGCAATCCGAAAAATAATAAGAATAAAAACAAAAAAATCCTTAAAGGATATTAAAAATAAAGAAAGATGAAAAGAACGTTTCAACCTTCAAAAAGAAAAAGAAAGAATAAATTAGGATTCAGAGAAAGAATGGCAACCGTTAGTGGGAGAAATATTTTGAAAAGAAGACGCAGAAAAGGGAGATCTAAATTATCAGTTTCAGATGAATTGCGTTATAAATCATAATTTTATTTTAATTTAGAAAGTAAAATACTAATATTATACACCCTCGATTTTGTCAATCGAGGGTTTTTTGTTTAGCATTATAAAAAAAAGATGAATAAAATTGATATATTTATAAAAAATAGCAATTTGAGTAATGAATTGTTGAAAATTGCAAGAAAAGTTAAAAATAATGAAAGGATTTCAGAAGAGGAAGGACTTTTTTTATATGAAAATGCAGAACTTTCATTTCTTGGAGTATTATCCAACTATTTGAGAGAAAAAGCACACGGAGATATTACATATTTTAATAAGAATTTTCATATTGAACCAACAAATATTTGTATTTATAGCTGCAAATTCTGCTCTTATGTTAGGAAAATAAATCAAGAAGGAGCATGGGAGTTTAATATTGAAGATATACTGGAAACTGTTAAATCATATAAAAATAAGGATGTTACAGAAGTTCATATTGTTGGAGGAGTTCATCCTAACAGAGATTTGCATTATTATGGTGAAATGATGCAAAAGATTAAAAGTATTATACCCGAAATTCAGATAAAAGCATTTACGGCAGTTGAGCTTGAGTTTATGATTAAAAAAGCAAAAATGCCATTAGTTGAAGGCTTAAAAAAATTAAAAGAATATGGTTTAGATTCTATTCCGGGTGGGGGAGCAGAAATTTTTCATATTGATATAAGAAAAGAACTTTGCGATGAAAAAGCTAGTTCAGAAATGTGGCTTAAGATTCATGAAGCTGCACATAAAGTTGGACTTCCCTCTAATGCTACGATTTTATATGGTCATATTGAAAAGTATTCTCACAGAATTCATCATCTTTCAAAATTAAGAGATTTACAAGATAAAACAGGAGGCTTTAATACTTTTATTCCTCTAAAATTCAGAAAAGAAAATAATAGTCTTTCTCATGTTGGAGAAGTTTCCTCAATAGAAGATTTAAAGAATTTTGCAGTATCTCGTATTTTTCTTGATAATTTTCCTCACATTAAAGCATACTGGCCAATGTTAGGAAGAAATATTACTCAACTATCTCTATCATATGGTGTTGATGATGTTGATGGAACTATTGATGACAGTACAAAAATTTATTCTATGGCAGGAGCAGAAGACAAAAACCCGAAGATGTCAACACAAGATTTGGTGCATCTTATAAAAAAAGTAAGAAGAATTCCTGCCGAAAGAGATACTGTTTATAACATTATAAAAAAATATGATTAATTAGTGTTTAATCTTCAATCAATAATTTTATATTTGGCAATCTGATAAACCTTTTTAATATTTTGTTTTGACTTTAAATGTCCTTTCTAAAAATATAGGAATTTTTGCTTTTGTATTTTTTTTACAAGTGCTTTTGCTAAATAATATCCATTTTACTGAACTGGGAGTAACTCCCTATTTTTATATTATTTTTATATTATTACTTCCTTTTGATACTCCCAAATGGTCTCTTTTATTATCTGCATTTTTTTTAGGACTTTTTGTTGATATGTTTGAAGACACTGGGGGAGTTCATGCCTCAGCAACTGTTTTTGTTGCTTTTGTAAGACCTTTATTATTGAAAGTTTTAAGTGGTAGAGATGGATATTCACTGGAAAGTTTGCCTAGAATTTCTTGGTACGGTTTTTTATGGTTTCTGAAATTTACACTTATTTCTGTTCTAATCCATAATTTTGTGTATTTCTTAGTTTTAGAATTTAGTTTTGCAAATTTCTCAATATTATTAGCAAAAATTTTTTTAACAAGTGTTCTTTCAGTAGTTTTAATAATTTTAAGCCAATATTTAATATTTCAAAAATAATTGAAAACAAAGATCTTTATAGTAAGCTCAATATTTACAATAAGTGCAATTATTTTTATTGTAAAACTCTTTTTTTTGCAGGTTATTGATACGTCTTATAAACTTTCTGCCGAAAATAATGCTCTTAGGCATATTACTAAATATCCCGTACGAGGAAAAATTTTTGACAGAAATGGAAAAGTTTTAGTGAGTAATAAAGCATATTATGATTTGAAAGTTGTTCCAAGAAGTCTTTCTGAGTTTGATACAGCTGAGTTTTGTAAATTAATTAATATCTCTAAGGAAGATTTAATTAAAAAGATTAGAAGAAAAAGACATTCATATAAGCCAATCACAATTAAAAAACAAATTGAAGATATTGAATATGCCTATATTCAAGAACAACTTTTTAAGTTCCCAGATTTTTATATTGAAAAAAGAACTTTAAGAGATTATAATGAATTAACAGCCGCACAACTTCTTGGATATTCGGCAGAAGTTAGTGGTGAAGATCTAAAAAGAGATGATTATTATAAACCTGGCGATTTTATTGGAAAAAGTGGCATAGAAAAAAAGTATGAAACACATTTGAGAGGAAAAAAAGGAGAAAAGATATTTGTTGTTAATGTTCATGGAAGTATTCAAGGGATATATAAAAATGGAAAATACGACAAAGAAGCAGTTGCAGGAAAAGATTTAATTTCAACAATTGATGTGGAATTACAAAAATATGGAGAATTATTAATGCAAAATAAAATAGGGAGTATTGTTGTAATTGAGCCAGCAACCGGTGAGATATTAGCAATGGTTTCAAGCCCTACATACAGTCCTGATTTATTTGTCGGAAAAAAATTATCTGAAAATTACAGAAGAGTTGAAAAACAAAAAGGTAAGCCATTGTTTGACAGGGCATTGCGTTCTATGTATCCACCGGGTTCAACATTTAAATTAGTTAATGCTCTAATTGGTTTAGAAGAAAAAGTAATAAACAATAGAACAGTTTTTATTACAGACGGGTATGATGCTGGAACTCATGTTGTTGGAGACCATATAAGTGGACTTGTTACATTTCAAAAATCAATTCAGTTTTCAAGTAATGCATACTATTGTCATGTTTTTAAAAGAATTATTTCTAATAAGAAATTTCCTGATTATGCAAGTGCGTATGAAGAATGGAAAAAATATGTACAATCGTTTGGTCTTGGTATTAGTCTTAATACAGACTTAAATTTTGAGAAAAAAGGTATTTTGTATTCTTCTACATATTTTGATAGATATTATGGAAAAAGACATTGGAATTACAACACAATTATTTCTTTGGCAATAGGGCAGGGTGAACTTGGATTTACACCGCTTCAATCTGCAAATATGATTTCTGCAATAGCAAACAGAGGATATTATATTACTCCTCATGTAATTAAAAAAATTGTAGGAGATACAATAGCAAAAAAATTTACAGAAAAACATTTGACAAAAGTACAAGCTGAATATTTTGAACCAGTTATTGATGCTGCTGAACTTGTAGTATCTGCAGGAACAGGATTTTCTGCATATTTGCCAGGATTAGATATTTGCGGGAAAACCGGAACTGCGCAAAATCCACATGGAATTGATCATTCAATTTTTGTTGCTTTTGCTCCTAAAAAGAATCCTAAAATTGCTATTTCTGTTTATGTTGAAAATGCAGGATATGGTTCTTCCTGGGCAGCTCCAATTGCAGGGCTTATGATTGAGAAGTATTTAACAAATAAAATAACTAAAACTTGGCAAGAAAAGAGAATAATTGAAGCAGATTTTATTAATAAGAAATAAAAGAAAATTTGTTAACTTAAAATATGTCAGACAAAATATCAAAAAATAAAATTGATTTAATAAGTGTAGGAATTTATCTGTTACTTGTTGTTTTGGGTTGGATAAATATCTATTCTTCGGCTTATGATGGCTCATCTTTTGAATTTGGTTCTAGATATGGTAAACAAATGATAATGATTGGGATGACTTTTGTTATTCTTCTAATTTTGTTGTTTGTGGATGTAAATATTATTTTTTCTTCTTCTTATTTTGCTTATGGATTTGTTTTACTTGCACTCATTGCAGTTTTGTTTTTAGGCGATAAAACCGGAGGTTCTAGATCTTGGTTTGAAATTGGAAGTTTTAAACTTCAACCGGCTGAGTTTGCAAAATTAGCAACCGCACTTGCATTGTCGCGATTTCTTGGAAAAGAAAATTTTAATTTTACGTCTGATTTAAAAAGTTTTGTTTCTGTTTTGGGAATAGTTTTTTTTCCGGCTTTTTTGATTCTACTTCAAGGTGATCTTGGTTCTGCAATGGTTTTTTCATCTTTTATTTTTGTTTTGTACAGACAAGGGCTATCTTTTTATTGGTTTCCAATAATTCTAATTGGAATATTAGTTTTTGTATCTTTTTTCTTTTTGAATATTGTATTAATTTTTATTTTTCTAATTGTTATAGGACTAGTAACATACAGATATATAACAGGAAATATTAGGGAGGCAGTTATTGGAGCTATTCTTCTTGTTATAATGATACTAATTGGATTAGCAATAATTATTTTTTTTAGAGCAAATATAAAAGTACATATTATTATTGCAGTTTCAGTTTTTATTGTTTCTTTAATTGTTGTCGTAAAATCTTTTAAAGAAATGATTTTAAAATCATTAATTGTTCCTGTTTTGCTATTGTTTTATATAGGATCTTTATATTCTACAGGATATATTTTTGAAAATATTTTAAAAAGTCATCATAGAGCAAGAATAAATGTTTTGTTTGGTTTAGAAAAAGATTTAACAGATATTGGATATAATGTTCATCAATCTAAAATAGCAATTGGGTCTGGAGGTTTGTCCGGAAAAGGGTATTTGAAAGGAACTCAAACTAAATATGATTTTGTTCCGGAACAAGATACAGATTTTATTTTTTGCACAGTTGGAGAAGAGTGGGGTTTTGTAGGAACAGCATTTGTAATAATTGTTTTTACTGTTTTATTATTCCGTATTTTGTTTCTTGCCGAAAGGCAAAGATCAGTGTATAGCAGGGTTTTTGGATATTCTCTTGCAGGTGTATTGTTTTTTCATTATTCAGTGAATATTGCAATGACTATTGGGCTGTTTCCTGTTATTGGCATTCCTTTGCCGTTTTTTAGTTATGGAGGTTCTTCATTGTTTGCCTTTTCAATGTTTCTTTTTATTTTTTTAAGACTTGACTCTCAGCATAATACCCTATATACATAAAAAGGAAAAAGATGTCATTTAAAACATATTTTTCCCTTTTAAATTTTGTCTATAATTGAAGTATGTTCTTATTCTTCCATTTCAATCATATTGAAAGGTATTTTCAAAATGGATTGATAATCTTCTCCCGCCTCAAGCATATCTTCATCATCTTCTTCATAATGCCAATTTATTATAACGTTTTCATTCTCTTTGTGAATTGTTTCTAGTTTTTTGAAAACATCAAGAATACATTTAGAAGAACTTGTATTAAAATATTCAAGTTTAATATTTACTTCTGTTTTTTCTTTTGGATTTTTTCCGTATTCATCAAGCCAATCAACCAAAGGTTTGTAAAATTCTATTGAATTCTCCGGTATTGATTTTCCTTCAATTTGAATAACTCCTGTTTCTGCATTAAAAATAACATCAGGTGTTTTACGTGTTTTCTCAATTTTTATAGACTCCATAGTTGTGTATATTGTTTTTCTTATTTTACAAATTTAATAATGTTAATCTTAAATTGCAATTCTTAAGCTAAAAAAAATGTAATCTTTATTAAAATAATAAAAATCATAGCCTATGTTATTGCCTGTTCGCTTAATTAAATCAATTATTCCAAGTCCTCCTCCTCCTTTGTTAGAAAATTCTTCGTTATTTAAAATTAAACGGTAGAGCGATTTAACTTCTTCTTTGGACAAAAAATTTAATTGGTCAATTCGTTCTTTTAATAATCTTGTATTTGTTTTTCTAATAAAATTTCCTGTAATAATTAGATATTTTTCATCTTTTAAATGTTCTAAAAGAAAAGCGATATTATTTTTTGGTATTTCTGTATTAATATGCTTGTCAGTTGAGATGTCTGCATGATGATATAAATTTTGCAAAGTCTCAATAGCAACATTATATATTTTTTTAATTACCTTTCTTTTTTCTTCCTTTTTTGACAAAACATCATCAATATTGTCTAATATTTGGTTGACTTCTTTCTCAGAAATTTTTCCCATATATGACAATAGTGTATTTTCGTTTTTGTTTTTGTTATACCACTTTTCAAGTTCAAAAGCCATAAAAGAAGGTGTGTTTTAAAAGATTGTTCAAATATATAAAAAAAAAATAATTATTTAATATTTTTTATTTCAAAATAAATTGTTTTTCTCCAATTGGGTTTCCATCCATGAAAATATCCACATCATATCTTCCTTCTGATTGTTCAGCATTTGCTGTCCAGAAAACGCAAACATTTGTTTTGCTACCTTCGTATGTTAATTCTCTTTTTGATGAGTAAGCAATTTCTTTATTTTTATATTTAAACATTCCAGATTCATCACTCATTAATATTATACCATCAGGTGCTGCAATTCTAATATATGCGTATCTTGTTCCTTTTTTTGCTAGTACATTATCGTCTATTGTAAAACAGACTTTAATTTTCTTTAGCTTTTTAGCTTTGCTGGTTTTCTTATCTCTTTTGTTCATAATTAAAATAGAAATGTTTTCTGCTTTTAAAACTTTTGCAATTTTAATTTGATTAGATAGGCTATCTTTTACAATGTTTAATGAATCTGTTTTTGCAATTACACTATCATAATTTTGTTTTATTTCGATATTTTCGGAATGTAATTTTTTGTTCTCAACGTTTAATTTGTCAATTTGTTTAACAAAATCTTTCATTATAGATTTTAAAGTTTCAGTTTCATCTTTAAGTTGTTTTATTTTTGCATAATTTGTTTGTTTAACTCCCCTTAGCTGTCTTAATGCTTCACTAATTTTCTCTTTTTCAATTTCTAACTTTTGGTTTAATTCTTTATTGTTAGTTTTTAATCCATCGTATTGAATTTGCATTGCTTCAAGATCCTCTTCGATAAGAGCTTTTTCACTTTTTACCTGAACTAGTTCTGTGCTTGTTTCTTTAATAATTTCTTCCTGTTGAAATTTATCCCATACCAACCAGCCAATTACTATTGCCTCAAGAATTACTATGAATAATGTTACTTTTGAAATTGTGTTCATCTTTATGTTTTTTTGGTTTTTTTTATGTAAATTTAAATATTATTATACTGATTTCTTTTAGAGATTATATGTTAAATCATTATTTTAACTGATTAAGGTACATTTGTATTGTGTTATGCAAACCAAAATATAATGCATCAGAAATAAGAGCATGACCAATTGAAACTTCTTTTAAACTTTGAATATTTTTATTGAAATATTTTAGGTTGTCAAGGTCTAAATCATGTCCTGCATTTATTTCTAAACCTATTTCAGAAGCTCTTTTTGCTGCTTTTGAAAAAGGTAAAATGGCATTTTCTTTGTTCTTAAAGAAATTTTCAGCATAGGGTTCAGTATATAATTCAATTCTATCTGTTCCAATATCTTTTGCATTTTCAATTAAGGAAATATCAGTTTCAATAAAAATTGATGTTCTTATACCGGCATTTTTAAATTCAGAAATAATATCTTTTAAAAAACTCTTGTTATTAATGGTGTCCCAACCTGCATTTGAAGTTAAAACATCCGGAGAATCAGGAACCAAAGTAACTTGCTCTGGCTTAATTTCTAAAACCAAGTCAATAAATCGTTTATTTGGGTAACCTTCAATATTAAATTCAGTTTCTACAACTTCTTTTAATTTATATACATCATCATATCTTATGTGTCTTTCATCTGGTCTTGGATGCACTGTAATTCCTTGTGCTCCAAACTTTTCGCAATCTATTGCAACTTTTATTAAATCAGGATTATTGCCTCCTCTTGCATTTCTAATTGTTGCAATTTTATTAATATTTACACTTAATCGTGTCATTTTGTTTTGTTCTGAAATAATTTAATAATAATTTTGATGTTTATATAGAATGCAAAAGTACTATTTTTTTGAATTAAATATAAAAGTACTTACATGAATTTTATAACAAACAAAACTAATTTACTATTTACTATGGTAAAATCATATAATCTTGGTCTAAAAAGTCCTGTTAGGGTGGCATATTCAAAATGCTAAAATGTTTAATTGCTGATTTATAGTCAATTAATAAAGCCTGACAAATTTATTTTTCGAGTTTTTAAACTTTTTAGACTTAACTTTTATGTATTTTACAGTTTTCAAATATTTAAAAAATGCAAGCAAAAGAATTAATATCTGATATATTTCCTTCAATATACATTAATGAAATAGGCAAACAAGCAATTTCAAAAATGGATATCTTTAAAGTTTCTCATATACCTTTGATTAACAATGGAAATGAGTATTTTGGACTTCTATCGGAAAACGAAATTTTTGATTTTGATTTAATGGAGAAATCATTTGAAACTTATAAAAAAGTTTTGATTAGACCATTTGTATATGAAAATCAGCACGCTTTTGATATTATAAAAATTTTTTCTAAACTAAATGTGTCCGTTGTTCCTGTTTTAAACAGAAAAGAAAAATATATTGGTGCAGTTTGCATACATGATATTATTAACTATATCGGAAGAATTACTTCTTCGGAAAATACAGGTACTGTTTTTGTTCTTGAAATGAGTATTCAAGATTATTCTCTTTCTCAAATTTCTCAAATAATTGAAGGTAATAATGCTAAAATTTTAAATTTATATACTGCAACTTATAAAGACTCTACAAAACTTGATGTTACAATAAAAATTAATTTGAATGATTTTTCTGCAATTGAGCAAACATTTGAAAGGTATAATTATAAAATTAGTTATTCAAATTCCGGTAGTACTGAGCTTGACGAGCTCCTTGAAGAAAGATATGAAGAGTTTATGAATTATTTGAATGTATAGAAATGCCAAAAATATCTTCTAAATATATATATATACTTATTGTCTTAATTGCCTCATTGTTCTTTATTCCATTTTTAGGGAATGTACATCTTTTTGATTGGGACGAAATAAATTTTGCAGAATCTGCAAGAGAAATGATTGTAAGCGGAGATTATCTGAATGTTCAAATTAATTATGAGTTTTTTTGGGAAAAACCTCCTCTTTTTATTTGGATGCAAGTAGTTTCAATGAAATTTTTTGGAGTAAATGAATTTGCAGCACGTTTTCCGAATGCTTTAGCCGGAATAATTACTTTATTGCTTATTTTTAATATTGGAAAAAAGTATTTTGATGATAAGTTTGGAATTATTTGGGTTTTTGCATATGTTGGCTCTGTACTTCCTCATTTTTATTTCAAATCGGGGATTATCGACCCTTGGTTCAATTTATTTATTTTTCTTGGGATATATTTCTTTATGAAATACCTCTCAGATGATATAGCAAAAAGAAAGTTTGTTGTTTTGTCTGCCGTTTTTATTGGTCTTGCAACTTTAACAAAAGGACCAGTTGCACTTCTTATTTTTTTGCTGACAGAATTTGTGTTTCTTATTTCAAAACGGTTTAAAGTTCGTTTGAAATTTGTGGATATTTTAATATTTTCATTAATTTTTATTTTTATTGGAGGTTTTTGGTTTATTCTTCAGATTTTAAGTGGAAATTATACTATACTTTATGATTTTATTATTTATCAAATACGCCTTTTTGAAACCAAAGATGCAGGTCATGGTGGTTTTCCTGCATACCATTTTGTAATATTATTTTTTGGGGTTTTTCCGGCATCAATTTTTGCCTTAAAATCGTTTTTTAATGACAAATCAAAACAAGTTAAACAGAAAGTTTTTAAAAAAACTATGATGATTTTATTTTGGGTAGTTTTAATTTTATTCAGTATTGTGAAAACAAAAATTGTTCATTATTCTTCTCTTGCATATTTTCCCTTAACTTTTTTAGCAGCATATTCTATATATAAAACAGAAATAAAAGATTTTAAACAGTCTAAGATTATTTCTGCAATATTAATTTTTGTTGCAACTGTTTTTGGGTTTGCTGTTGCAATTATACAATATATTGGTCAAAATCATTTAAAAATAATATCATCCGAAATTATTAATGATGAGTTTACTAATGGCAATTTGCAGGCAACAACTTCATGGACAGGATTTGAGTTTTTGTTAGGAGTGTTCTTAATTTTAGGAATTATTTTTTTATTAGTTTATTTCAAAAATAGATATTTTATTAAGGTTATTTTAATCTTTTCTATTGTTGCTATTTTTACAAATTTAGCAATTTTAATTATAGTCCCGGAAGTTGAGAAAATATCTCAAAAATCTGCTATTGAGTTTTATGAAAAGCATCAAAATGAAGATGCATATTTTATAACATATGGAATGAAATCCTATGCTCAGCATTTCTACACTAAGAGTAAACAGCCAAAGAAAACTGATATTAAAGATGAAGAATTACTTTTAAATGGAAAAATAAACAAGACTGTTTATGTTACTTGTAGAAATAATAAAGATGAAGATTTTGCAGAATATTATCCGAAATTTAAAAAATTGTACGAAAAAAACGGTTATGTTTTTTGGAAAAGAAGTCCATAAGTTGAAGGTGTAAAGCTAAAAGTACAATAGATTAATTATTTCCCAAATATTTTTTTTCTAAATCATAGACTGCTTTTTTTACTTCTGCTGCCCATTCTAAATGGGTTTTAGAATCATCAAAAGTTGAATGTGGAATAGGTTTTCCGTAAACAATTGGGATTGTTGCATTGCGTTGCTTAAAAACTTCACCCGGTAGCAAAAAGAATTCTAAATTAGCCTTAATGCCTAAAAAAGTTCTTATTTTTGCTAATCTGTAAAATTTTTTGGAATTTCTGCCACCAACAAATATCGGAATAATATCTCTTTTGTGTTCAATTGCATTCCTAATAAAACTTCTATGCCAAAATCCATCGTCTAATTTGTTTTTTACCATTCTGGCAACTTTACCTGCTGGAAAAATAAGGATGTGAGAATCTTCTTTTTCAAGATGTTCTACAATTGCATCTTTTTTATGCTTTTCGTTTTTCTCAATAACACTAACAGGCAAGAAAATTTCTTTTGCATTTTCTACATGCAAAAACATTTCATTGGCAATTAATTTTACATTCTTAAATTTTTCTTGAATTTTAGAATACACAACTCCAAAGTCAATTCCTCCCATAGAATGATTGCTTGCAAAAATAAAATTTCCTTTTTCAGGAATAAGGTCTTCATTAAATGCTTTAATTTTTACATTTAAATGTCTTAGAACTCCATTTACAAAATTAGCTCCGTATAAATTTTTGTTTTTTTTAAGGATAATATTTATTTCTGTTTGATGAAAAGATTTTTTTAAAAACCAAATTATAAACTTTGGAAGATTTCTAACAGTTTTATTCTTTTGATTTCGAATAATTTGTTCAATATCTAATTGTTGAGCCTCTTTTTTTATTTTGTTTTTATTTAAAATATCTTTCATGATAATTTTTTTTATGTTTCCCAATTTATTCCTAAAAAAGTAACATCATCAATTTGTTCTTGTTCCTGTTGCCAGTTATTAAAATATTCTCTGAATATTATCTCTTGATCTTTAAAAGATAATGAACTATTTTCTGTAATAATGTTTTTAAATTGTTTTTTACCTATTTTCTTCCCTTCGGGGTTTATTTGGTCGTAATATCCGTCAGAGAAAAGATATATCTTATCATTTTTTTGAAGCTGAATTTCTATGGTTTTAAAATTAGTTTCATTATAATGAAAACCTATTGGGTTTCTATTTGCTTTATATTCAATTAACTCGTTATTACGAATTATTATTAAAGGATGATAAGCCCCCGAATATCTCATAATATTTGTTTTAGAATCTACATTGCAAAGAGAAATATTAAAGCCATCAGGATTATTGCTTCCAAATGTTTTGTTTGTTTTTTTAAAGCGTTGGCGTATTAAATCTAATGCTTTTCCTGTGTTTTCTCCACTTCCTGTTCTTGCAATTTCATGAAGATAGGTAATAGCAATCATACTAAGGAAGCCTCCCGAAATTCCATGTCCTGTGCAATCACCAACCGCAAATATTATTTGCTCTTTTACTTTATTTACATAGTAAAAATCTCCTCCAACCGAGAATTTTTGTTGAAATATTAGAAAATAGTTATTAAAAAGTTTGTCTATCAATTCTGTTTTCGATAAAAGTGCATCTTGTATTTTTTTTGCATATCTAAGATTGTCTAATATGTCTTTATGTGCAGAAGTAATTTTTTTATTGCTTTCTGCCAATTCCAATTCTGTTTGCCTTCTTTGTGTAATGTCTCTTGAAATTCCTCCTATTGAAATAGCTTTGTTGTTTTTATCATAAATAAGATAAGCCATAACTTCCGCAATAATTATATGTCCATCTTTATGTATATATTCAATTTCAGTTGTTATTCCTTTTGCGGCATCCGGATTGTTTCTCAATTCTACTGTGTTTTCAATTAATTTGTTAATTTTGAGTTGAGATTCTTTTGTGTGAATTTTTGCTAGACCGAATGTTTTAATTTCTTCAATACTATAGCCCAAGAATTTTTTACAAGAAGGGCTTATATATAATGGTTCAATATCAAAAGACAGCATCCATATAAAGTCACTCATGGAGTTTGCTAACAAATCATATTTTTTAATCGTTTCTTTTAATAATTTATATTGGCTTGCAATTTTTTCATGTGCATTTAAAAGTACTTCATTGTTTTGTTTTAGCTCTTCTGTTTTTGCAGAAAGTTGTTTGTTTTTATGTTTTATTTCTTTTTCCGTATTTTTTATTTCAGTTATATCTTGAAGAACACCAACCATTTGGATAAGATTACCTTTTTTGTCTTTTCTTATTTCATAAGTTGCATCTATGTAGTGGATTTTATTGCCTTTTATAATACGATATTCTGTTTTGTGAATTTTGGTATTCTTTTTAATTGCTAAATCTAATTCTTTTAGGATTCTATCTGTGTCTTTTTGATAAATATAGTTTAAAAACTCTTCATATTTTAGTTTTTTTCCTGTATTTTCTTTCCCAAAAATTTCATATGTTATATCAGTCCAAATAACATCGCCGGTTTTAACATTCCATTCCCAAGTTCCAATTTTTCCAGCTTTTTGAGCTAAATTTAAACGTTTTTCATTTTCTTTTAATTTTTTGTTCACTAAAAACAATTCATCATTTATTAATTTTTGTTCATTGTCAGATATTGTAAGCTCATCGTTAGTTTTCTTTAAGTCATATAAAGTTTTTTTTAAGTTTTTTTGAGTTTTCTCCCTTGAATATTCAATGGTTATAATCAGGATATTTAAAATTATATAAGAAACAACAAATCTTAATATTAAACTTGGAGTATAACTATTTGTTAGAAGTTCAGGAAAAAAAAGGTAGATTGATATTGATGTTAGTAAAAAAAACAAAGAGTAAATAGCACCTCTTTTATAATTTGTTAGTGATATTGCTAAAGTTGAAAAAATATAAAACCAAAATAAATCAGCAACACCTACACCCAGAAAAGTAAATATTATTATAGAAAAAATAAACATTAATATAATAATAATATGTGCAGAGATATTAACTTTATTTGAAAAATAAAGAAAGATAATATTAGAAAATGTAATTATCCAGAATATGAAAATGTATATACTATATACTATCTTTCCTGACATTAGTCCTCCCACTCCAAACATTGTAAGTGGAATTAATGCAGTAAAAGAGAAAAGAAAAACTAAAAATTTTTTTCTTTTAATCTCATTGTTAATATTAATTTTAAATAATGATTTTATTTTTTTCA
The DNA here is from genome assembly GCA_947311255.1 of uncultured Chlorobiota bacterium. Taxonomy (GTDB): domain Bacteria; phylum Bacteroidota; class Bacteroidia; order Bacteroidales; family JAADGE01; genus JAADGE01. Next base: position 112,977 of record CAMZKL010000022.1, on the reverse strand, counting down.
ATTTTGAAAATATTATTTTTATAACTTAATTTTTTCTGTCTATATCTTTTTAGAAACTATTCCGCTTCATCAAAAATTTTTATTGGAATATTAAAAATATCAATTAATTCTTCTGCAAATTCGAGATTGTCTTCATCATCATAGACATACCATGAAATTTTTATTTTCTTGCCAGATTTAAAAAAGTTATTTAGCCTTGAAACTAAGTATAGAATTTTCTTTTGAGTTATACTACTTATAACATAAAGTTTAAAAATACAATCCAATTCACAAGAAAGATTTGGGATTTCTTTCTCAACCAAATTAATTATATCATCAAATAATTTGTCAACAGATTCTGAATATGACGAGCCTTTTATTTCAAATTTACATTCTTCTATTGAAATGTAAATAGACGGACTCCCTTTTGTATCTTTAATATACATAGATTTATTCTGTTTAGTTTAATCTACCAAATATAGATATAAAAACTTGAAAAATATAAAAAAGTTAAGAAAATTATTTTTCTTTTCGAAAAACCTTTAATAAAAAGAAAGAAATTAAAAAAGTTAAAAATCCAGTAGTTATTGCTAACACAAAAGCACCTATTATATACTGAAATAAGTCCTGAGAAACAGTTTTAAGATTTATCTCAGATGTAAAATGAAGTAAATCAATATTTTTATTTAAAACTAATGCCCCTGTATAAAAACTTCCGAATAAAATAAAAGGAATCATTGGCGGAATACTTATGTTTGCTGCAAGAACTACAATTGCTTTGTTAAGTTTAAAATATTGTGAAAGTGCCAGAGACACAATTACTTGCCAACCCCAAATAGGAATAATTCCCATGAAAAAACCAAAGCCTATTGCTATTGCAATTTTAATATTGCTGTCTTTGGTTTGAAGAATGTCTTCTTTTAAAATACGTTTAAATCCTTTCTTTCTTATGTTGTGAAACAATCTTGCCGGAAGACCAAATATTATAGCACAAACTACTAAAATTGTATTTAAAACACTAATTCTGAAAAAATCTTTAAATGGTCTGAAGTGTGTAATTCTTTCGGATTCTTCCGGGTAAAAAACTTCTATTGGAACAGCTTTAATATCAACACCTTGCCAAGAATTGCGAACAATAACTTCAATCTCAAATTCATATTTATTTGAATAGTATCTTAGTTTATTAACTTTTTTTAAAGGATAGAGGCGATAACCGGATTGTGTGTCGGGATGTTTAATAGCCGTTTCAATTCTGAACCAAAAATTAGAAAATTTATTTGCAAAACTACTACCTTGTTTTTGGTCTTGTCCATCCATATTCCTAGCTCCAATGATTATTGCATTTTTGTTTTTGTTAAGTTTAAGGAGGAATTGTGGCAAATCTGAAGCGTAATGTTGCCCGTCGGAATCAATTGAAATTGCATATTCATAGCCAAGTTTTTCGGCAAATTTAAAACCTGTTCTAAGAGCAAAGCCTTTCCCTTTGTTTTTTTTATAGGTTTTTACTTTAATTTCAGAAAATTTATTTAAAACATTAAGAGTATTATCCGTTGAGCCATCATTAACTACAATCACATTTTTAGTGTATTTCAAAACATTTTTAATGACTTTTCCTAAAACAAGTGCATTATTATAAGTTGGGATTAACACACAACATTTTTTTTCTTCAAATATTTTATGGTAATTTTCGGCTTTCATTTCAAGTGCAAATTAATATTTTTTTTTGGAAGTTTCCTAATTTTGAATGAATGAGATTGAAAAAAAATGGTGATAAATTGATGTATATAAAATTAGATTTTTAAATAATAATATTTAATTAAGTTTTCTTTGCGAAACTTTGTATTTCTATAGTGCTTTTTGTGAAACCTTTTTTAAGTATGGCTATCTTATTTATAGTGAATATATTAAAAAATAAAATAATGAAGAAAATATTTAAATTATTAAAATACTTTTTATTATCACTGATAGTTCTTGTGGTATTATTTGTAATTTACTTTTTTATAGCTGTAAAAATGTCTCCACCGGAAGTAACAGATGTTTCTTTTAAAAAAATTGAAAGAGAGACATTAGGCAAAAATTTTTATGGAATAAAGAACAACAGACTTCGAAAAAGCGAAAGTGGTTTATACGAACTTTATATTGAAGGAAAACCCTACGAAAGAGGCGTTTTTCATGGAAAACTTACAAAAGAACTGAGCAAAAAACAAGAAGATGCTTTTGTAGAAGAAATCAGAAAAATGATTCCGTCTCAAACGTTTTTAAATTATTTAAAATATTTAACTGCTTGGTTTAACCGTAATATGGACGAATATATTCCAAATGAATATCTGAAAGAAATTTATGGCGAATCTTTTTCTGCGTCAAAAGAATATGAATTTATAGGCGAAAATTATCAGCGAATTTTAAATTATCATGGTGCACACGACATTGGTCATGCCATGCAAAACATAACAAAAGTTGGTTGTACATCCTTTTCAGTAAACCATAGCAAAACCAAAGACGGACATTTGCTTTTAGGCAGAAATTTCGACTTTTATGTAGGAGATAAATTTGCCGAAGATAAAATTGTATCTTTTTATAATCCTAGCGAAGGGTATAAGTTTGTAATGATAACCTGGGGAGGATTTCATGGAGTAACTTCGGGAATGAATATGAAAGGGTTAACTGTAACTTTAAACGCTGCAAAATCAGAAATGCCTACTTCTTCGGCTGATCCAATTTCTCTTATTGCAAGAGAAATATTGCAATATTCTTCGAATATTGATGAGGCTTTTAAAATTGCAAAAAAACGTAAAGCATTTGTTGCCGAAGCTATTATGATTGGTTCTGCAAAAGATGATGCAACTGCAATAATTGAAATTACACCGGATGATTGCCAACTTTTTAATCCAAATACAGATGTTATTATAGGTCCTAACCATTTTCAATCTGAAGAATTTAAAAATACGGACTTAAATCTTGAGAATATTAGGGAGAGTTCGTCAATGTATCGATATGAAAGAATGCAGGAATTAATTGCCAAATACGATACAATAAATTATAAAAAAGTTGCCAAAATTCTTAGAAATAAAAAAGGTTTAAATGATAAAAATGTGGGGTTTGGAAATGAAAAAAGTATTTGTCAATTAATTTCTCATCATTCAATAATTTTTAAACCAGATAAATTGAAATTTTGGGTTTCAACAAATCCATATCAACTTGGTAAATATGTTTGTTATAATTTAGATAGTGTTTTTGCAAATTTTCCTGCTATGACAGATGATAATGAAATTTATGAAAAAGAATTTATAATTCCAGCTGATACTTTTTTATATACTATTGAATATGAAAATTTTAAATATTTCAAGAAAAATAAAGAAACCATAAAGAAAGCCTCAAAAGAAAAAAATAATACAGTTTCTGATGATGAAATAAAGTTTTTTATAAATTCAAACTCGGAATACTTTCACACTTTTCAGATTGTAGGAGATTACTATTTTTCAAAAGAAAGATATAAAGATGCAAAGCATTATTATGAAATTGCTCTTACAAAAGAAATATCTACGGTTCCGGAAAGGAATGAAATTAAGGAAAGTTTGTTAAAAATTTCTGAGATAGAGGAATGATATTTAGCTCACTCTAAAAAGTTTTTTATTTGCTTAAATCTGCAATTCAGGATGCAACTATATTAATAAAGATTACCTAGTTTATACTTATTTAGAGAAGTCGTATGCCAGCTATTTGTTTTTTTTTACTGTATAAGGATTTAACTGTCAGATTTAAAGTATTTATATTTAAGAGTCAGTGAGGATTAGTTATTTAATTAACAGGATTGTGATATTTTCAGATATTTACAATACTCTCAACCTAGACATTTTATGATATTATATTCATATTTTGGGAAGAAGGTTCAAAAAAAAAAGACGCCCCAATATGAGCGTCTTTTAAAAAATATTATATAAATTTTTATTTTAAAAGTTCAGCCATTTTTGTTCCTAAGTCTGCCGGAGAATCAACAACATGAACTCCACATTCTTTTAAAATTTGTTTTTTAGCTTGGGCAGTATCTGCTTTTCCTCCAATTATTGCACCTGCATGCCCCATTCTTTTTCCTTTTGGTGCAGTTTCACCTGCAATAAATCCAACAACTGGTTTTGTTCCGTTAGCTTTAATCCATTCGGCAGCTTCTGCTTCCATATTTCCGCCTATTTCACCAATCATAACTATTCCTTTTGTTTCAGGATCTGCTTCAAAAAGTTTTATTGCATCAAGTGTTGACGTTCCAATAATTGGGTCTCCTCCAATACCAATTGCAGTTGTTTGCCCTAATCCAACTTTTGTAATTTGGTCAACAGCTTCATAAGTCAAAGTTCCTGATTTCGAAACAATTCCTACAGAGCCTTTCTTAAAAATAAACCCTGGCATAATTCCAACTTTTGCTTCATCTGCAGTGATAACTCCCGGGCAATTAGGTCCAATTAAAGTACTATCTTTATCCGATAAATATTCCTTTACTTTTACCATGTCGGAGGTAGGAATACCTTCAGTTATTGCAACAATAACTTTAATTCCTGCATTGGCAGCTTCCATAATTGCATCAGCTGCAAATGCCGGAGGAACAAAAATAATTGAAACATTGGCACCCGTTTCTTTAACTGCATCTTCAACAGTATTAAAAATTGGTTTGTCTAATCTGAATTGTCCGCCTTTGCCAGGAGTAACTCCACCTACTACATTTGTTCCATACTCAATCATTTGAGTTGCATGAAATGTTCCTTCACTTCCAGTAAAGCCCTGAACTATAACTTTTGAATCTTTATTTACTAATACGCTCATTTATAGATAGTTTAATATTTGTTTTAAATCGAATGCCAAAAGTAATTTTTTTCATTCATTATACAAAAAAAATAAGGATGTTTGATAACAAGGTATTTTTATATGCAGATTTATTAATAAGATGTATTCTTATTAAGATGTATTTTATCCATATTATTTATAAGTTTTTTCTTTTTCTATTAATAAGTATTTTAAATCTGTAAACCTTGAATTTTATTAAACTTTCTCATACAAGCATAATAATGTTAGTTAAATTGCTAACAGTTTGCTGAGTTTTAACCTAAACAAATAATAAATATAATAATGTAACAATGCAATAATTTAATAATACAACAATTTTAATTTGTAAAAATATATATTTGCAATCAGTTTTATATGCCATTATATGGTAAAATATGTAATATGACAAGCCTTAAGGACATAATATTTATTATCAATCCAAATTCCGGGAAAAAGAAAATATCTTCTATCTTAAAACAAATAAAAAAGTTTGAGAATGAATTGTCTTACTTCATAACTAAATCTGAAAAAGATTTTAAAAACTTTGTTTCAGAAAATAATAAAAAATATAAAGTATTTGTGATTGTTGGAGGTGACGGAACTGTAAATAGTGCAGTTGATATATTTTACAACTATCCCGAAAATAAACTTGCAATAATTCCGACAGGCTCAGGAAACGGTTTTGCGAGGGAATTAGGCTTTAAAAAAAATATAAAATCACTTATTGATGATATCGTAAAAGATGAAATTATTGAAATTGATGTTTTGCAAGCAAATGGAGAGAAATTTATAAACTTATTCGGATTAGGATTTGACAGCTATGTTGCTCACGATTTTGCAAGAAGAAAGAAAAGGGGTTTAAGAAATTACATTAGGTCAATTACAAAATCAATATTTCAATATAAACCGATTGTGGCAGAATTGAATTTCGCAGACAAAACAATAAGTGGAAAATTTAATATGATAATTGTTGCAAATACCAAACAATTTGGCAATAATGCATACATAGCTCCTTTTGCAAAACCAAACAATGGATTTTACGATTTAGTTTTAATAAAACCTTTTCCCGTTTTTATCTATCCTTTTTTTCTTATTAGAATGATGACAGGGAAACTGAAAAGTTCTAAATATATTACATACATGAAACTAAAAAACGATTTAACAATAAAAACTTCTTTTACAAAATATCATATTGACGGCGAACCGAGAGATTCAACAGATATTATAAATTTAAAGAAATTAGAAAATATAATAAAGTTCATTAAAACTACAAAGTGTAGAATTTAATTTATAAGATTATTTTATTTATGCCGAAATGTCACAAATATGACAAACTAAATCCTAATCAATTCTAAGCAATCTATTTTTAACTGAATATTCGTCATACAAAAACGCCCAACTAATATCAAATACCCTTTGGCATAAAATATGTAAAATTCAAAACTGAAAATTAAAAAAATTTAATAATTTAAAAACAATATAAAAATGGCAAAAGATATCTTATTTGACATTGAAGCAAGAGATGCACTTAAAAAAGGTGTAGATAAACTTGCTGATGCAGTAAAGGTTACATTAGGACCAAAAGGAAGAAACGTTGTAATTGAAAAATCTTACGGAGGACCACAAATAACTAAAGATGGTGTAACTGTTGCTAAAGAAATAGACCTTGCAGACGCCTATGAAAATGTAGGTGCTCAAATGGTAAAAGAAGTTGCTTCAAAAACAGGAGACGATGCTGGAGACGGTACAACAACTGCAACTGTTCTTGCTCAATCAATAATAAATGTAGGTTTAAAAAATGTTACTTCCGGAGCAAATCCAATGGATTTAAAACGTGGAATAGACAAAGCTGTAAAAGCTATTGTTAAAGATCTTCATAAACAATCGGAACGAGTTAGTGAAGACAGCGACAAAATTGAACAAGTTGCAAGAATTTCTGCAAATAATGATTCAGAAATAGGAAAACATATTGCAGATGCAATGAAAATTGTGAAAAAAGATGGAGTTATAACGGTTGAAGAAGCAAAAGGAATGGATACAACTGTGGAAGTTGTTGAAGGAATGCAATTTGACAGAGGTTATATATCTCCATATTTTATTACAGATACTGAAAAAATGGAAGCGGTTATTGAGAATCCATATATCTTATTGCATGATAAAAAAATATCTTCAATGAAAGATCTTATGCCTGTTCTTGAACCAGCAGCACAATCTGGTCGTCCTTTAATGATTATTGCAGAAGATATTGATGGTGAAGCTCTTACTACACTTGTTGTTAATAAATTAAGAGGAACACTTAAAGTTGCAGCAGTGAAAGCACCAGGTTTTGGAGACAGAAGAAAAGCAATGCTTGAAGATATTGCAATTTTAACAGGAGGAACTTTAATAACCGAAGAAAGGGGGTTTGAATTGGAAAAAGCAACTCTTGAAATGTGTGGAACTTGCGAGAAAATTGTTATGGATAAAGAAAACACTACAATTGTTAACGGAGCAGGAGAAAAGAAACTCATCCAAGCAAGGGTTAAAGAAATAAAAAGCCATATTGAAAACACAACATCAGATTACGATAAAGAAAAACTTCAAGAAAGACTCGCAAAACTTGCTGGTGGAGTTGCAGTAATATATGTAGGTGCTGCATCCGAAGTAGAAATGAAAGAGAAAAAAGATAGAGTTGATGATGCTTTAAGTGCAACAAGAGCTGCGGTTGAAGAAGGAATTGTTCCTGGTGGAGGAGTTGCTTACGTAAGAGCTATTGATACTTTACTTAAGTTAAAAACTGAAAACGAAGATGAAGCAATTGGTGTTGAAATAATAAAACGTGCAATTGAAGAACCTTTAAGACAGATTTCTAAAAATGCTGGAAAAGAGGGAGCTGTAATTGTTCAAAAAGTGAAAGAGGGGAAAACTGATTTTGGATACAATGCCAGAACTGATAAATTTGAGAATTTACTAAAAGCAGGAGTTATAGACCCAACAAAAGTAACAAGAATTGCTCTTGAAAATGCTGCATCAATTGCAGGAATGTTCTTAACAACAGAAACTGTAATTGTTGAAGAAAAGTCTGATGAACCTGCTGCTCCAATGATGCCACCCGGCGGAATGGGAGGCATGGGCGGAATGATGTAGTACATAAACTAAAATAAATAAGAAAACTTTTCATAAATAAAATGAGAAGTTTTTTTATTTTCGCAAAATGATTAGATTTTTTGATTTTTTGTTATCAATTATCGGAATTATTTTTTTATCCCCGTTTTTTTTAATAATTTCTTGCTTAATTATATTCGATAGTAAAGGCGGAATTTTTTATAAGCAAAAAAGGGTAGGAAAGAATGGTGTTGAGTTTAATTTGTTAAAATTCAGAACAATGAAACAGGATTCTGACAAAAAAGGTTTGTTAACAGTAGGCGAAAAAGATAATAGAATAACAAAAATTGGATATTATCTACGAAAGTATAAAATTGATGAAAGTTTGCAACTTTTTAATGTTTTAATTGGACACATGAGTATGGTAGGTCCAAGACCTGAGGTTAAAAAGTTTGTAGATTTATATACAGAAGACCAAAAAAAAGTTTTTTCAATAAAACCGGGGATAACTGATTATGCTTCAATAGAATTTGTAAATGAAAATGAAATTTTAGCAAAAGCAGAAAACCCAGAAAAGATTTATGTTGAAGAGATAATGAAAAAAAAGATAGAATTGAATATGAAATTTATTAACAATTATCATCTTAAAACATACTTTAAAGTTATATTTTTAACTTTTCATAAAATTATTTAATAAAAATTGCAACCCTTATTTTGTGTTGCATCTATAAAATACAACCAATGTCTGTCAGCAATAAGATAATAAGACAGTGTAAAAAAGGAGACGAAAAGGCTCAGGAATATATTTTTAATAAATATTCTTCTGTTCTATTTGGTATATGTTTAAGATTTATGAAAAATAAAGTGAAAGCTGAAGACGTACTTCAAGATTCATTTTTAACTATTTTTACTAAAATAAAACAGTATAAAGGAAAAGGTTCTTTTGAGGGTTGGATAAAAAGAATTACAATTAATACTGCATTGATGCAGTTAAGAACAAACAAAAAAGAAATTGTATCGGATGAAATAGAAAATATAAAATCATTTTATGACAATGAAGAAGAAAATAAATATTTAGACCTTAAAAACCCAAAGTCAATTATTGAAAATGCAAACCTATCACAAGATGATATTTTAGAAGCAGTTTCAAATTTGCCAAGTGGATTTAGAACTGTTTTTAATTTATATGTTATTGACGGATTTAAACATAAAGAAATTGCAAAAGAATTAAAAATAAGTATTGGGACTTCAAAATCTCAATTAATGAGAGCAAGAAAAAAATTAGAAAAAATACTATATAAAATAGCATTAACAAAACTTAAAACAAAGAAATAGATTAAATGGAAAAAGATATTGAATATATTGATAAACTGGTGGAAGATAAGCTAAGTAATTTTAAAAAAAATCCCGAAGTACAATGGACTGTTTTTAGCTCAAAGTTTTCTGGAAACTTACGTCCAAGCAGTAGTTTGTTGTCTTCTGCCAGAAATATAGTTACTGTTAAAAACGCTGCAATAACTGTAATAAGTTTGTCTGTTTTAGCAACAGGAATAATATTATATAATAACTCAGAGACTGAAAAAGATATAATAAAACCAACAAACAAAATAGAACAAATAGAAACTAAAACAGGTACTCAGAACAAAGGTGTTAAAGAAATTAAAGACAAATTAATTGAAAATGAAAATGTTTCCAATAATAAATCTTTGAAGGATAGCACAAGTTCAATTAAAAAATCTGAAAATAAAGATGTGATTATTAAAATTAAAGTTCCTGTTCGCAAAGAAGTTAAAATCAAAAAAGAAATTATTATGGATACTATTTCAGATTAAAACAACGTTGCTATAAGAAATAATTACGAAAAAATTAAGAAGATGTTGTCTTTCTTAAAACAAAAAATTAAAAAGGAAAAAAATAACTGCCGATATATTGCTGTAAATGTATCGGTATTTTTGTTTTTGGTATCAGGTTTTATTTTTATTAGTAGTTTTAAACCCAAAGAAACACAAAAGTTTTATAACAAACCGCCTAAAACAGAAGATACTATTTATGTTTATGATACAGTTTATTATTATGATACAACATTTGTTTATGATACTGTATTTTTATCAAAAAAAATAAAAGATTCCAAGAAAATCTTTATTAAAAAGTTGAAAATTGAAAAGTTGGCATTAAAAGACACTAAGTTTAATTTTTTATCTGTTAAAAATAAAAACCCTCTTCCAATAGGTAAATATATGTTTTCATTTGACCTGTCTTTTTCTCCAATGTATTTTTCTCACAGCTTTAAATCTAATTATATTTACAAAGAAATATCATTAAATAATAAAAAGTCTGTACAAGAAGATTTAAGTGGGTCTTTTGGTTTAGGCATAAATTTTCATAAACCAAGAATTACTTATAGCTCAGGATTATACTATACAAAATTCAGAGAAAATTTTAATTTTTTGGCAACAGACTATAAAACTGATACAATTTTAACATATAGATATTTTACAACAACTGAAATGAGAATTGATACAGTTCTTATTCAAGATATTGATGCTCTTCCAGAAATTGTTTACTATACATATTATGATACAAACTATGTTTCAAAATTAGACTCAAACCTTGTTCATAAAATAGATACAACTTTTTATAAATTTAATGATAAATCATTAAATACATATTCATATATTGAAATACCTATTGTCTTAAGCTATAATTTTTATCATCCTAATTTTACTTTTTCACCTCAATTTGGAATTATTACAAGTTTTTTTGTAAATTCTAAAGGAAAAATTGTATCTTTGGCTAATATTAATCAAAGTGAATCTTTAAAAAAAGAATCAAGATTTGCTGGTGTAAATATATCACTATACGGAGGTGTTAAATTTAACTATTTTTTATCTACAAGATTTGATTTTTTTACATCAGCTTATTTCAGAAGAAATATCCATTCTATTTTTAAAGATTATCCAATAACTTCACAATTTAATACTTTTGGATTAAACTTTGGAATAAGATATAAATTATATTTTAATAATTAAGCTGTAAAATACTCAATATTTTAAAATATGCAAACTTTGTTCAAAATAATAGTACTAATAACTCTAGTATTTTCGGAAATATTAAGCTATGGGCAAATGTATTCTCATATTGTTGCTAATGAAACAAATGTGCAAAATAACGAAAATTATAATACTTTTTCAGGAAATGTATTTTATGGAGAAAAGTTATTACAAAATGGAAAAGTTTATTTAATATCAAATTCTAAAAAGTCATACTCTTCGGAAATTAGTTGTATTGTGGAAGATGGAAATTTTAAGTTCAAAGATTTAGAATTTGGAAAATACTCATTATATGTAATACCGGAATTAGATTTCGATTTTTTATATTATCCAAAATACTTACCTACATATTCTGGAGGAGCCTATCTTTGGGAAGAAGCAAGTGAGAATGTTTTCAATAAGAATATAGAAAATATAAATATAAGCCTATACTCTTATAGCGAACCATTTTACGGGCATTGTTCAATTTCAGGCAAATTATTTTTCAATCAAGGCTATAGTAGTACTGTAAACATTCCTGTTCCTATACTATTGCTTAACAAAGATAAAGTTCCAATGGATTTTAGAATAGCAAATGAAATTGACGGAACTTATAATTTTGAATATCTTTCGGAAGGAAAATATTACATTCATCCTGAAATTACAGGTGTGAAAACACATGAATATGAAGTTAATGTTAAAGACAATTCTGAAAGCCAAAGAATAAATTTTAGGATTAGCAAAAATAACATAAAACCAGAAGAAAAAGAAAAAGTATTAAAGCCCATTGTTGACAATAATACTATAAAAATATTTTTTGATGAAGATCAAAGAACACCTTTAATCTGTGAACTTGTTGATATTTCAGGAAAATCTATTTTAAAAAATGTTTATTTAACTAATAACATAATAATAAACGTGTCAGGGGTAGCAGCAGGAATATATTTGTTAAGGGTAAGAACTTTTGACAATTCAATTGTTAAAACTGCAAAAGTGTATCTGAAAAATAGTTAAACATAGTTCTAACAAAACTAAAAAATATGCTTATGAAACACTATAAAAGAAATTTTGATTCCCAATGGCAGAACTATAATCTAGCACATTGATTTCTTGCAGAACATAACAAGTATTCCTATTTGCCGAATAACAAAATTAATATAAATACACAAATAACTTATTTAACATCAATTATTTAGACAAATCTAGAAATATGAAAAAAATATCTTTTATTTCGCTATTACTCTTTTTAGTACTTTCTATTTCAAGTACTTCTCAAACATATGTAGATATTTCAAATACAAGTACATGTGAACAAGCATATGATATAACAAGATTTACAATTTTTGGACCTACAACTGCACCAATTGAAATGAAATCTGAAAATAGTAATAGTTTTGACCTAGCAAAACATCCAACATGGTATAAATTTACTATTCAAAATGATGGCATTTTACTTTTTGATATAGTTCCTCAAAACCCAAAAGACAATTATGATTTTATTCTTTATAAAGGAAGTCCAAACTTTTGTGAAGATTATAAAAATAACAGAATAACACCGATAAGATCTAATTTTAGTCCTCAAGAAAATATTAAAGGAACCACCGGATTATCATATAATGGCAATAATAAAGACTATGAAAAAGGAGTAATGACAAATGAAGGAGATGTTTTTTACTTAGCTCTGAATAATCTTTACAAAGATGGCAAAGGACACACTATTATATTTAAGCAACTTAAAACCAGCAAGTTAAGTGGCAGGGTTGTAAATGCTAAGAATGATAAACCAGTTAAAGCAGAAATAAAATGGCGAAACCTAAGAAATAATAATGCATATGTTACTTCTCAGACTGAAAAAAAAGGATATTATGAAATTGATATTCTTATAAATAATCAATCTAATACCTTTCCGAAGTATGAATTAAGTGCATATTCTGAAAACTATTTCCCTGATTTTAAGCTTTTCTCAACTTCAGAAGCAAATAAGCTAGATAATAAACAAGTACATTTTAAATTAGATAAAGTAAAAAAAGGATATAATAACGAAACTCTTGGAGTTATCTATTTCAAACCTAATGATATAATAATTACTTCTGAATCAGAATATGTTAAAAAGAAACTATTGATGTTTATGAAGTTTAATGATAAAGCAGAAATTATCCTACAAGGTCATACAAATGGATTATTCCCAAGTACCGATGTTGATTTTGAATTATCAACTAACAGGGCAGAAGTTATAAGAAAGTATTTAGTAGATAATAAAATTTCCACATCAAGAATTGGAATTGAGGGAATGGGAAGTAAGAATGAAATATACCCTATACCAGAAACAGAAGAAGAAGAAGGATTCAACAGAAGAGTAGAAATTAAAATTGTTAAGTTTTAATATATACATTAACAAAAAAAAAGCGGGTTTTCCCGCTTTTTTTATTTTAATTAATATTTTTGTAATAAGAATAGTTTTAGTTATACAACGATTAAAAATGAAATGCCAATTACCAATAACAAATATTTTTGATACTCAAAGAGATGGACTAAAAATAATGCAATTTATTTGTTCATATTTATTAAATACAAATTAACTTTTAATTTTACATTTTCAAATTTTTAAGATTTTTAGACAAATGAAACATCAACGTCAAAAAATTTGATACCCAAGGAGATGACTATTTTTTAGCACAATGATTACTTGCAGAAAAAAGAAAGTGTTCCTATGTGCTGAACAGCGTAACTATTTTAAATATAAATTTTTATACAACTTATTCAATATCAATTAATCATACAATCCTAGAAGCATGAAAAAACTAATAATATTATCATTTATCCTTTTTTCAATATCATCATTTTCTCAGAATGATTCTATACCGATAATAAACACAGCATTTAATTCAGGAGAATATCTTAAATTTAAAGTCAAATACGGAATTATTAGCGGAGGATATGCAGAAATGAAGATAGACTTAGAACAAGTAGGATATGATTGGTACTTTCATGTGAAAGCACTTGCTAAAACATCTGGATTAGTTGGTAGTGTTGCTAATGTTAGAGACAGATACGAAAGTTATATTGATATATCAACAGGTATGCCCTTGCAAGCAATTAGAGATATTAATGAAAATTCATATAAAAGATATAATGAAATAATTTTTGACAGAGATAACAACAAAGTAATAAGTCTAAAATCTGGCGAACATAAAGTACCTGCTGGCACATTAGATATTCTTTCTGCTTTTTACTATGCAAGAAGGAGTATTTTTAAAAAAGAATTTAAAAAGAATGATATAATAAATCTTACTACTTTCTTTGATGAAAAGCTTTATACAATTAAAGTAAAATACAAAGAAACTGAAAAAGTCAGAACAAAGTTCGGAAAAATTAGATGTATGAGGTTCGTTCCTGTTTTAGATCAAGAAAGTCCTTTTAAAAAAGAAAAAGATATGCAAGTTTGGTTTTCTGATGATGGGAATTTTATTCCTGTTAAAATTCGTGTAAAAATTGGTTTCAGTACAATAAAATGTGATTTAAATAAATACAAAAATCTTAAAAACACATTAGGAAAACCTTTTAATCGTTAGAAAATAAATTAGAATAAGCTGTTAAAAGAAGAAACTGCTAAAAACAGGAACACGTTTTTCAGGCTTAACAACTTTTTTTATTATTTCGGAATTAAGAGTTTCAAACTTATAACCCGCCTCACTATATAAAAGTAATGTTTGGGTTAAAGCATAAAACATATTGTTCTTAGCCTTAATATTATCATGAAAAACTATAACAGAACCTGGTCTAGTAAAATGTTTAACATTTTCTAAGCAGTTTTGTTCAGAAATATTTTTATTATAATCTAATGATAAAACATCCCAAAGAACTATATTATAATTTTTAATAATTTCATTCTGTTGTGAATTTCTCATTCTACCATGCGGTGGTCTAAATAAATCTGATTCAATATATTCCGCAGCTTTTTTAATGTTATATAGATAATCTTTTGTGCTTGTTTTTAAACCTTGAAGATGAGAATATGTATGATTGCCCGTTACATGACCTTCCGATAAAATTTCTTTATAAATAGAAGGATATTTTTTAACATTTTCCCCAACACAAAAAAAAGTAGCCTTTGCATTAAAGATATTTAAAATATCTAAAATTCTTTCTGTAATAATTGGAATAGGACCATCGTCAAAAGTTAAATATATAATTTTTTTATCTGTGTTTACTTTCCAAGTAATACTTCCAAATAAGTTTTTAACAACTTGAGGTGGGTGAATTAACAGGTCTGAAAATTTTCTATATTTAGGTCTTAATAAAGTTTCCAAAAAGCATAAGTTTTTCTTTCAAACGCAAAAATAAATAAAATATTTTACAAAAGATTAAGAATTGTTAAATAAATTTAAGAAATTTTAACATTTGAGCTCTCTTAAAACTAAAAAGTTCAGTTTAAAGGGCTTAGATACTAGAAGATTAATCTTGTTATACTTTATTATTTGGCTGTAAACTGGTAGTTAATGTTTTTTGTTGTTTTGCATATAACACCCAAAAAAGATGAGTATAGACCAAAATAGCTAATTTTAGTCTTTTTTCCTATAAATTTTATAAATAATATATGCAAAACCTAATATTATATGAGATAAAACAATAATACCAATAATTTGCAATAAGTGTAAATCTGACATTTTTTTCTTCAAAATTAAATATTCTTTTAAATTTACATAAAAATATTTTTTAAATCTATAATGCAAAAAGCACAAAAAACATACGCAAACATAATTATACCTGTTCCCCTTCCAAAATTGTTTACTTATGAAGTGCCTAATAACTTATTACATGATTGCAAAGCAGGAAAACGTGCAATTGTTCAGTTTGGGAATAAAAAAATATATACCGGTATTATTAAAGAAATACATTCACAAAAACCTGAATATCAAACAAAAGAAATCAATTCTATTTTAGATGCATATCCTATAATAAATGATTTTCAATTCAAATTTTGGGATTGGATTGCAGAATATTATATGACAACATTAGGAGAGGTATATAAAGCAGCACTTCCTGCAGGTCTTAAATTAGAAAGTGAAACGAATATTACGCTAAATATCAATGCAAATTATTCAGATATTTCCGAAAAAGAAGAACTCGTAATAGGATTATTAACAAATGAAAATTTTTTAGCAATTAGTAAAATTGAAAAAGAAACTGATTTTAATTCACTTCCTATTATAAAAAAACTAATTGAAAAAGAAATCGTTACAGCAGAAGAATATTTAAAGAAAAAATATAAACCTAAATTTGAAGATTATATAAGTTTATCTGATAATTTAAAAAATGAAAAGGAACTTGCAAAAGTTTTAAATACACTTCAAAAAGCAAAAAAACAAACAGAATTATTGATGGCTTTTATCTATTTAACTAAATATGGAAGTGATAAATTTGAAGGATTGAAACCTGCTGAATATTTCCTAAAAAAAGATTTGTTGAAACATACAGAAGCCAAGCCTGCAAACCTTAAAGCATTATTGGACAAAGGTTTGCTCAAAATTGAACAAAAAGAAGTTAGCAGACTAATTCATACAAAGTATGAAGACTTTGAAAATAAAAATTTAAATAAATACCAACAAAAATCTCTTACTGAAATTACAGAAAAATTTAAAGAAAAAAATGTTGTTTTGTTTCATGGTATAACATCTTCCGGGAAAACCGAAATTTATATAAAACTAATAGAAGATCAATTAAAACAAGGGAAACAAGTTTTATATCTTCTTCCAGAAATTGCATTAACAGGGCAAATAACTATTCGTCTGGAAAAAATATTCGGTAATAAATTAGGAGTTTACCATTCAAAATTTAATGATAATGAAAGGGTAGAAGTATGGAATAATTTGCAAAAGGGAGAATATCAAATAATTCTTGGAGTTAGGTCATCAATATTCCTGCCTTTTAATAATTTGGGTTTAATTATTGTTGATGAAGAACACGAAAATACATACAAACAATATAATCCTGCTCCAAGATATAATGCAAGAGATTCTTCAATTGTTTTGGCACAACTTCATAAAGCAAAAGTTCTTTTGGGAACTGCAACCCCAGCAATAGAAAGTTATTTTAATGCAAAAATAGGCAAATTCGCATTAGTTGAACTAGCTCATAGATACAAAGATATTAGTTTGCCCAAAATTGAAATCGCAGATACGAAAGAAGCAAAAAGAAAAAAGCAAATGCGGTCTTTATTTGCACCTGAATTGTTAGATGCAATAAAAAAGACACTTGAAAATAAAGAACAAATAATCCTTTTCCAGAACCGAAGAGGTTTTTCTCCTTTTACAGAATGCCAAATTTGTGGATATATTCCTCGTTGTGAAAACTGCGATGTAAGTCTTACATATCATAAATATAATAATCAGTTGGTTTGTCATTATTGCGGTTTCTCCGAAAGAGCTTCACGCAAATGTAAAGCCTGTGAAAGTAACGCTATGGTTACCAGGGGTTTTGGAACACAAAAAATAGAAGATGAAATAAAAGAATTGTTCCCAGAAGTAAAAGTTTCCAGAATGGATACAGACAGTACGGGAAGCCGAAAAAAATATCAAAAAATAATATATGAATTTGAAACCGGAAAAACAAATGTTTTGATTGGAACTCAAATGGTTTCAAAAGGTTTAGATTTTGATAATGTTGCACTAGTAGGAATTATGAATGCCGACAGTATGCTTAATTTTCCCGATTTCAGAGCATTTGAACGAAGTTATCAATTAATGGCACAAGTAAGTGGACGAGCAGGAAGAAAAAATAAACAAGGAAAAGTAATAATACAAACATCAGACAAGAAACATCTTATAATTAAGAATGTTATTGAAAACGACTATATTGCAATGTTTGAAAGTCAATTAAGAATTAGGAAACAATATAAATATCCTCCTTATAACAGACTAATTGAAATAAAAATAAAGCACAAAAAGAAAGAGCTTGTTAATGAAGCATCAGAATATTTAGCAAAGCATTTAAAATCTATTTTTGGAAGTAGAGTTTTAGGTCCTGAGTTTCCTGTAATTTCATGGATAAAAACTTGGCATATAAAAACAATTCTTATAAAATTAGAAAAGAAAGTTTCGCAAAAAAAAGCAAAAGATTTAATCATAGATGCAATTGATAACCTTAAAATGAATAAAAAATTCAAATCTGTTCAAGTTTTACCAGATGTTGATCCTATGTAATAGTTTTTTTATAAATTTCTAATATATATAAAATAATAAACTTTATTTAAAATAAAAATTATGAAACAAGTTAGCATTCTAATATTATCTTTATTTACTATTGTTACAATAAACTGCAAAAAGCCAAGCAAACCAATACCCGAAAAAAAAGTTTTTAGCCCAAGAGCAGATTTAACCGATGCAAAGGCTGTTTTTTATACCAATGAAACTTTTACCACAAAAGGAAACTTTTATAAAATTCTTAATTCAAATGAAATTAAAAGAATAGATTTAATAAATACTGACGGGACTACTATTTATGAAAACCCAAGAGAAGCTTTTCTATTTGTATATAAATATATTAATGCAAATAAGTTTTTATTAATTGACAATTATAACTCAAAGTTATGGGATAATGAAGGAAAAATTCGTGCAAATGCAGGTTTGAGTGTTATTGAGAAATCAACAGGGAAAATTTTTGATATTTCTGAAAATATTTCAAATTCTATATCAAGCATCCAAACATACAATAATAATTTTTATTTTTTAGATTATTCAAAAATTTATAAAATTACTCAAACTTACTCACAGAGTGAAGAAGTTTCAACATACAATAATGATGATGTTAATGAATATAGCATAAATAATGATGGTTTTATATTGTATTCTTCAACTTCCAATAATTTTTATTTGAAAAAGCCTACCGGAGATATAATTCCGCTTGATACAGAAATTTCAGGTAATATTAAATACTTTTGGTTAGGAAATGATAATTCATTTTACATATATAGAACAGGTACAAATACAAATAACTATATAGATAAAATAGACACTAATAACTCATCTTATACAATTACTAATATTATTGAAGGAATTGATTTTTATGGTGGATTCTCTTTATCCTCTGCATTTTATCTAAAAGTAAAATTAAATAATAGAGTATTGTTTATAAATAAACTATCAAAAGGTGCAATTTTGTTTTCTGAAACTCTGCAAAATACAGATAATGCAGCGATTTATTTTCCAGAATACGAAAATGCTTTTGATGTTAAAAAATCAGCAGACCATTTTTATCTTGCAACTGAAAAAAATATTTTCAAATTTGATTTTGATTTTAATTATGAAGCACTTTTTAATAACAATGAATTTGAAATTTATGCAATGGCAGTTGATACAGAAAATAATGTTATTTTTAGCGCAAAGAGAATTTCTAATAATAAACCAATAATTGGAACTGTAAGTAGTTCAAATAATGTACAAATTATAGATGAAACATTAGACAGACATGCTTTTAATTTAGAGTTTTTATAGAACTTGAGACCAAAAATTATACATACAGCAGATAAATCTCCAACACTTTATTTGGAAGAAATTGATGAACACTATCATTCAATAAATGGAGCTTTGCAGGAATCAATGCACGTTTTTATTAATGCCGGCTTAAATCAAATTTCAAAAAATAATATCAATATTTTGGAAATAGGTTTAGGAACAGGATTAAATGTTATTTTAACATATAATGAAATTAAAAATAGTAATAAGAATGTGTTTTACAAAGGTATTGAAAAATATCCTCTAAAAAATGAAATTATTGAACAGTTACAAAAAGAAACAATTTTTAATTCTGATACTTTTTTAAAAATTCATAATTCAAATTGGGAAGAAGAAATAAATATCTCAGGAAATTTTATTTTACAAAAACAAAAGATTGATTTAATTAATTTTCAAGCTACAAAAGAATACGATTTAATTTATTTTGACGCTTTTGCACCAAACAAACAACCAAAACTTTGGACAACCAAGGTATTTTTAAAACTATATGAAGCAACAAAAAAAGATGGTATTCTTGTAACATATTCAGCAAAAGGAATTGTTAAGGAAGCATTAAGAAATGCCGGATTTGAAGTTAAAAGGCTAAAAGGACCTGCCGGAAAAAGACATATGGTTAGAGCAGTTAAACAAGTTTGATGACCTAATTGTGATACAAAATTCTACCAGAGTCTTTATGACTAGACATCGGTTTAAAATTGAAACAATTAATCTTTATCCAAAAAAGTTTTTGAAAATGCCTGCAAGTCAGGAAAAAATTCTTTAAAATCTTCGAAAAATAAATTGTATTCTCTACTAACTATTGCCATTGCTTCATTAACTTTATCCGGCATTGAAGTATAAATTGCCATTTTTTCAAGGACTTCTTCAAAACAAGATAAATTTGCATAACAAATAAGTCGCTTCTTTCGCATAAAAGGAAATGCAAAACGTCTTCCTTTTTTAGGAATTTTGCCCAATCTTTCAAGAACAAGGTAATGAAAATCAATTACATAGCTTTTTAAATCTTCTTCGCAATAATTCTTCCAGTTTTTTGCAAGAAAATGATCGTATAAAATATCTACTGCTACTCCGGCATATTTTCCGTATGCAGGTTGCAGACGATGGACACTTTTTCTTACAACAGAATGTTTATCTGTGTAACTGTCAATTTCTCTATGTAAAAGAATACCTTTTCTAATATCCTTGGTATATCTGTTCCACTTATTTCCTTTAACCCAATCTCCTATAAAATTTCCAAATTTAATATCGTCATTGTCGCCGGATAGGTATATGTGTGCAAGGAAATTCATTTTAAATTAAAATTTTTCCCGTCATTTCCTTTGGAATTTCCATTCCCATAATTTTTAGAAGGGTAGGAGCAACATCTGCAAGAATACCGTTCTTTATTTCTGAATAATCTTCATCAACCAAAATACATGGCACCGGATTTAACGAATGTGCAGTATTTGGAGAACCATCATCATTAACTGCATAGTCGGCATTTCCATGGTCAGCAATAATCATAACAGAATAACCGTTTTCTTTGGCAGTTTCTACAACATTTTTAACATTTTCGTCAACAGCTTTAACAGCTTTTAATATTGCTTTAACAATTCCTGTATGTCCAACCATATCTCCGTTTGCAAAATTCAAGCAAATGAAATCATGTTCTTGTTTTTTTAGTTCGGCAACAAGTTTTTCGGCAACTAAGTATGCACTCATTTCGGGTTGCAAATCATAAGTTGCTACTTTTGGCGAAGGAACTAGTATTCTTTTTTCTCCCTGAAATTCAGCATCTTGCCCTCCCGAGAAAAAAAATGTTACATGAGCAAATTTTTCAGTTTCGGCAATTCTTAATTGTTTCTTACCGGATTTTGCCAATAATTCGCCTATTGTGTTTTTTACATTTTCTTTATTGAAAATTATATTAACGTTTTTAAAATTTTTATCATATCTTGTCATTGTAAGATAATGCAAATCAAAAGTATTCATATTATATTCCGGCATACTTTTTTGTGTTAAAACAGTTGTTATTTGTCTTAACCTATCAGTTCTAAAATTAAAACAAACTACTACATCTTCGTCTTTAATTATTCCAATAGGGTTTTTATTTTCATCAACAAAAACTACCGGATTTATAAATTCATCCGTAAAACCCTCTTCATAAGATTTTGAAATAGCATTAATTATATTTGTAGAGTTTTTTCCAATACCGGCAGTCATTAGATCATAGCCTTTTTTAATTCTGTCCCATCGTTTATCCCTGTCCATTGTATAATATCTTCCTATAAGACTTGCAATTTGCCCATTAGAAGTGTTTAAGTGATTTATAAGTTCCTGTAAATATCCTTTCCCACTATGTGGGTCAGTATCTCTTCCGTCAGTAATTGCATGGATAAATACATCTTTCAATCCGTAATCTTTTGTTATATCACATAGTTTATAAAGATGTTTTTGCGAAGAATGTACTCCTCCATCAGAAATTAATCCCAGAAAATGAACAGCCTTATTATTTTCTTTTGCATATTGAAATGCTTTTGTTAAAACAGGATTATTAGAAATTGAATTGTCTTCAACGGCTTTGTTTATTTTTACTAAATCTTGAAAAACCACTCTTCCAGCACCAATATTTAGGTGTCCTACTTCGGAGTTGCCCATTTGCCCTTTCGGTAAACCTACATTTTCTCCGTCTGTAAGTAACTTAGAATTAGGGTATTTGTTTTTCAAACTGTCAATGTAGGGTGTGCTTCCTTGACTTATAATATCTGATTTTGTTTTATTTCCAATACCCCAACCATCGAGTATCATAAGTAATGCTTTTTTGCTCATTTTTCTTTTTTTAAACTATTCTCTCATTATTTTAACAATCTCCTATATTCATCTTAGAATTTCAACTAAGGATAAAAATCTTCTTTTAATTTTGTAAATTTTGAAATTTCAATATATTTTCTTTTCCCTTTATATGTGTATGATAAAAGTGCTTCTCCTTCATATTTATAAGGAAGTTCATGTTTTTCAACAAGGCATTTTCCTTTTTCTACATACGGAAGAGGTTTTCTTGCAATTCTATCTGTTACTAAAATTGAAATTGTATCTCCTTTACTAAAGATATTATTTCTAATATCTTTCCCTTTTTGAAATGTTGAAACACCAAAATACTTCTCTCCAATCCAAATTCTGTCAAATACTAACTTGTCAGAATTTACTTTTGGAACAATAGTAATGTCATAGTTTGTGCCGTATCCTGCTTGGGGAATTCCACCTGTCCATTTTTTAGAAGTTGCATCAATTATTTCAAATTTATTGAAGCACATTATTGAAGATATCGAAAGTAAAGTTATTATTGATAATATTTTCATAGGATCATATTTTTAATTATTTAAAAGACAAATTTAGCTATTTTACAAGAATACTTATCAATTAATCAAATTTTATTTTGATTTGTTTGTCAAGAAGACGAAAAGTTTTTCTGTGATATTTTGTTATACCGCATTTAATAATCCCTTCGCGATGTTTTTTTGTAGGATACCCTTTGTTTTTATTCCAATCGTATTCGGGGAATTTTTTATGTAGATCAATCATGTAGTCATCACGAAATGTTTTAGCAAGTATTGATGCTGCTGCAATTGACATATATTTTTCATCACCTTTTATAATACAAGTATGTGGAATACTTTTATAAGGTTTAAATCTGTTACCATCAATAAGAATATGTTCAGGTTTTATATCTAATTTGTCAAGAGCAAGTTGCATTGCTTTTATTGATGCATTCAAAATATTAATTTTATCAATTTCAAGATTGTCAACACTGGCAACTGCCCAAGAAATACTGTCATTAATAATTTGCTTTCTTAAAAAATATCTGTTTTTTTTTGAAAGTTTTTTAGAATCGTCTAAAAGATTATTTTTATAGTTTTTAGGAAAAATAACTGCGGCAGCAAAAACCGGCCCCGCAAGACAACCTCTTCCGGCTTCGTCGCAGCCGGCTTCAATGAGCTTAATATTCAGATGATACTTTAGCAAAATTAAATGACTAGATTAAAAAAACCATTTTTAATCTTTTCTAAACCATCTTTTGAAGCAAATTGCTCTGCTGTTTTTTTAGAAAATGCTTTTCCTTTTCCGATAACTTTATCTGATATTTTTAATTCGCAAAGAAATTCTTTTGAGTTTTCAGAAACTGCATTAGTGCAAAAATCAATATTTATTTTATGTTTCTGAGACCATTCAATTATTTTACTTTTAAAATTAGTGTCTATATATTTTAGTTTGTTTAAATCGATATGTTCAACCATAATTTTTTGAAAAACAAAGCGTTTTGCATATTTAAAACCCCTATCTATATATATTGCACCAATAAGTGCTTCAAAAGCGTCTTCATAAATACGTTCTGAAAGATTCTTTTCAGATTTTACTAACATTAATTTATTAATGTTTAATTTATGAGAAAGTTCAGCTAATTTTTTACCGTTAACAATTTTTGTTCTCATTTGAGTTAAGAAACCCTCATCTGCTGTTGGGAATCTTTTGTAAAGCAAATCACTGATAACAGCATCTAAAATGGCATCGCCTAGGTATTCTAATCGCTCATTGTTTAAAGAAGAATCTTCAAGACAATCATTTAAATCAGAAGATTTATGAGTAAAAGCAAGAATATAAAGATTTATATCTTTAGGTTTAAACCCTAAGAGATTTTTTAAAAATCTTTTATATTTTGCATTAATACAAGGATTTTTTTTTGAAAAACGAGTCAAAATATTCTCTTATTCAAATTTTTTAAAAATTAAAGAAGCATTATGGCCTCCAAAACCAAAAGTATTGCTTAATGCTGCTCTTACATTTCTTTTTTTAGGCTTATTAAAAGTAAAATCAAGTTTTGAATCAATTAAAGGTTCTAATTCAAAATGATTAATTGTTGGAGGAATATTTCCTGTTTTTATTGCCATAATTGAAGCAAGAGCTTCCATTGCTCCTGTTGCCCCAAGTAAATGTCCTGTCATAGACTTTGTTGAACTTATACTTAATTTATAGGCATGTTCTCCAAAAACATTAACAACAGCCTTTGTTTCTGCAATATCTCCTAAGCCGGTTGAAGTACCATGTAGGTTAACATAATCAATATCTTCAGGCTTTAATTCGGCATCTTCAATTGCAACTTTCATTACCATTGTTGCACCTCTGCCTTCTGGATGAGGAGCTGTAATATGGTGTGCATCAGCTGTCATACCTCCACCTGCAAATTCTGCATATATTTTAGCACCACGTTTTTTTGCGTGTTCGTATTCTTCAAGAATTAAAGCAGCTCCACCATCTCCAATTACAAATCCATCTCTGCCTGCATCAAAAGGTCTTGATGCTGTTTTTGGATCATCATTTCTAGTTGAAAGTGCTCTCATAGAATTAAAACCTCCTACACCAGCTTCTGTAACAGCATGTTCAGAGCCTCCTGCAATAAAAATATCTGCTTTGCCTAATCTAATAAGATTATATGCATCAATTAGTGCATGCGATGAAGATGCACAAGCAGAAACTGTTGCATAATTAGGACCTCTAAACTGATATTTTATTGAAATATGTCCAGCAGCAATATCTGCTATCATTTTAGGAATAAAAAATGGGTTAAATCTTGGGGTAAAATCATTTTGAGTGTAATCTACAATTTCATCTCTAAAAGTTTGTAATCCCCCAATTCCAGATGCCCAAATAACACCAGATCTATCTAAATTAATTTTATCTAAATTAAAACCTGCATCAGCTACTGCTTCATCAGCAGCAATTATGGCAAATTGCGTGAATTTATCCATTTTTCGTGCAACAGGTTTTTTAAAATATTTAAGGGGGTCGTAATTTTTAACCTCACAAGCAAATTGTGTTTTAAATTTACTTGCATCAAAATGAGTAATTGGTCCTGCACCACTAACTCCATCAAGCATATTGTCCCAAGTTTCTTTGAGATTATGTCCGAGAGCATTAATTGTTCCCAAACCAGTTACAACAACTCGTTTTAATTCCATATTTGTTTGTCTTTTTTAATTAAAAAAAGAGAATGAGGATTATATTTTTATAATATAACCCTCAGAAAAAATTTATTTTGAATTCTCTTCGATGTAACTTACAGCGTCACCTACCGTAGCAATTGTTTCTGCTTTGTCATCCGGAATTGCAATATTGAATTCTTTTTCAAATTCCATGATTAACTCAACAGTATCTAAAGAATCTGCACCTAAATCATCAGTGAAACTTGCTTCTGTTGTTACTTCACTTTCTTCTACTCCTAATTTGTCGATAATAATTGCTTTTACTCTTGAGGCAATGTCTGACATAATAATAAATTTTAATTAATAAATATTTTGATTGTGAGTTGCAAAGAAAATTAAATCTTGATGAAAAAAAAAATTATTAATGATTTTCTGCTATTTTAAAAATAAGTCTTTTACTTAATATATAAGTGTAATATTCAGTATTCCAATGCTATACACTAAGTCTTGTTTTGTTTCTTTTAACAAATTTTAACGGATAAGGAATCTAATGGATTTAAAAATATTTTAATAATTAATCGTTTTTTAATACTATTACAGTAAAAAAATATATAAATGCAGATACACCGCTTAGTTTTTAGCCCTTTTGAAGTAAATACTTATATTGTTACAGATAAGTCTAATGAATGTGTAATAGTTGATTCTGCCTGTAATAATAAGCAAGAACAGGAATATTTATTAAAATTTATAAAAGAGAATAACTTAAAACCCGTAAGGTTATTAAATACTCATTGTCATCTTGATCATGTTTTTGGAAGTAAATTTGTTTCTGATACTTTTAATTTAGAAATGGAAGCTCATAAAGAAGAAGAGTACAATAATACAAATGCTCTAAATGCTTCTAATATATATGGTGTTCATATGGAAGAACCTTACCCAATTAGAAAGTTTTTAAAAGAAGGTGAAACTGTAAAATTTGGTTTCTCAGAATTGGAGATTTTGCATATACCCGGTCATTCTGCCGGAAGTTTGGTCTTTTTTAACAGAAAGGTAAAAATTGCAATTGTTGGTGATGTTTTATTTAACGGAAGTATTGGAAGAACAGATTTGCCTGGAGGAAATTATGATACTTTAATATCTCAAATTAAAACTAAACTTTTTAAATTGGATGATGAAACAGTTGTATATCCAGGACATGGAATAGAAACATCAATAGGTAAAGAAAAATTAACAAATCCTTTTTTGAAAGAATGAATTTGGTTAAAAAATTCTTGACAGAAGTCTTTTTCATGTGTCTAAATTTTTATAATTAACTGATATTGAGTAAGTTGTTTGGGTTTTTATTGTTTATTAATATTTATTTTGCTCTGCACATAGGAATACTTGCTTTCTTTTGCACATAATCATTGTGCTGAATTATAGTCATGCCCTTGGGTGTCAAAATCTTTGTTGTGGGTGTTTCATGTATCTGAGCTTTTTATATTTAACTCAATAATAAATTTATTTGTAAAAAAACATAGATAAAAATGTGTATTTCTAATTATTTAGGCTGTAAAAATTATAGTTAAGATTACTAAATTTTTAGAAGTCCCCTTAAATTATATTAAAAAATAAGAGTATTAGTTTGCCCTGGAATTGCCCTAATCTGTGTTTAAGGATTTTAATCTTTAATTTTATCAAAAAAATATTTTAGGAGAGAGATATTTTTTTACTTTTGTCCCTCAATTTTTTCAAAATGATAAAACCTAAGATTCCAAATATTAAAACTTCTGTTTTTGCTGTAATGTCTGCAATGGCGAAAGAACATAATGCAATTAACTTGTCTCAAGGCTTTCCAAATTTTGAAATATCAAAAGAATTGGCTTCTCTTGTCTATAAAGCAATGCAAAATGGGCATAATCAATACGCCCCTATGCAAGGAATATTACCTTTAAGAGAAAAGTTGTCTGAAAAAACTGAAAAATTATACGGAAGAAAATACAATCCTGAAACAGAAATAACTATTACTGCAGGAGGAACACAAGCACTACATTCTGCAATTTCTACAATTATTAGAGAAGGTGATGAGGTTATAATTTTTGAGCCCGCTTATGATAGTTATGCACCAGTTGTTAAATATAACGGAGGAAGACCAATATATATTAAACTCAAACATCCCAATTATTCAATTGATTGGGAAGCAGTAAATAAGACTATTAATTCAAAAACAAGACTAATAATTATTAATTCTCCTCATAATCCTTCCGGAAAAGTTTTTTCTGAGGAAGATATTAATAAATTAAAAAAAGTTGTTACAGGAACCAATATCTTAATTCTTAGTGATGAGGTATATGAGCATATAATTTTTGATAAAAAACAACATAATAGTATTTCTAAATATCCTGAACTTGCAGAAAGAAGTATTATTGTTTATTCTTTTGGAAAAATGTATCATGCAACCGGCTGGAAACTCGGTTATTTTATTGCTCCTGAAAAAATTACATCAGAAATAAGAAAAGTACATCAATTTACTGTATTTGCCGCAAATACACCTATTCAATATGCAATAGCAGAATATCTAGACAAAGAAGTTGAGTATTTAAAACTTTCAAGTTTTTATCAAAAAAAAAGAGATTTGTTTAATGAATTATTGACAAATATTGGATTTGAAGTGAAACCCGTTGGAGGTACATATTTTCAAACAGTAAATTTCTCTAATTATACAGATGAAAACGATTTTCAATTAGCTGAACGGCTTATTAAGAAATTTGGAATTGCAGGAATTCCAATGTCTTCTTTTTATCATGATGAGTCAAATACAAAAACTATTAGATTTTGTTTTGCTAAAACTGACGAAACACTTATAGAAGCTGCTAAAAAATTAGAAATATTCTTCAATAATGCTAAAAAGCAATTGAATCTTTTTTAGATTCTAAATATTTTCATATTATTATTTAATACATTTGTAAATTATAAATTTTAAAAACTCAGAAATGGGATTTATTGAGATTGAAGGAATGGAATTTTATGCCTATCACGGGCATTACAAAGAGGAACAAATTGTAGGCAATCGTTTTTTGGTTGATTTGAAAATTGAAACCGATTGCCGAAAGGCTGCGGAAAGTGATAAAATCGAAGATGCAGTAAATTATCAAACGGCTTATAAAATTATAAAATCAGAAATGCAAAAAAAATCTAATCTATTAGAAAATATTGCAGGTCGAATTTTACATGCATTATATGAAAATCTTGATAATATGAAATCGGTAAGCATAAAGCTGTCGAAAATGAATCCCCCAATGGGCGGAAAAATTAAAAAAGTTAGTATTACAATGACAAAATGATTAGTAGATGATGTGACTAGCAGAGTTGACAACCTGTTGATTGGCTGATAAAATAAATTATCAATTAAACAATTTAGCAATGTAATGTAAGAATAAAAAAGTAAGATTATGAAAAATAATTTAACAATATACAACACCCTTACAAGAAAAAAAGAGTTATTCGAACCGTTAAATCCTCCTTTTGTGGGAATGTACGTCTGCGGACCTACGGTTTACGGCGATTCTCATTTGGGACATGCTCGCCCGGCAATTACCTTTGATGTGCTTTTCAGATATTTGAAATATGTCGGATATAAAGTTCGCTATGTTAGAAACATTACAGATGTAGGGCATCTTGTAAACGATGCAGATGCAGGGGAAGATAAAATTGCAAAAAAAGCAAAGCTAGACCAAGTTGAGCCGATGGAGATTGTTCAAAAATATACGAACAGCTACCATAAAAACATGGAGCAACTTAACACATTACCTCCGAGTATTGAGCCACATGCATCTGCCCATATTATAGAACAGGCAGAAATGGTTGAAGAAATTTTAAAAAACGGTTTTGCCTATGAAGTTAACGGTTCGGTTTATTTTGATGTCGCAAAATATTCAGAAACAAATAATTACGGAAAACTTTCGGGCAGAGTTTTGGAAGATTTGCAAAATAATACAAGAATACTAGCAGGGCAAAGCGATAAAAAAAACTCATTCGATTTTGCACTTTGGAAAAAGGCAGAACCTGAGCATATTATGCGTTGGCCTTCAAAATGGAGCGATGGATTTCCAGGATGGCATTTGGAATGTTCTGTTATGAGTACAAAATATTTGGGGGATAAATTTGACATTCACGGAGGAGGTCTTGATTTGCAATTCCCTCATCATGAGTGCGAAATTGCACAATCAAAAGCTGCAAAAGGAGAAGATGCAGTAAAATATTGGATGCATAATAACCTAATTACTATTGACGGACAAAAAATGAGTAAATCACTCAACAATTTTATTATGCTAGATGAAATGTTTTCCGGAAAACATAAACTTTTGGAACAAGCATACGGTCCTATGATTGTTAGATTTTTTATTTTACAAGCACATTACAGAAGCACTCTAGATTTTTCAAATAAAGCATTACAAGCATCTGAAAAAGGCTATAAAAGACTTATGGATGCTGTTAAAACTTTAAGCAATTTAAAAATTAGTTCTTTAAGTTCTGTTAATGTACAAGATATTAAAGAAAAAATATTTAAAGCTTTGGATGACGATATGAATACTCCAATTTTAATTGCACATCTATTTGATGGAGTTAAAATTATAAATTCAATAAATGCCGGAAAAGAAACAATAAACAAAGAAGATTTATCTTTCTTGCAAAAACTTTATAACGACATTGTTTTTGAAATTCTTGGTCTGGAAAACGAAGAAAAATCTTCCTCAGAAGATGAAAAACTAAAAGATGTTATGAATCTTTTATTAAATTTAAGAACAGAGGCAAAAAAGAATAAAGATTTTGCAACTTCCGATAAAATTAGAGATGAACTTAAAGAACTCGGCATTATTGTTAAAGATACAAGAGAGGGTGCTGAGTGGAAAATACAATAAAACTAAATTTTTAAAAATGAAACATATAATCTATATTTTTTTAATTGTGATGTTTTTTGCAACTTCTTGTAAGACAGCAAAAACTGATGGGAATACAAAAACAGAAGAAGAAAAAATTATCGAAAAACCCGACTTAAAACTTGAAAGCGACATTATGACTCCCGAAGTGCTTTGGTCATTTGGTCGTTTAGGAGATGTGCAGGTTTCTAAAGATGAAAAAACTTTGCTTTTCGGAATAACCTACTACGATATTGAAGAAAACAAAGGTAATAGAGAACTTTATACAATGCCGGTTGAAGGCGGAAATATGAAAAGAATTACCGAAACTGCCAGAGGAGAATATAATGCAGTTTGGAGCAAAAACGGAAATAAAATTTATTTTATGACATATGATGATGCCGGAATGCAAATATGGAAAATGAATACGAACGGCACCGAAAGAAATAAAATTTCTGATATTGAAGGAGGTATTTCCGGATTTAAAATTTCTCCTGATGAAACAAAAATTCTTTTTGCAAAAGAAGTTGATTTAATCGAAGATGTTGTTGATAAATACCCCGATTTACCAAAAGCAAATGCAAGAATAATAGAAGATTTAATGTATCGCCATTGGGATACTTGGACAGATTCTTACAGTCATATTTTTGTTGCCCATTTTGACGGAAATTCCGTAAAAGAAGAAACAGATATTATGAAAAATGAAGAATTTGATTCACCTTTAAAACCTTTCGGCGGTTTTGAGGAAATTACTTGGAGCCCCGACAGCAAAACAATTGCATACACTTGTGTGAAGAAAAAAGGCAGAGAATATACTCTATCAACCAATTCGGATATTTATTTGTATAATACTGAAACAAAAGAAACTTCAAACTTAACAAAAGGAATGAACGGTTACGACAAAGCACCTGTTTATTCTCCCAATGGAAAAAAAATTGCATGGGAAAGCATGGAAAGAGATGGCTACGAGTCTGATAAAAACAGACTATTTATTTATGACTTCTCAACAAAAGAAAAGAAAGATTATACTACAAGTTTCGACCAAAATATTCACGGAATAAATTGGACGGCTGATGGTAAAAATATTTATACGATAAGTGATTATCATGCTCGTTTTCAAATTTATAAATTAAATCTTGAAAATAATGAAATAAATGCTGTTACAAAAGGCGACCATAATTATCGTTCGCTTGCTGTTTTGTCGGGTAAATTAATTGCAACAAAACAATCAATGTCAATGCCTACGGAAATTTTTGCCGTAAACCAGTCAGGAGAAGAAACACAATTAAGTTTTGTAAATAAAAATATACTTGACCAATTAGAACTTGCAAAAGTTGAAGAACGATGGGTAAAAACAACCGACGGAAAAAATATGTTAGTTTGGGTAATTTATCCGCCTCATTTTGATGCAAATAAAAAATATCCGGCATTATTATATTGTCAAGGTGGTCCGCAATCTGCTGTAAGTCAGTTCTTCTCATATCGTTGGAACTTTCAACAAATGGTAGCAAACGGATATGTTGTTGTTGCCCCCAACAGAAGAGGTTTGCCAAGTTTTGGGCAAGAGTGGAACGAGCAAATAAGTGGAGATTATGGCGGACAAAATATGAAAGATTATTTTTCTGCAATTGATGAACTAAAAAAAGAACCATTTATTAATGAAGAAAAACTGGGAGCAATAGGAGCAAGTTATGGAGGATTTTCTGTTTATTGGCTTGCTGGGAATCATAACAAAAGATTTAAAGCATTTATAGCACACGATGGGATTTTTAATCTTGAAGCACAATATTTGGAAACCGAAGAAATGTGGTTTGCAAATTGGGATTTAGGAGGTGCTTTTTGGGATAAATCAAATAAAATTGCACAAAATTCTTTTTCAAATTCGCCACATAAATTTGTTCAAAATTGGGATACTCCAATTATGGTAATTCACGGACAAAAAGATTACAGAATTGCTGCTACACAAGGCATGAGTGCATTTAATGCCGCAATATTAAAAAATGTTCCTGCAAAGTTCCTTTATTTTCCGGAAGAAAATCATTGGGTACTAAGCCCTCAAAATGGAATTCTTTGGCAAAGAGAATTTAAAGGCTGGCTAGATAAGTATTTAAAATAGATTAAAAATAAGTTCTCAGGTTCAGTTGTTTTTTTTGACATTTTGACATATTAAAGTTAATATTTATAAATAAACTGTCTTTTCTTCATAAAAATTTATGTGGCATAAGAGTTGATAATTGCAAGTTAAATTAAATCTAGATGATTACTGTAAATTCATATTCTGATTTTAAAGAAAAAAAGTCCACTTTGGAAAATTATTGGTTGTTTATTTATAAAAAGACATCCGAAAATAGTGAATGTGCTTTTAAAAGTATAAAAAAAACAGAAAATCTTGAAAATAGGCATACTGTTTTTGTTGCAGATGTTAATAAAGTAAAAGACATTCATTCTAAATTTGATGTAAAAACAGTTCCATCATTATTGAAATTTGAGAACAACAATTTTAAAGGAGTTTACAAAGGTTGTAATGATACATCTTACTACTCCTCTTTGTTTTCAGATACAATGTTTTCTGCTTCTGCCACTGGTCTTGGTTTAAAACAAAAAAGTGTAACTGTTTATTCTACACCAACTTGTTCTTGGTGTAAAAGAATTAAAGATTATTTTAAAGAAAAGAATATAAAATTTAGAGATATTGATGTTTCAAAAGACCAAAAAGCTGCCAAAGCAATGGTTAAAAGAAGTGGAAAACAAGGAGTACCCCAAACATTAATCGGAGGGCAAATAATTGTTGGGTTTGATAAAGCTAAAATTGATAGCTTATTAGGATTGTGATTAAAATTATAAAACAAAAATTACCAGCATAAAGGATAAGAAAGAAATAATATAAAGATATCATATAAGAATTACTATAAATAAAATATTAATTAAAAAAAACATATTAAAAATGAGAGAATTACAACCATTAAATGAAAACGTACTACTTGAGTTATCAGAAAATAAAGGAGAAGAAAAAACTGCAAGTGGATTAATAATTCCGGATTCTGCAAAAGAAAAAGAAGCTACCGGAAAAGTTGTGGCATTAGGGAATATTGAAAATCCAGGAATTTCAGTAGGCGATACTGTCTTATACAAAGAATTCTCAGGAAATGAATTAAAATTTGATGATAAAAAATATCTTTTTATTCCTTATGCTGATGTTTTGGCTAAAGTTGTTGAAACTGATGCCATATAATTTTGGAGTAAGAAAAATTGTAATAATAAAAAAAAAGACACTCGTTTAGGGTGTCTTTTTTAATATTAATTTTTTATTTAATTCCACATTTTCTTGCAATATAATTCGGAACGGCATTTTTATGAACTAAAAAAGCTATTGTTTTAAGTTTTATATAATCTTTTGAAATGTAAAAATATCCACCATGCTCGTCAAAAACTCCCCACGAGTTTTTTGTAATATAATATAACTTACCATCTTTATTTTTTGCTGTTCCAACTATGTGCATTAAATGGTCGTCTGTAGTTTTGTAATTTTCAAATGTAATTTGTCTGTATTTTTGAAAGCCTTCGTCTTTAATTTTTTTCAAGTCTTTTTTAGATAAGTCTGCTGTAGAAGTACTGCTATCAAAACCTTTTTCACTGACATCTCCATCCCAAGCAATTGAATATCCTTTTTCAATTGCATTGTCCATAATTTCCATTAATTCATCAATAGGAACATTGTAATAATCGTCATGCGACCAATTGTCAGGGACTTCTAAATCAAATTGTTCATGAAAAGGATGGTGAGAGTATGATGTAAATTCGATATAATCATCAGGGTTAAAATCAATTTCAGATTTGTTAAAAGATTTTGGATTGAACAAACTCTCTCCTACCTTGAAATTTACAGGAGGTTTGCCCATATAACTTTCTAAAACTGCTTTAAAAGCTACATACCAAGTTGATGCAAGTGCTCCGTCTTTTGTTGATGCTGCATTATCTACAATAGATTTTAAATTTTTTACCATATCAACATGATAATGGTAGGGTAGCTTGTACACTTTTCCTGAATATGCACCTTCAGTAGTAATACCATGTTTTTTTATTAAGTTAAGAACATCGTGAGCTTGTCCTCCTTCTCCAAAAGTTGCGTTCCCGTGAAACCTAACATAATCTTCTGCTTTATTAAGATATGAATAATAAACAAAAAACATTTCAGAAAGGTCATATTCTTTTTTTCCTTTTCTAATTGCTTCTGTTTCAATAAATGAAGTTGTTGCAAACGACCAACATACCCCAGCAGCAGCTTGGTTTTTTACAGGTGTTGTTTTTATTTTCTTTAGAACAGTAAAATCAGGATGTGTTTGAGCAAAAGATATTGATATGCTAAACATTGCAAGAATAAAAAGTATTTGTTTTTTCATTTTAAGTTATTTAATGTTAAATTACTATCTCTCCAAGTAAAGTTGCTGATGTACAAGAGATTACTTTAATACTAACATAGTCTCCTATATTTAAACTTCCTTTTGGAAAAACTATTACTTTGTTTTGTGAATTTCTTCCGAAGTATCTATTGTCTGATTTTTTTGATACGCCTTCTACCAATACATCAAAGACTTTGCCAATATCTTTAGTGTTACTTTGTAAGGATAATTTTTGTTGAAGTTCAATAACTTCGGCTAAACGTCTTTTTTTAGTTTTTTCATCTACATCATCATTGTAATTCCTTGCCGCATACGTATTTGGGCGTTCAGAATAAATAAACATATAGGCAAAATCATATTCAACTTTTTTCATCAAACTTAAAGTGTCCTGATGGTCTTGTTCTGTTTCTCCACAATATCCAGAAATCATATCTGTTGAAATTGAACAATCAGGAATAATCTTTCTAATTGCATCTATTCTATTTAGATACCACTCTCTTGAATATCCTCTTTTCATTTTATCCAACATATTATTGCTGCCAGATTGTACGGGTAAATGAATGTACTTACAAATGTTTTTGTGTTCAGACATTGTTTTTATAACTTCATCTGTAAAATCTTGCGGATATGATGTTGCAAATCTTATTCTTATTTTATTATTAACTTCTGCTGTTAATTTTAGTAAGTTTGCAAAATTAATTTCGCCATTGTTCCAATTATATTTATCTACATTTTGTCCCAATAAAGTAACTTCTTTATACCCTTCAAAAATAACTTGTTTAAGTTCTTTTAAAATATCTTTCGGATCTCTGCTCCGTTCTCTGCCTCTTGTAAATGGAACTACACAAAATGCACACATATTGTCGCAACCTCTTGTTATAGAGATAAATGCAGAAACTCTATTTTTATCTCGTCTTACAGGACTAATTTCTGCATAAGTTTCTTCCCTTGATAAAAGAACATTTATTGCTTTACTTCCAGCTTCTACTTCTTTTATTAAATTTGGCAAACTTCTATATGAATCAGGACCTGCAACAATATCAAGAATTTGTTCTTCCTGTACTAATTTTTCTTTTAAGCGTTCAGCCATACAGCCTAAAATTCCTATAATTAATCCGGGACGTTTTTTTTTCAAATAATTAAGAGCAATTAATCTGTTTCGTATTCTTTTTTCTGCATTATCTCTAACTGCACAGGTATTTATAAAAATTACATCTGCTTCTTTTTCATCATCAGTTATTGCAAACCCACTATCAATCATTATTGATATAACAAGTTCACTGTCAGCTACATTCATTTGGCAGCCATAAGTTTCTATATATAGTTTTCCTGCATCACTATTAGAATTTGCAAGTTCTAATCTTTCTACTGATGTTTTATAATGTTTTATAATGTTCATTAATTATATAAAAATTGAGTATATGTTAAAAATAACTAGAAATTATGTTTGATTTCGCCAAAAATATAAATTATTAGAACTATATTAATAAAAATTACTAATATTTTGACTATTTGCATATAAAGATATACGAAATACTGTTTAAATGTTATTTTATGTTAAAATTACATATTTTTTGCTATTGTTAAATATTAATATCAGTTTTGCGTGTTATTTTCTTAATTTAATATGGAAATAATTTATTAATAAAAAAAGTTTGACTAAATTATAAAGCGTGAAATATATTAATACTGTAATAACTGGAACCGGTAGTTACATACCTAAAACAGTAAAAAAAAATTCAGATTTTATTAATCAAGATTTTTATGATGAAAAGCAAAATAAAATTGATGCCCCTGGAAAAATAATTACTGAAAAAGTTAATGAAATTACCGGAATTGAAGAGAGGAGATATGTTAGTGAAAACCAAGTAAATTCTGATATTGCAAGTATTGCGGCTCAAAAAGCTATTGATGATGCTGGAATTGATAAAGAAACAATAGATCAAATAATTTTGGCTCAAAATTATGCAGATTTACATCACGGATCTGTTCAAGCAGATACTGTTCCAAGTATTGCATCAAGAGTAAAACATAATATTGGAATTGTTAATCCTAAATGTGTAGCTTATGATATTTTATTTGGTTGTCCCGGCTGGATTCAGGGTGTAATTCAAGCTCACGCATATATCAAAGCTGGAATGGGAAAACGCTTTCTTGTAATTGGCTCAGAAACATTGTCAAGAATATCAGATAAATTTGATAGAGATTCTATGATTTATGCTGATGGAGCTGGGGCAGTTATAATTGAGGCTGTTGAGAGTGATGAAAAACAAGGTTTGCTTTCTTTTTCAATGCAAACTGATACTATAAAAGAAGTTGGTTATTTATTTGGAGGAAAATCAAATAATCCTAATGTAAACCAAGAAGATAAATATATAAAGATGTTTGGCAGAAAAATATATGAATATGCTCTGTCTAATGTTCCACAAGCAATGAAAAAATCTTTTGATGAAACAGGATTCAACTTATCCGATTTAAAAAAGATTTTAATTCATCAAGCAAATGAAAAAATGGATGTTGCTATTGTAGAAAGATTTTACCATCTTTATAAGAAAAAGAACGAAATGCCAAAGAATGTTATGCCTATGAGTATAAGTAAGTTAGGCAATAGTTCTGTTGCTACTATCCCAACTTTATACAACAGTATTTTAAAAAACAAATATCCTAATCATCAAATTAGAAAAGGGGATATTTTATTGTTTGCATCTGTTGGTGCAGGAATGAATATAAACTCATTTGTCTATAAACAATAAAAAAACTGCTCCAATTTGAAGCAGTTTAAATGTGTAGTTTTTTTTCAATGAGTTCTCGTATTTTTAATGAATTTTTAGGTTTAGGTTAATAAAAATAAATTCATTTGCTTAATAGATGCTGATTTTTTAAAAAATCCATAAAAAAATAAATATTTTTTTATTTAACTTATTTCAATTTGCAAAAAACGCCATAAAATGTTCTAAAAACTCTAGGAAAACTTATTTTTTATATTAAAAGCATTGTTTTTTTTGTAATAAATATTTTTTCAGTATGTTTGTGGACTAAATAAATTTATTTACTCATTAATTTTTTTGTTATGAAAAAACGTTATTTATCAATTATTGCTTTCGCATTCGTTTTTGGAGTTGCTACAATTTTCACATCTTGTAAAAGCGATGAAGAAGCTGCTGCTGAGGCTGATGCTGCTGCTGCTGAAATTGAAAACTTATTTAATGAAGCTCTTGAGGAAGGTGCTGATGCAGTTGAAGACGGAACAGAAGCTGTTAAAGATGCTGCTGAAGACGGAGTAGAAGCTACTAAAGATGCAGTTGAAGACGGAACAGAAGCTGTTAAAGATGCTGCTGAAGACGGAGCCGAAGCTGTTAAAGATGCTGCTGAAGACGGAGCCGAAGCTGTTAAAGATGCTGTTAAAGGAAACTAAGACAAAGCAGATTTTTCAAAATTTTAAAAAACACATCTTTTATAGATGTGTTTTTTTATGTATTAATAAAAATTATTTTAACATAATCAATATCTCATTTCTAAGGTAAACTGCTTTTTTTCCATCTTCCTTATTTTTTAATCTGCTGAACCTCAATAAAGACATAGTTTTTACGAAAAATCTGTGAATTTCAAAAGCAAATAAACCAAAAAACGGAACAGATATAAAATAAATTAATGCTACAAACCATAGTTTAAAGGTTATCCAAACTATTATAGTTTGTAAAAAATAAATTATAGGGAAAAAGAACATCCCAAATACAAAAACTATTGAGCTTTGAAATTGCCTATCTTCTAATTTTCTTGTTAATATACCTGGTAATAAATAAACTGCAATATTATTAATTAGCCCGTATATGAAAACCGGACTAATGATAAACAAAAATAAAAATCTTAAAAGAATATTACTTTTTTTGTTTTGAATTACCCAATCTTTCAACTTATATTTTGTTAATATCTCAGAATATTGTTTAGTTTTAGATATTAAAGAATCAAATACCTTAGGTCTTTCTGTTTTTATAGAATCTAATTTATTAATAGTTATTTTAGATGCTTTTATTTCGTTTTCAATATTTTCTTTAAGCCCAAGTTTTCCTAAAACATTACTCATGTCTATTTTTCTAATTAATTCATACTCATCATGATACTCTAAATTTTTAATGTGAATAACTTGCTCCTTAATTTTTTCGTGGAGTGTTGATGTGAACTTTACTATTGCTCTTGCAGGGTCTTCTTTATATTCTTCTCTGTATTTTGCTATACTTATAGCTTTGCCAAATTTAACCAATAACTTTGACCTGAAATTCCAATAATTTGAATAATAAATTCCTACCGGAACAATTTGCACATCAGCTTTAAAATCATTTTTATCTTCAAACTGGAATGCAATTCTTTGAATACCTTTTTTCAGTTTTCGTATATGTTTTTTGTCTATATGTTGGGCTTCAGGAAAAATTGCAACTTGCCTGTTGAGTTCTAATACTTCTATGGTTTTATTGTAAATTATTTCATTAAGTTGTAACTTTTCTTTGCCATCTCTTAATCTGAAAACAGGCAGAATTTTAAAAGCAAAGAGTATTTTTGCAACAATTGGGTTTTTAAAAATATCGGAACGAGCTAAAAAAACAGGCTGAATTTTTTGAGCAAAAACTATAGCAAGAGCATCCATCAATGCGTTTTGATGATTTGGAGCAATTAAAACTGGCTTGTCTTTTGGAATATTTTCAATTCCAATATATTTAACACTTTTGTAGAAGAAAAAATCATGTATAATTTTTCCGTAAAATTTTAAAGATGAATATAACAGAGTTTGCTTATCTACTTTTCCTAATTTCATATAATATTTAATAAATTAAAATCTTAGTTAATCTCGTTTTGTGCAAAAATATAAAAAAAAGCAAATTAATTAAATGCATCACTTCATCATTTTTTCTTATTTTTACATTTTTAATAGAAATAGTAAACTTAAACTAAAAACATGAATAGCAACTTATTTAATCAAATTTTTGAAGCAAATATTAAAAAATATCATATTAAAAATGATATTTCAGCAAAATTATCTTCAGTTTATGAAGAAAAGTCTATTGAATATCTTCTTGATAAGAAAAGTTGGATTGATACTGTACAGTGGCATTTAGAAGATGTAATTAGAGAACCATCTATTGATCCTGAAAAGGCATTAATTTTTAAGAGAGCAATTGATAAGTCCAACCAAGAAAGGACTGATCTTGTTGAGCTTATTGATGATTTCTTTTTTAATGAGTTTAAAAATTTGAAACCAAATTCTGATGCATATATTGCAACAGAAACTCCTGCATGGGCAATTGATAGATTGTCAATATTAAATTTGAAGATCTACCACATGAAAGAAGAGTCAGAACGTGAAGATGCCGACAATGAACATCGTGATAAATGTGCTTTTAAAACTAAGGTACTTATGCAACAACGAGAAGATTTGTCCTTGGCAATTAACCAACTTTTTGACAATATAAAACAGGGTAAATCTATTATAAAAACATATAAGCAAATGAAAATGTATAATGATCCAAGCATGAATGAGTTTTTGAGAAAAGATAAATAGACCGTTCAATTTCAAATTTTAAGAAATGAAGATCTTAATAATTAGATTATCTGCAATGGGAGATGTTGCTTTGAGTGTGCCTGTAATTAAAGCACTATCAGAGCAATGTCTTGATTGTGAGTTGAATATGTTAACAAGAAAGGCTTTTAATCCTTTTTTTGCAGGTATTAAGAACTTAAGTATAATTAATCCTGATTTTCAAAATAAGCACAAAGGAATTTTTGGTTTATTTAAACTTTATAATAAACTAAAAAATGAAGCTGAACCTGATATTATAATTGATATTCATGATGTTCTGCGAACTAAGATTTTAAGGTTTTTATTTATTCTTTCCGGAAAAAAAACTTTTAAGATTGAAAAAGGTCGAAGAGAAAAAAAACACCTCTGCAAAAAAGAGAATAAAGTTTTTAAGCAATTAAAACATTCAACCGAAAGGTATAAAGAAGTTTTTTATAAAGCAGGTTTAAAACTTATTTTACAAAATGATATCCAGTATTCTTCTACTAAGAGAGATATAGAACTTGATCTCTTTAAAAATAGAAACCTTAAAAAAATTGGAATTGCACCCTTTGCTATGCATATACAAAAACAATATCCTATTGAGAAGATGAAAGACTTAATTAAACTATTAAATAATAAGTCTTATGATATTTTTATATTTGGAGGAGGTCTTAGCGAAAGAAAAATTGCAAAATCTTTTGAAGATGAATTTGAAAAAGTAAGTTCTCTAATTGGCAAGTTTTCCTTAGAAGAAGAAATTGAAATTATGAGTAATTTAGATTTAATGATAAGTATGGATTCTGCAAATATGCACATTGCTGCTTTAACAGGAATTAAAATTGTCTCAATTTGGGGTTCAACTCATCCATTTGCAGGTTTTAGCCCATTTATTGCTGATGAAAAATCTTTTATTATTCAAAATGAAAATTTGGATTGCAGGCCCTGTTCTGTTTTTGGGAATAAAATTTGTTATAAAAAAACTCTTGAATGTTTTGAAACAATAAAACCGGAAGAAATTGTTGAAGTATGCGAAAATGCTTTAAAATCTTAAACTATATGTTAATTTGATTCTCAGATTCTATAACATTTATTTTAAAACTGGTAAATAAAGACATTGTTTTTGCTCCAGCCTTAATAAGTTTGGAGTCTGTAATAAGCCAAACACAATCAATTTGTTTTTTTAATTTTTTAATTTCTTTTTGCCATAAAACTCTTGCTTTATGCTCATATCCTGTCATGTCAAGACAATCCCAAATAACAGGAACCTTTTCTCCATAAGTTGAGTCGAAAATTTCTCTCCATTCTTGTGTCGCATTTTTTGCATGGTCTTTTAAAAATTTTTCCCTGAAAGTGAAACGAAGATATTCAATACCATTTATATCACAAAGTTCTATTTTGGGATTTTTTGAGACCATTATTTTTTAGTTTATTAATTAGTAATGCAAAATTGGTTTTATAATTTTAAAATATTCTAAAAATATATATATGTTTAATAACATTAAATAATATGATATAAAACAATTAAAATATTGTTGCATAACAAATAATTTTAGTGTCTGTTTTAAGCAACTTTAATTTTCTGAATATTTGCTTTTTCCAATCTTGATTTTGCATATTTTAATGTAAGTTTAAATTCAGAAACATTCTTTGATGGGAGTTCAAACATAGCATCAGTCATAATTGTTTCGCAAATAGACCTTAAGCCTCTAGCCCCAATTTTATACTCAACTGCTTTTTCAACAATATATTCATAAACTTTATTGTCTATCTTTAAATCAATTCCATCAATTTTAAAAAGTTTTTTGTATTGTTTTATAATTGAGTTTTTAGGTTCGGTTAAA
Organism: uncultured Chlorobiota bacterium; assembly: GCA_947311255.1. Lineage (GTDB taxonomy): Bacteria > Bacteroidota > Bacteroidia > Bacteroidales > JAADGE01 > JAADGE01. Next base: position 70,907 of record CAMZKL010000022.1, on the reverse strand, counting down.
ATTTTTCTTAAAATTTCTTTGTCTAGTGGATTAAGATGGGTAATAACAGGAAGCCTACCAATTATTTCAGGAATAAGACCAAATGATTTTAAATCTTGTGGAGCTACATATTGTAAAAAATTTTCATTATCAATGTTTTCAGAAGCTGTTTTGTCAAATCCAACAACATTGGTGTTTAATCTTTGGGCAATTTTTTTTTCAATTCCATCAAAAGCACCTCCTGCGATAAAAAGGATGTTTTTTGTGTCAACTTGAATCATATTTTGTTCTGGGTGTTTTCTTCCACCTTTTGGAGGAACACCAACTACTGCTCCTTCTAAAAGTTTTAGAAGACCTTGTTGAACTCCTTCACCGGAAACATCTCTTGTTATAGATGGATTATCTCCTTTTCTTGCAATTTTATCAATTTCATCAATAAAGACAATTCCTTGCTGAGCTTGGTCAACATCAAAATCTGCTGCCTGCAATAATCTAACAAGTAAACTTTCTATGTCTTCTCCTACGTAACCAGCTTCTGTTAATACAGTTGCATCTACAATTGCAAAAGGAACTTGCAACATTCTTGCAATTGTTTTTGCAATTAATGTTTTGCCTGTTCCTGTTTCTCCAACCATAATAATATTGGATTTATCAATTTCAACATCGTCTTTTGTTACATCTTTAACAGATAGACGTTTATAATGGTTGTAAACAGCAACTGATAATGTTTTTTTAGCGTCATCCTGACCTATTATGTATTGGTCTAGAAAGGCTTTAATTTCTTTTGGCTTTTTTAGTTGAACTTTGTTTAAATCAAATTTCCCTTTTTGTTTATTTTGATTGTTTTCTTCTTTAACAATATCGTGGGCTCTTCCTGTGCATTCATCACATATGAAGCCAGAAACTCCGGAAATTAAAAAATTAACTTCACTTCTTTTTCTCTCACAGAATGAACATTTATCCATTTATATTTGTTTTTAAAAATTGAAACTCCCCATTTATGGTTTTATCTTATAAGTACATTTTTATAAAAATAAACTATTTTTTATCGTTAGATAATATTTTGTCAATCATTCCATATTTTACAGCTTCATCAGATTTCATCCAATAATCTCTGTCAGAATCTTTTTCAATTTGTTTGAATGTTTTGCCTGAATGATTTGCAATAATTTGATATAATTCGTCTTTTAATTTTTTAATTTCATTAAAAGTAATTTCAATATCAGAAACTTGTCCTTGTGCACCGCCCATTGGTTGGTGAATCATAACTCGTGAATGTTTTAGAGAAGCACGTTTGCCTTTTTTTCCAGCAACAAGTAAGACTGCTGCCATTGATGCTGCCATTCCTGTGCAGGTAGTTGCAACATCTGAACTTATATATTGCATTGTATCATAAATTCCAAGACCTGCATATACGCCACCTCCAGGAGAATTAATATAAATCTGTATGTCTTTTGATGGGTCAGAAGATTCTAAGAATAATAATTGAGCCTGAATTATGTTTGCTACATAATCATCAATAGGAAGTCCAAGAAAAATAATTCTATCCATCATTAAACGAGAAAAAACATCCATTTGGGCCACATTTAATTGGCGTTCTTCAATAATTGAAGGTGAAATGTAATTGCTTTTAATTGCTTTTGAATATCTATGTAGATTTAGACTGCTTATTCCTTGATGCTTTTGTGCGTATTTATTAAATTCATTATTGTTCATAGTGTTTTATTTTTGTTCATATAATTTTTTTAAATCATCTATTGAAATTTCTTTTTCAACAAGTGTAACATTTTCTTTAATATAAGAAATAACTTTATTTTCTACAACACGTTCAGCAAATCTGTTCCTGTCTTCTTCTTTCTCAAGGTTCTTTTCTATAAATTGAGCCATTTGCTCTTCGGGGAGTGATCCTAAAGGTAATCCGTATTGAGCAAATTGTGCTTCTGTAAATTTTCGTGATTCGTTTCGAAGTTCGTCTTCTGAAACTTTAATTTCTTGTGTTTTTGCAATTTGGCCTTTAACTAATTGCCACTGAGTATCTTTTTTAAACATCGGATATTCTTTTTCAAGAACTTCATCAGTAAGTTTTCCTTCTCTGTCAGTTGCTTTCAGCCATTTTTTTAAGAATTCATTAGGTAAATTAATGTCGTATTTTGAAAGAATTTTTTCTTTTGCATCTATTCCAAATCTATATTCAGATTCAGAGACATATGCACTTTCAATACTTGATTTTATTTTTTCTTTATATTCTTCTTCTGATTTTATAGAATCTTTTCCATAAACTTTATCAAATAGTTCTTGATTTATTTCTGCAGGAGTATATGTTGTAATTTCAGAAGCAATAAATTGAAAATAAGGTTCAATTTTATCTACTTGCTCTTTGTCTATTTTTAAAATTCCGGCAATTTCAGTATTGTTAGGAAACGCTTTTTTAATATCAAAATAAATAGTTTCGTCAATTTTTGAACCTACAAATTTTTTCTTTTCTTTTTTGTCTTTTATAATGTCTGTTGCAATCATTGTTGCTTCGGATAAAATTCCACCTTCAACAACATCTCCGTCTTTGTTAACCTGTATAACATTCCCTTTTACATATGAATTGTCTCCAATCACATTTTTTTGTTCTGCTTTTGCAAATTGATTTTTATGTTTTGAAATTTCATCTTCAATCAGTTTATCGTCAACCTTAATTTTGTAGTAAGGGATTGATACTTTTTTATCAATGTTAACTTCAAGTTTTGGAGCAAGTCCAATATCAAAGAAGAACTCATGTTCAGTATTGTTTTCTAAATCAATAGGTTGTTGTTTGTCTGATGGAAGGGGTTGTCCTAAGATTTCTAGTTTTTCATCAAAAAGATAGTTTGATAAAGAGTTGGAAACAAGTTTATCAACTTCTTGCATAATTATTTGATTACCAACCATTTTTTTTATTAAGCCCATTGGTGCTTTTCCTGGTCTGAAACCTTTTATTTGAGCTGTTTTTCTGTATTCTTTAAGTTCTTTTTCAACTTTTGGCTCATAATCTTTGTTAGTAATTTTTAAAGAGATTAGTGATGTTAGCTCATCATTTTCGGTTCTGGTAATATTCATAATTTTTTATTATTTTTTGTTAAAATAAAAATCCGCCTACAAAATGCAGGCGGATAGTGCGGATGAAGGGACTCGAACCCCCACACCTCGCGGCACAAGATCCTAAGTCTAGCGTGTCTACCAATTTCACCACATCCGCATTTTGAGTTGGCAAAAATAGATTATTTATTTTTAATATAAAAAAAATATTTTGTTTTTTTTAAGTATTAAAATTAGCTTTTTGCATTAAAACTTCCTATTTAGTGTTCAAATTCCTATGAAATATACCACTTTGCTAAGTTTTATAGTTAATAAAAGCAATTCTAAGCTAAAACTTGTAAAACTTTATGTTTTATTGTAGTTTTAACACTAATAATAGAATACTAATGTATAAAGGGGAGTTCTAAAACGTAAATTTTGTTTATAATTGCAAGATAAAAATATTAAATGTTTGAAAGGGAGCAAATAATTTTAAATGGTGAGTTCGTTTCGGGAGAATCTGTAAATTTTTATCTTAAAAATAGAGCATTTTTATATGGAGATTCTATTTTTGAAACTATTAGGGTTATCAATAGTAAATTTTTATTTTTTGATGAACATATTGAAAGACTTTATGCAGGAATGAAAGTGTTAAAATATGAATTGTCTGATAACATATTTGAATTCAAAAAAAAGTTAGAAGAGGATGTTTTAAAATTGATAGATAAAAAAAGTTGTAAGGATTCATCAAGAGTAAGGATTTCTGTTTACAGGCGAACAGGTGGTTTCTACACACCGAGTACAAATCTCATAAATTATGTAATATCTTGTTCTAAGATTAAAGATAAGAAATTTGTTTTAAATACTTATGGATTAAATATTGGTATTTATAAAGATGTAAGAAAACCTATTAATGTTTTTTCTCCTTTTAAAACAGCAAATTCAATTCTGTTTACTTTGGCAGGAATCTATTCAAAAGAAAATAAATTTGAAGATTGTTTAATCTTAAACGAATCTGATAATATTGTTGAATCAGTTTCGTCAAATGTTTTTATTGTTAAAGGTGAAAAGTTATACACTCCACCGATTAAGAGTGGTTGCATTAGTGGAATTATGCGTAGTGTAATATTTTCTATTGCAAAATCAAATAGTATTGTTTGTGTTGAAAAAACAATAAATGAAAATGATTTATTAAATTCAGACGAAGTTTTTTTAACTAATTCAATTACAGGGATACAATGGGTTGTTGCATATAAAAGCAAAAGGTTTTATAAAAAAAAGGCTACATTTTTAATTAATCTGTTAAATGAGACTGTTATCTAATTCAAATTTGGATTTTCTGGAAAATGTTGCCAAATACTGTATCTTTTATCAAGTTTTGAAATAACTTTATTCCAAATTTCTTTGTCATATCTCATTATTGTTTTAGTATCAATATCAGAAACGAGCCAAAAATCTTTTTTTAATTCATCTTCTAATTGTTTAAGTTGCCAACCGGAATATCCAATAAAAAATCTAATTTTCCTTTCATTAACAGTTCCCGATTCTAATAATGTTTGAAGAACTTTAAAGTTCCCCCCCCAGTATAAATTATTTTTTATTTTTATACTTTCAGGAATTAATTTTCCGTATGTATGAATATAATAAATGTTAGCTTTACTAACCGGACCTCCTATTGATACTTTCATGTCAATATTTCCGAAATTGTCGGTTATTTGCGCCAAATTTTGTTTTAAAGGCTTATTAAGTATGAATCCAATAGTTCCTTCTTCGTTATGCTCTGCAAGTAGTATAACAGAACGACTAAATATACTGTCTGGTGCAAATGGTTCAGAAATAAGGATATTCCCTTGTTTAGGGGCAATACCATTGTGTTTTATTTTAAAAATATCTGAATTTAATTCCATAGTTTGTAGTTTTATAATAGATAAAAGTACAATTAAAATGCCGTTTTTATTATTTACCTTTAAAAAACAAATATAATTTTTACTTTTGTAAATTAAGAAAAATAGTAAAAAAATAATGAAAACTTCAAACTTAATTTTTTTTGTAATAATATTTGTAATGATTTTTTCTTCTTGCAATAGGAGAGTGAGGTACATATATAATGAAGATCAAAAAAATGATAGCGTATATGTTTACAAAAACAAATCAGAACAGTACAGACTAAAACCAAGTGATGTTCTTCATGTTAAGATAATTACAACCGACCCTAAAATTAATGAGTTGTTTAAAATTGAAACAAGAAGTGGTAATAATGTGAGAGCAAGTAGTGGAGGGGAGTTTTATCTTTCCGGATTTACTGTTAATGATTCCGGTTTTGTTCAAATCCCAATTTTAGGAAGTCTTCCTGCAGCAGGAAAAACAGTTCAAGAATTTCGTTCTGTTGTAACTTCAAAAACAAATGAATTTTTAAATAATGCAATAGTAAGTGTGAAGTTTGTAAGTTTTAAAGTGTCTTTTTTAGGAGAAGTAAAAAATGAAGGGTCAATTTTTATTTATCAAGATAATATTGATATTTTAGAAGCAATAGCAAGAGTGGGTGGCATAACAGAATATGGCAAAATGACAAACGTTACTGTTGTTAGGCAAGGAGAGAATCAAAGATTTGTTTATAAATTAGACTTAACTGACAGGCAATTATTATCTTCTAATAAATTTTATTTATACCCTGATGATATTGTTATAGTTGAACCAATGAATGCTAAAATTGCAAGAATGAATTTTAAAGATTATTTTTATTTCTTTTCTGCAATATCTTCTGCAATCACAACAACAGTTATTATGATTAGTCTATTTAAATAAATAGCTAAATTTTTTATAAAGAAGAAAGATAACAGAAATGGAAGAGCAAAATAATATACCGGAAACTTCAATGCAAGGGATTGATATTAAAAAATATCTTTTTACTGCAATATCTCATTGGTATCTATTTGTAATATCAATAATAATCTCAATTTTTATAGCAAAATGGGTAAACGATCATGCTATACCAACTTATGGGCTTCATGCTACTGTGCTATTAAAAAGTGAAAGTAATGAAGATGAAGTGGCCGGAGGACTAACTCTCTTTAATAAACGTAAAAACATAGATACACAAAAAGGTATTTTACAATCTTTTTCTTTAAGCAAAGAAACTGTTAAAGAACTAGAATTTGACGTTTCTTATTTCAGAGATGAAAGGTTTCGAAAAAATTATGAAATTTATAAAAAAAGTCCTTTTGTTATAAACTTCGATACAAGTTTTTCTCAATATCTTTATGTTCCTATTTATATTGAATTTGTTTCTGAAAATGAGGTTTTAGTTTCAATAGAAAAGTTTGAGATAGAAAAGAAAATAAAAATAGGAGAACAATTTTCTTATAAAAATTTCAATTTTAGTATATCTCATAGAGATTCTTTAAATTTTGATAAAACAGTAATTGGAAACAAGTATTTTGTTACAAAAAACTCGATTACTGATGTTGCTCAGAATTTTCTTGGAAGATTGCAAATTGATGTAAGCCCAGAAAAAAGTTCTATTTTATGGTTGTGGCTCGAAGGTACTGTTCCCCAAAAAGATGCTGATTATATGAATCGCCTTATTGATATATATATTAGAAATGGTTTAGAAGATAAAAATAAAAAAGCATCGAGTATTATTGAATTTATTGATAAACAATTGGAGGGAGTTTCAGATTCTTTAAGAGAGACAGAAAGTAATATGCAAATTCTTAAACAACAAAATAAAACAGTTGATATTAGTAATGAGGGCATGATTTTACTTAATAGATTAACTGAATTTCATAAGTCTCTTGAGATACAGAAAAAGAAACTGGCATATTATAAATATTTATATAATCAGTTTTTAAAAGATAAAAATGTAAAATCTTTCACTGCCCCATCTGTTATGGACATAAATGACCCCGTATTATTAAGTTATCTTGAGAAATTATCGGAAACTGTAACAGAAAGAGACATTTTAGATTTTAGTGTAAAAAATGATATTCCAATTTCGGAAAAATTAGATTTAAAGATAAAGAAGATTCAAAATCAAATTTTTATTCATGCAAAAAAGAATATTGAAGTAACAGAAGGGGATGTTGAAAATATAAGAAATAATATACGTAAAGTAAATAAGGACATAAAAAAATTGCCTATTTCTGAAAGAAGAATAATAAATATTGAAAGAAAATTTAATATAAATGATGCAATGTATACGCTTTTGTTAACGCGCAGAATGGAAGCTGCCATAACTCAAGCATCAAACAAAGCTGATACAAAAATATTGGATAAAGCAAGAATGGAACTAGCATCAAAAAAAACTCCTGATACAGGAGGAAATAAGAAAAAAGGGATATTGTTTGGTTTGTTAATACCTATTTTAATTATTATTTTGTTAGAATTTTTGAATAATAAAATTGAAGATAAAAGTGATATAGAAAGCAGAACTACAATTCCCATATATGGAACAGTTGGTAAAAATCTAAATAAATCATCTGTGCCTGTTATTACTTTTCCAAAATCACCAATTTCAGAATCTTTTAGAGCAATAAGAACTAATTTACAATATATTCTTAAAACTAAAAGCAAAAAAATTATTGCTGTAACTTCTTCTATTAGTGGCGAGGGTAAATCATTTGTTTCTATGAATTTAGCTTGTGTATTGTCTATTGCTGAAAGGAAAACTTTATTGGTGGGTTTAGATTTAAGAAAACCAAAGTTACAAGATGATTTTAATTATAATAATGAAAAAGGAATTAGTTCATTCTTAGTTGAACGAGCAAACTATAACGAAGTTATTCAAAAGACTACTATTCCTAACTTATATATTGCTCTTTCGGGACCAGTGCCACCAAATCCAGCTGAATTAATTGAATCTGATAATATGAAGTTGTTTTTTGAAAAAGCAGTTAAAGAATTTGATTACATTATAATTGATACACCACCAATTGCAGTAGTTACAGATGCACTTTTGATGGCAGACATTGCTGATGCGTATTTATATGTAATGAGGCAAAATTATTCATCAAAAAACATTATAAAACTTGTTAATGATATTAAAAGAGATAATAAATTAAAAAACCTTGGTATTATTTTAAATGAAGTTCAAACCAAAAGAGCTTTCGATTATAGCCATGGATATGGATATGGATATGGATATGGTGACGGACAAGGATATTACGATGAATTTGGGACTAAAAAAAAATCATTTATTAAAAGAATATTAAATATATTTAAAAAGAAAAATAATGAAAAAGTTTGATCCGGCAACAGAGCTTAGTAAATTAGAACAATTTGGAGAATTTGGAGGAGTTAACCCATCAATAACCGACTCTGCAACATACACATTTCTTGGTGCAGAAACAATGGTTGATACTTTTCATGGAGAAGCAGAAGGTTGTTTTTTGTATTCAAGACATTGGAATCCTACAAATAAATATTTGTCTGATGCCCTTGCCGCAATGGAAGGAACAGAGGCAGGTTGGGTAACAGCATCCGGAATGGGAGCAATAACTTCTGCAATTCTACAATTATGTAATTCTGGTGACCATATTATATCATCAGTAACTACATACGGTGGAACTTATGCGTTTTTAAAAAACTATCTTCCAAAGTTCAATATTGATGTAACATTTGTTATTCCAACTGATTTAGAAAGTATAAGAAAAGCAGTTAGACCAAATACTAAGGTTATTTACACTGAAACAATTTCAAATCCACTTCTTCAAATTTCTGATATTCCGAAAATGTCTAAAATTGCAAAGAATGTAGGAGCAAAACTTGTTGTTGACAATACTTTTTCTCCAATGATAGTTTCTCCATATAAACTAGGAGCAGATGTTGTTGTTTATAGTATGACAAAATTTATTAATGGAAAGAATGATTGTGTTGCAGGAGCAATTTGTTCTGATAATGATTTTATAAATTCGTTAATTGATGTAAACACCGGAACTGCTATGTTGCTGGGACCTGTACTAGACCCATTGCGTTCTTCAAGTATTTTAAAAAATTTATATACTTTACATATCCGAATGAAGCAACACAGTAAAAATGCTTTGTATTTAGCTGAAAAATTCACAAAAGAAGGGATAAAAGTTATTTACCCCGGACTAAAAACACACAAAGATTATGAACTTTTAAACTCTTTGATGAATAATGAGTTTGGATACGGTGGAATGATTGCTATTGACCTTGAAACCAAAGAAAAAGCATATAGTTTTATGGAAAAAATGCAAGATAGAAATATTGGTTATCTTGCTGTTAGTTTAGGATATTTTAAAACACTTTTTAGTAATTCGGGAAGTAGTACTTCTTCTGAAATTCCTGAGGATATTCAACGTGAAATGGGCATGTCGCCAGGACTTGTTAGGTTTTCTGTAGGACTGGATAATGATATCGAAAGGACTTACGAATTGATAAAGGAGTGTTATTAACTGAGACTTTTTTGATATTAAACTGATATTAAGATATTCAATGCATAAACCGACGGGTTAACTCGTCGGTTGTGTACGTATAGGCTTTGCTGTTAATTCCCTTTTTTTGTTAGTTTATTATTGCTTTTGTATGATTTCTTATGAAAGAACTTATATGTAAAAATTGCTCTTTTACACTTAATGGAGATGAGGATTTTTGTCCAAATTGTGAAATTCCTGTTGAAGAAACATACTTGGATAATGAAAATTTCTTTGTTTGTCCGGTTTGTGAAACCCAAAATCTGCTTGGTGAAAAAAAATGTAAATATTGTTGTAGTATTTTATAACACTATTATTTTAAGATGTTCTTTTTCATCTTTTTATGGACTCGTTTAATTATTTTTGTTTTTTCAACATCAGAGAATTCCATCCAGTTAACAATCTCAAGTAGTGTCCTATGGCAACCCATGCAAATTTTATCTTCATCATACTTGCATTTGTCAATGCAGGGGCTTTTTATTTTAATTTTTTGTTCCAAAGTTTGTTTTTTTTATTACAGAATAAATTACATCTTCATAAAACGAAATATCCACAGAAGACAAGAGTCTTTTTTTAAAATAATCTGCCAAAATTTCTCCTTGTTGTTCAAATCTATAATCTGTAAGTTTTTTATTCATTGCAATATTATAAGAATAAGTAGATTTTCCGAATTTTAAATGTTCAATTCCTGCTTTATACCATCGATAGTTCAAATTTTGATATTGCCAAACATGGCAAACTTAATGAACTAATAATGCCATATCATTTATATTTTTGCTAAAATCTGATTTGTAACTTTTTTTCGTAAAAACAATAGTGTTACCAAAAACAATTCCGCTATACTTTTTTAGTATTTTGCTGAATATGTGTTGATTAGTTAGTTTTATTTTAGAATAATTAATTTCATTAAAATATAATGATTTTAAAATTATAAGTTCATTGTTGCACAATTTTCGTTTCATTTTTTCTGTTATATATCAGTAATAATTTTTTATGCTAGATTCTGCTTATCATAACAAAGATATGAATATTTGGATAATATTTAAAATCCCTTATGTTTTGGATAAAAATTATAATTTAGAATATGTAACCTATTAATATTAAATTATTTATTGTATATCTTTAATAAATGCAAATTAACTTTTAACTTTATATCTTCAAACTTTTAATTTCTTTAAACATGAAACACATATTATCTGGTTTTTTCATCCTTTGTATATTCTATACAACATCTTTTTCTCAGAAGAAAAAATTGTATGATGTTAATGCTAACCCTGTTGAACAATTTAACAAGGCCATTGAAAATGCTAAATTAAAAAATAAGCATGTAATGATACAAATTGGAGGTAACTGGTGTCCTTGGTGCTATAAATTTCATGATTTTTATGAAAATGATACAGAATTAGATTCATTGTTAAAATCTAACTATATAGTTATAAATGTAAATTATAATAAGAAATCTGCTAATGAATCTTTTTTTAAGCAATTAGGTTATCCTCAACGTTTTGGCTTTCCAGTAATAGTTATCACTGATGCAGATGGAAAGCGACTTCATACACAAAATTCGTGGTATTTGGAAGATGGAAAAAGCAGTTATGATAAAAAGAAATTCAAAAGTTTTTTAAAAAACTGGACAGTTGAGGCTGTTAGTGATGAAACTTATAAATAAAAAACCATATAAGATTTACATCTTATATGGTTAAAAAACAATACTTTAAGAAAGTATATTATTTACTCATCATAAACTTTGGTTTTAAAACTAACATTGCCCAAAACCAGTTGTTAGTTCCCATGCCATTATTAGAACTAAGACCAACACCTTTAAGTGCATACATTCCTTCTGTTGCTAACATATGTGAATAACCAAATTGAATACTTGCTACTTTTGGAACTAGATTATAACCTGCCCAAATATCAATTTCTGTACCTAATGCTTTTAAATCTTGTTCGTTGCCATCTAAATCTGTATATTTTGATTTGTTAGCAGCCATAAAATAATGAGGAATAAATTTCACGAAGAAAGGTCCATTTTTATAGATTGCTTTAAAGTTAATATCTTGTAAACCAACATTACTTCCATGATTTCCTACGTAAAAATAATCCATCCAACCATTAAATTTATGATTTGTTCCGTATAAAGGAGCAAAAGCATTTTCATCTTTTCTGTCTGCGTTTGTTAAATCATTTCCAGAAAGGTTCTCATAAGCAAAGCCAACTTTTAAATCATCACTAACTTTGTACATTGCATCAAAAGCAAAATTATATGCAGCTATTTTTTGACCTTGACCTTTTTTGTCTGCCATTCCAATACTTTCAGCAGTTACACCAGCCGGTAAACTTTTTGTGTCAACCCACATTTTTGACTTTTTACCCATTTGGTAATAAGCATTTAATCCTAATTTTAAATCACCTAATTTATAAGTGAAATGACCTCCAACAGTTTGACTGTATGCGTTTCTTTCAGCAACACCAGTAAAATCTCCAGTTGTAAGATCATTTGCCCAAACACCATTTTCAGTTTTGCCATTATTTAAAAATAAAATGCTATATCCAAAATCAGCAGCTTTACCGTTTACCCATAAAAATTGCATTGCTTTGTATGCGTCAGGTCCTGCGTATGGACCGCCGTGGTATGCTAATCCAAGATGAACTTTAATGTCGCCTTCATATTTAAAAAGAGCTAAATCATGTGAACGTGCTTGTTGTGCCCAACCTACATTACCAAGAATTCTGTGATCATCATAAGCAAGTTCCATACGCCCCGCTTTTAATGAAAATTCTTTTGTAAAATAAAATTCTGCCCATGCTTGATGTACAGAAATACTATTTGCTTCATTTTTTACTAGTTGAGGCTGCCCCCCCCACATTCTTACATCTTGTAATTGGATGCCAAATTTTACTTTATTTGTTTTGTAGTGTATTCCAAAACGAGACCTTTGAGTAGTTGCTAATGAGCCTTTTTGTTTATACTCGTCTTGAATGTTCCATTTTAGCATAGGAGCTTTTAAACCATGATTAAATTCTGTTCTTGGTCTCAATTCACCGCAAATTGTAATCTCAGCTTTCTTTTTATCTTTTTTGTCATCTTGTGCAGATACAATTCCACTAAAAAGAAAAGTGAAAATTAGTGCAAAAATTAAGTTTAAATGTTTCATATAAAATAATTTAATTAGTAAATAAATATTTTTTCACAAATATAAAAAATACAGTTTTAATAACCAAAAAATAAGCAAATAAGTACTTGATTAAGAATAATTACAAATAACTAAAATTTGTTAATATATCCTATATGAATTTTTGAGGAAGAAAGTTGAATAATTTCGTTATGAAATTTGCCTAAGGCATATGCAACAGAGAAAATTCCTGCTTTTGTTGCAAAATTAGTTCCAATACCAAAACCAAAAAGATATATTTCATTGTTCTTGTTTTTTATTGTTCGTGCTACATCCGAAAAAATATATACATTTGAATTTTTTTCATATAAAAATCTTATTTCATTTGATAGAATAGAATATCCGGATGAATAAAAAGCATCTTCATCAAATCCTCTTATTGAATTAAAACCTCCTATTTTAAACATCTCATTTTGAAAAAGACTTGTTTTAGAGAATAAATAATTGTTTGTTAATGAAGTTTTTAATACAAATTTGTTTATTAAAGGTGTGTATAAATCAAATAATAATTGAGTGTTTACATAGTTGGATTCTATTGAATTTATTTTCTTTTTACCGCTTGTTATATCCATGAAAAAGAAGTATCCTTTTGACGGATTGAATAAATAATTAATTTTTTCTGTTTTGTATGATAACCCAAATGCAAAAGAATTAATATTTGCATAAAGAGTTGTGTCAGTATATTTTGAGGAAAGAATATATGAATTTACTTTTTTTGCATAAGCAAAAATTTTATCATTGTTTTTAAAAGAGTAGTCAAAGCCAAAGGTACTTTTAATTGTCATATATGTAGTGTCTTTTTTGTCTAATTTGAATTTTAAATTTATACCAAATGGACTTTTAAAAACGTACGGAATATTACTTTTTATACTTAGTTTTTGAGACAATTTCTTTGTTCTACTCCAATTTAATGAAATATCTTCTCCTTTTGAAAAATTGTTTATCAGCTTAAGATTAACATCTCCCGTAAAAGATAGTTTGTAATTGTTTTCTTTTTCAGGAATAAAACCTATGATACCATTAAAAAGATTTGCTTTCTTTTTTTTAAGATAAAGATAGAGATTTGCTTTATTAGTTATAAACTCAAGTTCAGGTTTTCTAATTTCTGAAATAAAACTTAAGTTTTGTATTTTTGAGCTTATTTCAGATATCAATTTTTCATTATAATAATCTTCTTCAAAAATTGAGATATAATGCTTAATAAATGTCTTTGGAATTTTATCAGTTCCTTTTATAATTACCTTGTTTATAGAAATATGCTTATTTTTTTTTATGCTTAAATCTAGAATTATATTTCCGTTTAATATTTCAATGTTTCTGGGACTAATATGGGCAAACGGATAAGCATTGTTTTCATAATATTTAATTATTCTTTCATAAATCTGTATTAACTCAATTGGGTTTGTAGTTTTATTTTTATTCAGAGGGATGTTAAGTTTTCTGATAGTTCTGTCATCAATACCTTGTGCATTTATTTTTATAATTTGAAACTTTTCTCCAATAAAAAAATATGCGTTTGCAATTAAAGAGTCAAAAATTAAGCTGTCTAATGAGGCAGTAATATATCCTTTTGAAAAGAGCTTACTTCTTATCTTAGTAAGTTCATTGTTTAATTGAATACTGTCATTGAAGGTTTTTGTAAATGATTTTTTTTTGATAAAACTAATTGAACTACTATCTGATGGAATAATGTTTAATTCGTATTTTTGAGCATAAATACTTTTAGTAAACAAAAATAACAGTATAAAAACAGTATAAAAAAGTATTAATTTAAAATTAAATTTCATCAATCATTTTATCAATTTCATCTTTAAATGCTATAGATGCTGTTAGGTCGTCTAGGTCTCCTTCGTCTTTATATTTTTCATTAAGAACGTTTAATTGTTTTGCATATTCTATTTTAAGTTCAAATTCTCTTTCAAGTTCTTCAAATTTTGCAGTATCTGTTAAAGCATCAACAAATTCTTTTTCAGAATTGTCTAATTCTTTTATTCGTTTTTCGTGTTTAATTATTGTGTCTTCTTTTTCTTTGTTTAGTTCTAATTCTTTGAGCTTTTCTTTAGTAGCCTGATATTTTTGAACTAATTTATCGTAAAGCATTAGTTTAGAGTCTCTTAAATTTATTTGGAGATTATAAGCATTAACAATTTTATCGCACCTTTCTGCTAATTTAGGGTCAATTTTATTAACATTTTCTGTTTTATATTTATTGTAGTTTTCAAGTGCATCTTTTTTATATTTATTTTTATAATATGTTAGATGCCCATTGGGAAAAACATCTGCATAGGTTTCTACAATAGCTTCTGCTGCCCAGTCTTTTATAGTTTCTATTTCTTTTATTGCTTCTTCCTTATCATTTTCAGCATCTCTAAGAGCATTTTCAACTTTCGTTTTTAAATTTATGCCTTCTTGATTTTGAAGTTTTTCTTTTCCTTTTTTAAAAATATTCCAAGCCATATTTAAAATTTGTTTTGTTTGTTTTTGTATAAAAATTTATGAATATTTTAATATAATTGATGTTAAAATTAATATTCCAAACTAAGAATTGCAAATAATTCTTTATATCTTTGTTTTTTATTTAAAATAAAACGTATGAAATCTTTTAAAATTATAATTGCTTTAACTATTATTTTCTCAATATTTTCTTGTTCTATCTCTAAAAAAACTGCAAAAAATATAATTGGAAAATGGCAAATCGTTGCTCTAAAAACCGATGTTTCTTCTGTTACTGATAATTCAGTTAATAATATTGTAAACAGTATGTTAAAAAGTTCGTTTATCGAGTTTAATCAAGATAAAACTTTTAAATTGTCAGTGCTTAATAAACCAACAATTGGCACTTGGTCTATTTCTGAGGATGGTAAAAGAATATTAACTTCAAACAAAGATGTTTTTTTTGAGATTCAAAATATTAGCGATAATACGATGAGTTTAAAAAGCGTAAAAAAAGAAACTGATGTTTTGCTTGAGTTAAAAAGATAGTATTTTTTATAAGTCTGCAATAATACTTTGCGATCCTTTAACTTTGTCTCCAATTTTTACTTTTACTTTTGCATCAAGAGGTAAGAAAATATCAACTCTTGAGCCAAATTTTATAAAACCACATTCGTCAGATTGTTTTACTTTGTCATCCTTTTTTGCATAAAAAACAATTCTTCTTGCAACTATTCCTGCAATTTGACGAAATAAGACATCTTTTTTATCTTTGTTTTCAATAACTATTGATGTTCTTTCGTTTTCTAGAGAAGATTTTGGGTTTATTGCTAATAAATATTTTCCTTTATGGTATTTTGCATATTTTATTATTCCTGTTATAGGATAAAAATTAATATGAACATTCCACAAAGACATAAATATAGATATTTTTAATCTTTCGTCCTTAAAATATTCATTTTCAGAAGTTTTTTCAATTACAACTACTTTTCCGTCGGCAGGTGAGATTATACTGCCTTCTGAAATAATACCTTTTCTATTTGGGTTTCTGAAAAATTGCAAAGTTATTCCAAGTATTATTGCAGATAAAAAACTTAGCACAAATAATGGTATTCTGCATTCTACAAAAAAATAAAGTAATGCTAAGATTGTTGAAATTGTTATAATTACAACTAAAATTACCCTGTAACCTTGTTTATGTATTGTCATAATGTTTTTTATTAAAAAAGATGTTCTAAAATTTTAAGATATAAAAAAATCATAGGAGCAACAAAGAAAGTACTATCAAATCTGTCGAGCATTCCTCCATGCCCGGGCATTATTCTTCCTGAATCTTTTACTCCAACTCTTCTTTTTAAATGAGACTCAACAAGGTCGCCATAAGTTCCAAATACCGAAACTATTGTTGCGAAAATAAACCATTCATAAATATTTAGACTTGTTAGCCAAAATGATAAAAAATATGATGTTCCCAAGGCAGAAAAAAATCCTCCAATTGAGCCTTCCCATGTTTTTTTGGGAGAAATTCGTTCAAATAGTTTATGTTTTCCAAATATTGAACCTAATATGTATGCTCCACTATCGTTTACCCATATTAGAATAAACATTGCAAGAATAAATTCGTATGTATATTGGTTCTCATTTATTCCGGAAAAAGCAATGAAATTTAATGTAGAAAGCGGAACTGAAATATAGAGAATTGCAACTATTGTAAAAGCAACAGAAGTGAAATGTTCTTCTCTTTTTCCGTAAAGTTGAATAATAAAAAGAATTAGAATTAAAAAAACTGAAATAAGATATGTTGCTGCGGGTAAAGTTCCATTTGCAACAAAAAAAGTTGACAAGAACAATACTATTCCAACAAAAATACCATATCCGTATTGTGCATAATGGTCTTTCTTTCTTATTAATTTGTAAAATTCAAATTGAGATAGTGCATTTATTACTACAAATATTGCAAGATATAGATATTGGTTAATTAATATACCACTCAACAGAATAACAAGAAAAATAATTGCTGATAGTGCTCTTATAAAAAGGGTTTTTTTCAAATTTTAATTTTATAATTTTTCAATTAATTCATTAGCTTTATTGTATGAGTTTTTTTCAATAAAAAGATCAATGCTTCCTAATAAAAAAGCACTATCTTTTTCGTTAATAATTATTGATGGGATATTTGCTGTTTCTAAAATTCCTTTATAATATATTGCATTGCCTATATTTGAGAAAGTTTTAAGTTTAACCCAATCAATATTTTTATTTATTATTGTTTTAGCTTTTTCAATTTCAGCATCTTTAACAAGTGTTTTGAATTTTAAGCCATCTTTTTTAATAAAAGATTTTATATCTTCTTTTGCTAATAATTCTTCGGCTTTTTCAACAGAAGAAAACTTGTCGGACTCTACAATTGTAGAAAAACCTTTTAGTTCATTAATGATTTTTTCAGCTTTTTCAGTATCTTCATTTTTAACATAAATATTTATTGCTTCTAAATGATATTCTGAATTTTTTTGCTTAATAATTATTGAATTAATTAAATTTTCAGAAAGTAAATCTATATATAATTTGGTTTGTCTTACTTTTTTGCAAGTTTTAATTTTTTTCCAACCTTCAATTTTTTTTCCTGTAAGATAAGGTATAACACTGTCCAAATTATCATTTTCGATATATAATTCATAGTTTCCAAGAATGTATTTGTCGCTTTCTTTTCTTTTAATAAAAGTTTCAATATTTGCATCTTGTAATATTTTTTGAAAAAGCAAAATAGGTTTCATGTCAATAAATGAATTTATTTTAGTTAGACCATTAAATTCATTAATTAAAGCTTTTGCCTTTTTTTCGTCTTTTTCTTCTACAAAGAGTTCTATTTCGCCAAGAAGAAAAAGGCTGTCTTTTTCATTAATTATAACAGAATTAATATTGTTTTGTGCTAAAATATCTTTTCTTAGTTCTGCTTGATGAACTCTTTTAAATGATTGAATTTTTATCCAGTTATCCATTTTTTTAGTGTTTAGTTCTTTTTATTTTTATTGTTTTCTGCTTGTTTTGCTTCCTCTTCTTTTTTTCGTTTTGCATCCTTTTCTTTTTGAATTCTTATTCGTTCAATATTTCTTTTTCTAACTTTTTGAACTTCTTCTTCATATTCATTACTAAATTTTCGTTCTCCCAGAATTTTTTCTGCATCTTCATAATAAATTACTTCATTTTCAAGCAATAATTCAGCAAGCTCGTTCATTGATTCTTGATTGTCTTTAAGTATATTTAATGCTCTTTTATACTGCTCTTCAATCATTTTTTTAACTTCTTGGTCTATTAATTCAGCAGTTTTTTCACCATAAGGTTTTTGAAATTGGTATTCACTTCTGGTTGAATCAAAAAAACTAATATTCCCAACCTTTTCACTCATCCCAAGAAATGCAACCATAGAATAAGCTTGTTTTGTAACTCTTTCTAAATCATTTAAAGCACCACTCGAAATTTTTTCAAAGGTTAATTCTTCCGACGCTCTTCCTCCAAGAGTTGAGCATATTTCATCAAGAAGTTGTTCTTTTGTAGTGATTTGTCTTTCATGCGGTTGATACCATGCTGCTCCAAGTGCCTGTCCTCTCGGAACAATTGTTACTTTAACTAATGGATGGGCAAATTCCAGCATCCAACTTACAGTTGCATGACCAGCCTCGTGATATGCAATAGTTTTCTTTTCGGTTCGTGTAATTATTTTACTTTTCTTTTCTAAACCTCCAATAATTCTATCAATTGCATCATGAAAATCTTGATGATTAACAACTTCTTTGGCTCGTCTTGCCGCAATTAGTGCTGCTTCATTACAAACATTTGCAATATCTGCTCCCGAAAATCCGGGTGTTTGTTTTGCAAGTTTCTCAATATCAATGTCTTTGCCTAGTTTTATGGGTTTTAAATGAACTTTAAAAATATCTTCTCTTTCGGTTAAATCTGGAAGGTCAACATGGATTTGTCTGTCAAATCTTCCTGCTCTCATAAGTGCAGGGTCTAAAACATCGGCTCTGTTTGTTGCAGCAAGAATAATAACACCGGCATTTGTTTCAAAACCGTCCATTTCTGTAAGAAGTTGGTTAAGAGTATTTTCTCTTTCGTCGTTTCCTCCCATACTTACTCCTCTGCTTCTTGCTCTACCTATTGCATCGATTTCATCAATAAAAACTATACAAGGAGCTTTTAGTTTTGCTTGTCCGAATAGGTCTCTAACTCTTGATGCTCCAACACCCACAAACATTTCAACGAAATCTGAACCAGACAAAGAAAAGAATGGTACTTCTGCTTCCCCTGCTACAGCTTTTGCGAGTAGAGTTTTTCCTGTACCGGGAGGTCCTACAAGTAATGCTCCTTTTGGTATTTGTCCTCCAAGTTTTGTGTATTTTTCAGGGTTCTTTAAGAAATCTACTATTTCTTGAACTTCAACTTTTGCTTCTTCAAGACCTGCAACATTAGAAAAGTTTATTTTTATTTTTGTCTTATCATTATCAAATAATTTTGCTTTTGAACGTCCAACATTAAATATTCCGCCTCCGCCTCCCAT
Source organism: uncultured Chlorobiota bacterium (assembly GCA_947311255.1). Lineage (GTDB taxonomy): Bacteria > Bacteroidota > Bacteroidia > Bacteroidales > JAADGE01 > JAADGE01. The sequence continues at coordinate 51,285 of CAMZKL010000022.1, read as the reverse complement.
GCTTCCTCCCATTCTTTTGAATGCAAAAACCCAGAATAGAATAATTAAAATAAGAAAAGGTAACCAACCCATTAGTTCTCCGAAAATATCAGCACGGTTTTCGTATTCAATAGGGATTTTGTATTCTTCTCCTAATTTTTCTTGAATTTTATTCAAACTGTTGTTAAAAACTTCAACGGATCCTATTGTAAAATAATATTGTGGTGAATTTACTTCCGCAGTATAGTTTGTTTTTTTTGGTGTATAAGCATCATTAAATTCTGAATCTCCTAAATGTTGTTTGGATATGTAAACTTCAACTCTTTCATGATTAACAACAATTATTTTTTCTACAGCACCTTGTTTTGATAACATTTTAGTTTCAAATCTGTGTTGGTTTATTTTAACAGCATTTTCTTGATTTACAAAAATTTGTAATAAAATAAAAACTGCTGCAGCCGCAATAAATATAAATATTGTGTTTTTATTTCCACCTTTAAATAAATTGTTACTATTTTCTGATAGTTTTAATTTTTGAGGTGTTTTTTTTGGCTTTATTTCCTTATTTTTATCTATTTCTGACATTTATTTTTTTATTTTTAATTATCTAAACTTGAATACTTAATATCAATCTTTGTTATTTGAGCATCTGCCCATAAATCTTCTAAATTATATAATTCTCTAAAATCTTTTTTAAATACATGAACAATAATATCAAAATAATCTAAAATAATCCATTCTGAATTATCTTTTCCTTCAACATTTAAAGGCTTTTCTTTTGTCTTTTTAAAAACTATTTCTTCTATTGAATCTGAAATTGCTTTAACTTGTTTGTCAGTAGTTGCTTCACAAATAATAAAAAAATCAGTAATTGTATTTTCAATTTCTGCAAAATTAACTTTCACTATTCTTTCTGCTTTCTTTTCAGTCATTCCTTCAATGATAGATTCAAGAAGTTTTTTTGTATTATTCATATAATATACAATATTTTAATTTTTAAAGTGCAAATTTAATCAATTTTATGCTATTGAAAATTAAATTTAGTTCTATTAATTTATTTTTTAACAATAAGCTAATGTAATTTGTAGATTAGCAGTGTGTTAACTGTAAATGTTATTAACTCATTGCATCAAGTTTTCATATTATAATGTGCTAATAATTAATCAATTTTTGAGCTTAAAGGTTTTTATTATCTTTGCAAAGCAAAAAAATAAATTTATATGTTACAGAATATGCTACTTGTTGGTGCAGGAGGGTTTATTGGAAGTGCTTTGCGTTTTGGCTCTGGTCAGTTATTGCTTAAAATGTTTGATTCAATTCAACCTATTGGAACTCTTTTTGTAAACATTATTGGAAGTTTTCTAATAGGTTTAGTTTTAGGAATATTTGAAAAAGACGATTTACTGTCTGTAAGCTGGAAAATGTTTCTTGCTGTTGGTCTTTGCGGTGGATTTACCACTTTTTCTGCATTTGCATTTGAAAATTTACAATTTTTACAAACTCAACAATATTTGATGTCGTTTATTTATATTTCATCAAGTTTAGTGTTTGGATTAGTGGCAGTTTATTTTGGATTTTGGCTTGCTAAATAGATTTATAAATTTGAATAAAATAATATTTTGGACACTACGAAAATTGTAACACCATACAAAAATTCAAACAAAGGCAAAAAGAAACAAGTTGCTGAAATGTTTGATAATATAGCACATAAATATGATTTTTTAAATCATTTTTTATCAATGAATATAGATAAAATTTGGCGTAGAAAATCTATTAAGTTTTTAGAAAAATCCCAACCAAAAATAATACTTGACGTTGCCACCGGAACCGGCGATTTTGCAATTGAGATATTTAAAAGATTAAAACCGGAAAAAATTATTGGCAGTGATATTTCCACTGGAATGCTTGAAGTAGGGAAGAAAAAAATTAATAAGAAAGGGTTAGCAAGTATTATTAAATTTCAAGAAGGAGATGCAGAAAATTTACTTTTTTACGATAATTATTTTGATGCAATCACTGTTGCTTTTGGAGTAAGAAATTTTGAAAATCTTCAAAAAGGAATTAATGAAATGTACCGAGTTTTGAAACCAAATGGAGAACTTGTTGTACTTGAATTTTCAAGACCCGAAAAATTTCCAATAAAACAACTCTATAATTTTTATTTTAAAAGAATTTTACCTTTCATTGGAAGAATGTTTTCAAAAGATATCTCTGCATATACTTATTTGCCAGCTTCTGTTGATGCCTTTCCTTATGGAAAAAAATTTATTAAAAAAATGGAAGATGCAGGGTTCAAAAATACACAAGAAAAAAAACTGACGTTTGGCATTTCATCAGTTTATTACGGAAAAAAATAATTTTTAATGGATGAAATTACAAAAAATATATTTGTTGATGTTGTTGAGAATAAGATTCCTATGGCAAAATTTATAGGAGTTAAAGTTCTTGATATTTCCGAAGGATATGTAAAACTTCTATTTCCATATAGAGATGAATTTATAGGAGACCCTCGCACAAAACGATTACATGGGGGATATACTGCAACTGCTGTAGATTTGGCTGGTGGCGTTGCATCAATGACTTTTATGACTTCTCCTGATGATGATGTTGCAACAATTGATATGAGAATTGATTATTTGCGACCTGGTAAAGCAAAAAATATTATAGCCGTTGGCAAAGTTTTAAGCAAAAGAAAACGTTCAGTTGTTACAGAAATGAAAATATATCATCCTGATAATAAAGAAAAAATTATAGCAATTGGAAGAGGAGTTTTTAGGATTAAACGAAAAGAAGATGAATGTTAATCCGTTTTATTCATACATTTTTTATTTTAGCTTAACAGGTATTTTAAGTCTGTAATTCTTGAATTTAATGAAAATTTCTCACGCCTAGTATAATAATACGACTTATTAATATTCTGCATGAATTGTTGAATAATTATTATTTTAATATATATTTGCACTAAATTAAATATTTCTCCGAGTTAAAATATCTAAGGCAGATGGCTATGATTTTTAACCGATGGGTTTTTTTGGAAACGAACTAACCTCCCGAGGATAACATGAGTTATCTGAATTGGAAAGGTGAATGATTTGTATTATTCCTGTTATGGGATAGCTTACCTTATATTCAAACTCAGTTTCCTTACAAGTTATTAATTAAAATTCATTGTTATGAAGATTAAATATTCATTTGTATTGTTTACTGTTTTTTGTCTTTTTTCAGCAGTTTTATTTGCACAAAAAGACTCAAGTTCTATTAAATTAGACGAAGTAATTATTTCAGCTGGAAGAATTGAACAATCAATAAATAAAATTCCTGCTTCAGCATCAATTATCAATACCAAATATTTAAAAATAATTCCTTTAAGCTCAATTGATGATGCCATGAGAGCCGTTTCAGGGGTTAATATTGTAAGACCATTTGGAATTTTCGGAAAAAGCAATGTTAGTTTACGTGGATTTGGGGGAAATGAACAAGGTAGAATTCTTGTGCTTCAAGATGGAGTGCCAATAAACAAATCTGATTTGGGAGGTGTAAATTGGAACAGATTTAATCCTTCAAATGTTTCAAAAATTGAAATAGTTCGTGGTCCGGGGTCATCTTTTTTTGGAAAAAGTGCAATGGGTGGAGTAATAAATATATTAACTCAGGATTATAGCAAAAATGTAATTTCGGGAAATATAAACTTGAATTACGGTACATTTAATACTTATTCTGTAAATGCCGGTATTTCGGGAACTCCTTTTAAAAATAAAAAATTTAAGTATAAAATAAATTCTTTTTATAGAAAAAGTGATGGATATATTTCTCAAATAGATAGTTTGAGAGATTCGACAAATATTGCTTCTTGGTGTGAAGAATTTGGGATAGATTTATCTAAAGAATACAAATTAAATAAAAATAATAAAATAAATTTTTCTTACAATTATTATAACGATAAAAGAAGTCAAGGAATAAAAATTAAGGATAAAATTGGAAATGCAGTTGACCATGATACTCATTTTTTTAGAAGTAAATATCAAGGACATAGCAAAAATATAAGTTGGAATGCAAATGTTTATTTTCAGAACGAACAATACCTTAGAACTGTTGAGAAAATTAAAAAACAAGTTTATTCAATGTATAATGTAAATTCCAGCAGAAAAGATTTTGGATTTACAGGAAACATTTCACATAAAACTAGTAGAAATACACTTTCAGCAGGTTTTGATTTGAAAAAAGGCATCGTAAATGGGTCGGATGAATATAAAACATCAACTGATATCATACGAAATATTGGAGATATTAATAATTATTCCATTTTCTTAAATAATGATTTTAAGATTATAGAAAAATTATTTGTTAATGCCACCCTGCATTATGATTATACTTTATTAAATAAAGCCGAGTTTATAATTGAGAAACCTACAAATAATTCTAATTTTCTTTTAAATTACCAATCTAAAATATCTAACAAAAATCAAAATTCATTTTCACCAAAAATATCGTTGCTCTTTTTGAACGATTTTTTAAAAACTTATATGTCATATTCAACCGGTTTTAGAGCCCCAACACTCGATGACCTCAGTAGAACAGGCTTTATTGCAGGAGCTTTTAAAATCGCAAATCCAGAGCTTAAATCTGAGAATGTTGATAACTATGAACTTGGAACTACATTTTCAAAAAAGAAAATAAAAATTGAAATTTCAACATATCTAACAAGAGGTAAGAACTTCATGTATTATACAGAAACAGGAGATGTTATTTTTGGAAAAAAGCCTATTGTAATGAAAGAAAATATTACCGAAGTTGAATTATATGGGTTTGAAAGTTCCATTATATTTAGTTTTAACGAGTATTTTAATGGCTTTTTAAATTATTCTTATTCAAAAAGCAAAATTATGAAATTTAGCAAGAAGCCGGACTTAGAAGGGAAAGTGTTAAATTATTCTCCAAATCATAATTTGCAAACTGGTTTAAGAATACAAGCAAAAAATATTACTTTTTCAACTTCATTTACATATCTGAGTGAGCAATTTATAGATAATGCAAACACAACTTCAATACCAAAACAGTATTTATTAGATTTTAAAATGTCAAAATCTTTAAAATTTGGTTTTGAAGTCTCAGTTTCAATTCAAAATGCCTTAAACAAAAAATACCTTATCTATTCTGACCAAGAAAGTATTGGGAGGTTTATTAATTTTGGTTTGGGATATAGCTTTTAATACGTTGAGAATGTTTGAAAATAAATAAAATGTCTATTATAATGCCAATATTTTTGGCATTAAATATTTTTATTACGATATTTGAAAAAAAATATTTACAAATTTTAAAATTAAAAACATAATGGGATTTTTTAGTAGACTATTTAGAATAGGAAAAGCAGAAGCAAATGCAGCACTTGATTATTTAGAAGACCCGGTAAAAATGACCGAACAAGGTATTTCGGAAATGAAAGGGAAATTAGAACTTAGTATAAAAGCATTAGCAGAGGTTAAAGCTCTGGCAATTAGATCAAAAAATGATGCAAATAAATACCGTAATAAAATGAATGAATACGAAAATAAAGCAATTGCCCTTATTAAACGTGCAGAAAGCGGTGCTATTGAACCCTCAGAAGCTGATAGACTTGCATCAGCAGCTTTGGGAGAAAAAGAACAAGCTGGTCAAAGTTTACATAATACATTACAAACTCAAAAAACATACGATGCACAAGTTGCAAAACTTGAATCAACAATTGATAGATTAAAAAAACAAATAAGAAAGTGGGAAAATGAAGCAAAAATGTTAAAAGCTAGAGCAAAAGTAAGCAAAGCAACTAAAGTTGTTAATAAACAATTAGCTGGTATAGACGCAGATAGTACTGTTGCAATGCTTGAAAGAATGAAAGACAAAATTGAACAAGATGAAGCAATTGCAGAATCTTATGCAGATATTGCTTTTGAAAATCAAAGTATTGATGAAGAAATTGATAGTGTTCTTGAAGCATCTGCAGGAAGTGGTTCCGATGCTCTTGCAGCTTTAAAAGCCAAATTATCCGGAGGAGATAAAGCAATAACAGAATAATCTTCGTGTTTTAAACATTAATTAAGCCGCAAGATATTATAATGTTTTGCGGTTTTTTAATAAAAAAAATTGCATAACTTTATTTTGAAAATAAAGAAAAATTTATTATGTTTGCATAAGATTTTTACAAATTAATATATAACAATAAATTAATATAATATGAAAGCACTCATTTGTATTGGACATGTTCCTGATACCACTTCAAAAGTGAAATTTACAGACGGCGACACTAAATTTGACACAACAGACATTCAATATATAGTTGGTCCGTATGAAGAATTAGCATTGACCAGACTACTGGATATTAAAGACGCAGGAACTGAAATGCACATTACAGCAATAAATGTTGGTAATGCTGAAACCGAAGCTACACTCAGAAAAGCCCTTGCAATGGGAGCAGATGAGGCAATAAGAATTAATGCAGACCCTACTGATGCAGCTTTTGTTGCAAAACAAATTGCAGAAGTTTACAAAAACGGCGAATTTGATGTTGTTGTAACAGGCAAAGAATCAATTGATTACAATGGAGGGCAGGTAGAAGGAATGATAGGTGCTTTTTTAGATTTACCTACGGTAGCAGGAGCATCTTTATTTGAACTTGAAGGAGATAAAATTAAAATGGAACAAGAAATTGACGGAGGAAAACAAGTTCTTGAAGCAAGTTTTCCTTTTGTTGTAAGTGCTGGAAAAGGTTTTGCAAAAGAACCAAGAATTCCAAATATGAGAGGTATTATGACTGCCAGAAGAAAAAAATTAGAAGTTATTGAACCTGTTGAACAAAAAAATATGACAGAAGTGATAAAACACTATCTTCCGGAAGCAAAACCTGCTTGTAAAATGGTTTCGCCTGACAATGTTGAAGAATTGGTAAGATTATTACATGAAGAAGCAAAAGTTATTTAAATTTAAAAATTTGAAATTATTATCAAGTACATAATTTCATGTTTTTAAAACATAAATATTAACAAATAATTATAAAAATAAAAAAATGGCAGTTTTAATATATACAGAAAATTTCGACGGTAAATTTAAAAAATCAAGTTATGAATTGGTATCATACGGGGTCGAGATTGCAAAACAAGAAGGAACAGAAGCAATAGCTGTTACAATAGGAAATGTTGATGAGTCAGCATTGAAAGAGCTAGGAAATTATGGAGCAAAAAAAGTTATTAAAGTTGGAAACGATGAACTAAAAGATTTTTCAGCAAAGGCATACACGGCTGTTATTGAGCAAGTTGCTAAGAATATCGGAGCAAATGTAATTCTTTTTGGAAATAATCCATCAGGAAGAGCAATTGCTCCAAGATTAAGTGTTAAATTAAATGCAGGATTAGTCGCAGGTGCTGTTGCAATACCTTCTTCCTTAGCTCCTTTTACTGTGAGAAAAAGAGCATTTTCAGGAAAAGCATTTGCAGATGTTGTTGTAAACTCAGATACAAAAGTTGTTACTTTATCGCAAAATTCATATAAAATAGTTGAAGCAAAAGAAGATATCTCAATTGAGGATTTTACCGCAGAAATTCCAGAAGGAGCTTATGCAGTAAAACCTATTGAAGTTGTTAAAAGTACAGGAAAACTTTCTGTTACAGACGCAGATATACTTGTTTCTGCCGGAAGAGGTTTAAAAGCTGCTGAAAACTGGGGAATGATTGAAGAAATGGCCGAAATTATGGGAGCAGGAATAAGTTGCTCACGTCCAGTAAGTGATTTAGGATGGAGAGGACACGATGAGCATGTAGGACAAACAGGAAAAGTTGTTGCACCTAACTTGTATATTGCAGTAGGAATTTCCGGTGCAGTACAGCATCTTGCAGGAGTAAATAGCTCAAAAATAATGGTTTGCATAAATACTGATGCAGATGCTCCTTTCTTTGAAGCGGCAGATTATGGAATTATTGGAGATGCTTTTGATGTAGTTCCTAAACTTAATGAAGCATTAAAAAAGTTCTATGCAGAAGGCTAATTTTTAATTTTTAATATAGTTTATCGCACTTTAATTTTTTATTGAAGTGCGATTTTTTTATAAACTATCTCTAATTTCTTGTATTCTTTTAAGTAAAATTTGCTCTTCCTCTGAAATAGTTTCTGGAAGTTTGTAGTCTAAATCCAAATGAAGGTCTCCAAATTTACTTGGATTGTCATAATCAGGCATTCCATATTCTCTCACTCTTAACTTCTTGTTAAATTTAAAATTTGGCGGAATTTTTACTTTTATATTCCCTTTAAAAGTAGAAACTGAGATTTCTCCGCCAAGAATTGCAGTGTAAACATCAATTATTTCTTTTTTTATAAGATCATTTTTTCTGCGAGTGTATAAATCATTTTTATTTATAACAATTCTAATAAATAAATCTCCATTTTCACCACCATATTTACTTGCTTTCCCTTTTCCTTTTATTTTTAGGATCTTATCATTTGTTATTCCGGGTTTAATTTTTATTCTGATTTTTTCTTTACTAGTGTTAATTATTCTCATTGAGCCTGTGTAAGCCTCTTGGAGCTCAATAGTAATTTTTCCTCTGAGGTCATCACCTTTAAAGTATGAATATTTTTGTTTACTTCTTTTTTTGAAAAATTGCTTAAAAAAGTCAGAAAAATCAGTTTCAGAAGTATTTGTATAATAATGTTTTGCATTATTATAAGAATATGCAGCTTTTGACTTATTTACATTAATGAAATCATCAAATTTTTTTCTTTTAATGTTATCTGAAAGTACATCGTAGGCTTCTGAAATTTCTTTAAATTTATTTTCAGCTTTTTTGTTCCCGGGATTTTTGTCAGGATGCCATTGTTTAGCAAGTTTACGATATGCTTTTTTAATTTCACTTTCAGCAGTGTTTTTATCTAATCCTAGTATTTTATAGTAGTTTTTGAAATTCACTATTTAATAAAATTAATATAGCTTTGTGATATTAAAAATAAGATTGTCCAAAGATAATAAATTTAAGCAATTCTATTTTTGTTATTTAAAATTTATTAAAATCTTGATGCGAATGAGTTTTAGAAGTCCCATTAATTTAGTGTCTTCCTGAATATGATTTAATTCTATGAATGACTTCAATAGCATCTTCAGATAAAAGAAAATCTCTTGTTGACACCGGAATAAAGTCAATAACTTCATTAAGCCTGTCATTTTTAATAGCATCTCTAACTTTTGAAGCACTTATGTAATTAGGCTCATTGTTTTTATCCATTCCAAGAGCTTTCCTAGTAATTTCAATGACTTCAACTCCTGCTTTTGGCAAAATTTTAAACATTGCTGTATTATAGGCACATGTAGTTTTACAATAATTTTCCGTTCCTATATACCTTTTTGTAATTCCTAAAATAGGAACAAAATACTCTGTAAATATTGTAACATCAATTTCTGCCTGTTTTTGCGAAACCAAATCAAAACTTTCATTTTTAAGAAAATAGTTAGGAAAAATTGAACCTGAAACAATGTACTCTCCTGCCTTAACCATCACAACATTATTCAAATGCTGTATTCCTTTTTTTATTAAGTCCCATCGAATTTCAAATGGAAATGCAGATAAATTTTCTTCAACAACAAATAGATATACTAGCTCACTTTCGGAAGCTGCTTTTTCAATTAAATATTTATGCCCATTTGTAAAAGGATTACAGTTTACGACAATTGTTGCAATATTATTTGTTTTAATTTCTCTTTTTATTGACTTTAAATAAACTTGATAATCTTTTATTGTTTTCAAACCAAATTCTAAAACTGTAAAAAGTGGTTCTGCTGTTGCAATAATCGAAAAACCAAGACTTTGAAATAATTTTGCTGTCTTAGGTTTCGTAAAAACAAAACATGTGCTATGCTTTTGCATAATAACATTTGAAATATGTGTTACAATTAAAGCAAAAGCCGTAGAATCTCGAAACTTTTGTGCAACTGCAACATATTTCAACGTTTTATTTTTATACGAACCTGTTCCAACTATCTCATCATTAAGATTATATAACAACATAGTGCAATCAACATCATCTACTTTATAGTCAAAACCCAAATCATTTAAAAAGTCTGAAACAAGCTTAACATCGTAAGGATTTTCTATATCTAAAACTTCCTGACGGAAATCGGTATCTTCAAAATTCATTTTTATCTTTTTTAGTAAAATGTAAAAAAAGTGAAACTGCTAGTAAATCGGCAGAACCACCGGGTGAAATGTTTTCTTTTATACAAAACTTACAAACTTTATTATATTCTTTATCCTCAATAAACGCATCTTTTGAAAATATCTTTAATTTTTTAAGAATACTTTCTCCTTTTCTGTATAAAACATTTGAATCATTATTTTTAGAAATAATTGCAAGTAAAGTTTTTCTTAGTGCAAGTTCAATTTCTTCTTTTTTGTTTCCTCTAAAATATTTTTCTAATACTGGCAATGCAAAATTTACAACTGTCGGAAATGCTTGTTCTACTTCGTGTCTTGCTCCTGCTCCTTTTAAGCCAAACTTTTCAAAACACTTTTCCCCATGAGTTTTATAAACTTGTAAATTTTGCAATTCGCTGTAAACAAGACTTTTACAAACTTTTTTTACAGTTTCCTGAAAATTTGAAATAGTAAATTTTCCATCTTTATAAAAAACATAAGATGCAGAAAATAAAGCAATTCCCATTAAAAATATTATTCCTTTTTGTGTATTTACGTCATTAGTTGCAGCAAACATATCTTTTTCGGTTTGCAAACCAATAATTCTAATTTTTGAAATTGCTTTTGATAAATCTTCATTAAAACCATACCCTAATTCAGCAAATTTTGTAAAATATTGGGCAAGTGCTGCTGATGAATTTAAAAATGTATAATAATTCATATCTTTATGAGAACCAGAATTATAAAAATCAACCAAGCCGGGTTTTGGACTTAGTGAGACTTCGTATAATATTGATTTTAAAGCAATAGAACTTAATTGTTTTGTAATTTGCTTCTTCTTTTCATTAAATAAATAGTCATTAATTTTTTTTGAAATAAAAGACTTTAATTCAGGATATGAATGCGTTTTCTCTCGCATACAAACAATGGCAGGCTTTTCATTACAAAAATAGCATAACTTTTTTTTATGTGAACTTACATTTTTGCCATGTTTATTTGTAATATCAACATCTATAAACCTTCCTAACTTGTGGTTTTCTTCAAATTCTTCTGTAATTTGTTTTATTTCAGAAGATGTAATATCTTTATTTTTAACAATTGCTATAAAAAAATTACCTGCTTCATCAATACTGTTAACTTCCGAACGATTATCAATAAAAACTTTATTTGCTAAAAGGAAAATTTTTAAATCTGCTAAAACCAAGTTAAAAAATTGACTTATGTTTTTATTAGTTTTTGGGTAAGAAGCAATATTTAAACTTAAACTAATTGACACATTTTTTTTTGCAGAAAAAGTATTACGCAAATTTGCTCTATTATCTTTTGCTAATAATATTTTCTGTAAAATTTCACTCATAATTTTTATAATAAATTGAATGTGCAAAGATATTTTTTTAAACAAACTTGCAATAATTTTTATTATTTTTTAAATATTTCATTAAACATAAATTTACATGACATTTCTCATGCAAACAACAAATTGAAGTATCTACATTTGTTTTTTTTAAATTACAAATATGGAATTACACAGAAAAGCACAAGCAGGAACTTTTGAATCAAGCGATATTATGATTTTAATTGAACCTTTAAAAAATAAAGAAGGACGAAAACTCGAAATCTCATCAAGCGTAATGCTGCAATATGGTGATATGCTAAGCGAATTAGTTAATAATATTCTTGATAAATACGAAATTGAAAATGTACACCTAATTGCCAAAGATAAAGGTGCATTAGAACCAACAATTATTGCAAGATTAGAAACTGCAATTACAAGAGCATTAAACCAACAAAAAGGAACTTTATTATAAAAAACAATGAAGACAAAAAGAAGAACAATGCTATACATACCCGGAAACAATCCGGCAATGTTGCAACAAGGCGGAATTTATGGAGCAGATAGTCTTTTGCTCGACTTAGAAGATGCTGTTGCATTAAATGAAAAAGATTCGGCAAGGATTTTAGTAAAAAATATGCTAAAATCAATAAGTTATTATAACACAGAGGTTTGTGTACGTGTAAATCATTTAGACACACCTTTTGGAATTGAAGATTTAGAAACTATTGTGCCATTACAACCAGATGCAATACGATTTCCAAAAACTGAAACCGTTAAAGAATTAAAAAAACTTATTGATATTATAGAAATCATTGAAAACAAACATAATTTGCCTCATAATAAAATGACAATTCATGCAATGATTGAAACTGCTCTTGGAGTGCAAAATGTTTTTAAAATTGCGAAATTTTCCAAAAGAGTTGATGCAATAACAATTGGAGGGCAAGATTTAACTGCCGACATGAACATTGCAAACGCAAAAGATGGCTCTGGAATTGACCTTGCCAGAAAAATGATTGTGATGGCAGCAAAAGCAAATAATATTGATGCTATTGATACTGTTTTTGTTGATGTTAACGATGAAGAAGGTTTAAGAATAGAAACTGAATATGCAAAAAAAATTGGCTTTACAGGAAAAGCTGTTATTAATCCTCGTCAAATTGATATTATTCATGAAGTTTTTACACCAACAGAAGCTGAAATAAGACGAGCTTTTAGAATTATTAAAGAATTCAAAAAAAATAAAGATGCTGGAATTGGAGTTTTTGCAATTGATGGTAAAATGGTTGATGCTCCGGTGGTTGCAAGGGCTAGGCATACTTTGGATTTAGCGGATATAAAATACTAATGAAAGAATGTTCATAAAACCATTCACACAGATACCAAAAAATGTATTTTTATAAAAAGCCTAATAAATATATATAAAGAAAAAATGAAAAACGCAATAAACAGAGAAATACCAAATAAAATAAAATATATTGGCGAACTTGAACCTTTTATGGGGGCTTGGGAAAAACTAAAAAAAGGTTGGATGGATGAAATTAGTGTACCTCCTCCAAACAAAGCAAAGTTGCCACATCAAAAAAAAATATGCGACACTTTAAAAGAAGCAATTCTTAAAACTAATCCTCAAAGTGGAATGACATTAACATATCACCATCATTTAAGAAATGGAGATGATATTTTAGTAAAAGCAATTTCAATTTTAGCAGAATTGGGCATAAAAGATATTACACTTGCTTCTTCATCACTTAACGAATCGCATGATGCACTTTTGAGATATTTAGAAGATGGAACAATTACAAAAATTTGGTCGTCTGGAATTAGGGGCGAACTTGGAAAAGCAATTTCAAAAGGCATTTTAAAAAATCCTGTTGTAATCCATTCTCATGGAGGAAGAGTAAGAGCAATTCATACAGGTAAAATAAAACCAGACCTTACAATAATTCCGGCAGCATCAGCCGACGAAGAAGGAAATGCAACCGGTGCACATGGTAAATCTGCCTTTGGCTCAATTGGTTATGCAAGAATTGATGCCCGTTACGGAAAACAAGTAATTGTTGTTACAGACAATTTGGTTGATTACCCGTGTAACCCAATAGGAATTAGACAAGATTTTGTAGATTACATAGTGAAAGTTGATTCAATTGGCGACCCTACAAAAATTGCAAGTGGAACAACACGTATTACAAAATCGCCAATGGATTTGCGAATTGCAAAACTCGCAGCAGATGTAATTGAACATTCAGGTTTGTTTGATGAGGGTTTCTCTTTTCAAGTTGGGGCAGGGGGAGCATCATTGGCAGTTGCAAAATTCATTAGAGAAAAAATGAAACATAAAAACATAAAAGGAAGTTTTATGCTTGGAGGTATAACTTCATATTGTGTTGAAATGCTAAAAGAAGGTTTATTCAAAACACTTTTTGATGTTCAGTCTTTTGATGCCGAAGTAAGTTATTCATTATTAAACAATAAGCATCATATTGAAATACCAGCATCACTTTATGCAAATCCTTTTAACTGTGGTTGTATGACGAATAAACTTGATGTTGTAGCACTTGGAGCATTAGAAATTGATACAGATTTTAATGTAAATGTAATAACAGGTTCGGAAGGAAATATTAGGGGAGCATCAGGCGGACATAGTGATACTGCATCGGGAGCTCAACTTACGGTTATTGTTTGCCCATCTTTTAGAGGAAGGATTCCTATTGTAACAAAAAAAGTTCATACAGTTGTAACTCCTGGCGAATCAGTTCATGTTTTAGTTACAGAAAGAGGAATTTGTGTAAATCCTAAATTTCCTGAATTAGAAAAAAGGCTTAATAAAGCAGGAATTAAAACAAGAAAAATAGAAGAGTTGGAAAAAGAAGTTGATGAAATTGTTGGAACAGCAAAACCTATAAAATTTACTGATAAAATTGTTGGTTTAATAGAATATCGTGATGGAACAATTATTGATGTGATAAGGCAAGTTGCTGAATGTTAGTAGTTTGTGTGTTTTTTAAGATTTGTTAGTACAAATGCGTTTTGGCTTTAGCTTTATTGACAAACTAAAATTGGTATAATATTTATTCTAAAGAATGTAAAATAATGCTTATGTTCTGAAATATTAGAAATTTGTGTTTTTTTAATATTTTTGTCCGACTAATTTTTAAATTTACAGACTAAGAAATATATTGTTTAATAAAAATATTTAAACTCAATAAATAAAAAAACTATTTTTGTAGTTTTTGTTTGAATGTTAAAAACTAAACTTCACTTCGTCAATAAAATATTTTTTTTCACAATACGCACATCTAACTTCAATCGGATTTTTGCCGGCTAGTATAAAACGAGTTTTTACTTGCTCATGGTTTGTTATGCAATGAGAATTTGGGCAAATTATATGTTGTTTTATTTCTTTTGGAATATCAATTCCAAATTTCTTAACTACTTTGTAATCTTTAATAATAATTAATGTTGCAGTTGGAGAAATTAAAGCAATAGAGTTAGCTTCTTGTTTTGAAATTTCTCTGTTTTCTATCTTTATTATGTCTTTTTTTTCCATCTTTTTGCTGGAAAGGTTAAGTCCTATCATTATTTCTTTTGTAGAATTTTCAATATTTAGAATGTCTGCAACTTTAAGTGCTTTACCTGCTGTTACATGGTCAATTACAGTTCCGTTTTTTATTGGGTCAACTTTTAGTTTTTCTTTATTCATTTTATTTTTAATGTTTAGTGTTTATTTGTTAATTATAGGCTTAGTATTTTAAGTTTAAAAGCTCTGTAATTATTGCTTGTCTCATATATACTCCATTTTTAGCTTGTTGAAAATAGTATGCATATTTAGTGTTGTCAACTTCTGTTGTAATTTCATTTACTCTGGGAAGCGGATGCAAAACCTTAAAGTTGTTTTTAACACCTTCCAATAGTTTTTTTGTTATTATGTAGCTGTCTTTTACTTTTTCGTAGTCTTCCAAAACTGCAAACCGTTCCTTCTGTATTCTTGTAACATACATAATGTCAAGTTCATGCATTACTTCTTTTATATCTTCTAATTCTTGGTACTGAATACCTTTTTTGTCTAAATCGTCAGTAATATATTTAGGCATTTGTAAATGACTTGGTGAAGCAAAATAAAATTTTGTATTGAAATCGGATAATGCCTGAGAAAGAGAATGAACAGTTCTACCTAATCTTAAATCGCCAATTAATCCTATTGTTAAATTTTCTAAAGTGCCTTGTGTTTTTTTTATGGAATATAAATCGAGCATTGCTTGTGTTGGGTGCTGATTTGTTCCATCTCCTGCATTAATTACTGGAACATCAACAGTTTCTGCTGCAAATCTTGCAGCACCTTCAATAATGTGTCTCATAACAATTAAATCTGCATACATACTAATTGTCATAAGTGTATCGCTTAATGTTTCGCCTTTCTTAACAGATGTTGAGTTTGTTCCAGACATTGAGAAAGTGTTGCCTCCAAGTTTTTTTACAGCAGTTTCAAAGGAAAAATGTGTTCTTGTTGAGGGTTCAAAAAATAGTAATGCAGCCAATTTGCCAGTCATATCAACATTAATTTTTTTGTTTTCAATTTTGTCGGCTAAATCTATTAGTTTCATAATGTCTTTGGTACTGACATCTTGCATTGAGATTAGGTGTTTCATGTGTCTAAAA
Organism: uncultured Chlorobiota bacterium; assembly: GCA_947311255.1. Classification (GTDB taxonomy): domain Bacteria; phylum Bacteroidota; class Bacteroidia; order Bacteroidales; family JAADGE01; genus JAADGE01. The sequence continues at coordinate 35,160 of CAMZKL010000022.1, read as the reverse complement.
AAGTTAAAAGTTTGAAAGTGTAAAGTTAAAAGTTAATTTATACTAATTGTTTTGCTCTGCACATAGGAACACTTGCTTTTTTTTGCACGTAATCATTGTGCTGAATTATAATCATGCCCTTGTGTGTAAAAATATTTGTCCTGAGAGTTTCATGTATTATTATTATTTTCTTACTTTACTTATTTGTTTATTTATTTGAGTAAATTTTCCAAGCACGTTCCTTATATTCTTTTGCAATTTTCTCTGGATTATTATTCGCAATTATTCCTCTTCCTACAATTATACAATCTGCACCACCTTGCATTGCATCTTCTACGGTTGTGTATTGTTGACCTGTGGCATCTTCTCCTGCTTTGAGTTTAACTCCGGGCATTAATAATAATTGACCCTTTGGAATTTTGTTTTTTAATCTTTGTAATTCTTCTTTTGTGTTTGCATGAACTATGTATCCTGAAACTACATCGGAATATTTTTTTCCCATTTCAAAAACTTGTCTTGTATAATTATCGTTCATTAAATTGCCTTTTGATGACATTTTTGCTAATAAAAATGAACTTCTGTTAACAACTCCTGAAAAAAGACCTTGTAAAATTCCTTCTCCTGGACTTGCATGAACAGTTATGAAATTTGACCATTGTTTTATTTTATATATTCCGTTTTTATATTGTTTCTGAACAGTATTTCCTATGTCTGCAAATTTTCTGTCTTCAAAAATCATAAAATTACGAGTGATTGCGTATTCTTTAAGTTTTTTTATGAAGTTTTCATCAAAATCATTTATAATATCGACGTGAGTTTTTACCATTACAATATGCTTATAAGTTTTGTCAATAATTTCAAAAAAATCTTTTTGATTATCAACATCAAGCGAAAGTATTAGATTAGATTTTTTTTGTTCTATTTTTTGCTTTAATATTTTGGTTAAATGATTATTTTTAACTTTTATATCTGTTTTTTCATGCTTTACGTTTGTATATTTTTTAATTTGAGAAGCTCTTTGTTTTGTAATTCTATTGTTAGTTCTAAGAATTTTAATGACTTCATCTAATTCAAATATTGGGTGAAGATTAAATCCTGCATTACTTAATTTTTGCTTTGCATTGTCGCTTCTGTCAATAAGTACTGAAAAATCGATTGTTTCAATACCTTCTTTATTAAATTTTTCTGATATTTCAATTATGCTTTCTCCTGATGTTATTAAATCATCAATAATTAAGCATTTTGAACCTTTTTCAAATTTTCCTATAATTGTGTTTTTTGTTCCATAGGATTTTTCTTCTTTTCTTGCATATATAAGCGGTTTGTCTAATATGTCTGCAACTAATGTTGCAATGGGGAGTGCAGTATATGGTATTCCTGAAATATAATCAAAATCTAAATCTTCAATTTTATCGACAATTAAATTTACTGCTGTGTTAAGAATATCGGGGTATGAAATCATATCTCGCAAATCAAAATAAAAAGGAGATTTTTTACCACTTTTTAGAGTAAATTCTCCAAATTTTATTGCTCCTATGTCGTGTAGTCTTAGGATGAAAAATTCTTTTTTCATAATTAATTGATTGTTTGTTTATACTTTAATTTACCGTTAACAAAAGTCATATTGATATCGCCTTTGCCTGTCATTCCTTCGTAAGGAGAATATTTTGCTTTTGTATTGAATTTTTTTGCTTCAATTTTCCATGTTTTGTTAAAATCAATTACTGTTAAATCTGCAAAATAACCTTCTTCTATTTTTCCTCTTTTTTTTATATTGAATATGTTTTTACTGTTTAATGATGTCAGTTCAATAAGTTTGTTTAATGAAAAACTGCCTTTATTGACTTCATTAAGTAATAAAGGTAAAGAAGTTTCTAAGCCGGGAAAACCAGAAGGGGCTTCATTGTAAATTTTTAGTTTTTCACTTTTTTTGTGTGGTGCATGGTCAGTACCAATTGTATCAATTGTTCCTTCAATTATTCCTTTTAGTATTCTTTTGTTATCGTTTTTTGTTCTTAGTGGTGGATTTACTTTACCAAAATTTTTCGCTGTTTCTAAAATCTCTTTATTAATTAAAAGATGATGCGGGGATGTTTCGCAATATACTTTACATTTGTTTTTGTTGGCTTTTATGATATCAATTTCTTCAGCTGTTGAAGTGTGTGCAATATACAATTTATTTCCTGTTTCTATAGCAATTTTTATAAGTAATTCTGTTCCTTTAATTGAACATTCTCTGTTTCTCATGTAGTTATGGTCTTTTACAGAGGGGTGTTTTATTTTTTCAGAATATTCTTCAACACATTTTTGAAGTTCTGTATGAACAATTACAGGTAAATTATATTTTAGAGAAATGTTAAAAATTTGTTTAATTATTTCTTCATCATCAACATATTCATTTGAGTTTGAGCCTGCAAGGAATAGTTTTAGAGCTGCTACGTCAGTTGGTTTAGTTTCAAGAATTTTTATAACTTCTGGTAAATTTAAAGAAGTTGCTGCAATATTGAACATATAATTTACTTTTGAGAGTTTTGCTTTTTCTCTTTTTAAATTAAGATATTCTAAATTTACGGTAGGGGGTCTTGTATTTGGCATATCAAAAACCATAGTAGTGCCACCTCTTAGTGCTGCATTCGATGCTGATGTCCAGTCTTCTTTTTCTGCTTGTTTTAAATCTCTTATGTGTGTGTGTGGATCAATTAATCCAGGTATAATTGTTAAGTTATTTATATCAATTTCTTTATTGCAAGCTGGTGTGTTTTTCCCAATGTAGGAAATAATCTTATCGTTTATTAACAGATTTTGTATGGTGTTATTTATTTTGCAGTTTTTTAGGAGTGTTTTCATATTAATTACATACTATTTTTTTGTTTTGTAAGGTTTTTTATAATTGTATTGTTAATTTTTTTTACGATACTAGGTCCTTCATAGATAAAGCCTGTATAGATTTGGACAAGAGATGCTCCTGCATTTAATTTTTCAATTGCATCTTCTGCATTCATTATTCCTCCTACTCCAATTATGGGAAGATTACCTTTTGTTTTTTTAGAAATATATTTAATAATTTCGGTTGAACGGTCTTTTAATGGTTTTCCACTTAAGCCTCCATTTGCTATTTTGCTTATGTAATCTTCTGAATATGAGAGTTCTTCTCTTGATGTTGTTGTGTTTGTTGCAACTATTCCATCTATTCCTGTTTTTCTTATTACTTCCAAAGTATCATCAATCAAAGGGAATGTTAAATCTGGCGATATTTTAAGTAAAATTGGTTTAGGCTTATGTTTGCTCGCATTTATTTTTTTAAGTTTTGAAAGTAATTCCAACAAAACATCTTTGTCTTGTAGTTCTCTGAGGTTGCAGACGTTAGGACAACTTATGTTTACTGTAAAATAATCTACAAAAGGGTGTAGTTCGTTGAAGCATTTTATATAGTCTTGGTTTGCATTTTTATTTAATGTTGCAGTATTTTTTCCAATATTTCCTCCTACAATAATGTTGTTCTTTCGTTTTTTTAATTTTTTAATTGCTTCATGTAAACCATTATTATTAAAGCCCATTCTATTGATTATTGCTTTGTCTTTTTTCAACCTGAAAATTCTGGGTTTTGGGTTTCCGCTTTGAGGAAGTGGTGTTACAGATCCAATTTCAATAAATGAAAAACCAAAGCTGTTTATAGCTTTAAAAACTTCGGCATTTTTATCAAATCCAGCAGCAAGACCAATAGGATTTTTAAATTCAATTCCAAAAACAGTTTTTTTAAGTAGCTGATTTTCAGACATAAAAAAAAGCCTCAAAAGGGCTTTCATTCCAGGAAGTATATTAATTAGTTTTAAAAAATTGATGAGAATTCCGTGAATTGATTCAGGATTAAAAAGGAATAAGACAGGTCTGATTATTGTTTTATACATATTCCGTTTTTTTTTACAAAGATAGGTATAAAAAAAATATGGAGATTAAATTTTTTGAAATTTATTGTTTATTCTTTTTAACATTAAACCTTCGTCCAAAAAAAAACTTAAAGTTTCAGATATTTGAATAAAGTGTAATAGCTTAAAATAATAGTATAATAATAAAAACTTGAATTTTTTGAGATGTTTTTTGTTTTTTGGTATTCATTTATTTTATAATTTTTGAAATGTACTGAATTAAATTTTCCCTTTTAATTTCTTTTTGAATTTTTGATTGCCATTCATTTCTATCTTGTATTGCTTGCATTGATTTGTCTTTGCCTAATTTTAGATTTTTAACAGTAACAATACCGTCTTTAAATTCATTCTCTCCAATTAATAAGGCAATTGGGCAGTTTTTTTTATCGGCATATTTCATTTGTTTTTTTAATTGTTTTTGAGAGCCGTAATAAACTTCTGTTTCAATTCCTGCATTTCTTAATTCTGCTGCAATTTTCTGATATTCAGGCATTAAGTTATCGTCAAACATTACAATAAAAACAGGACCATCTTCTAAATCATCATTTTGATTTGTGAGCATAAGTAATTCTGCAAGCCTGTCCACTCCAATTGATGCACCAGTTGCAGGAGCTTTTATTCCGAGTAAATTTTTTACTAATCCGTCGTATCTTCCACCTCCGCATATTGCTCCAACTGCTCTTTTCCGTCCTTTGTGATCTTTGTATGTTTGTAATGAATTTACCTCAAAAACGGGTCCTGTGTAGTATGCCATTCCTCTAACTAGGGTAGGGGTAAACATTATTCTATCATCTTGATATCCAATATTTTTTAATAAAAGATCAATTTTTTTCAGTTCTTCAAGTCCTTCATTAAAAATAACGTCTTTTATGTTGAATGCTGTAAGTTTTTCAATAATTTCTGCTCTTGTTTTTATGTTTTCAAAAGCAGACAAATAACTGTTTATTTTTGGAATAATACTGTCAGGTAAGTTTAAGCCCTGTATTTTTGCTCCGGATGTGTCAGTTCTTCCTTTTCCTAGCTCTTCAAGAACGCCTTTTAGGTCAATTTTGTCAACCTTATCAATAATTCTAAGAATTGCTTGCTCTAAGTCTTCGCCTTGGAGAATTTTGCTGTCATCTTCTATTTTTAGTTTAAAAATTCCAATACTTTTTAGAAATCCTTTAAGAATTTTTCTGTCGTTAACATTTACAATGTATGTATTTCGTTTAAGACCAATAGCTTCCATTGCATCTGATAAAATCATACAGGCTTCGGCATCAGCAGATACATCATTTGTTCCAACAGTATCAAAATCTATTTGCCAAAACTCTCTAAATCTGCCTGGGTCTAATTTTGCTTCATATCTAAAAACTCTTCCAAATTGATAGCGTCTGAAAAGTGGTATATTTTTTTCGGTTAAATTACCTTGCATATAGCTTTGCCAAACTTTTTCAGAATATAAACGAGCCAAAGGAGCAGTTAGGTCGTATCTCATTGAAAGATAATGGTTTTCCATAATTACAGAGTTGTCATTATCTCGTAATTCTTCTCCTTTATTTGAGTAAACAGGTTCGTTTTCCGGGTTTCTGAAAGAATAAACTCCTTCTTCTATTGTGTCTTTGTCTGGCATATATTTTCCAAGATTATCAGCATATTCTATTGATGGAGTATCCCAATGCTCATATCCGTATTTTCTATATACTTCTGCGGCTTTTGTAATTATTTTTGTTCGCAATTGGTTTAATTCTGGATTTATATCTCTAAATCCTTTAATTTTACGTGGGAAAACACCTCTTTTGTTTTTGCTCATTTTTAAAAATATTTTTTAATGATTTTTAGTGCCAAAAAAGGCACTACAATTTTGCAGTGCCTTTGTTTATGTACCACCGAAGAGATTTGAACCCTTGATCTCCTGAACCACAATCAGGCGCTTTAACCAACTAAGCTACGGCGGCGATGCAAAATTAGAAATAATTTGATAAAGGTAAAATATTTTGAAAGATAATTTGAATTATTTTATTTTTAGGACTGATTTTAGGAATTTGCTCATTGTTTTAATACTAAATTATTTGTATGTGTTTGTTCAAACAACTTTATTTCAAAGAAAATCTTTTTGATGTTAAATACTTAGATGGAATATAAGACATAAAGGTATAATATTAATTTAGTATAGACGTTTCGTAATTACAAACATAAAAATAATAAAAATGAAAAGTGTAAATTTTATATTTGTACTCTTGTTAGTATCAGTTAATTTATTTGGACAAAACGATTTAAAGAAAAAAAGATCTAAAGATTTTAAATTATATTCAAATTTTGATTTTTTATCCAAATATTTAGATTGCGAAATTGATACTATTAGTGGTATAAGCAGAAATGAATATGTGAAAGAGATTAATGGTTTTAATTTTTCTCCATCATTAGTATTTTATACTAAAAAAGGAAATTCTTCTGAAATTGAAATATCCCGATTAGATTATTCTAACAAATTTAATAAAGAATATACTTTACTTGATTCTACTGGTTCTTTATTGAATGTTATTTCAGAAAATACTCAAAAACAATTTGAATTATATCTTCGTTATGAATATAAATTAAGATTATTTAAAAATAAGGATTGGGAAAAAATTAAACCAGTAATTGGATTTTCAGGAACTCCTTTTATTATTTGGGACAAAATAGACACTTTATTAAATACAGAATTTAAGAAGACTAAAACAATCGTTGGTCTTTATTTATCGGTAATACCAAGAATTGAGTATTCTATAAGTGAAAGATGGTATTTTGATTTAAATATTCCAATAGCACTTGCAACTACCCATTATACATATTTAAGGAATGAAGACCCAGAATTATCATTAGAAGAAAGGAGTAAAAAAAATAGTGATTTTTATAACACACCTGTTAGTCTTGCTATTAGATTAGGAATAGGATTTAAAATTTAAAAGAAATAGGAAGTAATGGATATAGTTTGTGCTAAAGAAAGTGCTAAATAGTAACTTTCGCAGGGCAAACTCATACTTTTAAACTGTATTTTTGAAATGTTGTTTAGCATTAAAATCCATATTTCAAACCCAAACCCCCATATCCGTATAAAATATTATATGAAGTAAGTTTTCCAATAGGTAGTTTTGCATATGGCTCAACAATTAAACTTCCTTTTTTAAGAGGGATTTTATATCCTAATGAAATATTAAAAAGTTTTGCAAAATCAAATGTGTTAAATGCTTTTTTATTAATCGTTTCGTTTTCAGTGTCGTAATAATATACTTTGTTGTAAGATTTTGTTTCGTAATTAAATATTTCGGTTGTATTTTCAGAATAATAATTAATTGAGTAGGATTCTTTCAAATAAAATATCGAAGAAATACCTGTTGATACATATAAATTATTCAAATTATATTGAATGTTTAATGGAATATCTACCCCTGTAAATTTTATGTTAGTTTCAGATGTTTTTATTAATGTTTTATTTGAAGACTTGTAAACTTCTTTGTCTTTTTGTATGCTTTCTTTCGAGTTCATATTATGATTTGCAATTAATAAACCTGAGTTAATACTGAAATTGTCCGAAATAATATATGCTGTTTGAAAGCCTCCTCCAACATTTATTTTGTCAGCTGTTCCCATGTCTGAAGAACTGTAATGTGAAGAAAACGCAACACTATAATTGAATTTCTTAGCAGATTTTTTAGTTATAAAGAAATCATCATCATCAGGCATTAAAATTGGCTTTTTGTCTGTAATTTTATCTTTTATTTGTTTGTTTAAACTGTCAGACTTTAAAGTTTTATCATTACTGGCATATATTTTTTTATTTTCTTTTTGTAATTCTTTATTTATGAGAGTATCACTATTGCTTTTGTTATTTTTATTTAAAATGTCATTAACTTCATTTTTTTGATTCTGATTTGATTTTTTTTTGTTTAGTAGAACAATGTTGCTATTTCTTTTATTAGAATTATCCTTATAAGTTTTATTAAAGTTGGTTTTTTTGTTCGAACCTGTGTTTTTAACAGTTGTGATTTTTAGTTTAGTATTTATAATTTGTTTTTCATTGTTTTCAGTTGGGATTAATAATTCTTTGGTTTTGTTTTCAGCTAAATCAATATTTTCCTTTTCTTTTTTATTAAAAACGATTTGTTTTTTTTCAAAAAAATACTTATTTGTTTCGTAAACTGTAAAAATTCCTAATCCAAGAATAAGTAATATTGATGCAACTTTTGAAAAATTAGAAAATAAAAATAAAGTTTTCTTTTTTTTATCGGCTAATTTTTGTTTCATTAATTCCCATGCATCATTGTTGAACGGTTCATCATAGTTCTCAAATGTGCTACGAATTTTATTGGCGAATTGTTTGTCAAACTGCTCCTGCATAATTGGTATAATAATTTTTTTTATATAATTCTCTTAGCATTTTTTTTGCTCTAGATAAATTTGCTCTTGATGTACTGTCTGAAATATTTAATTTTTCAGCTATTTCATTGTGATTATAACCTTCAATTTCATATAAATTAAATATTATTGAATATTGTTTTGGTATTGAGTTTAAAAGTTTCAATATATCATCAATCTCAAGATTACTGATAGTTTCAATTTCAAAAATCTCTGTTTTGCACTCTTCAATATTATCAGTCTGAATTATTTTCTTATTCTTACGAAAATAATCGATAGAAGTATTAACGGTAATTTGCCTAAACCAAGATTTAAAAGACTTTTTTTTGTCAAACTTTTTTATGTTTTCAAATACTTTTAAAAAACTGTCGTTTAAAACTTCAATTGCCTCTTCTTTGCTCTTTGTGTATCTTAAAGTTATACTCATTCCATAGGCATAGAATTTTCTGTAAAGCACTTCTTGATGCTTTAAACTTCCTCTTTCACAAGCTTTTAGTATTTTAGACTCTATTTCTTTTTTTTCAATTTGCAATTGCTTTTTGCGAATTATTATATTAAAAAAATTACATTAATGCAAGTATAAAAACCGCATTATTCACCACATTAATTAAAAAACACTCATTAATTATTTTTGTGAAGTTATTAATAATAATTACTTATCAAAAATAAGACGTGGTTTGCAATTACTTTTTGTTATGCAAAGTTTAGTTTTAATCCTTAATGTAAGGAAATGTATTCGGTTTAGGCAACTTGCATTTTACAATATTTAATTGCTTGAATAATACGGGATTTTTATTTCATCATTATAATTTTTTTTAATTTAAAATCTTTTTAAATATTAATATTTTATCTGTTGAAAGACTATCTTCAAAGAAATTTCCAATGTTTAATTCTCCTCTGTCTTTATAAAAATTAAAATAATACTTATTTGGATGTCTATAATTTGATAGGCTCAAAATTAAAGATATACTATCGTCATTTATTGAGTAATCATACAAACCAGAATTTGGCAATGGTAAAAGATAGTCTCCATTTATTTCTCTTGCTCTATTTAGTTGAAACCAGCCTTTTGATTTGTTTTTTTTAAATACCAGTGTATCTGAAAGTTGTGAGGATTCAATCCATGTTCCTTTTAAATTAAGTTCATTAATTATGTCTTTCTGTTTTTTGCAACAAAAACTAGAAATACTTAAAATTGCAAGAGCGATAATTATAATTTTATTCATTAGTTAAATTTATAATTAAATTTTTGAGTTATATAAAATCCTTTTTTAAAAGGTTCAGATTTAATCTTTTTATCATCCAATGAAACTCCTAATAGAATGTGTTTTTCTGGCGAAAGATAAGTGTCAGGTTTATAGGCAGTTGCACAAGTTTCACATTTTTTCGTTGATTCAAATTTAGGTGTTTTTTTATCGCAAGATTGAATTGTTATTAGAAAATAAGCATATATTATTGCAAAAATAAATAATGATATTTTAAATAAGTTTTTTTTCACGTGATTTAGTTTTGTTTTAACCAATACGTAAAAATTGACAGAAGTGATGCACAAAAGTTTTTTTTTAAACTGAATAATACAAAAAACGGAAACATTTTACCCTTTTTTTGTTTCCTTGTATAAAAATTTTATATTTGCAAAATGGAAAAAAATGAAATTATACAAAAAGCAACGGAATTGTATAAAAAGTATGGGCTTAAAAGTGTAACAATGGATGATGTTGCACGTGAATGCATGATTTCAAAAAAAACACTTTATAAATATGTAAATGATAAAGTTGATTTAATAACACAAGCGTTCCGAAATGAATTTGAAATTCAAACAAAACGTTTTGCTTCAATTTCTGAAAAAAAACTTAATGCAGTTGAAGAAATTCTTGAAATTCGGAAAAATATAATTGCAATGATTAAAACTTATATACCTGCTTTGGAGTATGACATGTATAAATATTATCCTGTAATACACAGGGAACTTATTGAGAAAAAGTCGAAATTTATATATCAAGTAAAAATTAAAAACCTGACAAAAGGAATTAATGAAGGTTTGTTTTACGATGATATTGATATTGACTTAATAGCAAAAAGAATGGTTATTTTGGAAACTCAAAAAATTGAAAACTCTGTTGTTTCATATAAAGAATTTCTTAAGCCAAAAGCTACAAAAGAAATGTTTAAATATCATTTAAGAGCAATTTGCAACTCCAACGGACTAAAAATACTTAATAAAAAAATAAAAGAATTAAATTAAATATGAAAACAAAAATATTAGCATTTTTGATAATTGTTTTTGCAATAAATTTTGTAAAAGCACAAGATAATTCTTCCGATAGTGTTAAAAACTATTCATTACAAGAATTAAAAGATTATGCAGTTAAGCATAATTATCAAATTAAAAACTCTGAACTTGAAATAAAAAGGTCAAAAGCCTTAAAATGGGAAACCACAGCAATTGGCTTACCACAAGTAAATGGAGCTGTGCAATATCAAAATTTTCCAGATATTCCTACTCAATTAATGCCAGACTTTATTTCTCCTGCAATCTATGGCGTAAATACAAATGCTTTCGGATTAACACCTCTTGCACCATACGAAGAAGGAAAAAAAATGCCTGTTCAATTTGGAAGCAAACATAATGCAGATTGGAATGTTTCAGTTTCGCAAATAATTTTTAGTGGCGAGTATATTATTGCCCTAAAAGCATCTAAAATATTCCTTGAATTGTCAAAAAAAGCAAAAGAAAAAACAATAGTAAGCGTAAAAGAAAACCTCGAAAAAACATATTATTTAATTTTAATTGCACAAGAAAGCATTTCAGCTCTGGATAGTATGAACACCGGACTTTCAAAATTGCTATTAGAAAATGAAAAATTACTTGATGCTGGTTTTATGGAAGCAACAGATGTTGAGCAAGTAAAACTTAATAAAAAACAAACAGAAAATTCATTAATTTCTTTACAGAAAACAAAAGATATTTTATATAAGTTGTTGAAATTTCAGGTAGGCATTGATAATGAAAAAGAAATAAAAATAACAGGAAGTATTGACGATATTATAGAGGAAATGGAGCGTGAGAATATTTTTGCAGAGGAAATATCCTACAATCAAAATATTGATTATGAGTTAGTTCAGGTACAAGAAAGTTTGGCGAGTTTAAGTTTAAAACGAGAAAAAACTAAAACACTACCTTCCGTAGTTGGATTTTATTCATACAAAAAACAATCGATGCGAGATAGTTTGGATTTCTTTTCTGATGATGCAGATTGGTACCCAACCTCAGTGTGGGGAATAAAACTTACAATACCAATTTTTAGTAGTGGGCAACGCTATGCAAAAATAAAACAAGCACAATTTGAACTTGAAAAAAAGACAAATTTAAGACTTCAAACTGAGCAAGCTCTACAATTAGAAATTGACCAAACAAAAACTGATTTTATAAATAACATTAATACTGTTAAGAATACATCAGAACAAAGGCATCTTGCAAAAAAGATTTATAATAATTCATATAAGAAATTTAAAATTGGAACGGAGCAAAGTTTTGTTTTATCGCAAAAACAGATGCAATATTATAGATCTTTAACGGAATATTACAAATCACTAAGCAATTTAATTGATAAATATATTAGTTTGAAACGCTTGTCTAATAAGCTTTAAATAAAAAAAATACCGAATTTTAAATATTGAACTAAAAAACAATATAACATTTAACAATTTAATAATGTTCAAAATGAAAAAAATAAGCATAATATTAATACTAACAATAATTTTAGGAGCATGTAGTTCTGAAAAATCAAATGAAGATATTAAAAATCAGATATTTGAGTTGAAAGAACAGATAAAACAACTTGAAAATAAATTAGATAAAGATGTTGTAGTTTCAAAAAACAAAACTTTAAAAGTTAAAATTCAAGAAGCAAAAAAAGAAAAAGTAAAACATTCGTTTACTTCAACAGGAACAGTTCGCTCGGAAAAAATGGCATATATTTCACCAGAAATGAACGGGCAAATAAAAAAAGTTTATGTTAAAGAAGGACAGTTTGTTAAAAAAGGACAATTGCTTGTGAAACTTAACTCTGAGCTAATTGAAAGTAGTATTTTGGAAATAAAAACAGGACTTAACTTAGCCAAAATAATGTATGAAAAACAAAAAAAACTTTGGGATCAAAAAATAGGAAAAGAAATTGACTATTTGCAAGCAAAAAACCAAAAAGAAAGTTTAGAAGCAAAGCTAAAAACTGTAAACGCACAATTAAGAATGAGTAGAATAACTTCACCGTTCTCAGGTTCGATTGATGCAATTTATTCTAAAAAAGGAGAAATGGCATCACCTGGGCGAAGATTAATTGACCTTGTAAACCTCAATACTATGGAAGCAGGTGCAGAAATTTCAGAGAAATATTTACCATTCATAAAAAAAGGTGATGAAATTACTGTTGAATTTCCAACATATCCAAATTGGAAAAAAACAGCAAAAGTTTACCGAACAGGAAATATTATAAATCCGGCAAACAGAACTTTTAAAGTATTTGTGAAAATTGAAAATAAAGACAAAAAAATTAAGCCAAATATGATAGCTAAAATTATTCTTTCTGACTATGAAGGTGAAAATTTTACAGTTCCATCAATCATAATTAAAAATGACAGAAAAGGAAAGTATATTTTTATAGCAAAAGATGAAAACGGAAAAATAATTTCAGAGAAAAGATACATAAAAACAGGAGTACACATTGAAAATAAAACTGTTATAGAAAGTGGAATTATTGAAGGAGAAAAAATAATTACAGATGGTTATAATTTAGTAAATAATGGTATGGAGGTTCTTATAGTGAAATAACTATAAATTATACAATTTTTAATGATATAAATATGTAATATTTGGAAAGCAAATAGTAATATTTTATTCAATAGTTTTATCTATAAGTACTTAAGTTTGTTTTGGATATTTTATCATTGAATAATTATATAATTGTATCATTAATAAACAATTTAATAAAAAAAAATGCAATTAAGAGATTTTAAAATAACAACAGCATCACTTAAAAATAAGATTACAGTATATCTTTTAATCTTTATTTTAGCAGTAACAGGAATTTTTACATACGCTGGTTTGCCAAAGGAAATGTTTCCAGAAGTTGCCCTACCTATGATAATGATACAAACCGTATATCCTGGGAATGCCCCAAATGATATAGAAAGTTTAGTTACTAAACCCATTGAAAAAGAGGTGTTTACGGTGGATGGAATTAAGAATATGAGTTCAACATCTTCACAAGATGTATCTATGATAATGCTTGATTTTAACTCAGATGTAAACATAAAAAATGCACTTCAAGATGTTAAAGATGCTGTGGACAGAGCAAATGCCGAATTACCAGATGATTTGCCAGCAGACCCGGTAGTTATTGATCTTGACCCATCAGAATTTCCTGTTATAAACATAAATCTTTCAGGAGATTTTTCAACAGATGAATTAAAAAAATATGCCGAATATCTTGAAGAAAAAATTGAGGATCTAAACGAAATCTCAAAAGTAAATATTACAGGTGTAGAAGATAAATTAATACGTGTTAATATCGACAAACAGAAAATGGACGCTCATTTTGTTACATTTAAAGATATTGAAAATGCAATTGCTTTTGAAAATATGAGTGTTTCCGGTGGAGATATTGTTATTAGTGGTACACGTCGCTCTGTTCGAACAGACGGTGAGTTTCAAAAAGTTTCGGAACTAAATGATATAATTGTAAAAAGTGAAAAAGGAAATATTGTATATTTAAGAGATGTTATAAAAGACGGAAAAGTTGTTGATGGATACAAAGATATGCAAAGCGTTGCCAGATTAAATAAAGAAACTGTTGTAACACTTCAAATTATAAAAAAAGGAGGAGAAAATTTAATACGAGCTTCCGACAAAATTAATAAAATACTTGAAAATGCAAAAGAGAAAGTATTTCCTAAAAATCTTGTTATAACTGTTACGAATGACCAATCCGATAAGGTCCGGAAAATGATTGTTAATCTTGAAAACAGCATAATAATGGGAGTGCTGTTCGTAATGTTTGTTCTCTTTTTCTTTCTTGGAACACGAAATGCCATGTTTGTTGGCTTTGCAATACCAATGTCAATGTTTATATCGTTTGTGGTCTTGGGTGCAATAGGTTCTACTATAAACATGATTGTTCTTTTTGGGTTAATTCTAGCACTTGGTATGCTTGTAGATAATGGTATAGTTGCAGTAGAAAACATATATCGTTTCAGGCAACAAGGACATTCTGCTTTTGAGGCTGCAAGGTTAGGTGTTGGCGAAATAGCATGGCCTATAATTGCATCAACAGCAACTACACTGGCAGCATTTATCCCACTACTTTTTTGGCCAGGAATGATGGGCTCATTTATGAGTTTTCTACCAAAAACTTTAATTATTGTCTTATCATCATCTCTATTTGTAGCACTTGTTTTAATACCTGCAATTACTTTAATTTTTAAATCAACAGGGGGCGAAAAACCTCCTCAAAAAAGAACTCTAATTATTGCAGGAACTTTGCTTCTTCTTGCAGCTGGGTTTTATATTGCTGATTTTAAGATATTTGCAAGTCTGCTTCTTGTTGTTGCATTTGTAACAATATTAAACTTCTATGTATTTTTTGGAATTTCAATTTGGTTTCAAGAAGTTTTTTTAGTTAAACTTGAAAACCTTTATCTTAATTTTTTAAAATTTGCATTAAAAGGCAAACGACCAACTCTTTTTTTTATAGGAACAATTGTTTTAATGGTTTTAACAATTCAGTTTATGAAGATAAGAAAACCACAAGTCAATCTTTTTCCAATTAATGAACCTCAATTCTTTATGGTAAAAGCTGAACTTCCTATTGGTGCAGACATTACAGCCAGCGATAGTATTGCAAAAATTGTAGAGAAAGATATTGCAAAAATTATTGATAACGAAGGATATAACAAATTAGGACTTGTAGAATCCATGGTAACAGTAGTTGGAAAAGGAGCAATTGGGCAAAATGAAAAATCAATAGGAAATACACCACATAAATCAATTACAACAGTAAATTTTGTTGATTTTGAATTTAGACAAGGTAAAAACACATCAGATTTAATGCGAGTTGTTAGCGATTCGCTAATTGGAAAATATCCAGGAGTAATAATTTCTGTTGAAAAAAATAAAATGGGACCTCCAACTGGCAAACCTATTAATATTGAAATTTCAGGAGACGATTTTGAACAAATTTTAGTTTATACAGATACAATAAAACAAATTTTAACTAGTGCAAAAATATCTGGGATTGAAGGACTTAAAGCAGATTTAGATGTAGGTAAACCCGAGCTAATTATAAAAATTGACAGAGAAAATGCAAGACGTTTCGGAATGGCAACCGGACAAATTGCATCAACAATAAGAACAGCACTTTTTGGAAAAGAAGTTTCAGATCTTAAAATTGGAGATGAAGAATATCCCATTCAAATTCAACTTGCACCAGAGTTTAGAAATAATATTTCAACACTTTTAAATCAAATAATTAGTTTCAGAAATCCGTCAAATGGGAAAATGTTACATATCCCGGTTTCAGCAGTTGCAAGTTTTGAATATACAACTTCTTTTAGTGCCATAAAACGTATTGATAATAAGAGAGTTGTAAGTTTACAATCAAACATAATTGAAGGAGCAAATGGGACAGAAATAAATAATAAAATTAGGAAAATATTAGATAATTTTGAATTTAAAGACGGCTACAAATATGAACTGACAGGAGAGCAAGAAGAGCAAAAAGAGACATCAGATTTTATGATGAAAGCAATGTTAATTGCAGTAGCCTTAATTATTTTGATTTTGGTTACACAATTTAATTCAGTTATAAAACCATTTATTATAATTGCAACAGTAATTTTTAGTACAATAGGCGTTTTTGGAGGAATTGCCACATTTAAAATGGATTTTGTTATTATAATGTCTGGCGTAGGAATAATTTCTTTGGCAGGAATTGTCGTAAACAATGGCATTGTGCTTATTGACTATATTGATTACTTAAAGAAAATTAAAAAACGTGAATTAGGGCTTGAAGAAGATGAAAACTTACCTTTTGATGAAATTGTTAGTGTAATAATTAAAGGTGGACAAACAAGATTAAGACCCGTTCTACTAACTGCAATAACTACAATTTTAGGACTTATTCCAATGGCTACAGGTTTTAATATTGATTTTGCAGGGCTGTTGCGTGATTTTTCTCCAAATATATATTTTGGTGGTGATAATGCCGACTTTTGGGGACCAATGGCTTGGACAGTAATTTTTGGGTTGTCATTTGCAACATTTCTTACTTTGATAATGGTTCCGGTTATGTATGTTATGGGAAATAAAGCTAAATTATATTTTGAGAAAAGTAAGCGTTTGTCCTAATTCTTCATAAACCCTTAAAATAACACATTTTAAAATATGAGTTTCAAGAGATTTTAATAAAATAGTTTTATTAGATTGTAAGTGAGTAATTTAGATTTTATTTTCTAAATATTTCTTTTGAAGATTTATTTCAGAATCAAAAAACATTTCTGCAAGAGTTTTAAAAAAGTCTGTATAATCTGAAATAAAAAACTCGTGTTCCGGCATTTTGTTTTCAGAATTTAAAAGATTATTTTCAGAAAGTAACTTCTTTAATTCTTGAGCCACAACTACAGAAGAATCAATAATAGTTGTTTTAAAATTGTAGTATTTTCTAATTTGATTTTTAATAATAGGGTAGTGCGTACAAGCAAGAATAAGCCCGTCAATATCTTTAAGTTTCTCATTTGAAAGGTATTGTTTTATTATAGAGTTGCTGATATTGTCATAGATAAAACCCTCTTCAATCATTGGAACCAATAATGGTGTTTGTAGAGAAACTACTTCCTTATTTTTTTGGATAGATTTTATTTTCTTGGTATATGTTCCACTTTGAATTGTTCCTTTTGTTCCAATAACTCCAACTTTTTTTAGTGAAGTTTCGTTTGCAACATACTTAGTTGCAGGGTCAATAACATTTAAAACAATAGCTTTTCCCTTAGCTTTTTCTTTTACCGCTTCGAATGCTGCTGCAGATGCAGTGTTGCAAGCAATTAAAATAATCTTACATTTTTTTTCTAATAGAAAATCTGTTATTCTTAAAGAGTAGTTTTTTACTGTTTCAGTAGATTTGTCTCCATATGGAAGATGTGCCGTATCTCCAAAATAAATAATTTTTTCTTCTGGCAGTAAGTTTTTAACAGCAGATGCTACTGTTAATCCTCCAGCACCTGAATCAAAAATTCCTATTGGTT
This sequence comes from uncultured Chlorobiota bacterium, assembly GCA_947311255.1. GTDB lineage: Bacteria > Bacteroidota > Bacteroidia > Bacteroidales > JAADGE01 > JAADGE01. Next base: position 17,581 of record CAMZKL010000022.1, on the reverse strand, counting down.
GATTTGGTTTTAAATTTTCCATTTGTGTTGAAACTTATAAAATATTAAACCTGCATTTTCATAATTTGACTATGCAGGTTTAAAATGTTTTTGATGTAATTAGTTTTATTTTACTAATTTAGCTTTTATCAAAGAAGTAACATCAATACTTTGTTCTTTTGAGAAATAAAGTAAAGATGACTCATCAAATATATATGTAAATCCTCCTTCTTTTGCGACATCTTTTATTGCTTTTTGAACTTTTTCTGTAATTGGAGTAAGAAGCTCAACTTGTTTAGCATTTATTTTTTGTTGCACATTTCCCTCGTATGATTGAAGTCTTTGTTGTAATCCCATTATTTCAGCTTGTTTGTCTTCTTTTGTAAGCTCATCCCATTTTTCGGAGCTTGCAGCCGCAAGTTGCTCATTTTCAACAAATTCTTTATATTTGTTTTCATATTCTACTTGCATTTCCTGAAAACGTGTTGTGTATTTTTTTGTTAATGCTTCAAGTTCTGTTCTCGCATTTTTTGTTTCAGGCATTTCGTCAACCAATTTCTGAGAATTTGTGTGCCCAAATTTATATTTTTGTGCAGAAGTTGTTGATGTAATTGCTGTAAGTAGAAAAATTACAACGCTTAATTTTAATAAATTTTTCATTTTTGTTATTTAGTTTTTAAAATAATAATTTTCTTTTTTAAGTGATTTTTAATTGTATCCAAGTTTTTTAAGGATATCATCACTTATGTCATATCTTGGGTCTGTATATATCATAGACATATTTGCAGCTTTATCAAAAATAAATCCGTAGTTTCCTTCGGTTGCAATTTCTTTAATTGCATTATAAACTTCATCTTGAATGGGTTTAACTAGTTCTTGTCTTTTAGTATAAAGTTCACCTTCATTTCCAAAATATTTGTCTTTTAATTGGTTAGCTTCAGTTTCTAATCTAATAATTTCATCTTCTCTTTTTTTCTTCATTTCTGCTGATAAAAGAGCAATTTCAGTTTGAAATTCTTTGTATTTTTCTTCAACTTGTTTGTATTTGTTTTCAACTTCTTTTTTCCAGTCTTGTGATAATCCGTCTAATTTAGTTTGAGCATTTTCATATGCTGGAATTTTGCTTAAAATATATTCTGTATCAACATAAGCATTTTTTTGTGCAAATGTTGGAATAGCAAATAAACCGATTAACAACAATGATACGATTGATTTTTTCATTTTTCTAAGATTTTAATAATTAATAACTTACACCTTGTATCGTGTATTTGACTTTGTTTGTTAACTTATTATGCAAAAATGGTGCAAATATATTTTTTAAGTAAAAATTTATTAAAATTGTTGTCCCATCGTAAAATGGAATTCACTTCCGTGAGGGCCTGTTTCGCCTGGTTGGTTATCAAATCCCCAACCCCAATCAAATCCTAACTGCCCTAACATTGGTAAGAAAATTCTAACACCAGCTCCTGCCGAACGTTTAACATTAAAAGGATTAAAAGTTTGGGTATTATACCATGAGTTCCCAGCTTCAGTATATATTAATCCGAAAATTGTTGCACTTTCTCCTAAAACAACAGGGTATCTCAGTTCCATGGTGTATTTAGTGTAAATATTTGCTCCTTTTTGAGGGGTAAGAGCTCCATCTTTATATCCTCTAAGAGCAACAACATCAACTCCATAAGAATAGTATGACATTCCACTACCTCCAAGGCTATAACCTCCAAGAGGAGAATATCCAACTTTTTTATTGTAAAAACCTATAGAACCGAATTCTGTTTTTGTATGAAAAACAAGGTCTCCAATTAATTGGGTAAACCATTGTCCTTTAAATGTCCATTTATGATATTCTATCCATTTGTATTTTTCTTCCGTACTTATTTTTGAATAGTCTTTTCCGTTTAAATATGAGTATGGAGGAGTAAATTCAACTCCTATTGAGAAGTTAGAACCTCTTCTTGAATATAATGGATTGTCAACTGAATTTCTTGCAAATGTGGTGCTGAAATTCAAACTGTTAAATCTTCCGTCGGTAACGTTTTTTATGTAGGAACGATATCTCCAATCGCTTAAGTTATAATTTTGGTATCCAATGGAATGATATAATGTGAAATAGTTATCTGGCCATTTTAATCTTCTTCCAAATCCAACAGTAGAACCTAAAACTTTAGCTGTTTGAAGTTCAACAGGATTGGGGTTATATATAGACCTGTTTGTTTGAATATTATAATAAAAAGATACAGAAAGAGAGTTTGGCTTTTTTCCTCCTAACCAAGGTTCTTGGAAAGAAACACTGTAAAATTGATATGCTGCTCCATTTGTTTGAGCACTAATGCTGAGTTTTTGACCATCTCCTGTGGGTAAAGGTCTCCAAGATTTCTTTTCAAATACATTTTGAATTGAAAAGTTGTTAAAAGAAAGCCCCAGTCGACCGACAAGCATTCCTGCTCCCCATCCTCCAGATATTTCTACTCTGTCATTTCCTCTTTCAACAAGAGAATATTCAATGTCAACTGTTCCATTTGCTTGGTTTGGTAGTGGAGTTGGAACAATTTGTTCGGGGTCAAAATGTCCGAGAGTAGCTAATTCTCTGATTGAACGAATTATGTCACTTTTACTAAAAAGTTCTCCGGGTACTGTGTAAAGTTCACGTCTTATAACATTGTCGTTAGTTCTGTCATTTCCTTTAATTGTAATTTTGTTTATTTTTGCCTTAGGACCTTCATACATTCTTAATTCTAAATCAACAGAATCGTTATCTATTTTCTTTTCAACTGCTCTAACATTAAAGAATAAGTATCCGTTATCCATATATAAATTTCCTACTGCATCTTCATCAACTGTTAATCTGTTGTTAAGTTTTTCTTTGTCGTAAACATCTCCTCTTTTAATGTGTAATCTTTTATTAAGAAGTTCAGTTTCGTATTTTTTATTTCCTACCCATTTAATGTTCCTAAAAAAATATTGTTTTCCTTCATCTATTTTTATGTAAATATTAACATGTTTGCCGTTGTTTGAAACAGAATCTTTGATAATTTTTGCATCTCGATATCCTTCTTTGTTGTATTCAGCAATTAAATTTTTCTTGTCAGCTTCGTAAGTGCTTTTAATATATTTAGAGGGTTTAAAAAGTCCGTACCATCTTCGTTCTTTTGTGTCTTTAATTTTACGCCATTTAATTTTCCGGGTTTTGAAAACTGTATTTCCTTCAATTGTTAAGTTTTGGATACGTGTTTTTTTATTTTTGTTAATATAAATGTTTAAAGAAATTGCATTTTGATAGCTTGTATCTTGTTTTTTGTATATTTTAACTTTGGTTCTTGAAAAACCTTTTTCAGCATAAAAATCTTTAATTATATTTTTAGATAAAACTAATGTGTTTTCAGTAATTTTCCTTCCTTTTATTAAATCTAATTTCTCATTAAGTTCTTCTTGGTCAGAATTTCTAATTCCAAAATATTTTACTTCCGAAAGTCTTGGTCTTTCTTCAAGATAAATTTCAAGCCAAATTTTATTACCTTCGGTTTTTAATTTATTAATTTGAACATCAGAAAACATATTTTGCTCCCACATTTTTTTAACTGCATTTGTAATGTCATCACCTGGAATTAAAATTTTCTTTCCAACGGTTAATCCAGATACCTGAATTAATGCTGTTCTGTCAAGATATCTTATTCCTCTTGTTTGAATTCCTGCAATTTCATATTCTTGTGGATTTTCGTAATCTATATCAACTTGGCTAAAGGTTATTTGTATAAATGAAATAAAAAGTATTGAAAGGATTATTTTTTTAATCATTAGGTTTTTGCTTTAAATTCTGTGTCTGTTTTAAAACGGATTAAACTGACAAATGTTACACTTTAAATTAATTTTTGCAAAGATAATATTTGTTTTCAATTTGAGAATTGAAATTCAATCTAAATGTAAGGAAATTGTTATGATTTATCTTCTTTTAATTGTTCTCCTGTTTTTCCAAATCTTCTTTCTCTTTTTTGGTATTCCAATATTGCTTCAAAAAAATGTTCTTTTGAAAAATCTGGCCATAATACTTCTGAGAAATAAAGTTCAGAATAGGATATTTGCCATAGAAGAAAGTTGCTAATTCTGTTTTCTCCACTTGTTCGTATTAATAATTCTGGGTTTGGAATTCCTTTTGTTTGAAGATTGTTCGAAATTAATTCTTCTGTTATATCGTTAATTGAAATTTTTCCTTTTTGAATATCAGAAGAAATATTTTTAACAGCATTTGTAATTTCTTGTTTTGAACTATAACTTAATGCTAATATTAAATTTAAACCAGTATTATTTTTAGTTTTTTCAATAATCTTATTTAAGTTTTCTTGAACACTTTTAGGTAGGTTTTCTAAACTTCCAATTGCATTTAATTTCACATTATTTTTCATGAGATTTTTAGTCTCATTTTTTACGGCAGTAATAAATAATGTCATTAAAGCACTTACTTCTGTTTTTGGTCTTTTCCAGTTTTCTGTAGAAAATGCATATAGTGTTAGGTGCTTTATCCCAATTTGACCTGCTGCTTCAACAATATTTCTAACTGATTGAACTCCATTTTTATGTCCAAATACTCTTTGCTGGCCTCTTTTTTTTGCCCATCTTCCATTTCCATCCATTATTATGGCAATGTGCTTTGGCAAATTATCTTTATTAATTGTGTTTATTGAATTCATTGGGTTTTATTTTGCCCCTTTTTTTTGGTATGCAGGGCACCATTTTTTGTCACTTTGAAAGTTGTAAGTTAGTGTTAATCCAAGAATAGAGTACCAATCATTGTTTCTTTTTTTTGTAATCTGTTTTGCCTGATTGTCCGCAGGTTCTAGGAGATCTAAATTGTCCGAGATTGTATTTCTGAAAGCCCATTCGACACTTAGAGTTACTTTTTTACTTGGCGAATATTTGTATCCAACTCCCATTGGAATAGCAAAAGTGAATGATTGAAAAGAATTTGACATTACAAATGCAACACCGGCAGTAATATATGGAGTTTTACTTTTTCTTTTTCTAGAATTAAAATCTTTAAAATTGAATTCTGTTTGAAGACCTATTTCATATAAAGTGTTTACAAAAGAATGAGCTCTGGTTTGTTGGTATATACTTGGGAAATCTGCATCGTTTCCGGATATTACTGCTCTTATAATATTTAATTTTGCAGCATATCTTGTGTTGAAATTGTTTCTGAATGCAAGACCAACAGCTAAGCCGGGCGAATAAAATTGCTTTGTATGATTTATGTCTCCTAAATAATATGAAGTGCCCAAAGTAAAACCGGGCTCTATATTTAGGGTTTGAGATTTTAAATTTAAGGTAAAAAATATTATTAATAGAAATATTAAACTTTTTTTCACAATTAAACAATTCAAATGAATGATTAAAAAAAATGTTTCAATTTTTATACAATAACTGTTTTTATAAAAAAACATTGTGTAAAAATTGAAACATTATATTATAAGTTGTAACTTTTTTTAGTATTTTGGCATACTAAATACACTGTTAATTTTATAATAAACTGTAATTACTGAAAATAAATACGCATCATTATAACTTGGGTCTCCTCTTCCTTCTTTTCCATCAGGATATAAAGTATGTACATCTGTTACTATATCATTATCGTAATCTATAACTAAATGTTTGTCTGCAAATCCATTATCTTTTCCGGTATAACTAGCACTTGCATCATCTAGATAATCAGTAGAGGTATATCTGTTAGATACGTCTAATCCTATTGCAAATCTTTCGTCAAGTTTGTATTTTAGCCCTAAACCAACATTGAAAAACCCTGCAAACATTCCGTATGCTTTATTTTCGTTCATCATAGGCCTTAATTCTTGCCAAGAGTTATTTCCTCTAACTTCTTCTGATTTTGGATTGTAATACAAACCCCCACCACCAATAGCAACATATGCGCTCAATTTATTAAGCCCTTTGTAACTTGAGAAAGTATATCTTCCAAGATGTTTTTCTTTTATGAAATAGTATTCAAATTGTGCACCAACTTCCCATAAGTTTGTTCTGAAATGTAAATTTCTGGAACGTCTTCCTATGTGTTCAGATTTCATGTCATCTGCTTTTAATCTTGCATAAGAAACAAATGGTTTAACTGCTAAATCTCTTAAAAGTTTGTATCTTATGCCAACTTGAACAACAGGTCTTGTATATACCCAGTCTATATCGCGTAAGCTGAAATAGTGAGAAGCATCTTTTGGACCACCTCCCAAGTCTCCTAAAAAGAAATTTGTTCCAGCACTTCCATAAACGGAAAGTCTTTCGTGTTTCCATCTTTGAGCATTTGATAAAGATGGAATTAAAAGTACTAATAAGGTTAAATAAATAAGTTTTCTCATAGTTTAAGAATATAATAATTGTATTTTAATAGATACTTTAAGTTTCCAAAATTACAAATAAATTATTAAGAACAAAAAAAATAGTAAAATTATATTGTTTTTTTATGGGTTTTAATATATTTGTTTTGTTATCATAAGATTTTATTGTATTAAAAATTATACTTTTAGTTTGCAATTCTGGTTTCATATTTTTTCCCCATTGAAAATTCATTTCCTTTTAATTTTGAAATTATTTGTTGTTTTAAAGCATGAAAAATTACCATGTGAATATCTTCTGTTACTTCCATATCAATAACAGGAGCATGTATTGAAAGATTTACTGATGTTTTTAGTTTTCCTCCTTTGTATCCGGTAAACCCAATTGTTATTGCATTTTTTTTGTTTGCAAAACTTATAGCTTTTAATACGTTTTTAGAATTTCCACTGCCAGAAATTCCAATTGCAATATCTCCTTTTTTAAGTGTGTTTTTTAATTGTTCAATAAAAATATCATCATAACTCAAATCATTTGCTATTGCCATAATTCCTGGCATATTATCATTTAAACTAATAACTTTAAACGCGTTTTTTAATTGATAGGATACACCTTTCATAAAATCTCCTGCCACATGAGATGCAGTTGCACCGCTACCTCCATTTCCAAAGATATATATAGTTTTATTATTTTTATGACATTCTAAAAAAAGATCAGTTAATTCTTCTAGTTTGTTTATTGAAATATTTTCTAATGTTTTTTTTAAAGTATTAATGTATTCTGTGTATTTGTATTTACTCATCTGTATATGATATTAATTTAGAACCGTCTTTGTCAAATTTAAAGTCAAAATGTCTTAACGTTCTTAATGCGTATTTTAGTCTTTGGTGATGTTCTTTTTCTGCATAGAATAGTAAAAATCCGCCTCCTCCTGCACCAAGAAGTTTGCCACCTATTGCCCCGTTTTTTAATGCAATATCATAGGTTTTATTGATTTCATTATTGCTTATTTTAGAAGCTAATTTTTGTTTTAAAATCCAATTTTCATGAAGTATTTTTCCGAAATCTTTTAAGTTTTCATTGAAAAGAGCATCTCTTAAATCGCTAACTAGTAAAGTCATTGATTTTAAACCTTCAAATTTATCAGTTTCTGATATATTTCTTTTTTGTTCTGTTAAAATATCGGATGCTTTTCTTTTATTTCCTGTGTAGAACATTAAAAGATTATCCTCCAATTTTTGAGAAACTTCATTTTTAATATATAGAGGTTCAATTTTTACAGAATCATCAGGGTTAAAACGGATTATATTTAAACCTCCAAAAGCAGCAGCATATTGATCTTGTTTTCCTATGGGTTCTTTTAAAATGTCTATTTCAATTTTACAAGCAGTTTCTGCAAGTTCATCTTTTGTAATATATTTTCTGTTAACTGCATTGAGGTTGTGCAATAATCCAACTGTGAATGATGATGATGATCCCATTCCTGTTCCAGAAGGAATATCTGCAATCGAGCTAATTTCAATTCCTTTGTTGATACCTGTTAATTTTAAAGTTTCTTTAAAAATTGGATGTTTTAGTTTATTGATATTGTCAACAGTTTCGGTTTCTGAGTATTTAACCCTTACTTTGTTCTCATGAAAATATTTATGAGTTGAAATATACATATATTTATTAATAGAAGTGCTTAAAACTGCTCCTTGATATTTTTTATAAAAGGCTTCCATATCAGAGCCTCCGCCTACAAAACTTATTCTGAATGGTGTTCTGGTAGTTATCATTTTTATTGTTAGTTTGTTTTTAATTTAACTGCAATGATAATATAAATTCAACTGCTTCAAGCAAATTGTTGAAAATATAATCTGGTTTTACGATTGAATTTTTCATAGCATTTCCAGATTTTAGGCCTATTGTTCTACAACCTGCATTTTTTCCAGCAATAATATCTCTTTCAGAGTCTCCAATCATAAATGATTTTTTTAAATCTATGTTGAAAATGTTTGAAGCATCAATTAGCATTCCGGGTTTGGGTTTTCTGCAATAGCATTCAATTTTATATTTTTTATTTTCTTCGGGGTAACCTTTGTCCGGATGATGAGGACAATAATATATTGCATCTAATTTTGCATTTTTTTTACCTAGTTCTGTTTCTAATTTTTTATGAATGTATTCTAATTCTTCAACAGTGCATAGGTTTCTTGCAATAACAGGCTGATTTGTTACAAGAATTGCTTTATAAACAGATTTGTTAATTTTTTTTATTGCTTTTGCTGTAAAATCATATAATATTAGGTCTTCCGGTTTATGAATAAGACTTATGTTTTTGTTAAGAACTCCATCTCTGTCAAGAAAAATTGCTTTTTGCTTTAATTCATAACTTGCATTTTTTATTTGGTAATTGTTTAATGCACGAGTTACTTCTTTTAACCTTTCAGGAGTTCCCATATCTTTAAGATATTCGGTAGTATTATACGCAAACATTCTTACTTTATCATAAATTGCTGGGAATATATCTTTTCCGAAATCCGCTTTTTTTCCTTTTTTTAAATATTTAAATATTGTAGGAGAAATAATATATGCCCCTGCATTTACAAGGTTTCTAAGATAGTTATTGTTTGAGTGTGGTTTAGGGAAAAAATGAGTAATTCTTTCATTAGAATTTATGTCTAGCAAATCACTGTCGTAAGGATGGTCATTTGGGTGAACAACTAATGTAAGTTCACTGTTTTTGTTTTTATGGAAGTTAATAAGTCTTTGTAAATCCATATTTATCATTACATCACCATACAGAAGTAAAAAATCATCGTTTAATATGTTTTCAATTTCTTTCAGCCCACCAACAGTTCCAAGAGGTTTTGGTTCTTCAAAATATGAAATTTTAAGTCCAAATTTAGTTCCGTCAGAAAAATAATCTATAATTGATTTTTTAAGATAGTTAACAAGAATAATTACTTCGGAAAAGCCATATTTTTTTAGTAACAAGATTTGATGTTCAAGCACAGATTTGTTGCCAACTTTAATCATTGGTTTTGGAATTTCTTTTGTGAAACTTGAAAGTCTTGTCCCTTTTCCGCCTGCAAGTATTACTGCTTTCATAGACTTTTGTGTTTTAATTTGCTTTATGTTTTTATGTAGTTTGAACACTTGTAACTATATTCTAATGAATAAAGTGACTTTAATTTGGAATTTTAAAATTATATTTACAAAAATAAAAAAATGGAATGATTATAAAAGATTTTTTTCATTATCATAAAAGTTAATAATTTAAAGCCGTGTTTTTAAGTTTTATTCAATTTATTAAGCAATTGCCATTTGTAAGGTTAATAATTCCTTTTATTTTAGGAATTATTCTGCAAATATTCTTTGAATATAATTTTAATTATCATTCGATTATTGCAGTTGTTCTTCTTCTTTTATTGTTATTAACAGAATTTAATTTAAAAGACAGCCTCTCTTTTCAATATAGATTTATTTCCGGAATATTATTAAACATACTACTTGTGGTTCTTGGCTCTTGGCTAGTTTTTGTTAATAGTGCTAATTTTTTTAAAAACTATAATGAAGAATTAGTTTCAGAAGCTATTATTATGGAGCCACTTGTTGAAAAAATAAATTCTTATAAAACATTTGCCGAAATTAAACGATATTATGTAAACAATAGTGTAGTTATTTCGGATGATAAAATCGTGATATATTTTGAGAAAGATATTTCTGTGAAAAAATTGAACTATGGCGATAAAATTATTTTTAAATCAAAAATTAATAGAATTAAAAATTCGGGGAATCCTTATGAATTTAATTATAAAGAATTTTTATTTAGAAAAGGAATATGTGCACAGACATATATAAAGAGAGCTAATTGGAAAAAAATAAGCGAAGATAATGCTTCTTTTATTTATTCTTTTTCATATAAACTTAGAGAAAATTTAGCCGATGTGTATAAAAGGTATGGAATTGATAATCAGCAGTTTGCAATTTTACAGGCATTAACACTTGGAAACAAAAGTGAAATTGAGGAAGATACAAGACACGCTTTTGTTGTCTCAGGGGCAATGCATATTCTTGCTGTATCTGGTTTACACGTGGGAATAATTTATTTCATGTTAAATTTTTTTCTAAAATTTCTTGATAAATTTAAAAATGATAAATTTAATTATGGAAAATACATAAAGGCATTTATTTTAATAGCGTTTTTATGGGTTTTTGCCTTTGTTTCCGGATTATCTCCTTCTGTTAGCAGAGCAGCTTTGATGTTTACTTTTGTAATATTTGGCAAGACAGTGAATAGTATAGTTAATATTTATAATTCTTTGGCAATATCTGCTTTTATATTGTTGTTAATTGATCCGTATAAGATAACTAATGTAGGTTTTCAGCTTTCATATTTTGCGGTTATTGCAATAGTTCATTTTCATCCAAAAATTATTAATTTATTCGTTATAAAAAATAAAATATTATATTACATTTGGTCGTTAACAGCTGTTTCAATTGCCGCACAAATTGGAACTGTGTCAATTTCCCTATATTATTTTCATGTTTTTCCAAATTATTTTATTCTTACAAATATTCTTGTTATCCCATTGGCAACCGCAATTATATATAGTGCTACAGGTCTTCTGCTAACATCTACGATACCTTATTTGTCTGATTTTTTTGCTTTTGCACTCAAAAAACTGATTTTCGCATTAAATTATTCTGTAAATAATATTGAAGCATTACCATTCTCTAATTTTGAAAATGTTTCTTTTAATTTTTCCGACTTGATTTTTTCTATTTTAGTTATTATTATGATTGCATTTTATTTTCATTATAAACAAACAAAAGATTTATTGATAACTCTATTTATAGTGCTTTTATGGTTAGGATTTAATACTTCCCGTAAGGTTTATACAAAACTAAACAATCAAGTTTTTGTTTATAATATAAAAGATGTTTCAACAATAAATGTTATAGGAGATAAAAATATTTTACTTGCAGATAGTTCTGTATTAAATTCGGATATAAAGAAATACAATTTTTTGAATAATTGGATGCACTTTAATAAAAAAGAATATGAATTTATTCATATAAATACGTCTAATTATAATTCTCAACTTTTTAATAAGAAAGGAAATTATTTTAAAGTAAATTCAAAAACATTTTTAATTATTAATTCAGAAAAGCAAGTAGAATTTTTGTCTGAGAAGAAACTATTTATTGATTATATTATTATTTCAAATAGTCCGAGAATAAAAATTAATAAAATTTTAAATTTATATAAATCAAAAATATTAATTTTTGATTCTTCAAATGATTTTTATAGTATTGAAAATTGGAAGGCTGAATGTAAAAACTTAAAACAAGATTGTTGTTTCGTTATTGATGGGGCTTTTTCAAAATATTTATGATAATTTAGCAAATTTTTGAAAGCAAATTAACTGTAAAATTTTATGCACGTGAAAAAACAAGATTTAGTTGTAATTGCAAGTATTATTACTTTTTTGTCCCTGTTCTTTATTTTTGATGAAGTCTATAATTTATATATTGAATTTAACAAAAATCATGGTTTTATTTCTGCATTTATAAAATTTGCAATATTGGCAACCTTTGGAGAATCTTTGGGTTTAAGAATAAGAGAAGGAGTCTATAATAGAAATGGTTTTGGATTATTGCCTAGAGCTGTTGTTTGGGGTTTTCTTGGCATAACAATTAAAGTTGCATTTATAATTTTTGCAAACGGAACACCCTTTTTTTTAGAATATTTAGGTTTAAAAAATGCAGGAAATATTTTAGTGGGCAACTTATCTTTGAAAAAGGTTTTGGTAGCTTTTTCAATTAGTTTTTGTATGAATATTATTTATGCACCTCTTATGATGACAATACATAAGATAACTGATATTCATATAGTTAACAATTCTGGTAAACTAAGTTGTCTTTTGAAAAAGATTAATTTTGCTGAAATGTTTAAGAATATAAATTGGGATATTCAATGGCATTTTGTATTTAAAAAAACAATCCCGTTTTTTTGGATACCAGCTCATACGATTACTTTTTTAATGCCAGCTGATTTCCGAGTTTTATTTGCTGCAATTCTAGGAATTGCATTAGGTTTGATACTAGCCATTGCTAGTTTGAAAGATTAATTATATTTTTGCTTAATAAAAATTATCGTGTTAGCTATCAAATATTTGTTTCAAACTTTTTTTATGGGCAGAATATTGCTAGAAAAACTAAAACTAACTTTATATTATGATAAAAAAAATACTTTTATTTAGTCTTGTTTTTATTTTTTTTCTTAAAGTAGAATCGCAAGAAATATTTGAATGGGATTTAAAATCATTAGGTTTTTTTAACAACAAAGAATTTCTAAACCAATATACATCCGGAGCCACATATTTTGGTCAAAGAATAGATTTTTCGGCAGGTATAAGAATTGATTCTATACATTCTCTTAAAATAGGTGCAGATTATTTATATGAATTTGGAGCATATCCTAATTCAATACCTTTGTTTCCGGTACTTTACTATTCATATTCAGATAATAATTTTGACTTCAATATTGGAGCTTTCCCAAGAGAGCAGAAAATTAATTATCCAAGAGTTTTATTTAGAGGAATTATTAAATATTATCGTCCTAATATAGAAGGAATATATTTTAAGGCAAAAAGAAAATTCGGATATCAAAATGTTTGGCTAGATTGGGTAGGGAGACAAACTGAAACTGTAAATGAAAGTTTCCTTGGCGGAGCATCCGGAGAAATTAAATTTGGCAAATTTTTCTTTGAAAACTATTTTTATATGTACCATTTTGCCGATGCCGGAATAAGAGATTCTCTTTTTCATATACGAGACAATGGTGGAGGTGTTTTTTTATTTGGTATTGATTTAAGTGAAAAAATATATTCTAAAATAGCAGTTGGAACAGCATTTTCTTACGATAGATACAGACCTGACCCATATGTTTTTAAAGGAGGAGCTTACGGTAGATTAAATGTCGAATATAGTAGATATTTGTTAAGAGTAACTCAATATTACGGAGAAAGTTTATCTTTGGCATACGGTAATAAATTTTATACATCGAAAGTATATACAAGAATTGATGCTGAATTTAATTTAATTAAACATAAAAACGTACAACTTAAATTTCAATTTGCAACACATTGTTTCCCTGAGGGATATGACTTCTCTCAAAAAGTAATTTTAAGGTTTAATATTCAAGCTAGAAAAAAAGTTTATCTGAATAACTTATAAAATCCTGCAAATCATTCAATTGGCAGGATTTTATATTACTAGAAACTCTTTAAAACCTAAAACTTACTCCTCCCAAAAAGTTTGTTCCTGCTTGCGGAAAATATCCGTCCATAGCATATTCTTTTCCGCCGTTTGTATATCTATAAACCCAAGCATTTGTTTCGTATTTTTCATTAAAGATGTTATTTACAGTTAAACTGAAATTAATTTCTTTAATTTTTTTCAATTTTAATGAATAAGATAATCTTAAATTATTTACAAAGTATGGATTTAAAGAACGTTCAATGTTTGAAGTATTATCAATATATTGTCTTCCTACATATTTAGAAATAAAACTTGCATCAAAACCTTCTAAAATGTTGAAAGATAATTCGCTAGATGCAATTATATCCGGAGAAAAAGATATATCTGTTTCTTTGTATGCCTCTGTTTCTTGTCCCCAAGTGTCCCAGTTGTCAATATAAACTGTTAAATTTTTAATTTTATTTTGACTGTATGTTGCATTAAATTTCCATTCTGCTAAGTCAAATATTTTAATTCCGCCTGAAAGCTCTGCTCCAGCTCTGTAACTTTCCCGAACATTGCTCATAATGTATGCTCCAACATCATTAATTTCTCCAGTAAGGATTAGTTGATTTTTGTAGTCCATATAATACAAATTTAAATTTAGAGCAAAATTGTTTGTTGTAAACTTATATCCTCCTTCATAATCATATAAAGTTTCAGGAATAAATATTTCATTTTCTACAGCATCTCTAAAATTACTTCTAGAAGGTTCCCTATTTGCAATTGCAAAAGAAAAATATGAAGTTTGATTGTTAGCAATTTCATAAATGAAACCGGCTTTTGGATTAAAGAAATTATAATTATGTTTTTGAGATATATCTCTTAAATCATCATGTGTTCCATCCATTTTATAGTTTATAATTCTGTATTGTAAATCAGCCCAAAAATTAAGTTTTTGTATTATTTGGTAGTTTATCTTTAAATACTCATTTAAATCTGTTTTTATTCCATTATTGTTGTACCACTCATGCCCTTTACTCCCATTGCTTGAATATTTTGCCCAAATAATTTTACCGAAATGGTCTCCATCGTATTTATTCCAAGCTCCTCCTAAAACAACGTTTAATTTATTTTTTGAATATTTTAAGGAATAAACTACTCCGTAAAAGTTGTTTTTTAACCATTTTCTTTGAATAAGATTTGTTTTTGCAATAGTGTCAGTGCCCACAAAAATAGTATCTAAACCATAATCTTTAAATTTCCTGTCTGATTTTGATTGCTCATAATATCCCTCTCCTTTTGTGTGATGCAAAGCAATATTAAAATTAATTTTTTCATTAAATTCATGCGTGTAAAACATTTGATAATGCTTTTGAGTATAATGATCAACTTCATTTTCATAAGTATAAGAATTATAAGTTCTGTTTGTATCCAATGATGCTTTTGGAACACCATTCCATGCTTGGTAAGTTTCTTCGGTTCCCTTAAAGATATTTATTTTAAAAAAGTTTTTTTTGTCAATGTATTTGCTTGATACATAATAAGATTGAAGATTACTTCTAGCTCTATCAATAAACCCATCTGAACTAATTTTTGACAGTCTTGCATCAAAAACAAAATGATTTCCAAGCAAACCTGTTCCTGCTTTGTAGGTCGCTTTTTTGGTATTAAAAGAACCTAGTGTCCAGTTTATATCTGCGTAAGCTTTTTTCTTAATTTTTTCAGAAACAAAATTAACATTTGCACCAAAAGCACCAGCACCGTTTGATGATGTACCCACTCCTCTTTGAATTTGAATGTTGTCTATCGAAGATGCAAAATCAGGCATATTAACCCACCAAACTCCGTGCGATTCCGAATCATTTAAAGGAATTCCGTCAAGAGTTACATTAATTCTTGTCATATCACTTCCTCTAATTCTCATTGATGTATAACCAATTCCAGCTCCTGCATCTGAACTTATCACAACAGAAGGAGTTAACTCAAGCAAATATGGTATGTCTTGTCCATTATTATTCCTGTCTATACTTTCCTTTTCTATATTTGTGAATGCAACAGGAGTATTTTGATTTGCTCTTGTAGCCGTAATAATTACTTCATCTGCAATTACTTCCGAAATTTCTAAAACAAAATTGACATTAAAATCTTTTTTATCCAATATAATTTGTTTCGTTTCAGTTTTATAACCAATATAAGAAACTTCAATATTGTATTTGCCAGATTTTAAACTATTAAATTCAAAACTTCCGTTTCTATCACTATTTGTTGTAAGGAAAGTTTTTTTAATTTTAATTATTGCTCCCGACAATTTTTTATTGCCTTGGTTGCTTACTGTTCCGCTTATTTTTTGTGCAAAAATATTTAGACTAAAAAAAAGTAGAAATAAAAAGATGTTGATTTTTTTCATTTTGATTGATGTTTAATTTAAAATTAATAAATAATAACATCAAGGGAATTGAAAATAATAGATTAGGGAATTTCTTATCTTCCTGCGTCGGCATTATCCGTATCAGGTTCAAAGGGTCTAATCTCAGCCTGTAATTTAAGGCACCCCTGATTAATTATTTGCAAATATAAAGAATGATTCTAAATAATAAAACTTTTATTTTTTTAATTTTGAAAAATATATCTTGCAAACAAATTATATTTTCATAAAATGGAATCAATAAAAGAACTATATAAAATTGGTAATGGACCTTCAAGCAGTCATACAATGGGACCTAAATTTGCAGCTAAAAAGTTTGCAAAGAAAAATCCGAATGCAAAATCTTTTAAAGTTATACTTTACGGAAGTTTAGCACTAACAGGAAGGGGACATTTAACCGACTTTATTATAAAAAAAACACTTCCTAAAAAAACAGAAATACTTTGGAAACAAGATGAATATTTGCCTTTGCATCCAAACGGGATGATATTTCAAGCATATAATAAAAATAACGAAAAGATTGATGAATGGGAAGTATACAGTATTGGCGGAGGAGCATTAATTGATAGAGATACAAAACCAGGCAAAAAAGATATTTATCCTATTACAAATATGTTAGACATTATAAAACATTTGGAAATAGAAGGAGGAACTCTTTGGGAATACGTTTATAGAATTGAAAATGATGAATTTCCAAAATATCTTAAAAAAGTATGGGATACAATGAAATCTGCTATCGAAAGAGGACTAGAATCTGATGGAACAATTCCCGGTATTTTAAAACTTCGCAGAAAAGCACCTTCTTATTTTGTAAAAGCAAATATGCAAAATAAATTTGCTGAAGACGATACATATCTTTTTGCCTATGCTTTAGCTGTTTCAGAAGAAAATGCTTCGGCTGGAAAAGTTGTAACTGCCCCAACCTGTGGTTCTTCCGGTATTTTACCTGCCGTACTTTTCCTTTTTTATAAAAAATATGAATTTTCAGAAGTAAGAATATTAAAAGCTCTTGCAGTTGCCGGATTAATTGGAAATTTAGTTAAAGAAAACGCATCAATTTCAGGAGCAGATGTAGGTTGCCAAGGAGAAGTAGGTACTGCCTGTGCAATGGCTGCCGGAGCTTGTGCACAATTGCTTGGCGGAACAACCTATCAAATTGAATATGCGGCAGCTTCCGGATTAGAACATCATTTGGGACTTACTTGCGACCCAATTGCCGGACTTGTTCAAGTTCCTTGCATAGAAAGAAATGCTTTTGGTGCTCAACGTGCTTTTGATTCTGCGTTGTATGCAATTCATTCAGACGGAAGACATCTTGTTCCTTTTGATAATGTTGTGGAAGTTATGGAACAAACAGGCCACGATTTGCCTAGTCTATATAAAGAAACTTCCCTTGGAGGTTTGGCAACATTAGGTGTGCTAGGTATTGATTTGAAAAAAGATTAGTTTTTATGAGAAAAATCTCAATAACAGATAAACTTATAATTGCATCTTTATTAATTAGTGTGCTAACAATAGTAGTTGTTGCTTCATATTCCTTTTATAATGCAAAAAAAGCAATTCTCGATAGGACATTCAACCAATTAAATTCAGTACGAGTTATTAAAACAAATT
>CAMZKL010000021.1 GCA_947311255.1 uncultured Chlorobiota bacterium | reverse complement strand
ATGTCATCGTGACACGTTAAAACGTGACACGATTTAAAGCAAATTAATACTTTTAACAGTTTAATAAAGTATGAGTTTGCCCTACCTACAGGTTTTTTTTATACTGAACTATTTTATTTTGTAAAGATAAAAAAAGTAAAAAATTAAACCATATTTTATTTAATGATTAAAAACATATACCAAAAGGTAGGGTATAAAAAAAGGGAGCTAAGCTCCCTTAAATAAAAAGATTTGCTAAATCTTAAAGATTTAGCAAATCAAATAAATAATAAAAATTATTGAACAATTATTTTTTGAGTAACTGAACCTTCGTTATTTGAGAATTTTAGGAAATAAACTCCTGCATTGTTAATTATTACAGTGTTTGTTCCATTAAGAACTTGTGTACTTATTACTTTCCCTGTAATATCTAGAACTTCAAGATTAAAGTTATTTTCAACATTTACTGTGAAAGTTCCATTTGAAGGATTTGGATATACACTTATTCCCTGTAAAGCTATATCATTAATTGCATCAGCAATTGTTATAGTTACAGTCCAATCCTGAGTACTCATATCTTCTGCAGTTATAGTATAAACAACAGGATTTGTGAAGTCATTTGGTGTTGTTCCACTTACTTGTGGAGTAGCACCTACTGCAACTGTGGATAATGTAGAATTAGTAAAATCAGCAACTAATCCAGTAATATCAGTTCCGTATGGAACTTCAATAGAAACTGTATGATCTCCTGTATTTATTGTTCCAGTTGCTACCGGAGATGAAAATCCGTAAGTTAAGAAATCTTTCCCTGTTTCTTGAGCAACAAGAGTTATTCCTTGTGCTACTGCACCATCAACAACAAGATCAGTTGTACTATTAAAAGGTCTAAAGCCAGTTGCAGTTGCGGAATAAGGATATTCACCGTAAGCTAAATCAACTTCGGCAATACCTCCACCAGCAGTTACATAATCATTCCCATCTATTGTAACCGTTGCACCGTCTATGGGGTTGGTTCCGTCATCAACAGTAAATGTTGCTTTAAATGTAGGTATTGCAAGAGCTATTATTTGCTCGTTAAGTGGAGCACCCATTAAAGTTGCTGTTCCTGCTGCAACATCAATAACATAAGTTCCGTTCATGTCGGTGCCAGAACCATATGCCTGAAAGTAGCATTTATTTTCATTATTGTCCCATGACATAGCCTGGAAATTTAAAGAAACTACTGCTCCTAAATCAGTCCCTATAAGCGTAAAAGCTCCTGTTGTTTTGTCAATTTCGTATAATGTTCCGTTTCCTCCTTGTACATGCTCAACTGCATATAAATGTCCGTCAGTGCTGCAAGCTATTGCAAGAGGCGTTCCCGTATGTCCTGTATTATTAGTCGTTCCTGTTGCTACGCCGGTAGAACCGTCTATTTCCCATAAACCAACATCAAAGTTAGGATAACTTCCGGTTAATCCGAGACTGTAAAATTTATCGCCTTGCGGGTCGTAAGCAAGTGTTATGTGAAAATCAGATGTTATTCCGGTTGGTCCTGTTATACTAAAAGTTCCGGTGGCAGGATCTATTATTCCAAAATTACCGAAAGCATCTTGTCCGTATAATTCACCATTTCTCCATGCTGCCCCATTTATTTGAGTATTTCCTCCTGTATATGTAATATCCGCAGTTCCAAGAAACAAGTTTCCAACTTTACCAACAGATTTATCATAAGCATAAGCAAATTTATAATCAATAACAGGAACAATAGCAGATAAGGTATTATTTGAAGTATCATAATCATCTGTAAGAGTAACAGTTGCAGTCATAGTATATGCTCCTTCTGCAGGAGTCCAAACAGGAAAATCAAGGATTAAATCACTTCCAGATGTAATGGTTGAAAGATCCGTTATTGTTTCATTATATGTTCCCCCATCAGTTAAAACAACACTCCATGTTGCCTCATCATTTACACCAAAATTGTGAATTGTTACATGCGGAGTAGTAGATTCTCCCGGTTTTAATTTTTTTGGCATATCAAGATTCGTTATTCCAAACTCATGATCAGGACCATTGCCTATAACAACATCATCAACAGAAGGATCACTGAGGTATCCTGCTGTTGTAATACCTCTGAAACGAATTTGAACAATATTACCGTATCCGGATAAAGAAGCATAATATTCTGCCCAAGCATTTACTTCATCAGTAATAACAAGAATATCGTTAGTCCAGGTAGTGCCGTTATATACGTCAACATGTAATTCGGCAATATTTGATGTTACGGGTGCACCGTCGTCAACGTTTTGATAATAAAAATATACTGTTGCCACTGTCAATGCTGATAAATCTACAAAAGGAGTTATTAAGTTTGATTCTTGTCCTGTATCTGCACCTGAATTATCAAGTCCTGTATAGTATACTCCTCCATGAGGAGAGTCAGCTCCGTGTCCTATATCGTTTGTAAATTTCCAATCTTCAAAACCTGACATTGTCCATCCGTCGGGTATTGCACCAGCGTTTTCAAAATCTTGTGTATATGGAGCAGTAACTAACATCGCAGTTGAAAAATTTGTAACAATCCCATCGTTAGTATTATCTTCGTCACCTGTAAGATCAGCTGTTGCAGTAAACCTGTATTCTGTACTCCAAGCTGCGGTAAAAGTTGTTAAAGTAACTTCTTCTGAAGTATTAACAGTTAGAGAACCTGTCCAGTTAGTTGTTCCGCTTGAAATAACTGCACTGTTTGTAACATCATAAACTTCCCAAGTAATATCACAAGCGGTCATATCCGTTAAACCAAGGTTTGCTAAATTTACTTTAAAATCGCTATTCCCACCAACAAAACCGGCTGAAGGAGAAGTAACAGCAGTAACAGATGCATCTATTGAGTTCGGTGAAGTAACTTTTACATCGTCAATACCTACACCCCATCCATAACCTTGATATCCAAAAAAGCCAATATATACATCGTTACTTGAAGAAGGAATTACAATATCTTCTTCTTGCCAATCTGTAATTTCACCTGTCCAACCTTGCAAATAAGTCCATGTTCCGGCAGCACCCTCTTTAAAGTAAACTGCAAGTGTGTCTTGATCACTTCCCCAAGCATCTTGCACGTGCCAAAAAATTAATTTAGAATTTCCTAAACTCATATCAATACTTGGTGTTACAAGATAAGTAGAATAGCCTGAATATGAGCCTGCATAAAAAAGAGCGTTAAAACTTCCTGTGTGAGCAGATGCAGGATTACCGCTATGTCCTCCGTTTTCATATGTCCAATCAACAGTTCCGTTTTCCTGAACCTGAGACCAACCTGTAGGTAATGCTCCTCCTTCAAATCCTTCTTCTAATAAAACTCCTTTGGAGTTACTTGGCACATAAGCCGGAGCTTTCACTCTTTGAACAACGTTTTCAGTTTTTTTAATAAACTCTTTCGTTTCTTTTTTTTGCGTTGTTTTTCCGTCAACACGCAAAACGCCTTTTTGAGCATTCGCACCGAACACTACAAAAAAAGCCAACACAATAGCTAATAAACTTTTTTTCATAATTTAAAATTTTAATTAATAATATATTTAAAAAATCAAATATATAAATTTTTTATGTAATAAAAAAAAAGAGATGCTAAAAGCATCTCCTTATTAAAATTTTTAAAAAAAAGATTTGCTAAATCTTAAAGATTTAGCAAATCAAATAAATAATAAAAATTATTGAACAATTACTTTTTGAGTAACTGAACCTTCTTTATTTGAGAATCTTAGGAAATAAACTCCAGCATTATCAATGCTAATAGTTGAATTTCCGTTAAGAACTCTTGTATTTAAAACTTTTCCTGTAATATCGAAAATTTCAAGACTGAAATTACTTTCAACATTTACATTAAATGTTCCATTTGAAGGATTTGGATATACGCTAATTCCTTTTGATGATAATTCATTAACTCCAGTTGTTGTATAAGTTAAAGTTTGAGGAGAATCATCAGATACTGTAAAGGCAAAATTTCCGTCAATCCAAGTTCCGTCTTGATCGTTTACACCCCATTCCCATGAGTTTGCACCAGCATCAGGAACTAAATTTACAACAACAGTCCAGATATCATCTCCTGCGGTAGCATCCCCATGTGTTCCATCATCATAAAAGTTTGTATGCTCAGCTCCACCATTCCATGTATTATCATAATTTCCACTTGCATCCCAACTTCCTTTTAATGCAAAGCCAGTATAACTAGTATTTGCAGTATTATCAACAACAAAAGTTATAGGTGCTGTTGATGGAGGAGTTCCATCTTTAGTTATTGCGAATGTTGCAAATTGCTTATTTGTAAAGTCAAAAATTAATGTAAATGCACCTGTTGTTAAATCATAAGTACCAAATTTATAATCATCTCCACAAGAAATTGTATATAATTTATTTGTTGCAGCATCATAAGATACATCTTGTCCATAGTTTAAAACTAAGCCAGTAGAACCAATAAGAGTAGTTGCGCCTGTTGCAGGGTCAATTTTATATAGACTTTCATCATTAAGAGCAGGTCCGTATAAGAAACCGTCATTTGCCATGTCCATTCCTATAATCATTCCTGTTCCCGCACCAATTTCTGTAAGAACAAGAGATGCAATGTCTAATGTGCAAAGATGAGGCGCATTAGCTCCATCAAGAACAAGTGCATACATAATATTATTAGTCCAATCCCAAGCTAAACCAGTAGGAGTTCCTGAAAAACCAGTAAGCATACCAAGGTTTGTATATACTCCAGCTGGAGAAACAGTTCCAAAACTTAAATCGTTATTAACTCTGTACATATTTACTCCATTAAACTCAGCAGCCATTGGAAACGGAGTAGTTCCCATTGTTCCCGTTTGTGCAAAAGTACCATCTGCTAAAACAACCGTACCATATAAACCATCTGAAGAGTTACCTCCATAAGCATCAGCAAGACCTTCAACAGCACAAGACACAGTCTTTACATCATTTGTGTTATCAGCATCACCAGCAAGCGTTATAGTAGCTGTTAGGTCATAAGTTCCATCAGCAGGAGTCCAGTCTGGGAAAGTTACAACATAATCTGCACCAGCTGCAATAGTAGCAGCATCAGCAACAGTTTGATTATATCCGTCAGTACCAGTTAATTGTAAAGACCAAGTTGCCTCATCAGTTGCTCCATAATTGTGAAGAGTTACTGTTGGGGCTACTGTTGAACCACTTAAAACAAAAGTAGGAGTAACAGCATCAACACCAAAATCATGTGCTTCTGGAGAAAAAACAGAAACATTATCTACGTGCCACCACCAATCCCATCCACCTTCATCAGAAAAATGAAATCTTACAGCAAAATTTGCATTAATATATGTAGTAACATCAATTTCAACATGATCCATATCACCTGTTGAAGCACTATAAGCTGCAATTTCTTGCCATGCAGTACCGTCATATACTTCTACTTCTGCATGTTGTGAACCAAGATGTTTGTAATAATGATCAAAAGCAACGAATAAAGAAGTAGCTCCTGAAACATCAATTGTAGGAGAAGTTAAAGTTCCAGCGGTTGTATAACCACTTCCAGGAGCATCACTATCGCAATTAGCATAACCTGCCGCATCCCAAATCCATGTATAATCTGCACCTGCATCTGCTTCAACTGTCCATGTTGCAGGAATTTCAGTGTCAAAAGGTTCAGATAAAAAGCTTGCTTTCCCACTTCTTAAACCATTTTTCATTGTTGACTTTTTTGCAAAAACATTTTCTTTAGCTTTCCCATTGGTATTAACTGCACCAAAATCTTGTGCATTCATACCGAACACAACAAGAAAAGCTAACATAATTGTAAATAAATTTTTTTTCATAACTTAAAAAATTTTAATTAATAATAATTTATAATGTTAAATAACATTTTCCAAAGGTAAATATAAATTTTTTAAATACAAAAAAAATGTTGATTTAGACATTTTCAAATTAAAGTTCATACTTTTTACAATTCATATTAGCTAATTGGTAAATATTTACCTTGCTATCAAATAAAACTAATGTTTCCATTTCTATATTTTATTTATTGCTGTGCTACAAAATAAAAAAGGAATATATGCCATTATAAAACAGGGCAAACTCAGACTTTTTTAAAATATGTTAAAAGTATTAATTTGCTTTGAATCGTGTTACGTTTTAATGTGTTACGATAACATTAATTTTTGATTCTTATATTTTAATTAGTTTCATTATCCCTAAAAACCTTAGTTTGAATTGTTAAATCACATAAATTGTGTTGAAAAATAAAAGTATGAGTTTGCCCTATATTAAAAGAGTGTTATTTTTGTAATTGATTGATATTTGAAGATTAGCTAAATATTTACTAATCATAATAGAACACTGATAATTAGCCCCTTATAAGTTTTACCAAAACAGGTTTAGCAAATCTTAGCAAACTATTGCACGAATAAATAAGTAAAATATTAATTTTGTTTGCAATTTTAAAATTATGATGAAAGAATTGAAAGAGTACATAAAAAAATCAAATAAATATTTAAGTGCAAAAAATAGCCTTAAAATTATTGAACAATGTGAGCAAAGCCTAATAGAAAACAAATTAAGTAAAGAAGACTACTTTACATTCTTAAACTATTCAAGAAAAGTTTCTTTTTTAAAAAGTTTAAATACTGCAGAAAATCGTAATAGGTGGGCAGAATTAGTTTTTAAAATTATTCAAAAAACAGATTTTAGTTTACTTGATATTATTCAACAAAGAGTATCAGAACATCCTGAAAAGATTCTTTTTAAAGAACGTTCGAAACCACAACTTACAGAATGGACGTACAAACAAGTTCTTCATCATATGAAAGAAATTGCTGCATTTATTTATTCTATAAAAGCTGACAATCCTAGAGTTGCTCTTTTCCTTAACAACAGCATTGAGGGTGCAATAAGTGATTTGGCTTGTTTATCTTATGACATTTTTAATACACCTTTAAATATTCATTTTAATGATAAAATTATAGAATATGTATTAAAAGAATTAGATATTGATATTATTATTACTGACACACCCGACAGATTAAAAACTGTTAAAGCTGCAATTGAAAAACTTGATAAGGAAATAAAAATTATTGTTACACAAGAAAGTGCAGATAAAAATAAAGATGCTGATTTTTATTTAAGTAAAGAGAGTAAAAAAATATCACTAAAAGATACGGAACTAATTCTTTCAAAACTAAAAAGAAAGCCTATTAATGAAGTTGCAACAACAATGTTTACTTCGGGAAGCACAGGAATGCCAAAAGGTGTTTCTTTTTCAAACTATAATATTGTTAGTAAACGTTTTGCAAGGGCTGCATCACTCCCACAAGTTGGGAATGAGGAGACATTAATATCCTACCTGCCTTTATTCCATACCTTTGGACGCTATCTTGAGCTAACAGGAACTATTTTTTGGGGAGGAACTTATATTTTTGCAGGAAACTCATCTTCGGCAACTTTACTATCTTTATTTCCAAAAGAAAATCCTTCAGGTTTTATAAGTGTGCCAATTCGTTGGGTACAAATATATGAAAAATGTATAAAGTCAACAGAGGGTATTGAAGATGAAAAGGAACAATTAAAAATTATAAAAACAATTACCGGGAAAAGACTTCATTGGGGTTTATCAGCAGCAGGTTATTTAGACCCAAAAATTTTTAGGTACTTTCATAAACACGGAATTTCGGTTAACAGTGGATTTGGAATGACAGAGGCAACAGGAGGCATTACAATGACACCATCTTTTGAATACAGAGAAAACTCAACCGGAACTCCTTTACCTGGTATGGAAACTCGACTAAAAGAAACAGGAGAACTTGAAATAAAAGGACATTATCTTGCTAAATATCTTGAAAATGCCGGGCCAGACGATATTATTCCATTTCCACATGAAGAAGATTATTGGCTATCTACGGGCGACATATTCAAAATTGAAAAAACCGGACATCATGAAATAATTGATAGGGTTAAAGATATTTACAAAAACAATAAAGGACAAACTGTTGCTCCAGGCATGATTGAGAAAAAATTTGCCGGTGTTCCGGGAATAAACCAAACATTTTTGGTTGGAGATGCTAAACCTTACAATGTTTTACTAATTTCTCCCGATAAAAAAGACCCTGTTTTAAATTTCGGAAATAAAAATGAAAATATAGAAGAGTATTTCAGGCAAATAATTACAACAGCGAACAAAGATTTGGCACCTTACGAAAGAGTTATTAATTTTTGCATAATCGAAAGAGATTTTTCGAAAGAAAAAGGAGAATTAACAGCAAAGGGTTCTTATAAACGAAAAAATATTGAAAAAAATTTTTCTGAGCTAATATTAAAACTATATCAAAAAAATTATATTTCTTTTAAAAAGAAAGGATTTGAAATTATTATTCCAAGATGGTTTTTTAGAGATCTTGGAATTCTTGAAACTGATATTAAAAGTAACAAAGCAGGAATTTTCAATAAAGTAAGTGGAAAAACATTACGAATTCAAAAATCTTATAAAGATGATATTTATATTATTGGAGATTTGAATTATAAGGTTTTTAATAAGAAAATTGATTTGGGAGTAATTGTTAGACAAGCAAAGCTTTGGGTAGGAAATCCGGAGCTTATAGAGTTTTCTCCAGTGAAAGACAGTTTTGATTTTCCATTAAGAAATTTTTCTCCGCAATTATGTGTTCTAAATAAAGATGCTAAAATATATCATTCTTCCGAAATAAAACAAGCAAAAGGAATAAACGATATTGATTTAATTTTTTTGAACAGTCTTATATCCGAGGCATTGCATACAGAAACAAAAACTGCATTATCCGCCTTAGAACAAATTGAAAACATATTTCCAAATTCAAATAAAAACAAAGCAGAAGTTATTCGCAGAAGGTTAGAAGCTCTTGCTTGCCACCAAAATGAAGAAATAAGAATAACAGCATACCGAATTTTATTAACAAAAGACCCTGAGCCTGATTTTTCGGAACTTTTACCTGCTTTTATAAATTCCGGACAAACTTTTCTTAATGAAGAGTCTATAAAAATATTAGCAAAGGGTACATTTGCATTGCAACATCTAGATAGTTTGCGAAAAAGAATGTTTCAATACAGAAGAGAGTTAAAATGGCCGGCAAACAAGCAGACAAGAAAACAATTTGATACAATTTTTAAACTTCTTCTTAATTTTGGAATTAATAATCCTAAATATTATAAGACTTTACGGGCAGAATTTGCATCTTGGATGTTGTTGAAAAATGAAAGTTTTTTATCTAAAAAAGCATATAAATATTTTTATGAACTTCATGGAGCTTTTGTTAAACATATAAAGGAATCCTCCGAAGAATATTCTGAAAAAGATTTGAAATCATTCTTAGTTTTTGACGAGGGTATATCTAAAAGCTATAAAGAAGAACTAATTACTAAGTTAGCGGCAAGCCATACATTAAAACAAGCAATCATCATAATTTATGATGATTGGGAATTTAAAATGAGCAATATCCCCGAAGAGGGAATCTGGGTTTCGAGAGTAAAAAGCTACAGAAACACTAAACATTATAGGCTTAGTATCAACACATTAAGAGGTAAGCATTATGACATTCATGTATCAATTGACGAAAACCTAAAAACAAAAAAAGGTCTTGAAACACTTTATAGGATGATAACATTAGGAGCTTACCCTTTTGGGGCATCTGCAATTACAAATTTTGGGTGCAGCAACCCAAATGATAAAATTGTTATATCTGCATATTTAAGTATGCTTTCCGCTTATGATAAAATAAGAGCAATTGTAGAAGTACAAGCATCAGGGCATATTGAGTCTGCAAATGCTTGGAGAAAAATTTTTATACGTTCTATGAGTGCATTCTTCAAGGTTTGGTACAATAGTGGAAGAACTATAATTCCCGGTTTTATTTCACCCAATAATGTTGCTCTTCCTGAAAACGACTTTACAGATAATGCAGTAATTATTTCGCTTTCGGGATGGAGCTCAGAGGCATCTTTTGACATATTAGTTAACTCATTATTCTTAAATTTTTATAAAAAAGTTACAGCACACTACCCTATTTTAAATAAGTTCATAAAAATAAGATGGATTTTTCATGCTTGTGTTGAATCTCTTGGAAAAGAAAAAGCTATAAATTTTTTACATGAATTAGAAAATAAATATGATAAAAAATCTGAACTTTCAGAAAATGAAAATGAAATTTTCAATAACTTAAAGTCCTATTTAACTGACTTTAAGGGAAGGATATATCTACCTCTTGCTCTTTTCAATGCAATTGACAGATATTTGGATTGGATAAATAAAAACCCAAAATCAAGAATGAAAGCAAAGGAACAAACTATTTCAGAATTATTTGATTTATACAACCTCAACCAATTTTCTGAAATTGTAAGATATAAATTCTTTAGAGAAACATTTTTTAAGGATTGTAGTCTTAATATTGCAAAAACATTTGATATTTTATTAAAAAAAATGTCTGACAATATAAATATTATTCCTCTACAGTTAACTGAATTATCTGATTTACAATCTGTTTTAAAGACTAAATATGAACAGAATATGTTTGGAAAAATGGTATTTCCCGGAATTAAGACAGAGCAAAAAGTTGATATTCTTACTGTTGGAGAAAAAACAGATGAGCATGTAATTGTTCGTTCAATATTAAAAGATAAGAGCAATACAGAATATGTAATGCGGGAGCCTCTTGAAGCATTTGAAACAGGCGAACTATACAAATTGTTTTATAAAGAAAACTATCCTAAAAAGATTTCTGACACTGATAAACATTATGTTCTAACAGATACAAATGAAAGAGTTATTGGAGGCTTATGCTATAAAGAGCTTAGTAAAGAAGATGTTTTAATTGATGGAATGGCTGTAACTTCCCCTTTGCATGGAAAAGGTATTGGTTCTGCTATGATGGAAGATTTTTTTACAAGAATGAAAGCAAGAGGAGTTAAAACAATAAAAGCTCACTTTCTTTTTGGAAATTATTATTTGAAACACAATTTTGTGATAGATGAAAAATGGGGTGCTTTAGTTAAGGAGTTATAAAATAATTAAATTATACAGTATTAAATATTTATTATATTTACTCATTAAATTCAGGAAGAGATTTATAAAAATAATCTTGAATTTTTGTTCTAACATCCATTTTCCAAAGTTTTTTATTATTGCTTGTAGGGTTTATTCTGTTAGAAAGAAATATGTAAATAAAATCATATTCGGGGTCAATCCAAACAAGAGTTCCTGTAAACCCTGAATGCCCGAAACTTTTATCAGAAACTAGTTGCGAGGAGGGTCCTCCGTGTGGTCTTAGAGCTCTATCAAAACCAAGTCCTCTTCTGTTATCATTTTCGCAAAAAGCACAAGAAGAGAAAAGTTTTAATGTTTTTGCAGATAAATATCTTTCTTTTCCATATTTCCCTCCTTGAAGATACATTTGAAGTACTTTTGCTAAATCATTTGCATTTGAAAACAATCCAGCATGCCCGTTAACTCCACCAGTCATGGCAGCTGCATAATCGTGTACATATCCTTGCAAAAGTTGATGTCGGAAGAAATCATCATTTTCAGTAGGTACAATTTGTATTTTACTAAAATTTTCTAAGGGTAGATAACCTGTTGTATTTGCTCCAAGTTTATTGTAAAATACATTTTTTACATAATCTTCTTGCTGCTGATTTGTAATGTCTTCAATAAGTTTATTAAAAAGAATAAAACCTAAATCGCTATATTTATATTTCTTTTTACTTCTTAATTCAGAATCATATATTTTTTGATAAATTGTATCAACATAATCTTTGTTCATATACATTTTATCAGCAACTTTTAGTATAAATTTTCCTTTTTTTACGGTTGAATATATTTTTTTGCTAGGAATTGTTTTTTCATCATCTTCATAAGTATATCTATAAAATGGAATCCATGGTTTTAAGCGTGCCTGATGTGCGAGAATATCCTTTATAACAATATCCTCTTTGTTAGTCCCTTTTAAATCAGGCATATACGAAGATAATTTTTTATTAATATCAATTTTTCCGGTTTCATATAGTTTCATTAAAACAGCTAATGTTGAAATTACTTTTGTAAGAGATGCTAAGTCATAAATATCAGAATTTTGTGTTTTAACTTTCTTATCGTAAGTATGATATCCGTATGATTTATGAAAAAATACTTTTCCATTTTTAATTGCAAGAATTGTTGCTCCAGGAGTTGCACCAACAGTAATTGCATCATTTATAACAGAATCTATTTTTAATAATGTGTCTTGATTTATTCCTAACTCAAAAGCGTTTGTATATTTAAGTCTCTGTTTAATAGATAGTTTTCCCATTCCTGCTTTAAAAAAATTTCCTGCGGAAACAGGAAGTTTTCCTCTTGCTGTAATTCCTCCGAAAAGAAGTTGAGCAGATAAATTTCGTGTTATTTTTCTGTCGTTATATGAAACCAAAACAGCTTCCAAATTTTCAGGGTTTTTAAAATATTTTAGTGCATATGGGTTTCCAAAAAGGACTAAAATAACTTTTGTTTTTAGAGATAACTTATTCACAAAATCGGCAATATTTTTGTTTATTCCAAACCTTCCTGCCGGCCTCCTGTTCATGTTATGTATGCTTACTATTACTTTATCAAATTTAGAAAGTTGAGAAATTTTTCTGTTAAAAGCATCTGTTTTTGAAGATTTATTAATTGAGAAATTATTTACAAAATCATATAATTCAAGTTCCTTCTGAAAATCATTTACGTACCCATTGCCTACTGATATTGAGGCAATTGTTTCACTATCTAGATTTTTAAAAGGAATAATTTTGTTTTTATTTATTGCCAATGTTAAGGCTGCTTCTGTTAATTTTTTATTTAAAAATATTGCTGAATCTGAATTCAAATCTTCATAAATATTTTCTATATTAATTTTTTTATAGTTTTTTAGTCCAAACCAATGTTTTGCAACTAGTATTTTTCGGCATCTTTTATTTATATCTTTCTGCGAAATTTTACCTTGTTTTATTGCTTCTTTAATTTTCGCAAAAGCTATTTTAACATTTTCAGGCATAAGCAAAACATCAACTCCCGCAACGAGTGCCGCAACTTCTGTTTCTCCCGGCGAATACAGTTTTGTAACTCCTTTCATTCCGAGAGCATCTGTAAAAATTAAGCCTTTAAACCCAAGTTTGTTTCTAAGAATTCCTGTAACAATAGGCTTTGAAAGACTTGATACTGACTTTTTAGCAGTATCCAAAGAAGGAATATTGAGATGAGCAACCATAATTCCACCTAATCCTGTGTTTATTAATTCTTTAAAAGGATACATTTCTAATTGTTCTAATCTTTCTTTTGTATGAAGAATAACAGGTAAATCTTTGTGAGAATCTACATCTGTATCTCCGTGACCAGGAAAGTGCTTTCCAACAGCAAGTATGTTATTAGACTGTAAACCAACCATATATGCAATTCCTTTTTTTGCAACATTTTCTTTTTGCTCACCAAAAGACCTGCTGTTAATAACCGGATTATTTGCATTATTATTAACATCAATTACAGGTGCAAAGTTTATATGGATTCCTAGTCTTTTGAATTGTTTTGCGAGTTCGTCTCCAAATTCACTAATCAATAAATCATTCTGAATTGCCCCTAGCATCATTTGTCTGGGGTAGTTTACAGTATTTTTTAATCGCATTGAAAGTCCCCATTCGTAGTCTCCTGCAATCGTTAGCGGGGTTCTTGAGATTGATTGATAATAGTTTGTTAGTTCGGCTTGTTTCACAGGTTCACCTTGAAACATAATAAGTCCCCCAATTTTATATTCATTTATTATTTTTGTTATAAAATCTTTGTTTTTTTTTCCTTTGTTTGGATAGGCAGCAATCATAAAAAGTTGCCCGAGTCGTTCATCATCAGACATTTTTGACATTATAGAGTCTGCCCAAATTAAACTTTCTGACTTATCGTACTTAATCGATTTAATACCCTCTTTATCAGAGCTTTGCAGTAAGAAAAAAATTAGAAGTAGAGTAGATATAATTGTAAATTTTTTATTTTTCAAAAGTCTTTTATTCATTCTAATATTATTTTATTTTATCTTTTCTAAATATTCAGAATTGCAAAATTAGAAAAAACGGCATAAAAAAACCGCCTTTTGGCGGTTATTTTATTGGCTGCATTAATTTCTATGAATTAGCAAATTTGAGAATATTATTAACAACTTCGTCTTTTGGATTTAACTTAATCTTACTTAGTGCATCCGAACATTTCTTAAAAAGAACAAAAGATGTTTGTTTTTTTTTATCAGAATAGTATATTTCAAACTTACTTTTAGTTAATACAGACAAATGAAAAAGAGTAAAATATTTTTTCATATGCTTATCTAATTAATTAAAAATTATTTTTCAAATAGATAACGCATAAACTCATTGAATATTTTTAAGTATAAGCAATTTAACAAATTTTAACAGAACTAAACTAAGACATTTTGCTAATAATTTTTGTTGCGACAACAATATTACCTATTCCAAGATATTCTACTTTATCAAATAGAAATCTCGAAATAAAAACACCTCTTCCATTAAGTTCCAAAAGATGTTCTTCGTCAGTAGGATCAGGGAGCGATTTCCAATCAAAGCCAGTTCCTCCATCTGAAATAGTCCATTGAAGTTTGTCATTATCTGCAAAAAAATCAATAGTAATAATTCTATTTTTAAAGACAGGATTTTTCATCCTTTCAAAATAAAGTTCGTCTAAATTTCCATTATTTAAGGCCTCTTGTTTTTCGGAATATGTTATGTTCAAATTTCCATGTTCAATAGAATTTGTAATTAACTCAACAAGTCCTAATTCAATATTAACTTTTTCATTATCATCAATATCAAGATTTGATTCAACTATTACTTTATCAACAATCTTTGGGATTTTATGAAATTCCGTATTAAATTCTAATTGAAATTTACGATACATAAGTCTGCCCGGAAGTACATCAGGAGAGTATTTACTTGAAATAATTGCTTTATATTTTTTAAGAAGTCTTAATAACTCTTGAGATGATACCGGTTTTTTTAAATAATTATTTGCTCCAAGATGAAGTGCTTGAACAGCATAATTTTCTGTACCAAATGCTGTTACCATAACAACAATTGTATCGGATTTTTTGTCTCTAATGGCTTCTAACAATTCTAAGCCACCCATAATAGGCATTTGAATATCTGTAAGAATAATATCGGGTTTATATTCTTCAAATATATTTAGTCCTTCAATTCCATTTGATGCAGATTTAAAATCATATCTGTTACTTTCTAATAGACTTTCAAGAAAAAATCTTGATGCGTGGTCATCTTCTACAATTAAAACTTTCATTTTTAATATCTAATTTTTTATAAAATGCAATTTACTTAAAAAAAATTGTTTTATAAACTGTTTTATTATTTTTTTTATCAGAAATTATTATTTCTAAATTGTGCTTATTGTTACTATCTATATGTTTATCAAATACATAGCTAATTCTGTTATTCTTTTTATCGTAACTAAAAATTATATTTTTTTTGTCAATTTTTGCAGAATATTCTTTAATGCCTGATAAATTATCTTTTATTTTGAATGAAATTTTTCTTTTTTCAGAAAAATTATTTCCTTCCGGAAAATTTTCTTCTATAATTTCAGGAGGTGTTTCATCAACAGAAATAGCAAATTTTCCAAACTTATTTGTCTTTGCCACAAAGAAGTCATTTATATAACTTCCTCCAATAGGAGAAAGTTTGCCATTTTTGTCTATCAATACCAATAATGCCTTATTTATTAGCCGCTTAGGCAATCTATCTGTTCTTATTGCTATATGAATTTTCTCATGAACCGGAATTTTGTAAGAGCATAGTTTATGTATGTCAGAATATAATACTTTATTTCCCTTAATTATTTCATATTCTTTTTCAATATTTTTATATATTGTTCCTTTTGTGAAATATGCTCTAAAGTTTTCTTTTTCAAAGAAATTATCTTCATCATAATAAAAAAGGTCTAAATTTCTTTTTTCTCCTACTATTTTTTTTCCTGAAATTTTAAAAAATAAATTAGTTTTATTTCCGTATATATCAGCAAGTTCAAGTTTAACTTTATGTATTTCACTATCAAAATTTTCAACTATTCCTGAGTTGACACAAGAGCCGTAAAAACTAAGTTTGTTGCCTGGTTCTATAAAACACTTTTGATATTTATCCCCTGAAATTTGTCTTTCTTCAAAATCAATGAAGCTATTAATGTATCTAGATTCTTCAAAGCTAATTTTATCAGTTTTGTGAGAATATACTTGTTTACCATCAAAAAACATTTTTAAAGAATAAATACCTTGTGTATTTTTTGTGGCATTTAAAAAATCATTTGCTCTTACTGAAATCCCTAGTTTGCCTGTGTAATATATAACTTTATTTATAAAATAATTTCCTCCTTTTTTATAAACTTTAAAAAATTGTTTTTTACCTGCGTTATTAATATTTCCATTTTCATCAAGAGCATAAGCTCCAATACTATATATCTTTGGTTTTATATTATCTACAATCTTAAAATTAAAATAACAAGGGTTTATTGGCACATCTTTTTCAGTTTCTCTTATTTCAAAATGAAGATGAGGTCCGTATGACCTTCCTGAATTACCAATGTAGCCAATTATATCTCCTTTTTTTATTTTAAATCTTGTTGAATCCTGATATTTTGTAAACTCAAAATTGTTAAGTGAATATTGAATGTTTTCTGCATATTCTTCAAGTTCTTTATTGAACTTCTGCATATGTCCATAAACTGTTTTAAGTCCGTTTGGATGCGTAATATACAACGCATTACCATAACCTCCTGCCGATTTTCTAATACGAGAAACATAGCCATCTGCGGCTGCAAAAACCTTCAAACCTTTTGTACTTGCTTTAATATCTATTCCTGAATGAAAATGATTTGGTCTTATTTCTCCAAAATTACCGGCTAATCTTAGTGGAAAATTTACAGGAGAACGAAAATAGCTTTTATCAAAATTTTGAGATTTTAGCTGAAAAGATAATATTAAAAGTATTATTATTGAAGAATATTTCATCCTGAATTTAAAAATTTTTATTAAACTTGCTCGTTATTTATAAAAACCGCAAAATTATCTGATTTTATGAAACTAAGAAATTATACACTGTCAATTTTATTTATATTTATTTTAAAGATTTCTTTTTCTCAAAAAACTGTTGAACCTTCCTTAATAAAATGGTACACTATTGAAGAAGCTGATAGTCTTTCTAATATATATCCAAAACCTATAATGATTGACGTTTATACTGATTGGTGTGGGTGGTGCAAACATATGATGAAAACTACTTTTGCACACAAAGGAATTTCGAATTATATAAATATTAATTTTTATCCTGTAAGGTTTAATGCCGAAGGCTTTGACACAATAAAATATCAAGGTAAAACATATACAAATTTAGGCAATGGAAGAAAGCCAAAACACGATTTTGCAAAATACATTTTGAATAATCGCTTTTCATTTCCTACAATTGTTTACATTGACAAAAAAAGGAAAATAAATCCGGTTCCGGGTTATATGAAAGTTCATGAAATTGAACCTTTATTAGTTTATTTTGTAGAAGAAATACATAATGCATTGCCTTATAAAAGTTGGAAAAATATGTATCAACAAAATTATCCGGAAGTCTATGAAGATGAACTTAAAAAAGATACTACAACAAAAAAACTTGACAAAAGTGGTATTGTAAAATGGTTTTCAGTTGAAGAAGCTTCGAGTTTATGTATGAAAAACGACAAACCAATGCTTGTATATTTATACACTGACTGGTGTCAATCTTGCAAAATTGAAGAAGGAATTGTTTTTAAAGATTCTATTATTGCTAATCTTGTAAATAAAAATTATTATCCTGTAAAATTTAATGCTGCTTCACAAGATACTGTTTTTCTTTTTGGTCAAAAAATTATTCCATCCGGAAAAGGGAATCCTCATAAGCTAACATCTTCTCTTCTGCAAGAGAGTTTTAAATTCCCTGCTTTTGTTTTTATTAACAGCAAAAAACATAAAGTAAATGAAGTGCATGGTTTTATTTCGCCTTACCAATCTGAAAGAATTTTTTCATACATAAAAGAAGAAAAATATAGAACTCAAAAGTTTGAAGATTATGTAAAATCTTTTATAGGAAAGATTCCAAAAGATTAATATTGTGAGAGAACTCACAAAATAGACCAAATCTATAAAATCTTTGTTCTTAAGATACACAGAGGCTCTGTGAACAGACACTAAATAGTGTTTTTTGTTTTTATTATTTCAGCAGCAATACTAACAGCAATTTCTTCCGGAGTTTCACTTTTAATTGCTACACCTATCGGAGCAGAAACTTTTTCTAACTGTTCTTTGGAATATCCTTTTTCATTTAAATCACTGAAAATTTCTTTTACTTTATTTTTGCTTCCCATCATTCCTAGGTAAGCAACTTTTTTATTTAATAGTTTTGTCAATATTTTTTTATCATGAGTATGGCTGAAACTTGCTATAACAATGTAAATATTTTTACCATTTGGAATAAATTCATCAATTTTATCAAAATTTATAATATTCTTTTCATCAGCATAATTATTAGCTTCTAAAGTATCAAGATTTGGTCTGTTATCATAAATTTTAACTGTATATTCCAACATTTTCATTTGTTTTGAAAGAGCAAGTCCCACATGCCCACCACCTACAATGTAAACGATATGTTTATATCCTAAAACTTCCTTATAAATATCGTTTTTAAATTCATATTGCCCTGAAATTTCTGCCCCTTCTTCTATCTTTAATTCATTAATACCTAATGTTAAAGTTATTTCATTTTTAGCATCAACACATTTTTTAACAGCCCCAAAATCAGACATATACTTATTGTCTATGGGATATAAAATAACAGTATTTTCTCCCGAACAAATCATGCCGGATGCGTGCATTGCTTCTTCTGTTCTGTGAATTTGTTCGTGCAATTCAGGTGTAGAAATATTTTCTTCAAGCATTTTATATGCTCTGTTTACCAACTTATGTTCAGTTGCTCCGCCTCCAATTGATCCATATCTTTTACCATCATCAACAACTAACATTTTAAAACCTTGCCTTCCAGGACTGCTGCCTTTATTTACAACAACAATTAAAAGTATAAGTTTTTTGTTATTATTAATATTTTCTATAATTTTTCTTATGATGTTCATGTTACAAAAGTATTAAAAAAAGGAACTCATTTTTTATAAAACACAATATTATTATATTTTTGTAAAAAAAAATATGTTTAACAATAAAACTATTGCAGTTGTAGTTCCTGCATATAAAGAAGAAACTCAAATAGGCAAAGTAATAGATACAATGCCTGAATATATTGACAAAATTGTAATAATTGATGATTTAAGCAAAGATAAAACTGTTGAGATTGTTAAAGAATACATTAAAACAAATAATAAAGTAGTTTTAATAGAACACAAAGTTAATCAAGGAGTTGGAGGAGCAATTGCATCAGGTTACAAATGGGCAAGAGATAATAATTTTGATATTGCAGTAGTAATGGCAGGTGACGGACAAATGGATCCAAATGAATTACCAAGAGTTATTAGACCTGTTGCGGAAGGAAAAACTGATTATACAAAAACAAACAGATTATTATCAGGCGAAGCATATGAAAAAATACCTCGTATAAGATATATAGGAAATTCAATATTATCATTTCTTACAAAAATAGCCTCCGGTTACTGGCATATTGCTGACTCACAATCAGGCTATACTGCAATAAACAAAAAAGCACTTCATACAATAAATTGGGATAAAATGTATAAACGCTATGGGCAACCAAATGATTTGCTTGTTAAACTAAATGTTTATAATTTTAGGGTACAAGATATAATTACTCCTCCGGTTTATAATGTAGGAGAGCAATCAAAAATGAAAATTAAGAAAGTAATTTTTACAATTTCATGGCTTTTACTTAGATTATTCTTTTACAGATTAAAACAAAAATATATTATAAGAGATTCGCATCCGTTAATTTTGTTTTATTTTTCTGGTTTTTCCTTGTTGTTATTAAGTGTTCCGTTGGCAGTTAGGTTTATTTATTTTTGGATAGAGTTTAATAATATTCCTAAAATAAATTTTTTAGCTTGGATGTTTGCTTCAATTATGGGTATATTATTTATCTTTTTTGCGATGTGGTTTGATATGGATTATAATAAGAAATTAGCAGAAGACTATAAAAGTGAATAAGAAACTAATTTTTAACATACTGCTTTATCTTTCACTAGCCTTTCTTGTATATTATTTATATAAATTTGACTATTTGCAAATTAACAATTTAAAATTTAATTATTCTTATTTAATTATTTCAATATTGTTTCTTTGGTCAGGTTTTTCTTTTAGTGCCATAAGCTGGTGGAATGTTTTACGGAAACATAATATTTATATTTCAAAATCAAAAGCAATTGCATCGCACGGTTTGGCAGTTTTTGCAAAATATATTCCAGGTAAAATTTGGGTAATATTAGGTAGAGCATCTAAAGCCGTAGGGAATAAACATTCTCTTAAGACAGCTTCTTATGCCTCGTTAAAAGAACAGTTGCTTTACGTTTGGCTTGGACTGTTACTTAGTGCAGTTCCTTTAATTATTTTTCACGGAATTGATGAGTTTACAATTGGAGTTACAGTTCTTTTTTTGGGTTTAACAATCTTTAATTTTTCAGACAAAGTAAGAAAAATACTTATTTATCTTATGAAAAGATTTCTTAAAAAAGAACTTGAATTGCCACAAATTACATTCAAAGAGAGTCTTAATATTTTAATTTATATTCTAATTTATTGGACTTTTTGGATTTTTGCTTTTTATTTCTTCGCAAAGTCGATATACCCTGAGGCAGAATTATCTGCAGGTTTTATTTTTCCGCTTGGTGTTACGCTTGGACTTCTTGCAATAATTGTACCTGGCGGCATAGGTGTGCGAGAGGGAATAATGACTGGATTTATGGTACTAACAGGAATTCCTCTTGAAATTGCAACTACAATATCAGTTATTTCTAGGTTGTGGTTTATTTCTGGAGAGGTTTTTATTTTCTTTTTTAGTATGTATTTTAACAGAAAAAAATTATAAAAAAGGGTATTATTTAAAAGTATCTTTATATTGTTGCGAATATCTGAAATACACTCTTTTTGCTTCATTATTTATGACCATAGATAATGACATTTTATTCTTTTTTGCCTTTTTTTCAAGTTCTTCTTTCCACGATTTACATCCTTGTATGTATTTTTCTAATTTTCTTATCTTAAGTATATCAAAATGTTTTTTTGCCTTTTTAGTTTTAATGAGATTGTTTGAAAAATTGTTGCAAACAGAATCAAAACTAATGTTTTTTTTGTTTGCTATCAAGACAAGGCTGTCTTTCAAATTTTTATTTTTTTTGATGGAAAATAAAATTTCTTTTTCCAAATCTTCTTTTGTAATTTTCATATGTTTATCATATGGAAATGTAAACTCATAAATACCTTGTTTTGCTTTTATATAATTTGGTATTTGAATAATTTTCCAATATTTACAAGTTGGTTTTAGTTTTAAAAAAGTTTCCCAATAAGCCTCTTTGTTGGTCCACCAATAATGAATAGCTTTATTTCTATGCTGTTGTATTTGAAATTGATTAAAAATTGTTAAAATAAATAAAATGGTAAGTAATATTATTTTGCTTAGTTTATATTTTCTTTTTTTTGCAATAACTGCAGCAAGAGGGAAAGCCATTAATCCATAAATATCAACCATTGATCTTTGCCCAAAAGAACCACCAAACCACCAACTCCACCATGAAGATAGCAAGTAAATGTTAATGACTAATATAAGTAATATTGCCCAAGAAAAATCATTTTTAATTTTTACAAGTCTATACATTCCAATTGTTGCTATTAGCATTAATGGGGTATAGATATACCATCCTTTTTTATAACTAACTAAAAAGTTTGTAATTTGAGGATTATTAAAGAAAAATTTACCACCTTCAGTTCCATAGGAAAAATAAAAGATTTTTCCTGTTATATAGTACCAATAAGAGAATTGAGGTATCCAAACGATTACGAATGCAATCATCATAATTATAATTAAATACCATTTTTTTACCAAAAATATTATATTCTGCTTTAGACTTTTAATACTTGTAACGCCGAATAAAGGGATTAACAATAACACTATAATATTAGTAGGGCGTATTAATGTAATTAATCCTCCTATTAAACCTAAAAAAATTGTGTTTTTTATTGAAGTCTTATTATACCACCGTAAAATCAAATACAAAAATAAAATTATTAAAAAGAAATTATAAGCGTGTGGGTATGGAGCTTCGTAAGTTATATAATGGAATAAATTTGTTCCTGCTCCAATAAAAAAAAGTGTTAAAGCAGTAGTTTTGTCATCAAAATATTTTAATAGTATCCTCCTTAATATAAATAGTGCTAATACAAAATAAACAAATGCACTAAGGGTTAAAGCAACATGATATGGTTTTGTATATCCGTTTGCTTCAATATTAGGGTTTAGTTTTGCTATTCCATGTGCTAAGAAAAAGGAAGGAGAATACATAATTGATAATCCACAAGTCGTTAACATAATTTTTTTCCCTTCTTCTGTGTAGGATGGCCATATCCATATGTATCTATCTTTTATAGGAAGTTTATCAATGTAATTAAAGGAAAGGTCTTTTTCAATAATTGCTGCAGGCAAAAAAGCGTAATACGATTTTACGTCGTATTTAATAACCCCCTCTTTAGTGTTGTATGTATCTTGATTGAGATTGACCAATGATATAGCTATTATAAAAAGTATAATAACTATCATACTTACAGAGTTTTTTTGAAAAAAAATATTTAATCTCATTACTTATGTTAATGTTTTTATTATTATTTTAATAATATTGGATATAATTTCTTTATTCCAATGTTTCCTTTAAATTTTGCTTTATGAAATTTATCTTTATCAAAATTAAAAATCTTAAAATTATAATCTTTTTCTTTGGTATCTTTATTTAAAAATTGGGAATAAGATATTTTGTGATATTCTAAATTTTTGTTTGGTAGATTTTCGAGGGTATAATTATGCTTATATGTAGGCTCATAGGTAGCATTATAGTTAAATGTAATTTTTGACATCCCAGGAGCAGAAATTTCAAAATGAACAAATTCAGTATTTGAATATAAGGTATATAAACCATCAGCATTTGTATAAGTATTTGCAGCAATTCCCCACCATTTATTCCATCCTCTTATGACAGCACCTTCAATTGGTTCATTAGTTTTACCATTTATAATTTTTCCGATGAGAACAATATTTTCATATCCCAACATATTGTAGTAATTTGTCATACAAGGACAATCTCCCGTTGGTTTTATATCCTTTAATCTATTAACCTCATAAGCAGCTGGTTTAAAAGATCCTTTAATTTTATATTTTTTATCTTTAGAAAACGTAACACCTCTATGATTTGCAATACTGGTAAAGTCATGTTCAAAACCTCCCCAACTTACATCTTGAAATCCCCACCAGCCCAGTCCGGCACCTCCGCAATTTACGATTCTGGAATAAACTTCTTTCATAAACTGAGCTTGCTCTGAATACATAATAGAATCATTATCAGCAGGTAACGAGGTCTCTCCAATCATCCAGGGTTTATTTATATATTTACTAAACCAATAAATTTCATTAGGAACCCTTAAAGGATGATATGTATGAAATGCAACAAAATCTACAGGTAGAATTTCCGGATCCCATTCAAAAACTTCAATAGGCTCAGCAAATCCTATTGTGAATAAATGGTTGGGAGCATACTTATTCATCATTCTTTTCCAAGTGAGAGTTATTTTATAGGCATCTTCCTTTTTTCTGTGCTTTTTCCAGTTAGGTAATTTTTTATTATCAAAATAAAGGGGCTCATTGAATAAGTCATAAGCAAATATAGTATTGTTTTTTTTAAAATATTTTAACATTGAAATAACGAAATCACGACGTTTTGGGTCATCAATATCAGCTTTAAACAATATCATAACTTTTAATCCTTTTTCTTCTGCAATACTAACCAATTCTCCTATTGCACTAAGATAAATATCAGGATTATCCGTAATATTTAATCTTGAATTTCCTCCTTTTTTATTTACTCTTACTAAATAATCACCTGTTGTATCATTTCTAGATACATTACTAATACCATGAAATCTTATTGAATTAAAACCTAATTCTTTGAGTAATTGAAAATGCCCTTTTAAAACGTTTTGGATACTATCTTTTGAGTTGCCTTCATAGACATTCTTATCTTCATAGTCTTTTATAGGTGCCATTACATATTCCTCGTTTACTTGCCTCAGACAAACAGAGTAATTAAGCATTAGAGGAAAGAATTTATCATTCTTATATTTAAAATATTTTCCATCTATATAAATAAAATCGTTTTCAGATTTTTGTATTTTTTTATTTGTATCATTACATCTTATCACAAATAAAATGTAAAATATAAAGAATAAATATTTAATAATTTTTTTTAACATAAAATTTTTGTATCTTTTATAAAAAACCAAATTTAATATATTATTTTTGTTTTCTTCTAAAAAAAAATAAAATGAGATTAAATTTTAAACGTGAGTTACTATCTAGTAGATTATTTTTTTTCGCTTTCTTGTTATTGAGTATTATTCCATTATTTTTCCATAAATATTATGTTTCATTAGATGGTCCTCAGCATCTATATAATGCAAATATTTTAGTTGAATTGTTAAAAGGAAATTCATCAATATCTGAGTTTTTTAAAATTAATAGTGTTATCGTAGGATATTGGTCAGGTCATTTTTTTCTTGCTTTTTTCAGATTTTTCTTTTCAGCTTGGTTGGCAGAGAAACTCTTCATAATGAGTTATATTGTTTCTATTGCTTTCTCTTTCAGATATCTTATTAATTCGGTAAATAAAGAAAATAATTATATGTCAATATTAATATTTCCATTTGCTTACTCTATGTACTTTATGATGGGATATTATTCGTTTAGTATTGCTTTTATACCCTTTTTTCTGACATTTGGTTATTTAATAAGACATTCAAAATTCAACAAAAAGAACATTCTTATTTTTGGTTTATTGTTATTATTTTCTTTTCTATCGCATGCGTTTGTATTTGCTCTTACGGGCATAAGTATATTTTTGTATACAGTTTTTGATTTTATTTTTAAAAAAATAAGAAAGGAAGATATTTCTTTTAAGAGTTTAATTAACAGACTAGTATTGATATTAATTTCTGCAATACCTGCGATAGTATTATGGATAGTTTATATCAAATATGTTATGAGCATTGACAGTACTGTTCTTTCAGTTAGTTATAGTTTTAAAGAACTGACTTATTTTTTATTAAGAATTAGACAACTGGTAGCTTTCCATCATGACAACGAGGCTGTTGGCAATATTCCCATTTTTAACGTTTTAATGATATTATTAGCAAGCATATTAATAAGAATTTCATATTTAAAAAACGATAAACGTTTGGAAGAAATTTTTTCAATCAAAAATATTTGGTTTATAATTTCTTTTTTCTTTTTAGCATTATACTATTTTTTACCCGACAGAATATCAGCAGGAAGTTTAACCAATAGAATTGGTTTAATGTTCTTTTTTACATTAATAATTACTCTTTCAATGCAAAAATATCCAAAAATAATTGTATATTTATCTACGATTATTCTGCTGATTTCATTTATTTATCTACAAAATTATAGAACAAAAGAACATAAGCATTTGAATGAAATTATTCAAGATATTCATATGGTTGAAGACCATATTAAGGCAAATAGTGTACTTTATGCCGTGAGAAATTCAGACAATTGGTTTGATTTGCATTTCCCATGTTATGTTGGCATTGACAAAGCTGTTGTAAATTTGAAAAGCCCTCAAAACCAAGGACAATTTCCAATTGTTTGGAATTACGCAAAACTGCCAATATTGATGTTAGGAAATAAAAGAATAATGGAACATAACCCTGCTCATATGCCAAAATCTATAAATATGAATATAAAAAATATTGATTATGTTTTAATATATCATAAACACAAAGAGTTTAAATTAAATACTGAAATAAGCGAAAATCTAAATCAATTTTATAAGCATATTTATACTTCTCCAAAAGGGTATGCTGATTTGTATATGTTAAAATAATTGTAATTATTACTTGAATACAGACGTTTCTTTTACAACATATAAAGTCTAAAATCATCAATATAAATCTTAGTCCCTTTTTTGCTTTTTATAAGAACTGTAATATCATCTGCATTTGTAATCTTTTCAGGAAAATCTACTGTAAGATATAATCTGCACCATTTATTTGGGATACAAGTATAATTAGAATTAAAGCTTGTTATACTTCCTCCGATATTACATATTAAATTAGCTATGCTTTGTTTGTCTTTATAAAGAACACATACTTCTAAAGAAATCTTTTTAACACCTTTTTTTCTTAATCGTTCTTTATATAAAACAAATGTATTATATTTTTTATCAACAAATACAGCATTGGAGCCTAAAATCCCTTTTCCTTTTTCAATTTGAAGTCCAGTATCTTTTTCAAAAGTTGTTTCAAATTTGTAAATATAATCTATGTTATAAATGTTATTTACCTTAATTGTAGAATCATATTTTGAAATAATATTATTATTAAGAATTTTGCTAGAAATTTCTTCAGATAAGTGTATTGCACTTTCTTTTTCTAAATGGCTACCGTCATAACTTATATATTTATTTTCAATGTTTATCCACTCTCCACCTACTTTTATAAAACCTTTAATAAATTTATTTTGATTAAACTTTCCAATGTTCCTTTCTAATTCAGTCATATTAATTGAAGACGGTACAATATATCCGAAAACAGAAATTCCTTCTTTTTTCCATTCTTGTATTTTAATATACAAATTTTCAATTATTTGATTTGAAATTTTAGTATCAGTGAAAGTTTTTTTATACGATTTTAATGCCGCATATTCATTTGGTTTCAAATACCAAGATGCTATCCAGCCTTCATTAATATGATATTCTTGTTGATAATTTTCATTTTTACTACCTTTGTGTATAATTAATTTTCTTATATCATCAGGTGTAATGGAGTAATAAAAACTTTTAACAGGGAATAAATACATATATTCCAAAACTTCTTCTTTTTTTAAAGATTCTAATCTTTTTAAATGTCCGTTAAAAGAAGCCTGAGCGGTTAAAGAAAAAGGTGTAATCCCCAAGATTAAGATTTTATTTTTACTTTTTTGTGATATTT
The DNA here is from genome assembly GCA_947311255.1 of uncultured Chlorobiota bacterium. Classification (GTDB taxonomy): domain Bacteria; phylum Bacteroidota; class Bacteroidia; order Bacteroidales; family JAADGE01; genus JAADGE01. The sequence goes on along the minus strand of CAMZKL010000021.1, from coordinate 28,564 downwards.
TTTCATCAATTTTATCAAACAGAGTTTTATTAAATCCAGCGGAAGAATAACCTAAATTTAAAACAGATAAATTCAGCTTATTATTAATAATTTTAGAAGATATTCCCCTGTAAGTTCTAGAATCTCCTGCAACAATTACATCATATTTTTTTTTTGTGTATGTTTTATTAATAAACAAAGCTTTATTTAATTCATTTTTGTCTTTATTACTTGAATACAAAGCAATGATTGTAGCAAGTATCATAGAAACTAAAATTGTGAATATTACTTTTTTATCAAACATAAATTATTTAAAATTGAAAATAAATAAATTCAGCACCTTTTCCTCGTAAGAAAATTATTGCAAGGATAATTACTATAAATTGTAAGTATTCAACAGTCTTATTATTTTTGAGCCTTAAACTATTAAAATTAAAGAAAAAATACATTTCTATTAAAATACCAGTTGTAATATAAAACAAACCGTTTATAAAATTAGCATTTGCTTCAAAATCAATTGCAAAATTAAAGTTTAGAAGCATTTTTACAATATTTACAGCTTGTTCAAAAGATACTGCTCTAAAAAATACCCAAGCGATCATAACCTGAAAAAGTACTAAAAAAGATGCGATATACTTTCCTCCTGCAACTTTTTTTAATCTTTTTGGAATTTTCAGAACACGTTCTAAACTTGTATAGAAAGCGTGTAAAGCTCCCCAAATTATAAAATTCCATGCTGCTCCATGCCAAAAACCAGAAACAATCATTGTAATCCACATATTAACATGACTCCTAAATTTTCCTTTTCTAGAACCACCAAGTGGAATATAAACATAATCTTTAAACCATGTTGACAGTGAAATATGCCATCTGGTCCAAAATTCTCTAACGGAAGTCGCAATATAAGGATGGTTAAAATTCATTCTAAAATGCAAACCCATCCATTTTGCTAGCCCTCTTGCAATATCGCTATATCCACTAAAATCGAAATAAATTTGAAGGGCAAAACCAACAATAACAATCCACCAATACAAAGTTGATGTTGATGTGTTTACATCGCTGAAAGCATAATTTACCAAAGGGGCAATATTATCTGCTAAAACTACTTTTTTAAAAAAACCTATCAGTATAAGCCTGAAACCATTCCAATTTTCTAATGATGAAACCTTTCTTACAACTTTAAGTTGTGGCAATAAATCTTTTGCTCTAACAATAGGGCCTGCAACTAATTGTGGGAACATTGATAAATATGCAAAAAACTGTAAAATATTTTTAGTCGGCTTTAATCTTCCTCTATAGGCATCAATTGTATAGCTCATTGACTGAAAGGTATAAAAACTAATTCCTACAGGTAAGATTAACATAAAATCTGGAATAAGTTCATTCAGATTAATAATTATTCCAAATAACTGAAAAAATGAATTAATATTTTCAGCAATAAATGAGCTGTATTTAAAAGCTGCAAGGCTACCTAAGTTTCCGGTTAAAGATAATATCAAAAAGATTTTTTTATATTTTGGATTTTTAACAAGTAGTAAACCTGCAAAAAAGTCAATTAATCCACTTCCGATAATCAAAAATAAAAATCTCCAATCCCACCACCCATAAAAAACAAAAGATGCTACTGTAATAAATAACCATCTGTAATTATTCTTTAGCTTGTTTATAGCAGGTAAAAGAATAAAAAACAAAAAAGCAAAAATCAAGAAAATTAAAGAATTAAAAAGCATGTTATTCTTTTTAAAATTTATTCAATGAAAAATTAACTATCATTCTTAACAATTTCAGAATTAACTTTATCTTTCAATCACACAATTTTTCAAAGTATTTTCAAATAAAATTACAAAAGTAACATAAAGAAATATTGTGCAAAATAAAAAGAGATACTGTCAAAAAAAAGAGTGTAAAGCCATTTTTTTATATTTAAATTTTCAACAAAAAAACATGAAAAAATAAACAATAAAAAGCCCAACTTTGTTGGGCTTTTTATTAATTATAAATTATTTTTTTTATCTTAAAAGAGTAACAGATCCATATTTCTTGTCCGGTCTTCCATTTCTATATACAACAGAAACTTTCCAGACATACACATCTTGAGGTGCTAAAACACCATCAACATATCCGTCCCATCCTGTGCAAATATCATTACTAATGAAAATCTTTTCTCCCCATCTGTTATATATTTCAAGCAAATATTTTGCAACTCCTGCTTGCTTAGGAAAAAAGACTTCATTTGTTTCATCTATTGTATATTTTTCACCACAAGGATAAACTCCTCCATTAGACCCGCTTGGGTTTGGAATAAATGCTGTTGGAAATTCTATTCCTCCTTCTCGCTCAACTATAACCGCTTTTTTCAATCTTAATGAATCATAGCAATTATGCTCACTCCATACTTCAAGAGACACATCATATAAACCCGGTTCAGTGTATAAATGAGATGTTTGCTCATAAGTTCTCTCAATTCCAGTTGAATTATCTCCGAAATCCCAATAATACCTGACTCCATCCTCTGAATAATTATGACAAAGTAGCAATTGATCTGGTAACATTATTTTTCTTGGTGTTACATCAAAATTAGCAAGTGGCTTTTGATGTACAATAACAACTTGACTTCTTGTAAAATCGGGTATGCCAGACATTCTGCACTCATCACTCCAAGCTATAAAATGAGGATGATATACTCCAGGTTCAGGGTAAGTGTAATTCGGATCATCAGAGTATGTCCATGTATCTTCTGGGGCAATTCCATCAGGAACTTCTCCATCTCCGTAAAAATACCATTTACTATGCAATGAATCTGAAACATAATCGGTTTCATTTAAAAATTCTACATATAAGTCTTCACATCCTTCTGCAATTGTATCTCCTGATTGTTGCCAAGACCAAGGACACGCAGGTAGAACTATAAGTGTGTCTGACCAGAAACCAGCACATTGTCCATCACTAACACCTGTTAACCTAACGATATAAGTTCCTGGAGTTTCATAATTATATTCAAAATTATAATTAATCTCAGTATCATACCTATTATATCCATCACCAAAGTCCCATTGATATGAAGCTAAATCAGGAGTACTCTCTTCTGGCGAAGTTGCAAAACTAAAGTTTGCATTAGGTATTCTAACAGGTCCATCAGGATTAACCGTATAATTTAGTTTTGGAGCTGCATGTGCAGTTACTTCAGTAATGAAAGTATCTCTACAGCCGGTTTCATAATCAAGAGCTATTAGTCTAATATGATAAATAGAATCCAAATCTCCTGTGTTTGTAAATATATAATCAATATCTGTATTCACATCAAAAGTTGGTGGTAGTGAAAAATCTTCCATCAACCAAAAGAACTTATCGGGATCAGATAATCCTGGATAGGAAGTTGAAGTATTATTTATTGTTACAGTATCAGGAGCACAAAATGCAACCGGATCAACTTCAAAACGAGCTATAGGTGGCAAATTATAAGTTATCATTACCGTATCTTTTGACTCACAATTTCCGTTTGATACATACCATTCAAAATAACTATCTCCAGGAGCTAAACCAGTAACCATAGTATTGTATAAAGTATTATTTTCTATATCTCCGCCGCCGCCAAATCCAACAGGTGTCCACCATAAACTGTCAGCACCTACGAACTGACCTCCGTCCATTTGAATACTGGTTGAACAAGTTGTAATATCATCACCTGCACTTACAAATATAGAATCTAAAAGGACATTAACTTCATCACTAGCAGAGTATCCGGTAAACGAAACTGTCCATCTGTATATATTCAATCCGCGTTTGACATTTCTTACAATAGTTTTTGCATCATGAATATCATCAAATGCTCCACCTCCCGATACTATTGACCAAGTATGTGATGTTGCACCAATTTCAATTCTTGCATTTAATTGAGTAGTATCAATACAGACAATTTGATCAGGACCTGCATCAGGAATAAAATTTCTTACAGTTATCTTAACATTATCAGAAGCATTACAACCTGTATTCAAATTATGAACAGTCCAAGAGAATACATTCTCTCCAGTTGGCATACCAGAAACATAAGAGTTTGGACTCGTATCTGAATAGATATTTCCTGTTCCTTGAATAATTGTCCATTGCCCGGTTTCATCAGCTTCTATATTAGCATCAAAATATGTATCGGTATCTAAAGGATCAAGTGTTTGATCAAGACCTGCATTAGCATCAAAAAGATTATTTACAACTCTTACTAATGAACCTCCATTTGTACAATCATTCTCAGTAACTGTCCAACGGAAAGTGTTTGCACCTCTTTGTAAATTAGAAACTACCGAGTTATAAGCAGATGGTGTTTCAATAATACCTGGTCCTCCTACAACATCCCAATGCCCGGTTCCTCCAGGTAAAGGAGGGGTTCCGTTTAAGGTTGTAAAAGTATCACATTTCTCTTGATCCGGTCCGGCATCTGCAAGAGACATATTATTAATAATCGTTACATTATCAGAATCAGTACATCCTTCGTGTGTAACTGTCCATCTAAAAGAAATTGTTCCTTGACTTAAGCCTGTTACTCCTGTTGCATAATAAGAAGGTGTTGTAATTACTCCTGAGCCGGCAACAATGTCCCATTGACCTGTTCCTGCTATTGGATTTGAAGCACTTAAAATAGTAACATCAGAACAAGTTGTATTATCATCTCCTGCATTTGCATGAACTAAATAGTTATTTACCACAACTTCATCAAAAGCGGCACAGTCATTTCTTTGGACAGTCCATCTGAAAGTATGTGGTGAGTTATCGTGTAGTCCACTTACTGTTGTTATATAACTGGTTGGATTATTAATAGTTACGCCTGCCCCAGTTGTCCACAACCCTGTACCAGGTGCAGGATTTTCACCTGTTAAAGTAGCTTCTGTACTACAAACTGTTTCATTAGTTCCTGCATTTATTAAGAAAGAGTTTTCATTTACTTGAACAAAATCTTCATCACTACAACCGTTTCCAGTAATAGTCCATTTAAATACATTAACACCAGAACATTGTCCTGTAACAACAGTTTCATTATTAGAAGGAGTCAAAATTGTCCCACAACCAGCCTCCAAAGTCCATAAACCAAGTTCTCCTGGCAATAATTCATTTGCAGCTAAGTTTGCATCATTTCCGCATGATACTACATCTGTACCTGCGCTAGCAACAACCATATTATTAGTTAATGAAACATCTGCAAAATTTGTACATCCTAGTTTAGTTATAAACCAACGTAATGTATTTTCTCCTTTATTAAGATTACGTATTCTGGTAGCAGGGTCAGTTGAATTAACAAAAATACCTCCACCTGCAAATATTTCCCAATGTCCAGAACTACCCTGAATTGGAATACTCCCAAGTAAATCTGCAGAATCTGTACAAATTACATCTGGTCCTGCAACACTAGCGGAAGCATCATATAAGTTATTTGTAACAACTAAGTCAGCATAATCTCTACAACCGTTACTAACTGTCCATCTGAATTTATTTATTCCAACATTTAAGTTTGTAACTTGTGTATTATATAAAGTATTATTAACAATTATACCTCCCCCTGCAGTAACAGTCCACACGCCGGTATCTCCTACAATAGGTTCGTTACCATTTAAGAATGCCTCAGTGCCACAAACATTTTTATCATCACCAACAATAGCGACAACAGAATTATTTGTAATATTTACATCAGCAAAACTATTACAACCACCATTGACTATTGTCCATCTATAAATATTCAAATCTGGGCCTATATTTCTAACAGTTGTAGTATTAGCAAGTGAATTGTCAAAATCACCACTTCCTGTTGCAACAGACCAAAATCCAGTTCCTGTTATTGGCGGATTTCCTGCTATTACGGTTGTGTCTTGACATAATTCTTTATCAGACATCACAGTTGGATTCGTTGGCGTATCATTAAAAATACTAACATTATCTGAATTACTACAATCTCCACGAGTTACAGTCCAAGTTAAAATATTTTCACTTCCAGACAATCCGGAAACTCCTGAATTATATAGTGTTGGATTATCAAACACTCCTGTTCCCCCTGTAACCGTCCAGACTCCTGTTTCTCCAGGTCCTGGTTGGTTACCATTCAATCCGTTATATATTGTTCCACAAACATGTTCATCTATACCGGCATCAGCAGGTACACGTTCATTTGTTATAAGAACATCATCATAATCATCACATAATCCCTCACTTATTGTCCACCTAAAAGTATTCCCTCCAGATGAAAGTCCTGTAACAGATGTATTATAGTTACTCGGATTTGCAATTATTCCTGCTCCTCCTAATCTTGTCCAAATTCCAATACCTACTGTAGGATTATTTGCTTTTAAGTTAACTGTTCCATTACATACTGTTTCGTCATTTCCTGCAAAAGGAATTGTAGGAATATCATTAGAAATCGTAACTAAATCCCAAGCATCGCAACCTCCATTTGTTGCAGTCCATTTAAATATATTTGAACCTTTTGCAAGATTTCTAACTACTGTATTATATAATGAAGCGTTATCAAATATTGGAGTTCCCGCCGAATTTAAAACTGACCATACACCTGTCCCGGGTGCAGGATTATCAGCTGCTAACACAGTTGTATCTAAGCATAATGATGCATCAATACCTGCATCTGTATTTATCATGCTATTTGTAATTACAATATCACTATAAGAATCACAAAGTGCATTTGAAATTGTCCACCTGTATGTATTTGTTCCAGCACTAATTGAGTGTACAACAGAAGAAGCACTATTCTGGTTTACAATAACACCAGAAGCACCAAAAACCGGAGTCCATAAACCTGTTTCTCCAGGTCCAGGGCTATTTGCATTTAAAGTATATATTGGATTGCATATTTCAGTATCTGGGTCTGTATTAGCAACTGTTGGCGAATTATTCGTTATTGTAACATAATCTATTGAATCACATAAACCTTTATAAATAGTCCAACTAAACATATTTGTACCTCTACTTAGGTTTGTAACTGTTGCATTATAAAGAGCGGTATTACTTATTATTCCATCACCGGAAACTTTTATCCATTGACCAGTTTCTCCAGCTTGTGGAGATAATGCTCCTAATGTTACGAAGTTATCACAAATATCTCTGTCTAAACCAGCACTTATACTTGTAACACTATTATTAAAGATATTAACATTTTTAGAATCAGAACAAGACCCATTACTAACTGTCCATTGAAAAACATTTGTTCCTGGACTTAAATTTGTAACCTCAGAATTATATAAGGTTGGTGTAGTAACAATACCATCTCCTCCAATTTTTGTCCACAAACCACTTTCCCCAGCTTGTTCGGCAGCTGCTGGCAATTGTGCTGTAGTACTACAAGTTTCAATATTAGATCCTACATTTGCAACAGGTGTACTATTAATAATTGTTACAATATCAGATTTAATACAGCCTCTATCTGTAACTTCCCATTCGTACACATTAGTTCCAACTCCAACATTTGTTACAAAGGTGTTGTAATTATTTATGTCAGCAAAAGTACCAGAACCTGTTTGAACACTCCAAACACCAATTCCAGGAGAAGGATCAAAAGCATTTAAAAATATTTCATCATCACATATATTCCTGTCTGTTCCTGCATTTGCAATTGGTTCTATAAAATTAACATTAATAATAGTGTCATCAGAGCAATATCCATTATCAAGCGTCCATACAAAAGTATTATTGCCGGGAAAAAGATTGTTTGCTACTGTATTATAAAGCGTTTGATCAACATATGTAACTCCGGGAGTAAAAGAAAACCAAGTCCCAACTTCTCCTGGTGCTGGAGGATCTGCTGTCAATACTAAATTATCTAAACAACTAATTGCATCTGTTGCACTTGCAAGAGTTGAGTAATTAGAAACTACAAGATTATCAGTTTTAGTACAATTCCCTTGGGTAACAGTCCAAGTAAAAGTATTAAGTCCATTTCCAATTCCTCTTGCTATTGTATTATTTGATAAGGAATTATCTATAGTTAAAGTTCCTGCACCTGCATATTCCCATATTCCTGTTCCTTGAAATGGATATACAACATTTGTTGCAACAGCATTTAATTCAGCTGTATCAGCACATACGAAGAAATCTAATCCAGCATATGCTTCTACTTCATTATTGACAATATCTACCGATGCTGTACTTGAACATATCCCACTTGTTAAGGTCCATACAAATCTATTAAGACCTGGATTTAAACTAGTTACAAGAGTATTATTATTTGTATCATCAGCAAAAGTTCCTCCTCCAATAATTGTCGTCCATTTTCCAGTACCGTATGAAGGAATATTACCTTCAATAGTTACCGAATTTGTACAGACTTCTCTGTTAGCAGGCCCTGGAGAAGTAATAACGGCAACATCAGGATTTGTATTTTCTATTGTAACATCCGCAGTACTAGTACACAATCCTTTCGTTACAGTCCATCTGAAAACATTATTACCTTGTGCTAAACCTGTAACAATAGCATCATATTGTGTTGAATTTGAGATAATTCCACTTCCTCCTATTGTTGTCCAAAATCCTGTCCCAGGTGTTGGGTCATCTGCATTTAAAGTATAAGAATCTCCACATTGAGACACATTTGTTCCTGCACTTAATGCGAAACCATAATTATTAACAGTTATATCAATACTATCTTGACAAGTTAAATTATCTACTAACCAACGTAATGTAGTTGTTGTTTCATATGGAACTCCAACAATTGATGTGTTATATTGAGAACTTGGTGCTAATATTGTACCAGATCCAGCAATAATTTGCCAATATCCATTTCCTCCAAAGCCACTTGGGTCATTTCCATCTAAAATGAATGTTCCATTACAATCTGCTTGGTTATGTGCAATTGCATTTACTGAGCTGTTAGTTATTTGCACTATACTACTTTGAGAACAATTGCCTTGCGTAACAGTCCATTGGAAAGATGTAGCTCCTGTAGGAAGATTTGTAACTTCAGTGTTTTCTAATAAAGAATTAGTAATTATAGCTCCCGTTCCACTTAAATTTAACCAAGAACCAGTTCCTTGATTTGGATAAATTGCAGAAGGATCTGTTGCATTTAAGAAAATATTGTCATCACATATTGTTTGATTTGCTCCTGCAACAGATACAACTTCATTATTAATTATTGTAATATCATCAGTACTTGCCATACATGCTCCACGTTCAATTGTCCAACGGAAAATATTATTGCCGGGAGCAAGATTTGTTACATTCATTGTGAAATTTGTTGTTGGATTTACAAATGTTGCTCCTCCACTTACTAATTTCCAATATTGTGTATCTGCATAATATGGGTTTGGTAAACTTGCTGTTAATGTAGCAGTTCCATCACATGTTTCTGTTCCTACAGGTCCTGTTATTAATGCTGTACTCGGAGAGTTATTTACAACAACAATATCATCAAAATTAGTACAACCATCTCTCGCTACTGTCCATCTGTATGTGTTGTTTCCTTGACCTATTCCAGTAATATTTGTTGTATTAGAATTTGAATTATCAAAAATACCCGAACCAGCAACAAGTGTCCACTCTCCTACTCCTGTTCCTGGAGAATCGGCATTCATTGTTGCATTTGAAACGCAAATTGCGGGTAAACTTCCTGCATCAATGCTGAAATTATTATTTGTAACTGTAATTTCAATATCATCGTTACATGCACCATTATCAACTGTCCATCTCAATGTTGATGTTACTCCATTTGGAATTCCGGTAACAGTTGTATTATATTGTGTACTTGGTGCAGTAATTATTCCACTTCCACCGCCAACAATTTCCCAATATCCTGTTCCTCCGAAACCACTTGGATCATTTCCATCTAATATAAATGAAGAATTACAATCTGCTTGGTTATGTGCGATTGCACTTACAGAATTATTAGCAATAACAACATCATCAAGCTCATTACAGATTCCTTGTTCAACAGTCCATCTAAATGTTGTTGTTCCAATCGGAAGGTTAGTTACTGTTGAATTTTCAATTAAAGAATTTGTAATTAAAGCACCGTTTCCTGTCATATTTGTCCAATATCCTGTCCCTTGATTGGGATATATACTTGAAGGGTCTGTGGCAGTTAATAATGTATTATCAGAACATAAAACTTGGTCAATTCCTGCAATAGAAACGACTTCATTATTTACTATAGTAATTTGGTCTTGTGAAGGACAAATTCCGTTTGTTATTGTCCAAGTTAAAACATTATTGCCTGGTTCAAGATTATTTATTGTTGTTTGATAGTTAGTTTTATCACCAAATGTTGCACCAAGAGCTTCTGTTGAAGCTGTCCATATCCCTGAACCAAAAAGAGCCTGTGTTCCCTCTATTGCAAGTGAATTTGAACAGATTTCTCTATCTCCAACTATTGGTGTAACAATAATTGCGGTAGATGGTAAACTATTTTGTACAACTACTTCGTCATGTGCTTGACATAAAGTAGCATTACTTTCAACTACCCATCTGAAAACATTATTACCTGGTGTTAAGCCGGTAACAGGAGAATTATATTGAGTAGAGTTTGTTATAGTTGCACCACCGGCGACAACAACCCAATGACCATTATATCCTGCACCATGGTCTTGTCCGGCAAGGACAGTTGATGTTGAACATAAGTTTAATTGGTCAGGTCCTGCTGATGTAGGAAATTCTCCATTATTAATTGTTATATCTATACTATCTTTACAACCAGCAACATTTCCAACTAACCAACGGAAGGTATTAACGCCAGAACCTAAGTCTGTAACAGTTGAGATATTTAATGTATTATCAGTAATATTAGGGGTTCCGGAAGATCCAATTAATGTCCATAAACCATCTGCTGTTCCTGGGTTATTTCCGTCAAAAGTTGCAGTATTAGTACAAACAACCTGACTTGAAGCATTTGCTTCAACAGCATTATTTGTTATTTGAGCAATACTTACATCAGAACAAGACCCTAAAGTTAATGTCCAGTTAAAAGTATTTAATCCAATATCTAAATTTCTAACAACAGAGTTATATAAAGTATTATTATCAAAAGTTCCGTTTCCAGCAAGTAATGTCCAAGTACCGTTACCTTGCTGTGTATTATTTGTAGCAGGATCGAGTGCAGTAAAAACAGTACTATCTGCACAAACAAATTGAGGTATTCCTGCATCAGCAATTACATGATTATTTGTTATATCTATAAAATTTGATTTAGTACACATTCCATTTGTAACAGTCCAAGTATATTGATTATTACCAGGTTCTAGACCAGTAACTACTGTATTTATATTTGTATTATCAAATATTACACCTGAGCCAGCTGTTTGAGTCCAAATTCCCGAGCCATCAGGAGGATATGCGTTTACAGAAATTGAAGAATTTCCATCGCAAGTTTCAATTATACCATTTAATATAAAATCGGCAGGTTCATTGTTTACAATGTCTACCTCATCAAAATCTGAACAAATACTTCTTGATACATTCCATCTAAAAGTATTAACATTTGGGCTTAATCCCGATACAGATGTATTATACAATGTTGCATCTGCAGGTACTCCTCCACCAAATACCAATTGCCAGTTCCCGTTTATTCCGGCTCCAGGATTTGCTGCGGGCATATTTGCAATTATATTAGTACAAGTTGTTTGATCAGTTCCTGCATTTGCATGTACTTCATCATTTGTAACAGTCATTTCGTCCCAAGCAACACAACCGTCTCTTGTAACTGTCCATCTGAACAAGGAAGAACCTCCTGGTACAATTGTAGTTACTTGAGTATCATATTGAGAAGGTGTAACAACATTTCCTCCAGAACCAGATTGATATGTCCATATACCTGTCCCAGTTCCTGCCTGTTCTCCATTAAGAATTGCAGAGCCGTTACAGACTATTTGATCAGCATCTGCATCAATTAAAAACTCATTGTTATTAATAAAAATTTGATCAGTTGCAATACACGAACCTTTTGTTATAGTCCAAGTTAAGATATTTGGCAATGCTGAACTTAAATTTCCAACAGTAGTATTAAATATTGTATTATTTATAAAAGTTGTTGTGCCAAGATTAGAAGTCCATAAACCAGATGCACTATTATAAGACACATTAAATATATTAGGGTCGGTTGCATTTAAATTATAAGTTGGAACACAAATATCAACTGAATTAGGATTTGGTAGAGCTAAATCAGCATCAGCAGTTACAGTATTATTAGTTACAGTTATAATGTCATTTGAAGTACAACCTTCTCGGTCAATTGTCCACTGCCATTGGCTTATTCCATTCTGAACTAAATCTACAAAGGTTACACTATTTGAAGGTTCATCAATTGTTCCAGGTGTTCCAGAAGCAGATGACCATGTTCCAATTCCAGTTAAAGGAATATTTCCAACTAATGGAGCTTGATTAACACAAACTTCAAGAGTTGAAGGATTTACAACAGACATACTTGGGATTCTTATCTCAACTAACATATCGTCAGCAGCTGTACAAGTTACAGCATTTCTTATTGCAGAAACTGTCCATTGGTAAATATAATTATTATCTTGAAATACGTTTGTTACAGTAGTTGTAGGAGATGCAGGAGTTACAATTGTAGAAGCTGGTCCAGAAATTTGAGACCAAACTCCTGTCATAGGCATTATTGCCGGTACTGCATTCAATTCGAATGAATTTGCGACTAAATCAACACCACATTCAAAAATATCACTACCTGCTGTTGCAGTTACAGAATTATTATATACCAACATTGTATCTTTTAATTCACAAGTTCTAGTTAAACCTGCAACATTATCAGTAAAATTATTAACTGAATGCCAAATAAAAGCATCTTCGGTTTGAATGCTTATTCCACTTGCTGTTGTATTAAAATTCGTTGAATTCCCAAAAGTAACTAGAGGGTTTGTTGATGTCCAATAACCCGTGGCTGTTGCTTCTTGCCAAACTGGATTTGGTGGAACAGGATCTACAACTTCCCAATTATTTGTAACATCATTCGCATTTAAGTTAACGCTACCACTACAAACTGTTTGATCAACATTTGCATAAGGAGCAGGAGGTAATAAACCAAACACTACAAGCTCATCTGTACCACTACACGCTTCATTTGAAATTGTCCAAGTAAATGTATTTTTACCAGGTGTTAAACCACGTACAACATCATTAAATAATGTACTAGTATTAGTGCCAGAATCATCAAAAGTGCCGGAACCAGTCCAAACACCAGTGTTCCATTCAGGATCACTAGCTGCAAGTTGAGTAAAATTTCCACATTCATAAATATCTACACCTGCTTGTGCGGTAATTCCTCTGTAAATAATTATGGTTGAATCGATTACTTCACATTCTAGCGGATTAGATGCATCATAACCACCAAAACCTCCGGTATATTCATTAACTACATGCCAAACATATATATTTAGGCTATCAGATATATTTGTTGCAATTGCATCGCATGTAAATCCTGTACATGAGTTTTGAATAATTGTTGAACCTCCAACAGACACTGTCCAAAATGCACTAGTATATCTAACAGGAACATTTGAAGAAAGAACTGCAAAATCATTACAAGTTACATCATCTGGTCCAGCGGTTGCATTTGATGGTCTTGCACTATGTATATATACATCATCAGATAATATACAACCTTCTGTATGATTTGTAACTGTCCATCTATAAATATTATCATATGCTGCTATATTTCTGACTGTTGTATTATAATAAGTATCATCATCAAAAACACCTGCTCCAAAAGTTAAAGACCATTGCCCTGAAACCACATCAAAAGGAGGGCCTGATGTAAAAACTGTTGAAGGATTTGTAGCATTTAATTGATACCAATTCTCACAAGTTGCGTCTTCTGGCCCGGCTTGAACATCTTCAACTAAACCACGACTTGTAATTTCAACAGTATCAGTTAATTCGCATTGTATTGAATTTCCCATTGAATCGAAGAAATTATTTCTTTTATGCCATATAAACTGAGTCATTCCGTCTTGAATATTATCAACATGGACATTAAATGGCATTTGTAAATCATTATCAGGAATAACTGCTCCAGTTAAAGGATCTATATAATTTCCAATATCGGGTAATTGTTCCCACCAATAATCATCTGCACAAGAAGCCTCATCCAAGGCATCTAAATTAACGACATTATCACATACAGTTTGGTCTAATCCTGCATCAATTGTTTCAGGCAAACCATTCATAACACTAACTTGATCGGTAGATTCACATATTCCTCTTTGAATTACCCATTCAAAAATATTAACTGCAGCAGCATTAGTCCACCAATCTGGAGTCCAAGGAGTACAGTAATAGTCTAAATTAGTTACAGAAGTGTTTGCTGATGAAATATCTGTAATTGTTGCATTTCCGGCAATTCTTCTCCAAAATCCAATTTCTCGTGTATTATCGTAATTGTTTCCATGTAAGTTTGGTAAAGAAGTGCTACAAACAATTGTATCTTTTCCTGCATAAGCCTGAGTGGGTATGCTGTTAATAACAGTTATGGTATCGGAATCTAAACAAAATCCATTAGAAATTGTCCAAACAAAATTATTTGCTCCGGGATCCAAATTACTTATAGTAGTATTCCAAGAAGATGGAGCATCTACAACACCACCACCTGATTCAACTGTCCAGAAACCGTTTGCTGCCGTTGTAGGATTTCCAATATCTTGACTAGCAGGGTCATTTGCAGTAATCAAAGGAGAAGGATCTGTACAAGAAATTAAAGGTTTACCTGTTGAAATAATTGCTTCAACATTCATGTTTGTTATTGTTACCAAATCATCCGATGAACAAATATCATGAGTTACTGTCCATTGAAGCACATTTATCCCTCTTTGAAGATTGGTAACCAATGTTGTATTTGAGTTGGGATTAACAATGTTTCCGCTGCCAGAAGTAAAAGTCCATACACCGGTTTCACCTGCTTCAAGCGGTGTTCCTGCAAAACTATATTCGTCTGAACAGATAGTTGCATCTGGTCCGGCATCAACAGTTATAGGAAAGAAATAATTTATCGTAAGATCTGCTGTTGATTCGGGACAAGTTCCATTTGATATATGCCAAGTAAATAAATTTGCTCCTTCCTGTAGATTTGAAACGCCTGTTGTTGCATTATTCGGATTTGCAATAATTACTCCGGCAGTTGCTGTTGTCCAGTATCCTGTTTCATTAGGGTCTGTCGCATCGGCAGGAGTAGCAGATATTGTATAAGTACCGTCACATGATGTACTTGGGTCATGAGTTGTAATAACTGCCGTCGTAGGAATATTATTTTGAACATCAACACTTGCCTGAGCTGCACATCCGTTTACGGTTACAGTCCAGACATAAGTATTAACAACATCCTGATTTGAGCCTGTAACACTTGTTGTTGGATTAATTGCATTTGCAAAAGCACCATTACCGGCACCAACAGTCCAAAGTCCTGTTCCTCCAAGAAGTGTAGGGTCGTTCCCTTGCACAGTAAATGGTTCTGAACAAATTTCGGCAGGAGCACCGGCAGTTGCCCATACTTCAATAACATCAACATTCATTATTGCAAAATCTGAACATGTTCCTTTTGTAACAGTCCACCTAAATTGGTTTACATTATAATTTAAACCAGAAACAGCTGTTGTTCTTTGTGTAGGATTTGCAATTACCGGCAAAGGAAAAGGTGCACCTTCAACAGTCCATAAGCCGGACTCTCCGGGTAACAAAGCATTATCGGCTTGCAGTACTGCATTTGTTCCGCACACATCACTAATATCTGTAACAGAAGCAACTACTGTATTATTTGTTATAACAACATCATCAGAAATTGAAAAACTCCCATCGCTGTTTGTTATTGTCCAACGAAAAGTATTACTGTTATTTGGAGCAATTCCACTATTTAGTCCTGAAACTAATGTATTATATAATGTGTTATCAGTAAATATTCCTGCTCCGTCAATTACAGTCCACAATCCTGTATATCCGGTAGGAGGTTGGCTTCCGTTCAAAGTATATTCATCGTTATTACAAGTAATATCATCAGGTCCTGCATTAACAGTTACACTATTTGTTAAATTAATAGTCCAACATTGTTGGTTGCTACCGGGAGGAGCTTCGCCATCATCAACAGTAATACAAACATCAATAGTTGCAGGTCCGCCAAAAGGAGGTGTTCCGGACAATGAAGCAGTTCCATTTCCGTTATCAGTTAATACTAGCCAAGCAGGCAAAGGAGGTGCAGATGTATCTGTAAAATTTAAATCTGCTCCGACATTATCATTATCAGAAGCTGAAAGATTATATATGTATGGATTTCCTTCTGTTCCAACTGTAATAGGAGAAGTATCAATATTTGGATTATCATTAACAGGAGTTACATTAATATTGAATACTGTTGGTGCAGTTCCTGCATCGCCATCAGTTACAGTAAATGTAAAAGCATCTGTTAAACTTTCAGAACCATCGTTATCATAAGTTAATGCCCCAGCATCTATTTGAGCTTGTGTAAAAGTTCCGTTTACTGCAACAGGTACACCGCTTATATATATAGTTCCATGAGTAGGAAGGATTGTAACTGTATATACAATTGAAGCAGCTGGAGTATTATCAACAGCATCTGAATATTGTAAAAGTCCATTTGTAATTGGATTATTTATACTGCCTTCTGTAACATTTAAAGGATTATTTTGGTCTTGTTGAATAAAATCATTAACGGGGTTAATTGTTATTATAAAAGTTTGAGTAGGACTTGTATCGTCCCCACCGTTTGCAGTTCCTCCGTTATCTGTTAGCCAAATTGTAACATTTGCAACACCATTTGCATTAGCAGCAGGGGTGTATGTTAAATTACCGGTAGTAGGATCTACTGCGGGTTGTATAGTAAACATTGGCATATTATCATTTGTCAAATGAAATGTTAGAGCTTGAACAACTTCATTATCACCGTCTTCAATATTTGTAGCCCACGCAGCTACATTTTGAGCAGGTGCATCTTCATTAATTACTTGATCTGCACCTTTTGTAAAAGAAGGTTCGCTATTAATTGCATTTACGTTAATAGTCATTAAGTTTGATAGTGTACTAAAGCCAAAGCCATCATGAACTTTAAAATTAAAGGTTGTATAAGGAGTTCCATTTTCATCAGGGTCAGGTCTGAACCTTAATCTGTTTGCATTTATATCAACAATATTTACAATATTTCCTGCAGATAGGGTTGATTCACCACCGTTAATAGTACCGTCTAAATCAGCATCAACCCATACATCACCGCTTGCAGGGACTGTTGTTATTTCTAATTGAGAAAAAGGATCTCCTTCAACATCAGCATATCCAAAATGTCCGGAATTAAGAGTTACAAATGAGTTTTCCGGACAGTTTACAGCTCCGTCAGTACCTGTTGGCAAATCATTTACAGCATTTACTGTAATGGTAAAAGTTTGTGTTGGGCTTGTATCGTCCCCACCATTTGCAGTTCCTCCGTTGTCAGTCAGCCAAATTGTAACATTTGCTACTCCAAAAGCATTTGGTGCAGGTGTATATGTTAAATCTCCGGTTACTTCATCAACATCAGGTGCAACAGTAAACAAAGCACCATTATCATTAGTTAAATGAAAAGTTAAAGTTTGTGCTGCTTCATCGGGAGCACCCTTATCAATATTTGTAGCCCAAGCAGGAATGTTTTGTAAACCTGCATCTTCATTGCATGAATGATTTGATCCTGCTGTAAAAGAAGGTTCGCTATTTACAGGATTTACATTGATTGTCATTGTATATATCGCTGTGCTGTACACAGTTCCGTCATGAACTCTAAAATTAAAACTTGTATATCCTGGTCCATTTTCGTCTTGATTTGGTCTGAATTTTAATCTTCCTGCATTTATATCAAAAGTACTGACAACATCACTAGCAACAAGGGCAACTTCCGGAGCATTTATAAAACCATTTCCGTCGGTGTCAATCCAAGCATTTCCATTTCCAGGAACTGTTGTCATTTCAAGTTGATTAAATACATCTCCTTCGGTATCTGCATAACCGAAATGCCCAGTTGCAAAAGTTATTGTTCCGTTTTCATTACAATTAACCGTATTATCGGCACCGGTAGGAGGGTCATTAACAGCGGTTACTGTTATTGTAAAATTAATTGAAGGGCTTTGGTCATCTCCACCATTTGGCGTTCCTCCATTATCGTTAAGATTTACAGTTACTGTTGCAACACCGTTTGCATTTGCAGCAGGTGTATATGTTAATGTTCCTGTAGCACTTATTGCAGGTTGTGCTGAAAAAAGTCCGTTATTGTTATTGGTAACATTAAAAGTTGCTGTTTGAGGAGGAACTTCATTTGCAGGACCAAGGACAATTGCAGTTGCCCAATTATTTACTGTTTGAGCAGGAGCATCTTCTGCAACTGTTTGATTACCTCCGGAGTTTGTAAAAGACGGCTCATCATTAATTGATGTTACATCAATGGTCATAGTATATGTTATACTGTTTCTCGGCTCATCGTCTATAACCTGAAAATCGAAGCTATCGTATCCGATTCCAAAATCATCAGGATTAGGTCTGAATTTGAGCCTGGGTATATTTGCAACGGGGATTTGGAGATTTAGAGTAACATCTTCTCCGGCATCAACTATGTTATCGCCGTTAATGTCGTAGAATAATGTTCCTGTTGTTTCTAATCCGACAATTTCCAAATTTGTAAATGGATCTCCGTCAGCATCATTATAGGTAAAATCCCCTACTACAAAGACTTTATCATTGTCTTCGTTAATAGTTACGGTATTATCTGCCGAAGTTGGATTAGTTTGTGCATTAATCAAAAAACTAATGCTGAGAAACAAAGTAATAAACAAATACTTTTTCATATTAATTATTTTAAAATATAATTTCAATAAAAATGTTGTAAAATCTGTTAAAATTTAGATAAAAAACAAACTTTTCCAGATTGCAATAATTTTCACAAAACACTACATATATAACTGTCCCACAAAGACTTACGCAATGCAATTCTTCCTGAGATTATTATTATATTATTCATTCAACTATAAGACTTCTAATGAGTTAAAATAGTTGCATATGTTTTAATAATATTTTTTTACAAAGCGAAAATAAATAAAATAATTGCTTTAATCAAATAAAATCTAAACATTTAGAATAATTTTTGAATTAAAAGATGTAAAATATTGTTTACATAATAATTTTTTATTTTATTTTAGAAATAAAAGTATGTAAAACATATCTCTAATGAAAAGAGTAATAATATTTTTTATCGTAAGTTTTGTTATTATTTTTGTGTAAACATTAAAATTATGCGAGTTGAAAATTCTTTAATAAAATTGCGAAACTTAGAAGTATATGATATTGATTTTCTGAGTGATATAGAAAATGATCCTGATTTATGGGAAGTAAGTAATACTAATATATTTTTTTCAGAAAAGGTTTTAAAAAAACATATTGAAGATTCTAAAAAGGATATTTTTATTGCAAATCAGGCAAGATTTATTATTGAAAATATTAGAAATAAAAAACAGTTAGGTTTGATTGATTTATTTGATTTTAACCCAACTCATTTAAGAGCAGGAATTGGAATTGTAATCAGCAAATCTGAAAGGCGAAAAAAGTATGCAGAAAATGCTATTAATTTGCTTAAAGATTATTGTTCTAAAATTTTAAGAATCAATCAGATATACTGCAACATAAGTTATGATAATTTTGCAAGCATAAAACTATTTGAAAAGGCAGGATTTAAATTAACAGGAAAAAAAGAGCAGTGGATAAATACTTCTGAAGGTTTTAAGGATGTTTTATTTTATCAGTTAATTTTATAAGGAAGAAATTAAAATAAAAACATATTGTTTTCAGGGCAAACTTATACTTTTTTTTAGACAATTAATGATATTCAACAATTACAACTATCATTTTTAAGAATAATGAAACTAAAAAATGTAAAAATCCAAAATTAATGTTCTCATGCAAAGATACAAAGCAAAATATGACTATTAACAAATTTTAATAAAGCATGAGTTTGCCCAGATAGTAATTTATTTTATTTTACTAGTCAAACAATTTCATAATAGCTTCATTACTAATGTTTTTTATGGGATTGTTATTATTAATAAAAGTATCTGCAAGTTTAGTTTTCTCTTTTTGAAGGATTGCAATTTTTTGTTCAATTGTATCTTCGCTTATATATCTGTAAACCATAACTTTTTTATTTTGTCCTATTCGATGAGCCCTATTTACAGCTTGTTTTTCTACTGCTGGATTCCACCAAGGATCTAGAATAAAAACATAATCTGCTTCGGTTAAATTCAATCCTGTTCCTCCCGATTTTATTGATATTAAAAAACATCTGTTATTTTTATCTTTTTGGAATTGAGATATTATCTCTTCCCTATTTCTTGTTTGTCCGGTAAGTTTGGAATATTTTATATTTTTTTCTTCAAAATAGGAAGAAAATAAATTAAGGTGCTTAACAAATGAGGAAAAAATTAGCACTTTATGATTTTCAGATATTAGATTTTCTAAGTTTCTAATTATTTCATTGAACTTTCCAGATTCTCCTACATATTTTTCATCTACTAAAATTGGATGATTTGATATTTGCCTTAATTTCATTAAAGCACTTAAAACTTCAACTGATAAATTCTTTTTTTCTCCGCTTTCAATAAGTTCAATTATTTTGTTTCGCACTTTTGATTTAACTGTTTCATAAATTGATTTTTGCTTTTCATCTTGCTTACAAATAATAGTTTGTTCGGTTAATTTGGGAAGGTCTTTTGCAACTTCATTTTTTGTTCTTCTGAGCAAAAAAGGAGCGATAATGTTTTGTAATTTTTTTGTTTGCAATTCATTACCATCTCTTTCTATTGGTTTTATAAACACATCATTAAAAAATCTTTGATTTCCAAGCATTCCATCATTAATAAAATTCATTTGCGACCAAAGATCTGAGAGCGAATTTTCAATTGGTGTGCCTGTTAATACTAATTTATGTTCTGCCTCAAGCCTCAGCATTGCTTTGTATGTTTTTGAAGATGAATTTTTTATATATTGACTTTCATCTAAAACAATATACAAAAATTCGTGTTTATAAATCAATTCTATATCATTACGAATTGTTGCATAGCCGGAAAGAATTATATCAAAATTATTGAAATTTTTAATATTTCTTTGTCTGTTTACTCCTTTATATTGCAGTACTTTTAAATTTGGAACAAATTTTTTAAGTTCGTTTTTCCAATTATGAATTAGCGACACAGGCATAATTATTAGACTTGCTTTTTTTTGATAGTTTGTGGCTTCTTGCTCAGCATCAGCAAAAAGGCTTAATTGTGCTTGAGTAGAATTATTCTGAACTAATAAGTCTGGATTAGTTTTTCTCTTATTTATTGTTTTTTGAATTAATACAATGGTTTGCAAAGTTTTCCCCAATCCCATATCGTCTGCTAAGCAACCTCCGAAGTTATTTTTTTGTAGGAAATACATCCATTTAAATCCTTCATTTTGGTATGGACGAAGTTCTGCATTTATGTTTTTGGGAAGTTCAACTTCAAAATTTTTAAAATTTAACAGTTTCGTCATATTCTTTTTAAACTCTTTATCAATTCCATTAATTTTAGCTTTTTGTAGAGTTTTAAAATGTGTGTTTTTAATTTGGAATTTATCTTTATTTGTTTCTCCAAACATAAAAACTTCGGAATATTTTGCAAACCACTCATCTGGTATTATTGCAATAGTTTTATTGGGTAAAATATATTCTTTTTTTCTGTTTAAAATATGATTCTTTAATTTTATAAAAGGAATCTTAAACTCTCCAAACTTAACAGTTCCATACACATCAAACCAATCTTTGCTTTTTTCAACTTTAACATCTATTGATATTGTTTGTGTAAAATACTCTTTGTTATAGAGGTTTTGTTTGAAACTTACATTTAACTTCTTAAATTTTGGCTTTAAAACATTCAGCAACTCAATTGTTTTTTCTTGCTGTTTTTTGGTGTCTTTCGTTTTTATTGGAATTTTCAAATTATTATCTGGTTGCAATTCTAAACCAAATTTAAGAATGCTTGTAATTATCTCATGTTCAAAATATTTGTCTCTATTAAACTTTGTAAAGCTAAAATCATCTTCGTTAAATTCCAGCGTTGTTTCGTAAGTTTTGCTATGGTTAAACTTGTCTTTTCCGTAATGAAAATATAACACAAATGCGTATTCGTTTTTCCAGTCTTTTTCAAGAACAAGTTCAGCTTTGCATTCTATATTTTTTTCAACTACGGAAAAGCCTTTTGGATTCACTTCATATTTTTTTATTGCATTAATTCCGAATGCTTTGAACCATTTTTTTTCGGCAGATTTGGGAATATTTAAATGTTTTTTTTCAAAGAAAGGTTTTAGTTTTTTACCGTCAATATCTTCAAAAAAATAAATATTATTTTCTAAAAGCAAAACGCAAGGTTCATTGCTAATAATTACACCGAATTTTTGAAAAAGGTTTATTGATTTCCCTTGATGTTTTATTGATAGGAAATATTTAATCCCAAATTCCTCTCTTTCAATATTAAAAACTGTTTTTGCAGATTTTTTTTGAATTATAATTTTATCTTCTTCATGCAAATTTGTATTTTTTCCATTCATAAAATACAAATCAGTTTTAGTTTCTGCAATATTTTCAATTATTTTAACTAACTTTTTTTCAATAAATGGTCTTATTCGTTTTTGAATATCTTCATGTGATAGCGATTTAATAAAATCAAACGTTTTTTTTCTTTTTTTTTTATCTGAAAATATTTTTGTAATATTATTATTGGAAAAACTGTCAATTATTTTCAGAATTTTAGTTTCTTTTTCGGAAAATTTATAAGGTAAGTTTTTATGATTTTCAAAAAAAACATTCTCTATTATTTCAATAAAATGTTCATTTTTTTGCTCTGTAAAGTGTGCTGAGAACAAAAATCCAAATTTGTTGTGTTTTTTTAGCGCTATTATTAGTTTGGGCATTTTAAAATTATTTTACTTGTCTTTAAAAGCTGCTTCTCCCTTTATTAACCATGATATTCCAAAAGCAATTAATGAAATAGTTTCTAACCAAAATGCAGGGTGAAACTTTTCAAAATCGGGAAATATCTTTTTAAAAAATGCAAACCACAGAATTAATAAAACTAAACTTATAAATATTGTAATTCCACTTGTCAAATATATTTTATTTCTCAATTTTTTTTCATTTGTATGATTTTCTTGTTTATTTTGAATTGTTAATGTAAACAAAAAAGTTGAAATATATGAAAGTGTTAAAAAAAACAATATTGCTGATGAAAGATGCACATATTCTACCCACATAAATTCTTGTTTTGGAATAATATTACATGGTTCGACTAATCCTTTTCCTAATGTTACTGTTGGAAAAAAAGCTATTCCAAGAGCAAAAACAAAAACCAATTTTCCTGCGATTCTATCTTTTATGTCGTAACCCCTGTATGCAAACATAATGACAGCAAGAACAATTAAAACGCCTTCAAAAAAGTTTCTCATAATTGTATGATAATATAAACTTATTGAGTTTTGGATATGGCAAGTTTTAAAAAAATATGCGCCAGCTATTAAAACAAAAGGCAATGCTATTCCTATAATGCCAACCGTTCTTCTCAATGTTATTGTTGAAATACTTTGATTATCCGATTTTTTTGTCATATTAAAATTAATTATTATCTGAGAATATTGTAATATTTCTGTATGTTAAAATAGCTCACTATTATATAAAAATAATAGTCGTATTTTATTTGTTATATTTTGTTTCTTGATAGAAATGATTTTTTAGAAGTCCCTTTACTTATTTTGAAAATTAATATGTGCTTTTACAAATTTTAGTTCTAACCAATTGTATTTATCATTCAAATCTTCTTTGGCTTCTTTTAGTAAAGCATTTGGTTTTTTCTTAAAAAATTCTGAGATAATTGTAATAGATTCTGTGTTAACTAATTTTGCTACTTCTATTTTTCCGTTTTCAATACATAATGCCAAATGTCCTTCAATAGTTGTGATTGCAAATCCTTGTTCTTTTGCAATTTCTTCAATTGTTTTTCCTTCCAGATACATTTCAAAAGTCTTTTCCCAATTCTTTTTCTTATCAGATTTTTTGTTTTTTTTAGATTCTTTTATTTTTGGTTTTTCATTTGTTTTGTCCATTTCAAAATGATTTGTATTTACCTCAATATCATTATCTTTAATGTATTTTTGAACAATTGATAGTAATTCTTCTCCATATTGCTCAAACTTTTTTTTGCCTATTCCGGATATTGCTTTTAATTGTTTTGTGGTTGTAGGAATTTGATTTGCAATCTCTTGCAAAGTTCTATTAGGAGCAACTAAATATAATGGAGCATCCCCGTCTTCTGCTTGTGCATACCTCCACTCTTTTAATATTGAATATAAGTCTGGAAATTTTGTATCAACACTTTTAACTTTCTTTTTTGGTTTTGCTTTTTCGTCTAGTGCAGATTTTGCTCTAACATTAATATATTCATTAATTTTAAAGCCATTAAAACAAACATCTAAACATTTTTGTTTTATGTTCAGAATTTCATCAACAGAACTTAAACTTTCAGTTATTGATTTTTTAACAGTTGCATTGTCTGTTTCAAAACTACTGTTTTCAATTTTTGAAACAATTTCATTTTCATGAAATTTAATAAAATATTCGGCAGCTTTTTTTAGTCTTTCTTGTAATTTTTTATTTTTTTCAGCATCAGGATTTTCTTTCAATATTATTTTTACTTGTTTTATAAAACTCTGAGCAATTCCGGAAATTTTAGGCAGGGCTTTTTCGTTTATCTGTAGAATTGCTTCCCCAATATTACCAGTATAATTTCCTGAATACTCCCTTAAATTCTTTTCAAAAACTCTGAACCTATAAAAAAGCTGTTTATAATTAAAAAGCTCATTTATCAACTCTTCTTGATACTTAAAAATTGCATTTTTCAGTTCCTTTTCATTTGGTTGATTTTCTTCTGCATTTTTGTTGAAATCTTTTACTTCGGTATCGCAAATTATTGCACTTTCAGATATTTTAGAGCTTAAAACCAGGCCTTCCAATGTTTTACACCTACTAAGTGCAACATAGGTTTGCCCATGAGCAAATGCGGCTGATGCGTCAATTACTGCTTTTTCAAAAGTTAGACCTTGGCTTTTATGAATTGTGATTGCCCATGCAAGTCTTAGAGGATATTGAGTGAATGAACCAATAAAATCTTCTTCAATCTCTTTTGTTACATTGTTTATATTATATCTAATATTTTCCCAAGTTTCTCTTCCTGTTTCAATAACTTCATTATCATCTTCGCATTTAACAATTACAATATTATCATCAAAACCTGTTATTTTTCCAATTTTTCCGTTGAAATATCTTTTTGCCGGATCGCTATCATTTTTCACAAACATAACTTGTGCACCTATTTTCAATTCTAATTCAAAATCGGTAGGATAAGCATATTCAGAGAAGTTTCCTTGAACTTTTGCTCTAAATTTATGAACTTTTGTTTTAAGTTGTTGTAATTTTTCAGCATTAATAATATTTGCAGAATTGTTGTGAGTTGTTAATGTTATATATCCCTGATTATCTGCGGGTTTAAAATCCGGAATATATCTTTGATGAAGTAAATCGTATGATTTTTTAGAAAGAGTATCATTGCGAATTTCATTTAATATTTCAATAAAAACATTATCCTCTTGCCTATAAATATGTTTTAGTTCAACGGTTATCATGTTTGCTTCTTGCAAACCTATGCTGTTAAAAAAATACATTGATTTGTAGTAAGGACTTAAAATGTGCATTTCGTTGTGTTTCACAACAGGAGCAAGTTGTTGCAAGTCTCCTATCATAAGAAGTTGAACACCACCAAAAGGGATGAATCTATTTTTATATTTTCGTAAAGTTTCATCAATTGCATCAAGAATATCTGCACGTACCATTGAGATTTCATCAATAACAAGCAAATCTAATGTTTTAATAATATTTATTTTTTTTTTGTTGAATTTTTGTTTGAAATTTGGATTCTCAATTTTGTATCCTGCAACCCTTTCAGTAATTATAGGTCCGAAAGGAAGTTGAAAGAAGGAATGAATTGTTACTCCTCCTGCATTAATTGCTGCAACTCCGGTGGGAGCAACAACCACCATTCTTTTTTGCGATTTAAACTTCAAAGACCTTAGAAATGTAGTTTTTCCTGTTCCAGCTTTGCCGGTAAGAAAAATATTCCGATTAGTAAATTTTACAAATTCTTCTGCTAATTCTAATTCTGGATTTTTTACCATTTTTGGCTTAGGGTTTTAAGAACTGTAAAAATAAGTAAAAAAAGTTTATTTGTAAATTTGTTTTTTGTTTTTACAAAAAAAGTCCCAAAATTATTGCCAGAATATTTAAACAAAATTTAGTAAATTTTCTAATTATTTTTATAATATTATTTTTTGCCGGTGGTAAAAATACGAATACTGATAATATTTCTGATATTGATATTTTCATAATATTAAGGTTTTATCCGTCTGGCCACTTGAAGCAGTCAGACGGTTTGTTAAATTAGCAAATTTGCGAACTTTTTATTTTTCAAATTTAATATTGTACCAGTCAATTTTTCGTGAAAAGAACATTACAAGAGCAAGTATTATAAAAATTCCTATGCTACCGATAAGTAATGAAAATTCTTGCATCTGAATTATTACAAAAATAAATGTATAAAGAACTGCTAATATGCCTGTTATAAGAAAAGTTAAGCTCCAAGATTTTAATATAGCTTTTACATAGGCAAATATTAGTAATAGTGTAAGTATAACTGAAATTATAAACGCTTTATTGAAATTTAAGTGTTCTGATATTGAAAGTAATAATGAGTAGAAAACAATTAGCGAAATTCCTACTAAAATATATTGAATTGGATGAATAAATCTTTTTTTAAGTATTTCAACAAAAAAGAATACCAAAAATGTTAAGCCTATAAAAAGTATAGCATATTTTACGGTTCGTGTTATTTTTTGGTAGCTGTCAACAGGTAAAATTAAATCTACTCCGAATGCTGAATTTGATACATCATAATTATTATTTGTCCAAACTTGCGGAAAATTTCTGTTAAGATGTAATATTTTCCAATTTGCGGAAAAGCCCGTTTCATCAACTGTATTACTATCTGATATATATGCACCATTAAACTTTGGATTGCTCCAAGTAGATTTTAGTTTTACGTTTGTAGTCTTTCCAAGTGGTGTAAAATAAAGCATTCTGCTTCCTTTTAGGTTCAAAGTAAATGAAAATTTAAAAGAACTTGTGTCGTTGAGATTAATGTTTGGAATTTTTGCATTTATACCACTTCTTACTAAATCTGATGTCGTTGTTCCAGGATTAAATAAGAATTTTTTGTCTTCCCATTTTAACATAACTTGGTTTTGAACTCCACGTAAATCACTTATTCCTGTTGTTAAAACTGCTTTGTCCCATAAAATATCTTTCGGATTAATGTTTAAATCTTCCGTATTTATATTTTTAAAATCTCCTGAAATATTCAAATCAGAACCATAGACAATAATATCATAAATACCTCTGTTTTTTTTCTCGGGTTTTATGTTTCCTGTTATTTCAAGGTTTTCCGGCAAAAAATGTATATGCTCTTTATATTTTAGAAGTTTAATGCTTTTGTCTTCTTGTATTTGTTTTTCATAGCGATAATAAGGCACACTAATAAAAGGTCCGCTAATTGTTTGAGCATTTCCCCATTTTTGACTTACTTCATTTATTGCACTAAATTGAAGTCCTTCTCTTTCTCTTACAAGGTTTGTAATCATTGATGTTGATGATAAAAGTATAATTCCTATAAAAAAAATTATTCCAATTTTAAGATAGATGTTACTTTTTAAATTTTTCATTTTTATTTGTTTTTAGTTTATAATTGCTTTTTAGATTTGCTAAATCTTAAATATTTAGCAAATTTCTTAATTCTGTTTTAAAAGTGCTTTGTAATACAAAGTACAAAAGCCAAAAAAAAATTACTTGCCTCCGTGTATTAAATTTTCTAGTGCCTCAAGATGATTTTTAAATGCAATTGTTCCCTCATTTGTTGCATAATAGTTTGTTTGTGTTTTTCTGCCAACAAATTTCTTGTTTACACTTATGTAACCTTTGTTTTCGAGAGTACGTAGATGGCTTGCAAGATTTCCGTCTGTTAAATTAAGTATTTCCTTCAAGTAATTAAAATCTGCTTTATCTTGTACAGTTAGCACAGACATAATTCCTAGCCGAACTCTGCTTTCAAAAAACTTATTTATATTTTGTATTATTGATTGCAAATTATTGATTATTTGTTTATTCGCTATTACTTAATATTGTTTCTAATTGTGATTTTCTTAATTTTATTAGTTTATTCGCTATTTCCTCAAATAAAGGTCTTTTTTTATCTGTATCTTCTTTACTTATATTTGCATATTAAGACACTTTAAGTTAATATACATTAGGAATAAACCGCAAAGCGGTTCAACAATAATAACCGCCGGTATCAACCTGTGGCACAAAGTCCTAATAATACACAACAACACTGAAAGTGTTGAATTATTTGCGTATATTACTTTTGTTCAAGCCTTTTAGGCTTGGTTCTGTCTATAGTCT
>CAMZKL010000020.1 GCA_947311255.1 uncultured Chlorobiota bacterium | reverse complement strand
TTGAGAAATATCACTTCTTCGTGTTGCAATTTTAACTTCCCAATTATGGTTTATTAATTGACGTGCTAATGCAGTTGATTGATCTTCAAGGCCAAAAATTATTGCATCTCTTGTGCCTTCAAATTTTTGAGCATCGGCTTTTGTGTGGCTTTCACCAACCCAATTTAGCACCCATTTAAAAAATGGAGGACCAACAATTTGATTTATTACGATTACTGAAATAAGAACTGTTGCAAACTCAGTTCCCCAAGCCTTAAATTCACTTGCAACAACCATAACTAAACCTAAACCAACACCTGCTTGAGTTACATATGGCATCCAACCAAATTTCCAAAGTTTATAAGGGTCTCCGCCTAATTTTCCTCCAACATAAGAGCCTACTATCATAGTTACAAGGCGAATAAAAAAGAAAATAAATGCAATTAACCAAGATTCTAAAAACACATCAATTGATACTGATGCTCCTGTTAAAGTAAAAAATGCAACATAAATGGCAATTTCAGCATCTTTTATAACTTGCAAAAATTCTTCTTTATTTTTAGAATAATTAATAACATAAAAACCTGCAATAATGCTTATTAGAAGAGGTTCTAAATAAAATTCAAAATTTGTGAACTCTAGGGAATAATGTTTTAATTGGTGTGAGAAAAAGAATATTAGATATCCAACAATTAAAACTAAAAACATCTTTATTTTACTGCTTAAATTAGTGGACATTAGGAGGCTAATAATTTTTCCAAATAGTAAGCCAAAAGCAACTGATAAAATTAGTTCAACAAACAACATAACTTCAATAAGCAAATTAAACTCATGACCCGAAACAATTACTTTTGCAATTGAGAAAGTTATTGTAAATAAGATGATTACGAGAACATCAATAACAACTGTTACACCCATTGCAGTTTGAGTAAAAGGACCTTTTGCTCGCATTTCTTTAATAATAGCAATTGCCGATGCAGGAGAACGTGCAACAAAAATTGTGGCTAATAAAATTGCAATTGAGAACCTAATCCAAAAATTAAAATTTTTCATAAAAGGGATGTAATCGGCAATAAAAAGAATAATAATTGTGCTAAGTGCAAATGTTATTATTAATTGACCAAAAGTCATCCATGATATACTTTTGTAACGGCTTCTTAATTCTTTTAAATACAGTTCGGCACCTGCAGAAAATGCAATAAATGCAAGTGATGTATGATTTACAAAATCAAGATTTACAATTGCATCTTTTTTAACTAAATCTAAAATGAAAGGTCCTGCAATTATTCCTGCAATTAAAAAACCTGTTATTTGAGGGAGTTTAATTTTTACAAAAAAACTTGATATTTGTTTGGATGCAAGTGCAATAAAAAGAAAAGATATAATAAATATAATAATTTCAGTCATTTTTTGTTACTTTTACGTATTGAAGCACTAAATATATAACTTTTAACATATTTGACAAAATTATAATTAAATGAAAACTCCAATTGTTAAGCTAATATTACTATTATTTATTTCTTTTTTTGTAAATCTAAATATAAATTCGCAGGTAAAACGAACACCTGTAAAAACAAGAGTCTTATTTATTTTTGATGAGTCAAATAGTATGAAAGCGACTTGGGAAAGTGCTCGCAAAATTGATGTTGCAAAAGAATTGCTTATTAAAATGGTTGACAGTTTGAAAAATATTGAAAATTTAGAAATGGCATTGAGAATGTATGGACACCAAAGTCCTGTTCCACCTCAAGATTGTAGCGATACAAGGCTTGAAGTACCTTTTAGTAAGAATAATTCTTTTAAAATTAAACAAAAACTTCAAAATACAAAGCCAAAAGGAACAACTCCTATTGCACGTTCATTAGAAGAATGTGGAGATGATTTTCCATATTGTAATAATTGCAGGAATATAATTATTTTAATAACTGATGGTATTGAAGCCTGTAGTGGAGACCCATGTAAAATTGCCTTAACACTTCAAAGTAAAGGGATTACAATTAAGCCGTTTATTATAGGAATTGGTCTTGATATGAAATTTAAAGATGCTTTTGAATGTATTGGAGAGTTTTATAACGCAACAAATGAGGGTGAATTTAAGATTATAATGAAAGAAGTTATTAGAAAATCGTTAAGTGGAACAACAGCAGAGATTGATTTATTGAATACAGTAGGTTTGGCAAAAGAAACTAATGTTAATGTTACTTTATTTAATCAAAAAACCGGTAAAATTTTTAGAAATTATATCCATACATTAAATTTTAAAGGAAATCCTGATACTTTAAGTTTACCAACCAGCTTTACATATAAAATGAAAGTGCATACAATTCCTTCTGTAATTGTTAAAGATATTGTTCTAAAAGAAGGAGTCCACAATAAATTAATTGCAAAAACTCCACAAGGGAAGTTAAATATTATTCAAACTCGCGGACTTGAGTTAAAAGGAACAAAATGTATAGTCCGAAAGCATGGAAGTATGAAAACACTTAATGTTCAGGATGTTTTTGAACCCGAAAATTATATTACGGGAAAATATGATATTGAAATTTTAACAAATCCAAGAATTTATTTAAAAGAAGTTGAAATTTTACAATCTAAAACAAATATTATTAAAATAAAACAACCTGGTTTGGTAAATCTTTATTTTCCTTCAAAAGGTTTTGGTGGAATTTATCAACTTAAAAAAAACGATGTTAGTTTAGTTATGAATTTGAACCATGTAACAAGAGAAAGTATATATTTGCAACCAGGAAAATATGTAGTTGTGTTCAGACCGGAAGGAGTTAAAGTAACAACAATGTCTAAAAATGAGAGTTTTACAATAAAGTCAGGGCATTCTATTAATGTTAGTCTTGATTAAACTATTTTTTTGAGAAATAATTATGAACAATAAAATTAAAAAATTATATCCTTTAATATTACTTTTATTTATCCCTTTTGTTTGGTTTTTCTTTTTTAAAAGCCCAAAAGAAAATATATCTAAGAAATTCTCTGTTATAGATATTTCTGAAATAAATTCTATAATTATTACCAAGAAAAATAAAAGAATTGATGTTTCAAAAAAAGAAAAATCTGATAAATGGTTTATTAATGGAAAGTATGAAGCAAATAATAATTCTCTAAAAAAACTATTTCAAGCATTGTCAGAAACTAGAATAACTAAATATGTTTCAAAAAACAAATCTGACTCTATTTATAATTTTATTAAAAACTCAGAAAGAGAAATTGCAGTTTTTAATAAAGCAAATGATACTTTATTAGATATTTCAATAGCAGATTTTAAAACCGGTGTTGGTGGAACCTACGGGCTTTTTGGAAATGAGAAAAAGCCATATGTTATCTCAATTCCAGGATTAGAGAATAATTTGAATAAAAGATATAACTTACACCCATTGTATTGGATAAACCCAGAGATTTTTAAATACCAACCACATGAAATAAAACAAGTTGAAATTATATATTCTGAAAAATCAAAAGCATCTTATAAGATTGAAATAAACCCGGATAAACCAAAAATATTTTCATATACAAACCAAAAATTTTTAAATGATATTAATATTAATAAAGTTGGAAGCTATCTTACTTATTTTATGAATGTTAAATTTTCTGATTTTAATATCTTAAACCTAGAAAAAAGTGATTCATTAAAAACATTAGAACCAGATTATACTATTTTTGTAAAAGATATTTATGATATATCTAAGAAAGTTGAACTTTTTAAAATAAAAATTTCTGAAAATCCTAAAAAATATGATATTAATAAAATGTATGCCATTATAAATGAGGAAGATATAGTTGTAGTTAAATATTTTGATATAGATTTAATATTGAAAGACATTTCATATTTTACTAGATAGTATAACTCTTAAAAAGAAATTATGATAAAATCAATGACTGGTTACGGAAAAAATTCAAAAATTATTAATGATAAAAAGGTTGCTGTTGAAATTAAATCTCTAAACAGTAAGAACTTTAATGCTTACATAAAAATTCCCGATGAGTTTAACGATAAAGAATTAGAAATTAGAAACATGATTTTTAATACATTATTAGGAGGTAAAATTAGTTTTTCTTTAACAGTAGAACATGAAAATATTCACAAAAATATTTTAAATAAAGAACTTATAAATTCCTATTTGTCAGAACTTAAAGAAATTGCAAAAGAACACAGTTTAAAACCGGAAAATGAAAATTTAATTTTAGCAGCTTTAAAACTCCCGGATGTTTTTCAAAATGAGAAAAAAGAAATTAATAAAGAAGAATGGAATGATATTTTAGATTGTATAAGATTGACAATAAATGATTTAGATAATTTTAGAGTGCAAGAGGGAAACTCCTTAAAGAAAGATATCTTAGATAAAGTAAAAAATATAGAAAAATTAATTCCTAGTGTTGAAAAATATGAAGATGAAAGAATAGAAACAACAGCAAAAAGAATTAAAAGCAAACTAAACGATTTTTTTAAAGAAGAAGAAAGCAAAGAACGTTTTGAACAAGAAATTATATATTATCTTGATAAATTTGATTTGAATGAAGAAAAATCAAGACTAAAAAACCATTGTAAATATTTCTATGAAACCGTAAAATTAAATGAACCAAGCGGCACAAAACTTGGATTTATTGCACAAGAAATGGGAAGAGAAATAAATACAATAGGCTCAAAAGCAAACCATACTGAAATTCAAAAAATTGTTGTGAATATGAAAGATAATTTAGGAAAAATTAAAGAGCAATTGTTAAATGTACTCTAAAAAAATAATTAAAAATTGAAATGATTAAAATGAAATTAAAACTACTTTTTGTTTTATTTATAAGTATTACTGTTGCATCATGTGTTTCAAAACAAGTGCAGAAAGGAACAAAAACAGGAGCTTCAAAATATAATCCTGCAAGCTCAGTTTTACATCCTCAATTCAAGGTGTTTCATGAAACAGACGATTATTCAAAATTATACTTTAAATTATACACAAAAGAACTAAGATTTAGCAGTGCAAACGAACAAAGAACAAATCAAACAGTTATCAAATTGAGTTATAAAATAACATCTTCATTAAGAGATAATAATATTCTAGATAGTGCAAAAACAATTTTGAAAATTAAGAAACAACTAAGTCAAACAAGTATTATTAGTTTTTTCAAAATTAAAAATATTGAATTAAAACATTATTTAATTGAAATTAATCTATATGATGTATATGGAAATAAAAAAAGCCAATCATATATAAGTGTTAATAAGTCAGATGATGGTAATGAACAATATTATATAACATTTAAAGGAAAAAATAATAAGCCAGTTTTTACTGAATATTTTAAACCAAATGATACATTATATATAAAAAATAAAAATAGTTCATTAAAATCAATGCAAATTGTTCATTATATCAATAATTTTAAAACACCAGAAAAGCCTTATAATACAGATAAAAAATCTTCAATAAGATTAAAGAAAGATACAAGTTGGTATGTTCCTGTTAAAAATAAAAAATCAATTTTTTATGCCAAAGAACCCGGAATATATATTATAAGAGCAGATACAACAAAAATACGTGGGATAATGAAAGTTCAATTTTCTGGTGCATATCCATTAATTTCAAAATCAAATGAAATGATTGAAGCTATTGCATATATTTTAAAAAACGATGAACTTTTAAAAATGCAAAATTCTATGAATAAGAAACTTTCAATAGATAATTTTTGGCTAAAAACTGCAGGAAACAAAGAAAAAGCAAGAGAACTAATAAAAATTTGGTATAATAGAGCTACCTATTCTAATTTTTACTTTACTTCATATAAAAAAGGTGTAAAAACTGACAGAGGAATGATTTATACCGTTTTAGGCCCAGCCGATGATATACAATATTTTGATGATGCCGAAAAATGGATATATACTAACACAAAGACCGTTAGTAAATTAGAATTTATTTTTGTAAAACAATCAAACTCAATTTCAAACAATGATTATACATTAATAAGAGAAAATAAATACGAATCTGTATGGAATAAAGCAATAAAAACATGGCGACTAGGAAAAGTATTTAGGTATTAATATTTTTATATTTTTTTCGGACAACCATGTTTTTATATAAATAAAAAAATATATTTGCCCCTTTAAGTTGAAAATTTAAGTAAAAAATTTAAAAATGACAATAATTGAAAAAATAATAGCAAATCATTCAAAATTTAAAACTGTAAAACCAGGTGATATTATTGATATTGAAATAGATGTTCGTGCAGCAAGAGATTTTGGAGGTCCAAACGTTGTAAAACATTTTAAAGAAAATAATTTAACTATTCACGATGTCTCTAAAACATTCTTTACATTTGACACAAACCCTACAGGTTCAGACCAAAAATATGCAGTAAATCAACATATTTGCAGAACTTTTGCCAGAAATAAAGGCATAAAAGTCTTTGACATAAACAATGGAATAGGAACACATACACTTATTGAAGAGGGCTTAGTATATCCTGGTACAACAGTAGTAACAACAGACTCCCATGCAAATATTATGGGTGCAGTAGGAGCATTCGGACAAGGAATGGGCGATAAAGATATTGCAGTTGCTTTCAACAAAGGAAGTGTTTGGTTTAAAGTTCCACAATCTGTAAAAATTAATCTTGTTGGAAAACGTCCTGCAAATATTTCAGCAAAAGACATAGTTTTGAATTTGTTAAATAAATTTGGTGCAAATTCGTTACTTCAATATTCAGTTGAAATGTATGGAGAAGAAGTAGAAAAACTTACTCTTGATGAAAGAATTACAATAGCATCAATGGGAACAGAAATGGGAACAATTATCATTCTTTTTCCTCCAAATAAGGAAATCTTAGAATACAGTTCCGCACGTGCAGGAAAAAAAATTGAAGGAATATATGCAGACAAAGATGCTCATTATGAAGAAGTATATGATATTGATATTTCAAAATTTGTAAATATGGTTTCGCTACCCGGCAAACCACACGGAACAGTTAATATTGTTGAAGCACATAAAACAAAAATTGATTCGGGCTTTATTGGAAGTTGCACAAACGGGCGTATGGAAGATATGCGTGTAGTTGCACAAGTTCTTAAAGGAAGAAAAGTTGCTCCCGGGGTAGTCCTTAAAATTGTTCCCTCAACTGATGCAATTTGGCAAAAATGTTTAGACGAAGGGATAATTAAAATTTTTAAACAAGCCGGGGCATTAGTCTCAAATGCCGGATGTGCCGGATGTGCTGCTGGGCAAGTTGGACAAAACGGCCCTGGTGAAATTACAATAAGTACAGGAAACAGAAATTTTCCCGGAAAACAAGGAAAGGGTAGTGTTTATCTTGCATCTCCGGCAACAGTTGCAGCATCAGCAGTTTCCGGATATATTACAACAATGGATGCAATTCCTGACGAACCTGCAATATTTACAGTCCAAGAAATAGAAGCAAAAATTGAAAATGCCAACAAGCAAAATTATCAAAGTGCTGACAGCCAAGCTATTGTAGAAGGTAGAGCGTGGTACATAAAAGAAGATGATATTGATACCGATATGATTTTTCATAATAGATACCTTGCAATTACTGAGTTAAATGAAATGGGACAATACGCCTTTGACAATTTAAAAGGTTATGAAGATTTTGCAAAACAAGTAAAAAAAGGAGATATTATTGTGGTTCAGAAGAATTTTGGAGCAGGAAGCTCTCGTCAACAAGCGGTAGATTGTTTCAAGGCACTTGGAGTTCAGGCAATTGTTGCAGAATCTTATGGAGCAATCTATGAAAGAAATGCAATAAATGCTGCCTTTCCAATTGTTACATACAAAACTATTGAAGGCTTAAGTTTAGAGCATTTTGATAAAATTAAAATAAACTTTGAAACAGGGGAAATAACAAATTTATCTAAAAATAAAACTGTTATGGCAGAACCTTTTTCTGATGTTCAAATTGAAATTTTCCAAAACGGAGGCTTATTCTAAAATTTATCGACAATGAAAAATATTGTTTAATAAAAATGTTGAAAGCTCAATAAATAAAAAAACGACTTAAGTCGTTTTTTTTCTGCTTTTATAACTTCAAAATTAAATTGGGAATTGTAAATACTCATGTTTGTGTAGATTAAAATTTATTTTTTCTATTTTTTTCGGACAACAATGATGAATTTTATAACTTTTTTAACTGTTTTATATATCTTTAAAATATTGTAATAAAGATTAATGACAATAATTTGTTTAGCTAATTTATTACTAACTTTCGGTATGTTGAAATAATTGGTAGTTCAAATAAAATGAACTTTATAAATTTACTACTTAAACAGAGCTCGATAGAAATTCTGTGTTCCAAGAAAATTAGCATATGAATCTGTTGTTTTCTCCAAAATTATTATAAGAAACATAAAAAGAACAGTACTAAAATGATTAAGATTAAAGTGCTGTTGAACAGTGAATTAGATACTAGTTTAAATCACAATTAACGTTAAAAAAATATTGCGAAAGACATATTGTCATGCCAAAAACTCAATATTTATGTCAATTTGTCTATCATTATTTTAAAAAAATATCTCATTTTGAATATGGTATATAATTTGAAAAAATAATTGCGAAAATTAATTGTTTAACTTTAAATTATTTTAGCTATGACATTATTAAGATATCAAAATCAGTTACCCGATTTGTTAGGGCGTTTTTTTGACGACGACAGTTTAGAGTCTTGGTCAAACAAAAATTATTCTGAAGCAGGAACAACTTTACCAAAAGTAAATATTAAAGAAAATAATGATGCTTTTGATGTAGAAGTTGCAGTTCCTGGTTTTGACAAAAAAGATTTTAACATCAAACTAGACAATGGTGTTTTAACAGTTTCTTCTGAAAAAAAGGAAGAGAAAACAACAAAAGAAGATGAAAAATATTCTCGTAGAGAATTTAGTTATCAATCTTTTACAAGAACATTTACTATTCCGGAGCTTGTTGATGGAAACAAAATTTCAGCAAAGTATGCTAACGGAATTTTGAAAATTAATATTCCTAAAAAAGAAGAAGCAAAACCAAAACCACCAAAACAAATCAAAATCTCATAGTATTTTTTAAGTAAGTCTAAAAAATACAAGAGTAAACCTAACGAATTTCTTATTTTAATTATAATTCTGCTTATATGTAAGTTAGTTCGTTAGGTTTTTTTTACAATTATTTATAAACTAAAAAACATAAGAAAATGAAAAAGATGATAAAAGCATTAGTGTCAATATTAAGTTTTGCTATTGTATTATCAGCTTGCGGACAAAACAATAAAAATATTACAAAAGAAGATGCAAATATAAAAAAAGAAGCAACTCTTGAAATGAATAAAGACAGTTTGTACAATTCCGTTGTTGCAGGAATTGAAGAAAGAATTGCAGAAACAAAAAGCAATTTTTCAGATGAAGCATTGGGAGTTATTTCAGAAACTCAAAACTTATTATCCAAAATTAAAGAAGGAAAGACGGACGAAGCTATTAAAAAAGGAAAGGATTTAATAGGAAATTTAGAGGTGTTATTAGCAAAAGACCCATCATTAGCATTAATACCCGTTGAAGTATCATCTAAAAAAGAAGAGCTTGTTGCAGACATAGATATTGTTAAAGCAAATATTAAACTTGTTAAAGAAGCCATAAATAATGGAGAATATAGAATAGCAAGTGATTTTCTTAAAAATTTAAGAAGTGAAATGATAATTAGTTCTTATTTTATTCCAACAGCAACATATCCGGAAGCAATTAAAGCTGCAATAATAATGTTAGAAGATGGGAAAAAAGAAGAAGCAAAAACTACATTGATTAATGTGTTAAACTCTATTGTTATTCAAGAAGTTGTAATCCCTCTACCAGTTCTTAACGCAGAAGAAATGATTAAAGAGGCTGCAAAAATAGATGCAAAAAATCATGAAAATGCAGAAAAAACTCTAAATCTGTTAAGAAATGCAGATTATCAGTTAAAACTAGCAGAAGAACTCGGATATGGGAAAAAAGATAAAACGTTTAAAGAATTAAGTACAGCTATTAAAGTATTAAAAAAATCTGTTGAAAGAAAAGAAGATAGCAAAACTAAATTTGATTCTTTAAAAGACAAAGTTAAAGACTTTAAAAACAAATTTTTTGAAAAAAAATAAAAAATAAATTAATAAAACAGGTATATTTTATAAATATACCTGTTTTATATTTGTTTTAATAAAATATTAATTGTTACTATAAAAAAAAGCATATGGTAAAATTAGAAGTCCCCTTTAAGAATATTAAAGAAATAGATGATAACAAAAGAAAACTTCTAAAGAAAATATGTGAAGAAAAATTTGATTATTTTTATGATTTATTTAAACGGTATGGTAAGAATTTAATATTGAAAGTCATTTTTTAAAAAACAACTACAGTGTTTACTGCAACTGCATCATTAAACTTAAAGTCAAAAAAATGCTTTTGGTAGAAGAAGAGAAAAATGCAGAATTAGTTGTAATAGGTTTATTTTCAAAATTCAAAAAAGCTGTAAAAAAGCAATACCAATTAGAAAGAAAAGACTATGAATATAAAAGAAAACGCTAAAATATACAATAAATGAACTATATAGATTATTATAAAGTCCTTGGAGTTTCAAAAAATGCAAGTCAAGATGAAATAAAAAAAGCATACCGAAAACTTGCAAGAAAATACCATCCGGATGTTAACAAAAACAATAAATCAGCAGAAAAGAAATTTAAAGAAATAAATGAAGCCAATGAAGTTTTAAGTAATACTGATAACAGAAAAAAATACGATAAATACGGAAAAGATTGGCAACATGCTGAAGAATTTGAAAAAGCTAAAGCTCAAAGAGGATACACAAGAGCGGGGACTAGTAATTTCGGAGGTTTTGATACCGAAGATTTTAATGCTACCGGATTTTCAGATTTTTTTGAATCTATGTTTGGAAATAGTAGTAAAAGCAGAAATGCAGGGGGAAGTGTGAAATTTAAAGGACAAGACTATAATGCAGAACTAAACCTAAAACTATCAGATGTTTATGAAACACACAAGCAAACTATTACAGTTAACGGAAAAAATATTAGGTTTACTATTCCTGCCGGTATTGAAAACGGACAAGTTATTAAAATAAAAGGGCATGGGGGAAAAGGCATTAATGGGGGAGATAACGGAAACCTTTATATAAGATTTGAAATTATAAATAATACAAAATTTAAAAGAAAAGATAATAATCTATATTTAACTATTGATTTAGATTTGTATAAAGCTATTTTAGGAGGAGAAATAATTGTTGATGTTTTTAAAGGGAAGGTCAAACTTAAAGTAAAACCAGAAACTCAAAACGGAACAAAAGTTAAACTTAAAGGTAAAGGTTTTCCAGTTTATAAAAAAGAAGGAGTTTTTGGAAACTTATACGTAACTTATAAAATAAAAGTACCTACAAATCTAACATCAAAAGAAAAAGAATTATTTAGACAATTAGAAAAAATAAGGAAAAATGGATAATCCTAAAATAGTTTCAATAAAAAATATATGCTCAATTTATGAGATTCCAATTTCTTTTATAGACGAACTTGTTGAATATGAGTTTGTTGAAATAAAAGGAGAAAATAAAAAAAGATACATCAAAACAAAAGATTTAAACAAATTTGAGAAAATTATAAGACTTCATTTCGATTTAAACATAAATATGGAAGGAATTGATGTAATAAACAACTTATTAAATAAAATTGACAAACTAGAAAAAGAGAATTTAAAACTTAAGAATATGTTAAGTTTCTTTGATTAAAAAATTAAAAAACTTATTTGAGTACTTTCAATAAGAATATAACTTTTTTTAAATAAAAAAATATAGAATTCAAGTCAATAATACAACTTTATCTTTTGTTAAAAATTTATTTCCTAAAAATATCAAAAAAAAAATACTATATTTACAAATCTTAAATATATAGCAAGAGTATGTATGAAAAAAATTATTGAGATTAAAGATTTATCTGTTTACAGAAAAAATATTAAAGTTTTGTCTGATGTTAATTTCGCAGTAGAAAAAGGAGAATTTATATATTTAACAGGAAAAGTAGGAAGCGGAAAATCCAGTTTACTAAAAATAATTTATGCTGATGAGGAAATTCGTACAGGACAAGTTTCTGTTGTTGGGTTTAATTTAGTGAAAATTAAACAAAAAGAAATTCATTTATTACGAAGAAAATTAGGAATTGTTTTTCAAGATTATAAATTGCTAACAGACAGGACTGTATATGATAATTTAAAGTTCGTATTGGAGGCGTCGGGTGAGCGTTCAAAATCTTTAATTAAAGAAAAAATTTTAAAAATTCTTAATATAGTTGGCCTAAAAGGAAAAGAAGATAGAATGCCCTTTGAATTGTCTGGGGGAGAGCAACAAAGTGTAGGAATTGCAAGAGCAATGATTAATGACCCTGAATTAATCTTGGCAGATGAGCCTACCGGAAATCTTGATGAGAAAAGCTCTGATAATATAATGGACCTTTTAATACAAGCCTCAAAGAAAGGAACAACAATTTTAATGGCCACCCATGATTTTAATTTAATTAAAAAATTTCCTGCAAAAGTATTCAATGTAGAAGAAAACAACTTCATAATGAAATAGTTAAAATGTTTTTTAATGTGAATTCAAATATAATTTTGTTTTTTATATTGTTGTATATTAGTTAAATAGTATTTTTTTTTAAGATTTTAATAAAAAAAATGTTTCATAATTTTATTTATAATAAGGAATAATATATATTTGCAGTTCTAAAATGATGTTAATTAAATTGATAACAATAAAAATACTAAAAAATGACAAAAGCTGACTTAGTAAATGAAATATCAAAACAAACAGGTATTGAAAAAGTAGCTGTGAGAAAAACAGTTGAATCCTTTATGGAAAATATTAAGAGTTCTTTAAAGAATAACGATAATGTTTATTTAAGAGGATTTGGTAGTTTTATTGTTAAAAAAAGAGCAGAAAAAACTGCAAGGAATATTTCAAAAAATACTACAATTATTATTCCTGAACATTTTATTCCAGCTTTCAAACCTTCAAAGTCTTTTGTCGAAAAAGTAAAAAATAACGTAAAATCTTAATTTATTAATAACTATAACAGAATTAGCTATGCCAAGCGGAAAGAAAAGAAAAAGAGCAAAAATGTCAACTCACAAACGGAAAAAACGTTTAAGAAAAAACAGACATAAGAAAAAGAAATAAATTTTTTTTGTCTGTAAAAGATATAAGGAAAAGAGCCGTAAGGCTCTTTTTAGTTTATAAATGAAATAATTGAGAAAGACTAAAAGTGAGTAATGAATTAATCATAAATGTCTCAAATAGAGATATATCAATTGCATATACCGAAGATAAAAAACTAGTAGAACTTCACAAAGAAAAAAGTTCTGATAAATTTACTGTTGGTGATATATATTTAGCAAAAGTAAAAAAAGTTATGAATGGACTTAATGCAGCTTTTGTTGATGTTGGCTATAAAAAAGATGCATTCCTACATTATTTTGATTTAGGACCACAGTTTAATTCTCAACAAAAATTTATTTCTCAATCTTTAATTAACAAGCAACAAACTGATAAACTTCAAAACTTTAAACTTCAAAAAGATATTAATAAATATGGTAAAATATCGGAAGTATTAAAAGGTGGTCAAATAATATTAGTACAAATTGCAAAAGAACCTATTTCTACAAAAGGACCAAGATTAAGTTCAGAAATTTCAATAGCAGGAAGAAACCTTGTTTTAATACCGTTTTCAAATACAGTATCAATTTCAAAAAAAATTATTTCTGACGAAGAACGTAAAAGATTAAAAAGATTAATTCAAAGTATAAAACCAAATAATTTTGGTGTAATTGTAAGAACAGTTGCAAAAAATAGGAGAGTTGCAGTTTTAGATGAAGAATTAAGAGCTTTAATTTATAAATGGGAAAAAACAATTGAAAAACTTAGTGGATTAGAGCCACCTTCAGTTGCCATGGATGAATTAAATAAACCTGCTGCTTTGTTAAGAGATATACTAAGCAGTTCATTTACAGATATACATATTGATAATGAAGCAATATACAATCAAGTGAAAAGTTATATTGCCGGTATTTTTCCAGATAAAGAAAAAATTGTAAAGTTTTATAATAAAAGAACTCCTATTTTTGATCATTTTGGAATTAGTAAACAAATAAAA
The DNA here is from genome assembly GCA_947311255.1 of uncultured Chlorobiota bacterium. Taxonomy (GTDB): domain Bacteria; phylum Bacteroidota; class Bacteroidia; order Bacteroidales; family JAADGE01; genus JAADGE01. The sequence continues at coordinate 30,414 of CAMZKL010000020.1, read as the reverse complement.
GCTGCATTTGGAAAAACTGTTACAATTCAAAGTGGAGCATATTTAATTATTGAAGAAACAGAAGCTCTTACAGTTATTGATGTTAACAGTGGTAATCGTTCCAAAAAAGCATCAGATCAAGAAACAAATGCTGTTGAAGTAAATCTAATTTCGGCTAAAGAGATTGCCAGGCAATTAAGACTTAGAGATATTGGAGGAATAATTGTTGTTGATTTTATTGATATGCACTCTTTTGATAATAGGAAGAAATTGTATCAATACATGAAAGAATGTATGAATGCAGACAGAACAAAACATAGCATTTTGCCTCTAAGTAAATTTGGGCTTATGCAAATTACAAGACAAAGAGTAAGACCTGCTACTGATATTGAAACAAAAGAAACTTGCCCTACTTGTGAAGGTACAGGCGATATTACTCCAAGCATTCTTTTTATTGATGAAGTTGAAAATCATCTTCAATATATGATAGAAAAATACGATGGAAGAATAGATTTGCATATACATCCTTATATTGCAGGATATTTAAAACAAGGATTCTTTTCTAAACTTAAAAAATGGCAACTTAAATATAAAAGGAAAATTAATATTGTCCCTGTTATTACATATAGCTTTTTAGAATATAAATTCTATAACAAAAATGGAGATATGTTAAAAGTATAAAAAAAGTCATCTGAAAAGATGACTTTTTTTGCTAATCTTTTAGAATTTTTTTTCCAATAATACTTATTACTACAAATATTTATAATTAGTAATTTTTTTGACATAACTCTAATTCTAAATTTATTGTAATTAACTACTTTATAGTAAATTAATGAAAAGAAAAAACTTTGTAAAAAAAAAGGAAAACCTGGATGAAATTTTTATGTAATAAGATCCAAGTCTTCCTTACTTATATATTCTAATGCAAAATTAAGGATTAATGTGTAGTTAACGGATAGTTTGCCATTAAACTATTAACTCTTTTTCTAACATTTAGTATAACTTCTTCGTTATCATGATTTAAAATTACCTCATCAATCATTTCAACTATAACTGGCATTAAATCTTCTTTAACACCCCTAGTTGTAATTGCAGGAGTTCCAACTCTTATTCCGGATGCTTGAAATGGTGAACGAGTATCAAAAGGAACCATATTTTTATTTAAAGTAATATCTGCTTTTTCAAGAGCTTTTTCAACAATTTTTCCGCTTGTTTCAGGAACTTTTGTTCTTAAATCAATAAGCATAGAGTGATTATCTGTGCCCCCAGAAATAACTTTATAACCTCTCTCAACAAATGCGTCAGCTAAAGCTTTAGAATTTTTTATAACTTGTTTTTGGTACACTTTAAATTCATCTGTTAAAGCCTCTCCAAAAGCAACAGCTTTTGCTGCAATTATATGCTCCAAAGGACCTCCCTGAGTTCCTGGAAAGACTCCTGAGTCAAGTACAGCAGACATCATTCTTGTTTTTCCTTTTGGAGTCTTCTTGCCCATTGGATTTTCAAAATCTTTTCCCATTAAAATCATTCCTCCTCTTGGTCCTCTAAGCGTTTTATGAGTTGTTGTTGTTAAGATATGGCAATGTTCAATAGGATTATTTAAAAGACCAGCGGCAATTAAACCCGCAGGATGAGAAATGTCAAACATCAATAATGCACCAATTTTGTCTGCAATATTTCTCATTCTTGCATAATCCCAATCTCGTGAATAAGCAGAAGCTCCTCCAATTATTAATTTTGGCTTTTCTTTTAATGCAAGTTCTTCCATCTCTTCATAATCAACTCTTCCGGTTTCTTCTTTTACATTATAAGAAATTGCATTGTACAATATGCCCGAAAAGTTTACAAAAGAACCATGTGTTAGATGCCCACCATGAGAGAGGTTAAATCCCATAAAAGTATCACCTGCATTTAGAACTGCTAACATAACAGCAGCATTTGCTTGTGCTCCTGAATGTGGTTGAACATTTGCCCATTCTGCACCAAATAACTTTTTTGCTCTATCAATAGCAAGTTGCTCAGTTTGGTCAACTATCTGGCATCCACCGTAGTATCTTTTCCCTGGATACCCTTCTGCATATTTATTAGTTAAAGGAGACCCCATAGCTTCCATAACTTGCTTACTTACAAAGTTTTCAGATGCAATAAGCTCAATTCCTCTTTTTTGCCTGTTGTGTTCTTCTTCAATAAGCTCAAAAATTATATTATCTCTTTTCATGTGTTTAATTTTATTGATATTAAATAAATTGTTTGTGTATTTATATTTACAATAATTGTTTTGCTCTTCACATACAAAAACTTGCTTAGTTATGCAATTAGTTGATATGTAATATTACAGACATGTACTTGGGTTTCAAAATCCTAGTTATTGCTGTTTCATAAATTCTATGTTTTAATTCTATTTTAAAATAATAAATAAGAACAAAAGTTCCACAAATGTAAAAATCTAATTTAAATTATCTAATCTTAATTTGTCTTTTTTTGTCATTTTTGAAACTACTAAATCATAAGATTCATCTATCCATTCTTTAAGCTCTCTGTTTGGAATTGAACCGTCAATATTAATAGTGTTCCAATGTTTCTTATTCATATGAAACCCAGGATTTACGGCCTCATATTTTTCTCTAAGCAAAACTGCTTTTTCAGGATTACATTTTAAATTTAAACTAAAATCATTTTCTAAATTTGTTAGAGCAAACATTTTATCTAATACCTTTAATACTAAGGTTGTTTCGTTAAAAGGAAATGATTCGCTCACTCCTTTTTTTAAGATACAATAATTTCTGAAAGATTCAATATTCATAAAACAATAGTTTAATTTGATAATAAAATTTACTGCAATTTACAATATTTTTAATTATTTTAAGTTATTAAGATGTATTGATTTTCCTTAATATTGGGAATTTTCTAAAAAAAAGTTTATTAAAAAGAAAAAAACTATTATCTTTGGGCTGAGTTTCAAAAATTAATCTAATAATTTAATATTAATATAATGAAAAAATTACTTTCTTTATTCGCTATCATTTTGTTTTTTGGCAGTTTGGCAATAACATCTTGCAATTCAAGTAGTACTGTATGCCCAGCATATCCTCCGTCTGTTTATCACGGTGATGCAAATATACAAAATGCAGATATTGAAACTGCAACAGTTGTTGATGAAAAAAATTTATAAAAAAATATTTTAAATAATTTTTCTGATAAAGTTTGTAAATTTGTTTTTACAAACTTTATTTATTTAAATATCTTGATGAAAAAAATCTTTTTAATATTATTTTCTTTTACCTATTCAATTCTGTTGTTTTCTCAAGGAGAAATTGATACTGAACATAAAATACTATTTAGAAATGAAAAGAGTTTTGCTCTTTCTTTAAATTCTAATGGATACGGTATTGGCTACAGATATGGAAAACGAATTAATGCCAAGAAAAAATTATTATTCGAAGGAGATTTTAATATTGTTAAACATCAAAAAGAGAAAAAAAGAACAAATGAATATTCTTTAAACTTATTTACATTTGTTTATGGAAAAAAAAATTCAGCTTTTAATACAAGAATTGCAATAGGCAGACACCATGAGATATATAAAAAATTTGACAGAAATAGTGTTTCTATAAGATGGTTTTATCTTGGAGGTTTTTCGGCAATGTTCTTAAAACCAATATATTATGAAATTAAATATGATACAACTGATGTTATAATCACAAAAACTTTCGATAAAGATATAAATTGGTGGTATATAGTAGGTAAAAAACCTTTTTTTTACGGATTAGAAAAAATTACAATTATTCCCGGAGCATATATAAAAACAGGTTTTTCTTTTGAGTTTAGCAAAAAAGATAAAAAACTTAAAATGTTCGAAGTTGGACTTACTCTTGATGCTTATCCTAAACCAGTTAAGATTATGGAAACTGAAAATAATCTTATGTTTTTTCCTGTCGTATATTTTTCATATCGATTTGGAAGAGTAAAAAGTGGATATTATTTGAAAGAACAAGATGAAGGAACATACAAACCCTAATTGATACTCTAAAATCTTTCCTTATTTATTCTTAAATTAAACATATCTTATCATAAAAATTATAATTTTGTTTTCTTAAAATTGTAAAAACTAAATGATATGATTAATCAACAATTACTTAACCCCCAAAGCATTGCAGTTATAGGAGGTTCAGACGATGTACACAAACCAGGAGGCAAAGTTTTGTACAATATTATAAAAGGCAATTATAAAGGCAATTTATATGTTGCAAACCCAAAACAAAATGAAGTTCAAGGAATAAAATCATATAAAGATTTGAATAATTTGCCTGAAACTGATTTAGCTATTATTGCAATAGCTGCAAAGTTTTGTGTGCAAACTATAAAAATTCTTGCTGAAAGCAAAAAGACTAAAGCATTTATTATTTTGTCGGCAGGTTTTAGCGAAACAAATGAAGAAGGTGCAAAGATTGAACAAGAAATAGTTGAAATTATCAATAAAAATAATGGAGTTTTAATAGGACCAAACGGAATAGGAGTTTTAACCCCAAATTATCATGGGGTTTTTACTTCTCCAATCCCAAAATTAGATTCGCAAGGGGTAGACTTTATTTCAGGAAGTGGTGCAACAGCAGTTTTTATTATGGAACTTGGTATTCCTAACGGATTAACTTTTGCAAGTGTATATTCTGTAGGAAATTCTGCTCAAACAGGCGTTGAAGAAGTGCTTGAATATATGGACAATAACTACCAAAAAGGACTTAGTCCTAATGTAAAACTTCTGTACCTGGAGCAAATAAATAAGCCAAAAAAATTGCTAAAGCATGCAAGTTCTTTAATTAGAAAAGGTTGTAAAATTGCCGCAGTTAAAGCTGGAAGTTCTTCTGCTGGAAGTCGTGCAGCATCCTCTCACACAGGGGCTATGGCAAGTTCTGATGTTGCAGTTGATGCCCTTTTCAAAAAAGCAGGAATAGTTCGTTGCTATGGAAGGCAAGAACTTATAACTGTTGCATCGGTTTTTATGCAAAAAGAACTTAAAGGAAAAAATATTGGTATTATTACCCATGCTGGAGGTCCTGCTGTTATGCTTACTGACTCTCTTGAAAAAGGAGGTTTAAATATCCCTCAAATTAAAGGAAAAAAAGCAGATAAACTTCTTGAAAAACTTTTTCCGGGCTCGTCAGTTGCAAATCCAATAGACTTTTTGGCAACAGGAACTGCACAACAACTTTCAGATATTATTGATTTTTGCGAAAATGAATTAGATGAAGTTGATGGAATAGCAGTAATCTTTGGAACTCCTGGTTTAAGCAGAGTTTTTGATGCTTATAATATTATTAATGAGAAAATTAAAACCTGCAGTAAACCTATTTATCCAATACTTCCTTCAATAAACGAAGCAAAAGAAGAAATTGAAGATTACATATCAAAAGGAAATGTATTTTTTCCAGAAGAAGTTTTGCTTGGAAATGCTTTGGCAAAGGTTTTTTATACTGATAAGCCCAGAAATGAAAATGTTATTCTTCCAAAAATTAACACAAAAGAAATACGAAATATTATTGAAACTTCTGAAAACGGGTATTTAAGTCCTGATAAAGTTCAAAACTTACTTGATGCAGCAGGAATAAACAGAGCAAAAGAATATGTTTCTGAAACTTTAGAAAATGCTTTGCAAAATGTTAAAGAAATTAGTTATCCTATTGTAATGAAAGTTGTTGGTCCTGTTCATAAATCTGATGTTGGAGGCGTTGTGTTGAATGTGAAAAATGAAGAACAATTAATTGGAGAATTTACTCGAATGATAAAAATAAAAGATACAACAGCAATTTTAATGCAACCAATGTTAAGTGGAACTGAACTTTTCGCTGGTGCAAAATATGAAGATAAATTCGGACAACTTGTTCTTGCAGGAATGGGAGGCATTTTTATTGAAGTTTTAAAAGATGTTTCGTCTTCAATATCGCCTGTAAGCCAGTATGATGCAAGCAAAATGATAAAATCTTTAAAATCTTATAAACTTATTGAAGGAACTAGAGGAAAAGAAGGCATAAATCAAGAGAAATTTGTTGATGCAATTGTCAAATTATCAGCTCTTTTAGAAGTAGCTCCGGAAATTAAGGAAATGGACTTAAATCCTTTACTTGGAACTTCCAAAGATGTTATTGCAGTTGATGCTAGAATTAGAATTGAAAAATAACCGCTATATTTTGAAAATATTTTAAAAAGTAACATTATGAACAGGATAGCTCAACTTTTCAATATAAAATATCCCATAATTCAGGGTGGTATGATTTGGTGTTCCGGTTGGGAACTTGCATCGGCAGTTAGTAATGCCGGAGGACTTGGACTAATTGGTGCAGGCTCAATGCACCCTGAGGTTTTAAAAGAGCATATTCAAAAAACAAAAAAAACAACAAATAAACCTTTTGGTGTAAACGTTCCTTTACTATATCCTGAAATTGAAAAAATAATGCAAATTATTATAGATGAGGGTGTTAAAATAGTTTTTACATCTGCCGGGAATCCAAAAATATGGACAAAACATCTTCAAGAAAAAGGAATAAAAGTTGCCCATGTTGTTGCTAACACAAAATTCGCAAAAAAAGCCGATGAAGCTGGTGTTGATGCAATTGTTGCCGAGGGTTTTGAAGCCGGAGGGCATAATGGAAGAGAAGAAACCACAACTTTTATACTTGCTCCATTAGTACGTTTCGTAACAGTTAAACCTTTAATTGTGGCAGGAGGCATATCGTCTGGCAGATCAATGCTTTCTGCTATGGTCCTAGGTGCAGATGCTGTGCAAATAGGTAGTAGATTTGTTGCATCAGATGAAGCATCTGCTCATATGAATTTTAAGAATGAAGTTTTAAAATCAGAAGAAGGCTCAACACATCTTGCTTTTACAAAATTAGTCCCGGTAAGATTGATAAAAAATAATTTCTGTAAAAAAATAATTATGGCAGAAACACAAGGGGCAAATAAAGAGCAACTCGCAGAGATGCTTGGCATAGGTAGAGCGAAACTTGGTATGTTCCAGGGAGATACAAATGAAGGAGAATTGGAAATAGGACAAGTTTCGGCTTTAATAAAAAAAATAATGCCTGTTAAAAATATAATTGATGATATTATTTTAGAATATAAAACTGCCAAAGCACAAGTTAATCATGTAAGGTTTGATTTTTGATAAATATTAGAAATTTATAATAAATTTGCTACTATTTCAATGATATAATATGTTTATATGGTTTTTTAACCCTTTTATAAACTTTTAATGGATACATTATTCGCCTACCACAAGTAATAAAAAGGATATTCTAATATGAAAGAACAACCAAACACATCTGTTATTATTCTTTCAGCTGGATTTTCAAGCAGAATGAAACAAGAAAAATTTTCATTAATGTTTGATAAGCATAAAACCTTTCTTGATAAAATTATTAAAGAATATCAATTGTTTGGCTGTAAAGAAATTGTTGTTGTTATGAATTATAAGAATATTTCATTAATTAATAAAAATAATTTCAGCCCTTATGGAAATGTGCGATTTATTGTAAATATGTTTCCTGAAAGAGAACGTTTTTATTCTTTGCAATGTGGTATGAATGCACTAAGGGAAACAAATTATATTTTTGTTCAAAATGTTGATAATCCGTTTGTTACAAACGAAATTATTGTAAGTTTATTTGAAAATAAAGATAAAGCAGATTATATAATTCCAAGTTTTAAGGGCAAAGGAGGGCATCCTATTTTAATTTCAAAACACATTGCAAAAACAATTAAAAAGGAAAAAGAATTTTATGTAAATTTAAAATATTTTTTAAAAAAATTTACCAAAGAAAAAATTGAACAAAAAGATGACCTAATTTTACAAAATATCAATACTATAAATTTGTACAATGAGTTTTTTAATCCATACAAATTTGTATGACAGCTCAAAATATTTGTCCAATATTTCCCAAACATTTCTATTTAAACAGTTCGAAAATTATTTAACATATAAAGTTCATGAAATACGCACATTATATATTTATTGCAGGAGCTCTTATTGTTGGGTTTTTATTTGCAGTAATAGATGTGTTTTTTAAAACTAATTTGGTTGAAGGAATTAATATTTTCGGAAGTGCTGTTTTGCTCACTTTGTTATTTCTTTTTCAATATTATTGGAAACGAAGAAACGGCGATATTTTTGGGAGTATTGACAAACAAATTTTTAAGATTATTCTTGCATTTTTAAAAACCAGCGATTTTAATGAAAATGAAATACCTCTTATTTTAAAGTCTGTTTTTAAATCCTACTCACCAAGTTTAACAGAAAAGCTCTACAAAAATCATATTAATTCAGATATTAATATACAAAAAGCATGTTTTGAATTGAAAAGAGTGTCTGGGAGTATAAAACTTTTTGTGTTTTACGCACTTTTTGATATTGCTTCAAAAAATAAAATAATCTCAAAAAAAGAGGAAGATTTTATATTGAAAATAGGATATTTAATTCATGTGCCTTCTAAAACAATACAATATATTAAACAGCAATATATAAACAAAGGAATTAGTAGCGAAAAAGATATTGAAACTGAGCAAAAGCGTAAAGAAAGCTACAAAAAAACATCAAAATCATTTTTGTTATACAATGCGTATAAAATTCTTGGAGTTTCTCCTTCGGCATCAAAATCTCAACTTAAAAAAATGTATCGGACATTGGTTAAGAAATATCATCCAGATAAATACCACGGACAAAACGAAGAAATTATTCAGAAAATGGAAAGTAAATTTCATGAAATTACTGAGGCTTATGAGATTGTAAAAAAAAACAAATAATTGTATAATTAAATCCCCGTGTAATTTTCAGGAGTAATTTGTTTCAATTCATCTTTAATTTCATCATTAATATTAAGCCCTTCAATAAATTCAGAAATAACTTTTGCATTAATAACAGAATTTGTTCTCGTTAAATCTTTCAGAGCCTCGTATGGGTTAGGATAATTCTCACGCCTTAAAATTGTTTGAATAGCTTCGGCAATAACCACATAGTTTTTTTGCAAATCATCTTTTATTGCCTGCTCATTTAATTCTAGTTTACTTAAACCTTTAAACAATGATTTAAAAGCTATCATTGAGTGTGCAATTGGAATACCTATGTTTCTTAAAACAGTTGAATCTGTTAAGTCTCTTTGCAATCTTGAAATAGGTAACTTTCCTGAAAGATGCTCATAATAAGCATTTGCTATGCCCAAATTTCCTTCGGCATTTTCAAAATCAATAGGGTTTACTTTGTGTGGCATTGCCGAAGAACCAACTTCATTTTTATTTATTTTTTGTTTAAAATATCCTTGCGAAATATATGTCCAAATATCACGCGACATATCAATTAAAATAGTATTAATTCGTTTCAAATTATCAAAAAATGCCGCAATATTATCGTAATGCTCAATTTGTGTAGTTGTTTGAGAGCGGTCTAAATTTAAAACATGATTTACAAATGAATTTGAAAATTTTACCCAATTTACTTGTGGATATGCAACAATATGAGCATTAAAATTTCCCGTAGCTCCTCCAAACTTTGCAGAAAACGGAATTATTTGTAAATGAGATATTTGCCGTCTTAATCTTTCAATAAAAACTTCAATTTCTTTTCCTAGTCTTGTAGGGGAAGCAGCTTGTCCGTGTGTTCTTGCAAGCATTGGAATTTCTGCCCATTGCTCAGATAACACAAAAAGTTTTTCAGTTAATTCTTTTAGTAAAGGTAAAAATTCTTTTTCAAAAGCATCTCTAAGTAACATAGGAGTTGCAGTATTGTTAATATCTTGTGAAGTTAGCCCAAAATGAATAAATTCTTTATATTCTTTCAGCCCAAATTCATCAAACTTATCTTTCAAAAAATATTCAACCGCTTTAACATCGTGGTTTGTAATTTTTTCAGTATCTTTTATTTTTTGTGCATCTTCTATAGAAAATTCATCAATAACTGTTCTTAATTTGCGAAATAAATTTTTGTCAAAACTTACTAATTGAGGAAGAGGAATTTTACAAAGAGCAATAAAATATTCAACTTCTGTTATTAATCTGTATTTTATAAGACCATATTCTGAAAAATATTTTGCTATTTCATCTACTTTGTTTCTGTACCTTCCATCAATTGGAGAAATTGCTGTTAATTCTGACAAATTCATTTTATAAGTTTTGAAAATTTATACAAAAATATCAAAAAAGACCACAGGACAAACTCATTCTTTTATTTTTAAACACAATTTATGAAATTTAACAATTCAATCAAACGTTTTTAGGAATAATGAAACTAAAAATTGTAAAAATCAAAAAATATTGTTATCATGACAAGTTAAAACATAACACGATTCAAAGCAAATTAATACTTTTAACAGATTTTAACAAAGTATGAGTTTGCCCTGAAAAGACCACATCTTAAAGTAAATATTATTAATTATATTTTTTGAATGAAAACTGAGCTTAGAAAAATAATACACATAGATATGGATGCTTTTTTTGCATCTGTTGAACAAAGAGACAATCCTGAATTAAGAGGCAAGCCTGTTGTTGTAGGAAGAAATGGAAGCAGAGGCGTAATTGCAGCTGCAAGTTATGAAGCTCGTAAATATGGAGTTCGTTCTGCAATGCCTTCTAAAATAGCTATAAAGAAATGTCCTTTTTTAATTTTTACTGGTTCAGATTTTAGTAAATATAAGGAGGTTTCAAATCAAATTAGAGAAATTTTTTTTGAATACACAGATTTGGTTGAACCTTTATCTCTAGATGAAGCATTTTTAGATGTAACTAAAAATAAAATAAATTTACCCTCTGCTACATTAATTGCAAAGCAAATTAAAGAAAAAATTAAAGAAAAAACTCAATTAACTGCATCTGCAGGAGTTTCGTTCAATAAATTCCTTGCAAAAATTGCATCTGATTTTGATAAACCTGATGGGTTTTATGCAGTAACACCTGATATTGCACAAGACTTTGTTGATAAACTTCCTATTGAAGTTTTTTTTGGTGTAGGCAAAGTAAGTGCACAGAAAATGCACAAACTTGGTATTAAAACAGGTTTAGATTTAAAACAAAGATCTTTACAAGAATTAAGTAGTAATTTTGGAAAACAAGGAAAATATTTTTATGATATTGCAAGAACAATTGATAACAGAGAAGTTAATCCCGACAGAGTAAGAAAATCAATAGGTGCAGAAAAAACTTTTGCTTTTGATATTCATAACATTGAAAACATATATGAAAGAACTGAACAAATTGCAGAAAAACTAATTGAAAGATGTAAAAAGGCTGAAACATACGGAAAAACATTAACTATAAAAGTGAAATATTCAGATTTTAGGCAAATATCAAGAAGTAAGTCTGTAAATTATAAAATAAAAAAAATTGAAGATATAATGCAAATAAATGATGAGCTTTTTGAACAAATTGATTTTATATATAATCCCATTCGTCTTATCGGGCTTTCAATTACAAATTTAGACAATCAAAGAAAAGAGGAGGCATTTCAGTTGAGTTTTGAGTTTAATACATAAAGAAGCTTTAATTATTAAAATATTGTTAATTAATTTCAATATTTAAGTGCAACTTTTTATTTGAAAAATTTGTCTTATCTTTGTTATTCCAAGAAAATCTTTTAATTATGAAGTTTAAACTTTTTTTTTCAGTAATTATATTATTTTTTGTTTTTAAAACTAATATTAGTTTTTCACAAGCAAATGCTGGAACAGACCAAGAAATCTGCACTAATCATACAAATCTAAACGGAAACCTTCCCCCATCCGGGTTTTATGGAACATGGTCTATAATGCAAGGTTCTTGTATTTTTGCCAATGAAAACTCTAATTCTACATTTGTTAATGGCTTAGGAGCAGGAGAAAATATTTTAAGATGGACTTTTACAAATGGAGATCCTAATGATGATACTTTTGATGATGTTTCAATAATAAATAATAAAACTACAATTGCAAACACGGCTGGAGATGAGGAAGTTTGCCAAAACTTTCATATTCTTAATGCAAATATTTTTGGCTCAGGAGAAACCGGGCTTTGGACTGTTGTTGAAGGAGGGGGAATAATTGCTAATCCTTCACAAAACACTACAAATATAACTATTATTCCGCAAGGAATTAATAAATATGAATGGAAAATATCAAGAGGAATATGTTCTTCAAAAGATACTTTAATAATTACAAATAATGAAGTTGTTGCAAATGCAGGAACAAATGTAACAACTTGTAATGATTTTGTAACTTTGGATGCTGATAATCCGCCAGTTGGAATAGGCACATGGTCGGTAGTTTCTGGAACTGCCGATTTTGATAATATAAATACATACAATACAACAGCTTCAAATCTTGGAGTTAATTTAAACTCGTTACAATGGACAGTTGTTAATGGAGGATGTAGTGATTACGATAATGTAATTATTACTAGTAATAAACCCACAGATGCGTTTGCCGGAACAGATAAAATAATTTGTAGTAACACAACAAATCTATCGGCAAATAACCCTATACAAGGAAATGGCTCTTGGACTTTATCACTTGGGACAGGATCTTTTACTTATCCAAATAATTATAATTCACAAGTTACAGGAGTAGGACAGGGAAGTAATATTTATAAATGGTCTATTACAAAAAATGGATGTTTATCTGAAGATGAAGTTGAAATTTTCTACGATTATTTTGTTGCTAATGCAGGAGCTGATGACATAACTTGTACAAATTCATACATTCTTAACGGAAATAATCCGGGAACAGGAACGGGAGAATGGAGAGTAACAGGAGGAAGTGGAACTTTTGTAAATGAAAATCAATACAATACGGAAGTGTCAGGTTTAGTAAACGGAGTAAATACTTTTGAATGGAAGATAACAAAAGGTGCTTGTGTTGAAACTGATTATGTTTCAATTAGTCGAAATACTGCTTCACCAGCAAATGCAGGTTCAGATTTTGAAATTTGTAATGGAAATACAACATTGGCAGCATCAAATCCTTCTGTTGGAACAGGTTCGTGGTCAGTTATTTCAGGAACAGGAATTTTTGCTAATTCATTGCTAAACACTACAAGTGTAAGTAATGTATCATTTAATGCAAACACATACAGATGGACAATAAATTATGCAGAATGTTCAAATTATGATGATGTAATTGTTACTAACAATTTTGTTAATGCAAATGCAGGAATAGATCAAATTGTTTGTGGAACTTCAAGCATATTAAATGGAAACGAAGCTCAAACGGGAGAAATAGGAGAATGGCAAATAATTGCAGGTGCAAGTACGGTAACAAATATTAATCAATATAATTCAACAGTTACAAGCCTTACTTCTGGTATAAACAAATATAGATGGACTCTTACAAAAGGAACGTGTTCTGATTTTGATGACATTGAAATTCTTAATAATCAATATATTGCAAATGCAAGTGTTAGCGGACCCACTGAAATTTGCGAAAGTTATTCTCCAATTAATGGTAATATGCCACCTCCAGGGGGAAACGGTTTTTGGACAGTACAACCTACGACCGCTTTTTTTGATAATTCAAATGATCAAACAACAACTGTAAGGAATTTATCCTTAGGATCAAATATTATCAAGTGGACACTTGCAAAAGATGGTTGCGAAAATTCAGACGAAGCAGTAATAAATAGAAATACAGTATTGGCAAATGCAGGAAATGACCAAAATATTTGTCTAAATTATACAAGTTTAGCTGCTTTACCTGTTTCAGGAAGTCTTTCAGGAATTTGGTCAGTGTCAGGAGGTTCAGGAACAATAAATGAACCTTCAAACAATACTTCTGATGTTACAGGGCTAAGTATAGGTTTAAATACTTTTACATGGACTGTGAGCGGAAATGGTTGTACTGACGATGATAATGTAATCATTACAAATAATATGTTTTTTACATTAGCAGGTCCTAATCAACAAATATGTGATGATAATACAAATTTAAATGCAAATAATCCGAATCCGGATTCAGGTTATTGGACAGTGGTATCAGGAACGGGGATATTTAATAATTCTTCGCAATATAATACGTCAGTTTCAGGAATTTTAGAAAATTCAGTAAATATTTATAGATGGTATGTAACAAAGAACTCGTGTACGGCAACAGATGATGTGAATATTACAAATAATTTAGTTCAAGCAAACGCGGGAGCAGACTTAACAGTTTGTACAAATTATGCAGATTTAGATGCTGAAACTCCTATTTTAGGAACAGGAAATTGGACAGTTCAGTTTGGTGCAGGAGCTTTTTCAGATGAAAATAGCCCAAATTCGCAAGTAAATAATATTAATCCAGGAGAAAACATTTATAGATGGACTGTAACAAACAATACTTGTATTTCTTTTGATGATGTTTCGGTGTTTAATAATTCAATTGAAGTTTATGCAGGTTCAGATCAAGAAATTTGTGTGGACTATACTCAACTTTCCGGTGGGCAACCTCCCGCTGGGGAAACCGGTGTTTGGGAAATAGTTTCCGGTTATGCAGACTTTGAAGATATAAGTTTGTACAATACAAATATAACGAACATTCAAAGAGGTTATAATACTTTAAAATGGAAAATTTTTAATTCGGGATGCACAAGTAATGAAGATGAAGTTATAATTCACAACAGAAGTTTTGATGCAGTTGCAGGTGAAGATCAAGTTTTAGATAATTTTGTTACAAGCACATTTACGACTGCTGTTTTGCCTTCCGGTGCAACTGCCCAATGGACGCCGGTTGGCGGGGGTGGAATAATCACCGATATTTACAATCCGAATACGGAAGTAACAGAAATGCCTTCCGGAGTAAATCAATTTTTATGGTCTGTTATTAAAGATGGTTGTCCATCAGATGATATTGTAAATATAACAGTTGTAAATTTTGCTCCAAATGCTGGAGTTGACAGAACGATATGTTCAGATTCTGTTCAGCTAAGTGCTGCAGATTACGGTGCTTCAAACCAAGTTTGGTCTGTTTTAGAAGGGGCAGGTAATTTTGTTGATATTCATTCAAATAATACATGGGTAAGAAATGTGGGGGTTGGGATGAATATTTATAGATGGACAGTAACTCAAAATGGTGCAACTTCTTATGATGATGTTAGTATAACTAGAATTATTGCAGATGCAGGGGAGGACCAATATTTGAGTTCTAGAACAGTTACATTAGATGGGAATATGCCACCTGCCGGTGCAAATGGAGTTTGGTCTTTGATTATGGGATCAGGAAATATTGTATCTCCTACTTTATACAACTCGCAGGTTCATAATATAGCTTATAATAATACATTTATGTGGACAATATCTTCTTCTTCATGCACAACCGAAGATTATGTGGATGTTTATTACGATGGAACAGGAATTAATGAATTAGATGATAAGTTTTTAATTTATCCAAATCCAAATTCAGGTGAATTTATTATTGAAAATATTGAAGAAGAAAATTATGATATGGAAATTTTTGATATTATTGGAAAATTAATTTATAATGAAACAAAAATTAGAAAAAAAGTTAAAAAAATTAATCTTTTAAATGAAAAACCAGGTATATATTTCATGAAAATTTTAAAAAATAATAAAAAAAGAGTAATTAAAATTATAATAAAGTAAATTAATCATTAATAATTGACAACTTAACTTTACTAAAAAGTTAAAATTTTTATTTTTTAACTTTTATTAAGACTTTAAATTAGTCTGTAACAATATTTTGAATTATATTTGTCCTAATTAAAATTAAAGTTTTCATAGTTTTAAGGTTTAGGTTAATAAAGAAGGTTGAAAAAAGCACTCGCTTGAGTGCTTTTTTCTTTTTTAATCAATAAATAAAACATTTTTATGATAATTGCTGTAGATTTTGACGGAACAATAGTTGAACACAAGTTTCCTGAAATTGGAAAAACTAATCTTTTTGCATTTGAGACACTAAAACAACTTCAAAAAGATGGACATAAACTTATTCTTTGGACATATAGAGCAGGAAAAGAATTAGATGAGGCTGTTAGTTTCTGTAAAGAAAATGGTATTGAATTTTATGCAGTTAATAAAAATTACCCTGACGAAAAGTTTAATGAAAAGAAAATAAGTCGTAAAATTTATGCAGATATTTATATTGATGATAGAAATGTCGGAGGATTTATTGGATGGAGTAAAATTTGGGAGCTTATTGGTAATCCGGAAAAACAGTTTCAAAAAATTGAAAAAGAAATAAATAAAACCGATTTTTCTAATAAAATAAAATCTATATTTAAAAAATTATAAAGATACGTTTAGTTTATAAAAAAAAACGTTCAGAAATTCTGAACGTTTTTTTTATTTAAAATATTTCAATTTTAATTATCAAAAATACTAATATCATCAACCTCCCAAGTTGCTCCTTCACTATCAGTACCTTTATATACATATGAAATATAAACAGATGTTTCTTTAAAAGATGAAAGGTCGATATCTCCTGATTCCATCCAAACAAAAGTGCCTCCCGACAGTGTTGCAGACAAGTTTGTCCATGTAGCATTTGCTGGTTCTCCACTCCCCGAATAATCAGTTGAAATTTTAATTTCTAAGTTTGGGCCGCTATAATTTTTAGCAGTTTTAAAATTTAAAACAGGATTATTAAGAAGTGATAAATTAAAAGATGGAGATATTAACCATACTTCAGCATCACTATTTGAGCTTGTATCAAAATTGTAATTTGTAACAGAGGCATAATATGAAGAGTGTCCTTGGTTTGTTTTTTTCCAATTTGTTTCTCCAATAACTTTGTATGTAGTCCAATTGCCGTTTGTTAAATTTTCTATAGTGCTACCTCCCGGATCGCTAAAGGTAACTTCATCAAAATCTTTTTGATATACTGCTCCACATCTTTCGCCTTCTAAATTTACTTCGTTTACGTTTCTTATAATTAGTTGTGTGTGTCCATTATGTTTTCCGTTTATGGCTATTAAACTACCTTTTCCGGATGGTAAAATTTCTGATGCAAATCTTGCATATCCACTAGTTCTTACACTTATTTCGGCAGTGCCTCCACAGTCTGTTATTAATTGATTTGAAGTTACATTTTCACCAGCATCTGCATAGGTTTCTCCAAGTTCACTAATTTTAAATTGAACATCTTCCAACTTTATAAGTGTGTTAATGGGAGCTGAGTTTAAGCTATTTAAAGTAACTGATTTAGGTTTTATAGATTTTCCGTTACAAGCATTAAAAATATGATATTTTATAGATGGTTCTCCTATTCTTCCAATTGCACCATTATATAATACTCCTAATTGAATAACTTCTCCATAATATCCTAAATACAAGCCCTTACATTTAATATATATCATATCTCCTTCATGATATTTATTATGAGATTCATATTCATTAATACTTATTAAAAGTCCTGTTTGAACACCTGCTTCTGTACTGTCTTGTATCACAAATGATTTATAATAGTTTCCAGATTTGTCATTTGCAATTACAGTTCCTTTTATAATTATATCATCCTCTATTAGCAATACGCTATCTTGGTAACCCGAACCCGGGTGTAAGGCTAATAATTCCGCAATTGAAGTATTCGGCTGAAAATCTAAGTTGCAATCATAGATGTCAGGTTCTTCAAATTTATAGTCTATACAACTTGAAAAGAAAGTTATTGAGACAATAGTTAATAAAATTGTTATTTTTATTATATTTTTCATTATTGATTTTTTTTTATTGAGCAATTATTTTAACTGTTTGAATTTCCCATTTTAAGGCAGTTGAATTATCTGAAAGATATTTAAAAGCAATGTAAACTGATGAGTTTCCAACAAAACCTGTCATATCAATTGCTCCTGAACTTATAAATGAAAAACTTGTTGGATAAGCAAAGTCTTTTACTTCTGTCCAGTTTCCTTGTGTTGAAGGATTACTTGTTCCATCATAATCAGATGAAATTTGAAGGCTTACATTATCCCATGAACTTCCGTATAATTTTCCTGCGTGAGAAAAAGTTAATAAAGCATCTGAAGAAGTGCTTAAATCAAGTTGAGGGCTTATTAACCAATCTTCGTTTTCATTTGCACCACCCTGATAGCCACTCATAAGAGCACAGTCGTATTGAGAATTATAATACCAGTTTTGAGAGCCTGTTACACTATAGCTTGAAAAATTTCCTAGGTTTCCGGGAAAATCTTCATTTAATAAGTACACCCTTTCTATTCTGTTATTTGTTAAATTAACTTCGTTAGTATTTCTAATATTTATTTGTTTGTCTGAATTATAAACAGTAAAAACAGCTGTTACATCGCCATTTCCACTTGGCAATGTGTCAAGTGCAAAATCTGCATGAGATGAAGTTCTAACAATTAGTGTGTTTTCAGCAAAATCGGTGAGAGTTCTGCTGGCATCTTGATTTTGAGTAGCATATGTTAATGCAAGTTCCGAAATATCAAATTCAACATCTTCAAGTTTTATTAAAGTATTAATATGCTCACTATTTAATTCGGGAATTTTTACAATTTTTGGAACTATTGGAACTCCACCATCAGATTTAAAAATATATTTTTTAACTGTATTTGCAGGTAATCTTTCTGAGCTTCCATTTGAATCATAAGTTAATTGCATTACACCTTTGTATTCTCCTATTATAAGACTTTTACATTTTATATAAACTAACTGCCCTACTGGAAATAGTCTATATAAATCATAATCATTAATTTGAATTTCAATTCCTCCTGTGCTGTCTTGAATAACAATTTTTTTATAAAAATTACCATATTTATCATCTGAAATTACTGTTCCCTTAATAATAATATCATCTGTTATTACATCAGTAAAATCAAACATCTCTTTTAAATCTTTTATGGTAGTGTTTGCTTCAAAATCCACTTTATGCGTGGGTAAAGGCAAGTCTTCAAAATTTTCTTTAACGCATGAAGTTAAAAAAAATGTAAGTATTGAAATAAAAGCTATAATTTTAATAATATTTTTCATTTTATATTTTTTTTATTTTTTTTTAAAATCTAAAGCTAACATTTAGGTAATATTGTAAACCGCTGTAATAATAATATTTTGGAGGAAATCTTTCTAATGATTCTAAATCATAGACAAATCTTGCTTGTTCGTATCCCCCTGTTCTTATTTGTGTGTTGTTTAAAATATTGGAAACATTTAAACTAATGTTCAAATAATATTTATAATCAAATCTGAATGATTTTCCAATAAATGCATCTAATGTTAATGATGCAGGAAGTTTGTCTTGTTTAATAAATTCTTTAAATCTTGGGTCTAACCTGTCTTGTTCCGAAAAGCCTTCTAATGAAGAAGTTGCTCTTGTTAATGCACTAAAAGGCAAATATCTGTCATCCAAATAATTAACATTTACACCAAACATTATGTATTTATATGAAAAATACTTAATTCCGGCAGAAAAAGCCGTTTGAGGAGTTCCTCCTACTAAATTTCCTTTAATAAAAGCTTTTTCGTTCTCAAGTTCTAAAGATGCACTATTGTCAATATATACATTGAAATTTGGGTTTGATGCCCATCTGTAATATCCTAATGAACCAACACCGTATGCAGAGAGTCCAGGAACTATTGTATATTCAGCTCCCAACTCAATGCCTTGGTATGTTTTATCAACATTAGACATTACAAAATTTAAAAAACTGTGTGATATATCTAAATAAAAACTTCTTACACTTGATTGATTATTAATTTCTGTGTAGAAGGCATCAAAAGTTGCCTTAAATTTATTTGATTGGATTATATAACCAATCTCTCCTGAATAAATTGTTTCACTTTCTAAACCGGATATTACTTGATTTCTTGTTCTTGGAGAAACAAATGAGTTTCTAAAATCGGGTGCTTTGGTAAAATATGTAGCTTTTCCTCTTATGTGTTGTTTGCCTGATAATTTATACGAAAAACCTGCTTTTGCACCATAATTTATAAAAGATAATTTTTCAGAATTTCCGAGAGAATTATTTGGGAATTTACCATTTTGCATATTTCCTGTTCTCCAAAAGTTAGTGTTAGAACCGTTAATTGCTCCAAAAACATCAATTCTTCCAATGTTCATTTGTGCTTTTATCCATGCTTGTGTTTTATTAACATTTGAGTAGTAATCATTTCCAAAAACTTCTCCTATTTCATCTATTATGTTATTTGGATGTCTTATATCACTTTCTGCAACTTCTTCTCCATATAAATCGGCTAAATCTCTTTGGGCGTATTTATCAACATCAACAATAAAATCTCCTCCAAGCAAATCAACTAGTGTTTTGTAATGTCTGCTTTTGTATCTTCTGTGTTGTGCACCAAAAACAACTTTTAAGTTTTCATTAACTTGTTTATTAAAATTAGTGCTAAACCAAAATTGATTATTTTCATTTCTTCTGTCTTCAATAATATACTGTGAACGTTTTCCAATTAGTGTATTGCCGGAAATATTATCTGCATTTTCAATGGTATCAATACTATTATAATTTGTTTGATACATTAAGTTCCAATCTATTTGGCGTTCTCCATTAAGAAATTCATTCCTTCTTAAAATAGAATCTCCTGCCTGATAACCATATTTTGTTGCATAATAACTTGGCAAATATCTATAATAATCTGGTCTTGGATCATTTGCATTATACCAATTTAAGGAAGTTTTATTGTATTTTCCTTTTGAATAGGCAAAAGAAGTTTCTAATTTGCTAGATTTATTTATATTCCAATAATGGGTTAATATACCAAAAGGAGTATGAGAATCTCCAACTTTTGCATTTCGTTTTTTACCATTTTGCCATCCCCAATTAGGATTGTATCTTGTGCTTGTTAAATCATAAACTTCTTGTGTTGTTGCACTTCTTCCGCCTCTTTTTGAAGGTGCTCCAAAACCAACAAAACCAATACTGTGTTTATCATTTATTTTTTTTTCAACAGAAAGGAAATAAGCCCAAGCATCATAAAAAGTTCCTTCTACATAACCTTCTTTTGCATATCTTCTTGAACCTGATACTGCAACTGCAAGACCATTTTTCATCATACCTGTTGAATGTATAAACATTGCTCGATGGTTATAGCTTCTGTTTGTAAAAGAATATGTTAATTTAGTACCTGTTCTTATTTTAGAAGCTCGTGTATCAATCCCGGTGATACCTCCAACTCCTCCAAAACCAATATCCGAGTTGCTAATTCCTTTGTACGCCTCTTTGTTCCTGACTGCATCATTTAATCCTCCCCAATATGCCCAAACAGCACGTCCGGATTCCATATCATTTGTTTGAATTCCGTTCATATATAAATCAGAATATTTATTTTCGTAACCTCTAATACTAAAACGCAAAGGTCCTAATGTATAACCTGCTGTTGACATAAAAACATCTTTTGAACCATGTAATACGCCGGAAACATTAACATCTAAATCATCATAACCTTCAATAAATTCACTGTCATCAATATCTACAATAGTTTCATCTTCGGAATTTGAGTTTTCACTTGTAGGCTCATTGTCAATAGTTATATCTGAGGATGTCATATAAAAATATCCGATATTTTTATTAGTACTTTCAGTATTTTCAACTACCTGAATGAAAGAATGATAACCAACTAAGGAAAAATAAATTTGAACAGCTCCTGACGGGACATTATTTAATTCATAATACCCATTAGCATCAGTTAAGGTGCTAATATTTGTTTTCAAAAGCCTAACTTCAACACCCGAAAGATTTTTTTGAGTATTTCTGTCTTTAACAATCCCTGTTATCTTGTTTTGAGCATGAACTATGCTAGATGCAAAAACAAAAAATAAGAACATTAAAATAAGTCTTCTCATAATTACAATTTTTTTTTATAATTTTTTTCTTTTAAATTTGAATTTTATTTTCAATAATTAAGGGCAACAAAGATAATAATTATTAAGTAATTTAATTAAAATATATATAATGTTTAAAATAAAGAGTTTATTTTTTTTAATTTTTGTATTCTTTTTTATGAATGCAAACGCACAAAAAAAACAATATAAAGTTGCATGTATTGGGTTTTATAATCTTGAAAATCTGTTTGATACTATAGATTCTCCAAATACTCACGATGAAGAATTCTTACCTAATGGTAAAAAAGTTTGGAATACTGAGAAATATTATAAAAAACTCTCTCAAATGTCGGAAGTTATTTCTCAAATTGGGGATGAATATATAAAGGGAGGTCCTCATATGTTAGGAGTTTCTGAAATAGAAAACCGATCGGTTTTAGAAGATTTAGTGAAAATGCCAAAACTTAAAGCATCAAATTATGGTATTGTTCATTATGAATCTCCTGACGAACGTGGTGTTGATGTAGGTTTAATATACAGAAAAGATTATTTTAAAATTTTACATACAAGTTCTCATGTTCTAAATTTTGATTTTGATAAAGAAGACAAAACAAGAGCCCAACTTGTAGTTACAGGAATTTATGATAAGGATACAATTAATATTATTGTAAATCACTGGCCATCAAGGGGTGGTGGAGAAATGCAAAGCAGACCTAAAAGAAATGCTGCTGGCGATTTATCGCGTCATTTAGTAGATTCTATTTTAAATATTAATAAAAATGCAAAAATTATTGTTATGGGAGACCTTAATGATAATCCGGACAATTTAAGTGTTGTTAAACATTTAAGAACAAATAAAAATAAAAATAAATTGAAAGACGGCGAACTTTATAATATATTTTATAAAACATATAAGAAAGGTGTAGGAACAACTGCGTACCGAGATGCTTGGAGTTTCTTTGATATGTTATTTGTGTCTCCAGGCTTAATATCGAAGGATAAAAGTACATATATGTTTTGGAAAGCAAATATTTTCAGGAAAAAGTTTTTGCTTGATAATACCGGAAGATTTGAAGGATACCCAAAAAGAACTTTTTCTTTTGATAGATTTCAAAATGGATATAGCGACCATTTTCCAACATATATGTTTTTAATTAAAGAAAAATAACAAATTATTAACATTACTTTATTAAATATTTTGTAATTTTGCAAACACATTGAATAAATTATTTTTTAACTATTAAATTTTATAAATTATGAAAAAAGGTTTACTATTAATTGCAGCAATAATTTTTATTGCTTTTAATTCAAATGCACAAACAACAATATCTGACATTCAAGGAACAGGAGATGTTTCTCCGTTAGAAGGAACTACTGTTACCGTATCAGGTGTTGTAACAGCTGTAAGGTCTGGGGATACAGGTATCTTTGGATTTTTTATTCAAGATGGCAATGGTACAAGAACCGGTATTTACGTTTATTCTGATTTAAATCAATCGCTTGTACTAGGTGACAATGTTACAGTAGCAGGAGAGGTAGACGAATTTTTTAACATGACCGAATTAACTAATGTTTCAGCTATTACAATTAACTCTTCCGGAAATGATCTTCCAAATCCTGCTTTAATTACAACAAATATTGCAGGAAGTTCAGAAGATTATGAAGGAGTTCTTGTAAAGGTTCAAAATGCAAATTGTACTGCAGTACCTGATACTCACGGAATTTGGACTGTTAATGACGGAAGCGGAGATGCATTTGTTGATGATTGGATGTTTCATTTAACTCCAGATGCTACTGTAGGAACAAAATATGATATAACAGGATGTTTAATTTATGATTTTAATCAATATAAAATATGTCCTAGAGATGCTAATGATGTAGCTGTTGTATCATCATCATCAGTAAATAATATTACAACTTCTGCAAAACTTTTCCCAAATCCAACTTCTGTTGAATTAAACATTCAAAGTAAAGTAAACATTAGCAATATTACAGTTTCTAATGTTATAGGGCAAAGAGTTTTAAATATTGAAAACATTATGTCTGACTTTTATTCTTTAAATGTTGAAAATTTTAAAAATGGAGTTTATATGATTAACATTAATAATGTTGATGGAACTTCTGCTGTTACTAAATTTGTAAAAAATTAATTTACGTTTTTAGAAACATTTTATTGAAAAAAGACGTATTATATTTATAGTACGTCTTTTTTTGACTTTAAAAGCTAAATAATAAAAGACCCTGCTGGTTTTTAAAACCCGCAGGGTCTACAAAAAACATTCTTTATAAATTAAATTTAAAATTATGAAAAAATTAATTGCAATTATTTTTATTATCTACTCATCTTTTACTTTTGCTCAAATTCCTAGTGGTTATTATGATAGTGCTAATGGTTTAGAAGGAAACAACTTAAAAATGGAGTTAAGGTCAATAATTTCTGCAAATTACCACTCCGTAGGATATGATGGGTTGTATAATGTATATCAGACTTCTGATAACTACACAAATGGAAAAGTTTGGGATATGTATTCAATGCACAACGACGGAACTGCAAATTATTGGTACACTCATTTCAGCGACAAATGCGGGTCCTACGCAGTCGAAGGTGATTGTTACAATAGAGAACATACAATACCTCAATCGTGGGGCTTAAATTCAACACAAAAAGCAGATGCTTTTATTGTAATTCCTACCGACGGCAAAGTTAATGGAATGAGAAGCAGTTTACCTTACGGAGAAACCTCCGGTGCAAATTGGACATCAACTAACGGCAGCAAAATAGGAAGTTGCTCGTATGCCGGGTATTCGGGAACTATTTTTGAACCCATAGACCGATTTAAAGGAGATATTGCACGCGGATATTTCTATGCGGCAACGCGTTACAACGTTAGCAGCTTAAATGGTGCTTCTTTTAATGGTGACGGTTTTTCGAGCTGGACACTAAATATGCTTCTTGAATGGAATGCAAATGACCCTGTTTCACAAAAAGAAATAGACAGAAACAATGCAATATATCCCTACCAACATAATCGAAACCCATACATTGACCACCCAGAGTGGGTTGAGTGTGTTTTTGGAGGAAATTGTAATGGTTTAAATTTTACAAGTACACCTATTACATCTGCAATGGAAAATCAAACATACACTTATAACATAACTTATAATGATGATGCAGGTGCTGAAACTTTAACTTGTACAAAACCAGGTTGGTTAACATTCTCAAAAGACGAATCTAACAATACTGCACTTCTTACAGGAACTCCAAGTAGTTCAGATATAGGAAACCATAATGTTGTTTTAACTTTAACAGAAAATGGAGAGACTGAAACACAATCTTTTACAATTGTAGTTTCTCCATACAGTGTTATACAAGATATTATAGATGTTGATTTTTCTTCTTGTCCTCCTGCAAATTGGGAAACTGTTTCTGTTACAAGCAATAAAAATTGGACTTGCGATTCAGAAACCTATAGCATTAACGGATATAATGGCGATGTTGCTTCTAACGATTGGTTTATATCGCCAGAACTAAATTTGAATGATTATGAAAATGAAAATTTAACATTTAAAACTTGGTTAAGATATTCAGATGATGGAGTAACAGACCCGGAAGTTAAATTAAAATATTCAACAAATTACACTGGAAATGGAAATCCAAATTCTGCAACATGGGCTACTTTATCATACAATTATCCTACAAGTAACCAACAACAAACTTGGAAACAGTCCGGTGATATTGATTTGTCAAGCATTAATGGAACATCCGTACATATTGCATTCCATTACACTTCCTCCGGAACTACTGCAGGAGAAGCTGCATGGTGGAAAATTGATGATATATTTTTGCAAGGAAATGTTGTAGAAAGTGTTGACTATTTAAATTCAGGAATTAAAATTTTTCCAAATCCTGCAAATAATATTTTAAATATTAATAGTGAAACCAATTTTATCAATATTTCTGTAATAAATATTATTGGGAAAGAAGTTTTTCACATTTCAAATATTCAAACAAAAACATATCCACTAAACATAAATAATTTACAAAGTGGTATTTATATTTTAAATATAAAAGATAACAATGGCAATACTACTATTGCGAAATTTGTAAAAAAATAGTTTAATTTATTTCATCATTAGCTTAGCAAGTCACGGTGTGAATAGACTAATAAACAGAAATTTAACTAAAATACCATATTACTTTTATTAAATAATTCACGCCGTGACTATCAGTTAGTTAGTTTATGGCTTGCGGATATTAGGTTTATTAAAACCCGCAGGGTCAGACAAACTATAAACATAAATTTAATTGTAAAAAGCTCAATGTTTTAAAAAATATTGAGCTTTTTTTATATCTTGCGAAATTTAAAAAACCATTAAAATGGTTTACAAATATCAACCCACGATTTAAATCGTGGGCTGAATATAAAAATAATAGTCAACCGTTTTAACGGTTTTCCAAAAATAACAAAATGAAAAAATTATTCCTATTATCAACAATTCTATTAACAACAATTCTATTTTCTTTTTCACAAAAAAAAGAATTAACAATTGAAAATGCCGTAAGCGGACAGTGGCGAGAATTATACCCAGAACATATAAACGGAGTTAAAGCTTATACCGAAAATAATTTTACTTATGTAAAAGATTATAAGCAAATTAAAGATTTAAAATCTGACAAAACAATTTTAACTTTAGAAGAAATTAATTCTGCAATTGTTGAAACAGGAAACAAAGAAATAAAATATTTTCCTTACTGGAATTATTCTTGGCTAAATTCTAATCAGTTAAAATTTACAGCAGGTAGTAATAATTATATTTATAATAGCTCTACTAAAAAACTTGACTTAAATATTACACTTCCTGAAAAAGCGGATAATGTACATTATTGTAAATCAAATAATTATACGGCTTACACAATAGATAATAACTTGTACTTTTCTGATGCAAAAGGCAAAATTGTTGATATAACTTCTGACAAAGATAAAGGAATTGTTAACGGAAATGGATATACTCACAGACAAGAATTTGGCATAACAGAAGGAATATTTTGGTCGCCTAATGGAACAATGCTTGCCTTTTACAGAAAAGATGAAACAATGGTTGCCGATTATCCTCTTGTTAATATTACTAAAAGAATTGCAGAAGTAAGTAATACCAAATACCCAATGATTGGTGAAAAAAGTGAAGAGGTAACTCTTGGAATTTATAATTTAAAAACAGGCAAAACTGTTTTTGCAGATGTAACAGATTTTACTAATGAAAGATATTTAACCAGCATTACTTGGGATGCAAATAGCAAGTTCTTTTATATTGGAGTATTAAATCGAGAACAAAATCATCTTAAGCTAAATAAATATGAAGCAAAAAATGGCAAGTTTGTAAAAACTTTATTTGAAGAAAGAAATGAAAAGTGGGTTGAGCCAGAGCATCAACTAATATTTCCCAAAGGTCTTGACAATAAGTTCGTTTGGTATAGCGAACGTGATGGTTTTAATCATTTATATTTGTATAATACCGAAGGAAAATTAATTAGGCAACTTACAAAAGGAAATTGGCTTGTATTAGATTTTTTAGGGTTTGATAGCAAATTAAAAAACTTTTATATCTATTCCACCAAAGAAAGTCCAATAGAAAAACATCTTTATAAGGTGAACTTCAAAACCGGAAAAATGCAGAAATTAACTTCTGCTGCAGGAATACATAATATTGTTCTTTCAAATTCAAAAAAATATTTTTTCGATTCTTATTCAAACAAAAAAACTCCAAACAATAACTTAATTGTTGATAGTAAAGGAAAAACTGTTAAAATAGTTCTTGAAGCAAAAAATCCTTATACCGAAAATGGGTATGAACTAGGAAAAATGTCAATAGGAACAATAAAAGCTGCCGATGGAAAAACGGATTTATATTACAGATTAATAACACCGCCAAATTTTGACCCTAATAAAAAATATCCTACAATAGTTTATGTTTATGGAGGGCCTCATGCACAACTTGTTCATAATCAGTGGCTGGGCGATGCGAGACTTTGGAATTATTATATGGCACAAAAAGGTTATGTAATGTTTACACTTGATAACAGAGGTTCTGCAAATAGAGGTTTTGAATTTGAAAGTATTATTCATCGCCAATGTGGACAAGAAGAAATGAAAGACCAAATGAAAGGTATTGATTTTCTTAAAAGTTTGCCTTATGTTGATGCTGATAGAATTGGTGTACATGGCTGGAGTTATGGTGGTTTTATGACAACATCCTTAATAACAAATTACCCTGAAACTTTTAAAGTTGGGGTAGCCGGAGGTCCTGTAATTGATTGGAAATACTATGAAGTTATGTATGGAGAACGTTATATGGATACTCCAAAAGAAAATCCTGAAGGTTTTGAAAAAACAAGTTTACTAAATAAGGCTAAAGACCTAAAAGGACGTTTGTTAATGATACATGGTTACCAAGATCCTGTTGTTGTTCCTCAAAATAGTCTTGATTTTATTCGTTCTTGTATAAAAGATAATACTGATATTGATTATTTCTTATACCCCGAAAGTGAACATAATATGAGAGGGAAAACCCGTATTCATTTAATGAAAAAAGTTACTCGTTATTTTGATGATTATTTGAAATAATAGTTCAGAAAGATTTGCTAAATCTACTTTTTGTAGGAATGTATAGTTTTTATTATTAGGCTATATTGTGCTTTAAGGTGATTTAGCAAATCTCTAAATATTACTCAATAATTCCATATTTTTTCATTAAAAATGAAGCATTTAAGTTTTGGCTTATACCATCTTTTATTTTATAATCGAAAAAAAGCTCATTATTTATAATTTCAACTTCAAAGCGTTTGTTAGAAATATTATTGGGATATTCTTCAATTAATTTACCTAATTGAATGTCGTGTGTGGCAACTAAACCTACTGTTTTTAATTTTATAAGTTGTTTAATTAATTCATAAGATCCATTATGTTTGTCTTTTGAATTTGTTCCTCGCAACATCTCGTCAATAATAACAAATAGTTTTTTCCCAGACTTTAATGTTTCCACAATTTTCTTTAAACGCATTAATTCAGCATAAAAATACGATTCGTTTTTTTGCAAAGAATCGTTAGTCCTTACACTGGTAAATATTTCAATTGGTGTAAAAAGCATTTCTTTTGCACAAACAACTGCACCTGCTGAACCAAGTATCATATTAATACCAATTGTACGCAAAAAAGTACTTTTCCCTGCCATATTTGCTCCCGTAATTATTGAAATGTTTTGTAAGCCTTCAAGTTTAAAGTCGTTGGTAATCATTGTATTATCATTAATTAATGGGTGTCCACCTTCTTTAATTTGAAAAATAAATTCTTTCTCAGAAATTTTAGGCAAAACATAAGTAGGATTATTATAATTATAATTAGCCAAACTTATTAATGCATCAAATTCCCCAATAATATTAAACCATTTTGAAATATTTTCACTTAATAATTTCTTCTGAATTTCTAATCTGGAAAGTATTTGTAAATCCCATAATAAGAAAGCATTTAATAAGACGCCTGCAATCATATTTAATCTTAAATCAAATGCATTGAGAGTTTTATTTAGTTTGTGTAATTTTTCAAATGCAGTTTTTTCACATAGACTGGTTTTAAGTTTCAGTAAATAGTCTGATTTATAATCTGAAAATTCAACAATTTTAATAAGTTCTTTAATTTTATTTAAAGATTTTGTTCTTTGCCCTAATTTTGCTTGCTCTAAATTTATTTTTTTTAGAAAAAAGCCTACAATAGCAAGATTAATTAATGCAGATAATGTTGTAAAAGAATAGGGTAGAATATTCAAGTTTGCTAAAAGAAGAAATAAAATAGTTGTTGCCGGCAAAATATATAATGCATATTTCCAAAACTTTTTATTTATAAAAGGGATATTTTCTTCTGACCATTTTTTAAGGTTTTTTAATGTATTGTCTTCTTTAGAGTGGATTACTTCATTAAATTTTTTATCAATTGTTAAAGATGTTGCTATAAAATTTTGTCGCCAATCAATTTTGTTTGAAAGTTCTTTAATTGCAACTTGTATTTGTTCAATATTATTTTTATTAAGATGTATATTAGAAATGTTTTCGGCTAATTTGTTTTTGCCTGCTATTGTAGAAGTTCTGTTTAGGAATTGAAATAAAGAAGCTGAACCAAATATATCTAAGTCAGATGTAAACGGATGGTTAAAATCGATATATTCTTTGCCTTTATGAAAAATATTAAAATTGCCATTTATTGCAGTAAGCTCATCTTCATTAATTTTAATAAAATTTGTTTTTTTCGAAATAGTTTTTTTTAATGTAATGTTCTTTTTTACAAAAAACAGGAAGAAGGAAATTATCAATAAAAGAGATGTAATTATAATATAATAGTCTATTTTAGGGGAGAAATATAATATTACCAGTGCAAAAATAAATAAGATGGCTCTTAAGTATGATGTTAATCTGTTTGCTTTCTTTAATTTCTTTAGTTCAAAAGAAAAATACTTTATCTTTTTGTTATATGTTTCAATTATATCTTTCTTGTTCATAAGATTTTTATTTAGATATACTTTTTTAATAATTTGCTTGTTAAGACACTTTAAGTTAATATATAAGTACTCTGACAAAATTATTTGTATATTTTTAAATTTATAATTTGCTTTGTATCAGATAATTGTCTCAAATCTAATACCTAAATCC
>CAMZKL010000019.1 GCA_947311255.1 uncultured Chlorobiota bacterium | reverse complement strand
TATTCAAATGTTCCTGTTTGGAATGGTTTAACAAATGAATTTCATCCAACTCAAATACTTGCAGATTTTATGACTATGATAGAACATAGCGATAAGCCTTTAAATCAAATAAAATTTGCATATATGGGTGATGCTCAAAACAATATGGGAAACTCGCTTATGGTTGGTGCTGCAAAAATGGGAATGGATGTTCGTTTGGTTGCACCAGAATCTGTACAGCCGGAAAACGAGTTAGTTGCACAATGTAAAAAAATAGCAAAAGAAACAGGTGCAAAAATTTTAATTACTGATGATGTTGCAAAAGGCGTAAAAGGTGTTGATTTTATTTATACTGATGTGTGGGTATCAATGGGTGAGCCGGAAGAAGTTTGGAAAGAACGTATTGAACTTTTATTACCGTACCAAGTTAATAAAAAAGTTATGAAGTTAAGTGGTAATAAAAATGTAAAATTTATGCACTGTTTACCGGCTTTCCACAATAGAGAAACTATTGTTGGCGAAGAAATTTATCAAAAATATGGGCTTGATGGAATGGAAGTTACAGAAGAAGTTTTTGAATCGGAAGCATCAATTGTTTTTGATGAAGCAGAAAACAGACTTCATACAATAAAGGCTGTTATGGTTGCAACTTTGGGACATTAGTTGTTTGTATTACAAAAAATACTTTGTATAAACTTATTTATGCAAAGTATTTTTTTTTATATACTTATCTGCTTATGACTTTCTTATAGTAAAATTGAACTGTATCATTCAAAATATTAGGATGTAAAATATTTATTAAATCTTTTAAGACTATATCTGGTCTAACAGTTCCTGATTCCATATAATCATTTCCGCCAAGTTCATTGAGCCTTTTATTTCTATTATAAACATTCATATTTTTTACAGCATCAAATTTTGCTAATCTAAAATCTGTATCTATTATATCTTTTATTGATTTTGCTTGACCGGGATTTAACCATATATCTGCCTTATTACCAAGCAAATAAACATCTTCAATATTAAGTGGAATATTATGTTTCTCTTTACTTTCTTTCCATAAATAGTTGCCTCCTGCATCATTAATTAATTGAGCAATATTTGAATTTCCTCCTGGGATATACCAAGTTCCTTTCCATGGCATATTTAATAAAATTGATGGCTTATATTTAATAGAATTAGTTTGTGTTTTTAATTCATTATAGGAATTATAAATATTAAGGAATTTTTTTTTTGCAAATTTTTGTTTGTTATAAAATTCAGCAAAGAACATAAGCCATTCTGCTTGTCCTAATGGTGTACTTTCAATATATTCATTTATTTGTACAACTGGAATCTTAAATTTTTTAAGTTTATTAATTGTTGGTGAAATTGTACCGTTAATATCATACACAGTTACCATGTCAGGTTTTAATTTTAATAGCAATTCAAAATCAAGAGAACTATCATAGCCTACGTCAAAAATTTTCTTATTTTTAATTCCTTTTCTAATTTTAGGATTATATATATACTTACTTCCAGAAACTGCTTTTATAGTTTTTGTTTCATTTAGAAGGTCAATAAATGCTAAATGTGTAGTTGAAAGACATATAACTCGTTTTACGGGAGTTCTAATAATATTTTTATTTTTTAATGAATCAGGGATAGCTTTTTCTTTTGAAATTAAATAATATTTATTTTTAAGTGTTCCTTTTTTATTAAAAATTGAAATTATTTTAATATCATCAATTTCATGAGTTTTAAAAAGTTTTGCCTCTAAATTATCATAACTTAAGTTTTGTTTTTTTAATATTGTCTTTTTTTGTTCATGTTCTGAACAAGAAAATATAAAAACTAAAGATAATAAGAAAGCTAAATATTGTATTTTCATTTTTTTAAAATTTAACAATTAACTGATACTAAACAAGTTACCTGTGTATTTATAATAATTATTTTGCTCTGCACATAGGAGCATTAGATTTGTTCTGCAAGTAGTTATAATGCTGAACTATAGTCATGGGTGTTTCATATTAATTATAATTTTTTAATTTTACTGTATGATTTTTGTAAAAACAGTTTTCGTAATATTCCTATTTGTTTTTATTTATTCATGTAATGAAAAACAAATAGAGAATAATAAGCCGATTTTAGCAAAAAAAGTTATGAACAAAAAAAGTTTAAAAGTTAATAAACTTATACCTAAACCTAGACTTTTAGATACATTAAATTCAAATTTTAAAAATGAAGATTTAGTAGACATTAAACTTTTTTCAAAAGATTTTATTCTTGATCTAAAATATGCAACAAAAGATAATTTTGTTGATACAATTCTATATCCATGTGCTAAATGCTTGTTAAGATATGAGGTTTTAAAAGATTTGCTAAAAGTTCAAAATGACTTAAAATCAATAGGATACAAAATAAAATTGTTTGATTGTTACAGACCTCTTTCTGTTCAAAAAATAATGTGGAAAAAAGTACCAGTTGTTGGCTTAGTTGCAAATCCTTCCACAGGTTCAAGACATAACAGAGGTAGTGCTGTTGATTTAACTTTAACTGATTTCCAAGGAAATGAGATTAATATGGGAACAAATTTTGATGATTTCAGCAGAAAAAGTCGAACTTTTTCAAGAGAAGTGTCAGAAACTGTTACAAATAACCGCTTGTTTTTAAGAAAATTTATGGAGAAACATAATTTTAAAGGAATAAATTCAGAATGGTGGCATTTTTATCATAATTGCGGAACAAAGTATAAAGTCAGTAATCAAAAAATTGAATGCGATAGTTTAACACGAATTATGAAATAGATATAGGGGTCTTTTAATAATTGGTTCTAGCACAATTTAGATGATAACTTTATTCTTAAAAATTTTCAACTCCTTTTAAAATAATACTCATTTCGGCAGCTTTTTCCAAATCGTATTCTTGATTTTCAGCTCCTGTATATTTTAAAATTTTTAAAGTTGATTTATCTAGTTTTGCAATAAAATTATCTGATTGATACAAAAAATAATTTTCTTTATCACATAAGCTAAAATCAAAGCCGCTTTCTTTTGCTAGTAAAGTTTGATTTTCTTTATCAAAATAATAGCCGTCTCTTTCTTTTGCAAAAGTAGTTTTATTCAAATATAAATGAGGTTTTACTTTATATGGAGCTCCTGAACTAGGACAAAAAGTATCGCAATTTGCACACTGATTGCACCAATCTGCAAGATGAATAATTTGCGATTCTTGTGATACTTCAAAAACATGGTCATTAACTATTTCTTGGTTTTCAATTTTTTGCAAGTAATATTTAACAGGCTCTATTTCAAAGTATTGCAAAGCAAGATTTGGACAAAGAGTAGTGCAAATATTACATACTTCATCGCAAAGCAAACATCTAGATGCTTCTTCAATTGCTTCTTCTTTTGATAAAACAGAACTAACAAGATTAAAGTTTTTACGGTCGGCTAAATTAGTTTCTTTGACTTTTACTGCTTCAATACGTTTTGTTTTTTTAAGCATTAATTCTGTTAAAGATTTTCGTTCTCTCCTAATATTTTTTGGCCTTGTATCATAGTCAATTCCAACTTTATCAATAATTTCTTGAGCAACTTTACGTCCGTCCCCTACTCCATTTATTAATGTTGAAGCACCTCTCATAGCATCACCTCCTATAAATACATTTTTTAATTTTGTTTCGTAAGAATTTTCTTTCGTTCTAAGATTGTTTTTTTCTGCGAAATCAATAGAAAGACTTTGTCCTATTGCTGGAACAATTGTATCACACTGTATTTCAAACTCAGAGCCTTCAATTTCTATTGGTCTAGCTCTTCCACTTGCATCTTTTTTACCAAGTTTCATTTTAATACATTTTAATGCTGAAACTTTATTATCTTTTTTAATTATTTCAATAGGTGAAACCAATTCTAATATTTCAATACCTTCATCAAGAACATCTTTAATTTCTTTGTATTCTGCTGGCATTTGTTTAATTGTTCTTCTGTAAACAATTGTTACTTTTCCTTTTTCTCCAACTAAACGATATGAAGTCCTTGCTGCATCCATTGCAGTATTTCCTCCACCTATAATTATAATATTTTTTCCTGCATCTGTTTTTTTACCTTCTTTAACAGAAAACAAAAATTTAAGAGGATTTAAAACACCTTTCGTATCAGAGCCTTTAATATTTAGTTTATAGGCATCTTGTGCTCCTGCTGCAATGAAAACAAAATCACTTTTTTCTTTAATATTTTGAAAAATATCTTTATTAATTTTTTGATTATAATAAATTTTAACTCCTAAGTCTGTTATTGAGTTTACATCGATTTCTGTTGAGCTGTCTTTTAATCTGAATTTAGGGATTGCCGCAGAAACCATTCCTCCGGCTTTTGATTTTGCTTCAAAAATTTCTACATCAAAACCAGCTTTTTTAAGAAAATATGCAGCCGATAGTCCTGATGGTCCTGCACCAATAATTGATATTTTTTTTCCGTTAGATTGTAAGTTTCTGAAATCATCAGCAATACATACTTCAGGATTAAGATGTGCATTATGGATTTCTACAACAAATCGCTTTATATCTCTGATTAACAATGAACTATCATAATTTATCCTTGTGCATTTTGTTTGGCAAGTATGGTCGCAAACCATTCCTGTTGCATTAGGGAAAGGGTTTGTTTCTTTTATTACTTCATAGGCTTTTTCGAACTCACCTTTTGCTGTAAAATACATATATGAAGGTATGCCTTGATTTGTGGGGCAAGTATCTTCGCATGGAGCGTATGAACAATCAAAACTTCCTAAGGGTCTAAAAGTTTTTATGCTTGGGTCGTGTGGACTATCTTTTTTATATCTTTTAGAAGTTAAAACTTCATCAGCATAATTATTTAAAAATTCTAAACCGGACTTTCCATCAATTACTTTGCAATTTTTAATATTTGTAATGTATTGTGCTAGTCTTCCATATCCTCCCGGTTTTAGTAAATCAGAACAAATTGTTACAGGAAACAACCCACATTTTAAGGTGTCGTTAATATTTATAGCATCTGAGCCACCTGAGAAAGACAAATCAAGTTTACCATTAAATTCATTTTGAAGTTTACGGGCAACATTTATAGATATTGGATGTAATACTTTCCCACTTGCATACATCATTTTTTCATTTTCAGGGAAAACATCTTTATTATTTTTTGCTTCAAGAGTATTTGTAAGTTTTAAACCAAAAAACAGATTGTTTTCTTTTGCTTTTTCTGTTAAATTTTTAATAAATGCAACTGCATCAGGGTATTTTACATCATGTGCAAATGCTTCATCAGGAACAAAAGTATTAAAGCCGGAGTTTGTTATAATTGATTGTAATTCTTCTTTTCCTAATAAAGTAGGGTTTAGTTTAATTGTGGTATGAATTTTTCTTTTAGAAATAAGATATTCTCCTATTTGTTCAATTTCTTCGGGAGGGCAACCGTGCATTGTAGATAAAGTAATATTATTTGTTATTTTTGGACTAATATTAATATTTACAACATTTGGATAAATATCTTTTATTTCATTAATTTTCTTATCTAATTCATTTGAAGCATCTAGCATTTTATCAAAAAACCATTGAACATTATTTTCCATTATTCCTTTTAAATCATATCCTGCACTCATATTAAAAATAAAACCGGGTTCTTTATTAGTTCCTATCTTTAATTTATCTTTTAAAATATGAATAATAATCCAAGCATTTAAATATTCGTCAAATGATTGATGCAATTTTAATTCTTGCGACCATTCGCAATTATAACCTTCGTCTTGCATATCAATACAAGGTTTTGAAACATCAAGTTCATCAAGAGTTTGAATTGTTTTTAGTTCCATATATCTTGCTCCTGTAATCCATGCAGCTATAATATTTTGCGAAAGTTGTGTATGTGGTCCTGCTGCAACGCCAAGAGGTGTTTCTAAAAGTTTCCCGAAACGATATGAACGGAAACTATCATTTTTGTTAGGAAAGAAAAATAATTCCTTTTGAATTCCAAACAGCTCATTTGTTGTATCTAACTGTTTTACAATAATTTGTAAAAGTTGCTTTATTGGAGTAGGTGAAAATCTATCAGTCATATTTTTTTATTAGGATGCCAAAGATAATGAAAATTAAATAATATCTTTGCGATTTATTTTAAAAAATTAAGGTTTCGATATAAAATGTAATGGCAAGAAAGCGAAAAAGTAGATACCCAAGATATGAGCAAGTTGAAATTATAGACCTTGCAATAGAAGGAAAAGCAGTAGGAAAAGTAAAAAGTAATGACCATGAAAAAGGAGATCTAACTATTTTTGTTAGTAAAGTTGTTCCCGGAGATATTGTAGATGTTCAAATCAATAAAAAAAAGAAAACCTACCGAGAAGGATACCCTGTTAAATTTCATAAATATTCTGAAAAAAGAACAGAGCCGTTTTGTGAACACTTTGGTGTTTGTGGTGGCTGCACACGTCAGCAATTAAGTTATGAAGATCAAGTTTTTTATAAACATAAACAAGTTTCTGAAACTTTAAAAAGAATAGGAAAAATTGATTTTCCTGAAATAAAACCTGTTTTAAAAGCACCAGAAATAACTTTTTATAGAAATAAGTTAGAATATACTTTTACAAATACACGCTGGATAACTCAAAAAGAAGTTGATGCAGACATTGAAATTAAACGTTTTAAAGGAATAGGATTTCATATTCCGGGAAAATATGATAAAATATTGGATATTGAAAAATGTTGGCTTCAAGCAGAGCCTTCAAATAGTATTAGATTGTTTATAAGAGATTTTGCTATTGAAAATAATTATGAATTTTTTAATCATTATAAAAAAATAGGATTTTTAAGAACTTTAATAATAAGAACAAGTTCAACTGGAGAAATAATGATTATTCCAACATTTTATCATAATGAAATAGAAAAAATAAAGAAATTACTAGATGCAGTTTCTGAAAGATTTCCTGAAATTACTTCAATTAACTATGTTGTAAATGAGAAACTTAATGACAGTATAAATGACCAAAATGTTATTCATTACAAAGGAAAAGACCATATTACAGAAAAAATGGATGATATAATATTTAAAATAAGCCCTAAATCTTTTTATCAAACAAATTCAAAACAAGCATACAATTTATATAATGTAGTCAAAGATTTTTCAGACTTAAAAAAAAATGAAGTTGTTTATGATTTATATACAGGAACAGGAACTATTGCAAATTTCATAGCAAAAGATGTGAAAAAAGTAATAGGGATTGAATATGTTAAAGAATCAATCTCTGATGCTAAAATAAATTCCAAATTAAATTCAATAACAAATACAGAATTTTATGCAGGAGATATGAAAGATATTTTAACCGATGAGTTTATGAACGAAAAAGGGAAATCAGACACTATTATTATTGATCCGCCACGTGCAGGAATGCATAAAAAAGTTGTTCAAACAATTTTAAATGCTTTTCCTTCAAAAATTGTTTATGTTAGTTGCAATGTTGCTACTCAGGCAAGAGATATTGAATTGTTTTCTGAAAAATATAATGTTAAAAAAGTGCAACCGGTTGATATGTTTCCACACACACATCATATAGAAAATATTGTATTATTAGAAAAAAAAATGAATAATAAGTAAAAAAATTTTATTTTTAAGTCTTAAAATCATATTTTTACCCCAAATATTTACTATTATGACAACAAAGACAATTTATGATTTTTATAAACTTCTTGAAAATGACAATATCAGTTTCAGTTACAGAGGAGGATTTACAAATAACGTACTGACAACTGCAACTCAGCTTTTTAAAGAAAATATTGGAGAAGAGCACAGTAAACTTAAAAATAAATTATCATTTTTAATGATAGAAAGTTTTCAAAATATATCAAGATACTCTGAACAAGAAGGAACTGATATTTTAGAAGATACCAGTGAATTTTTTATGACAAGAAATGTAGGAGATACTTTCTATATTATTTCTGCAAATTTAATTGATAATGATAAAATTCCAACTGTAAAAGAAAAACTTGAAAGAGTAAACACTCTCGACAAATCTGAATTAAATAAACTTTATAGAGAAGTTCTTACAAATAAACAAATAAGTGAAAAAGGTGGAGCTGGTTTAGGTTTTATTGAAATGGTTAGAAAAACAAAAGGAAAATTACCTTTTGATTTTGTTAAAGTTGATGAAAAACAATCAATGTTTTTTATGCAAATAGAACTTAAAAACCCAAAAGTTGATGACGGTTTAGAACCATTACCTCTTTCAGATGCAAAATTTGTTCAAGAAATTGTTGCAGATGAAAATATTTTGATGATGCATAAAGGCGATTTTTCCAAAGAAGCTGTTGGTCCCATGCTTAGAATGGTTGAAGAAAATATGCAAAATGTTTCATTAAAAGTTCATAAAAAAATATTTCATTTTCTTGTTGAAATTCTTCAAAATATTAGTAAACACGCATATCCAATAAATAATAAAAGAGAAGGTATTTTTCAAATAGGATTTGATGATAATAAATTTCATATTGGAACAGGTAATTTTATTGCAAAAGATGAAGTTGCAAATTTAAAAAACCAAATTGAAATGGTAAACAGCAAAACAAAAGAAGAATTAAACGAATTATACAGAAAATATTTGCGTGAAGGAAAATCAACAAAAACAGGAAGTGCCGGTCTTGGACTTATTGATTTGGCACGTGAAACTACTGATAAAATAAATTTTGAATTTATAGAAATAAATAACAACTACTCTTTCTTTTCATTAACAGTTAATTTTTAATTATGTTAGAAGCAATAATACTTGAAAAAACTAAAAATAGTCCGGAAATTATTTTAGATAAGGAAAATAACACTTTTAAAATTGCCGGAAGATCAATTGTAGAAGATCCGGGTGAGTTTTATTCTCCAATTTATAAATGGTTAGAAGAGTATGTTAAAAATCCTTTAAAATCTACAGATTTTATTATTGATTTAGAATATTTTAATTCTTCATCTGCACGGCAAATTATGGAAATAATTATGTTGTTAGAAAAAATTAGCGACACAGGGCAAAAAGCAAAAATCAGCTGGTTATATGAAGAAGGAGATGAAATGTCCAAAGAACGTGGAGATGAAATAAAATTGGTTTCCAAATTAGATTTTGAAATTAAAGAATATCCGGCAGAAGATTTCTAAATTTAAGTTTTAAATAAATACAAAAATGCTAGAACCAATTATTTTAGAAATAACTAAAACAACACCTGAAATTATTTTGGATAAAGATAATAATGTTTTTAAAATTTCCGGTCGAGCAATAATTGAAAATTCGCAAGAGTTTTTCAACCCTATTATCTCATGGTTTGAAGAATATTTCAAAAAACCTAACAGTAAAACAGAATTAACACTAAATATTGATTATCTAAACTCATCTTCATCATTATTTTTAATGAAGATTTTTGTTTTATTTGAACAAAATATTAATACAAATAATAAAATAATTTGGATGTATGATGCATCAGATGATTTAATTAAAGAAAGAGGAGAAGAATACAAACTATTAACAAAATTAAATTTTGAATTAAAAGAAACTATTAACGAAGATTATGAAGATTTTAATTTCGATATTTAATTAATTTATATTCTATTCAAAACAACATTTTTATCAATTTTTTAAACTCTCAAAAAAATGCTTGATTTGTATATAATTGAAGAAACAGAATATACGCCTGAAATTATTTTAGATAAAGAAGCAGGTGTTTTTAGAATAAAAGGAAGAGCTATTACTGAAAATGCACAAGAGTTTTTCCAACCTGTTATTAATTGGTTTTTAAAGTATTTTAATAAGCCAAATAAAGAAACAAAATTAGTCTTAAATATTGATTACCTAAATTCATCTTCTTCTATTCAAATAATGAAAATAATAAATTTATTTGAAAATAACTTAAATAAAAACAATGGTCTAAAAATTATTTGGTTTTATAATAGTGATGACGAAAAATCTAAAGAACAAGGAAATGAATTTAAACTTTCAACTTCTGTAAATTTTGAATTAACAAAAATTAAAAGTACAAATAATTTAGAAGACTTTAATTTTAATTAAATAAAACTAATATGTTAAAACCAATAAATATTCAAAAAACTGCACTTTCTCCAAAAGTTGTTTTAGATAAAGAAAATAATACTTTTTTTATTTTAGGTAAATCAATTACTGTTAATGCGTATGAATTTTATTTGCCAATAGAAAAATGGTTTGAAGAATATTTTAAAAACCCAAATGAACTTACACAGTTATTCTTTTATCTTGAATATTTAAACTCGGCTTCTTTATTACAAATTAAAATTATTATGAGTATTCTAAATAATAATAAAGAAAAATGTGAGATAAAAGTTATTTGGCTATATGATGAAGACGATGAAGGTATGCAAGAAACTGGTAAAGAGTTTCAATATTCAACTTATCTTAATTTTGAAATTAATGAAATTAACAATGATGATATAGAAAACATTGAAGACATTATAATAAACTACGGTAAATATAAAACCAAATCATAAACTATGTATCTTATCTGCAAACAGTTTCACTAAATTATCATTTTTTTCAAAAGCAGTACCGGTAACTATTATATCTGCACCAGCCTTACATATATTTTCAACTATTTTATAATTTGACAAACCTCCTCCAACAATTAAAGGAACACCTATAGATTTTTTTACTTCTTTTACCAAATTAATATCTACATGATTTTTTGCACCACTTCCTGCTTCAAGATATATTAATTTAGTACCAAGAAACTCGCCTGCAATTGCTGTTGCAACAGCAATATCTGTTTTATCTGCTGGAATAGGTTTTGTATTACTCATATATTCAACAGAAGTTTTGTTTCCTCCATCAATTAGCATATATCCCGTTGAAATAACTTCAAGAGAACTTTTTTGCAAAATAGGTGCTGCAATAACATGATTTCCAATTAATAAATCCGGATTTCTTCCAGAAATTAATGATAAAAGTAAAATTCCATCTGCTTTATCAGAAATTTGAAGAATGCTACCCGGAAATAAAATAACAGGTAAATCTGAGTTTTCTTTAATTATTTCTATTGTATTATCTAGTCCGGTTGAAACTAGGCTTCCTCCAACTAAAAAGAAATCTGCACCATCTTTTTGTGATTTTTCAGAAAAGAATGCTAGTTTTTCCAAATTTTGTTTATCCGGATCTATTAAAACTGCAAGTTTTTTCTTTTTTGTCTTAAATAATGAATCGTATAGCACCTTGAATCGAATATTTTTTTGTTTAATATTTTCAAAAATATATATTTTTATGACAAAAAAAGCATCAAATAAAAAAAAGAAAGATTTAAATATTAAAATCTCTCTTTTGAATAATTAAAATTTCCTTAAATTATTTAGAAATAGTTGTTGTATCTGTTAAATGTTTAGACAAAAATGTTTCCATAGCTCTGTAAAAATCAAATCTGTTCTCTTCATTTCTGAAACCATGACCCTCATTCTCTTTAACCATATATTCCACTTCAACACCTCTTTCTTTCATGGCATTTACAATTTGGTCTGCTTCGTCAATATTAACTCGTGGATCTTTTGCCCCTTGAGCAACAAATAAAGGAGCCTTAATTTTATCTACATGAAAAACAGGAGAAACCTCTCTAAATAAGACACTATCTTTTACAGGGTCACCAGCCATTTCGTACATCATAGGTAAAAAAGGTGCCCAGTATGGTGGTATAGTTTTCATAAAAGTAAACATATTTGAAACTCCAACATAATCAACTCCGGCTGCATATAAATCTGGTTCTTTAACCAAACCCATTAAAGTTGCATATCCGCCATAACTTCCACCATAAATTGCAATTTTATCTTTATCTGCAATTCCTTTTTCAATTAACCAGTTTGTTCCGTCTGTTACATCATCTTGCATTTCTTTTCCCCATTTCTTAAAAGATGCTTCCCAAAATTTTCTACCATAACCAGTAGAACCTCTAAAATTCATTTGAAGAACAGCAAAACCTCTATTCGCCAAAAATTGTATTTCAGGATTAAATCCCCAGCCATCTCTTGCCCATGGACCACCATGAGGATTTACAACAACAGGAAGATTTTTTGCATTTTCCATTGTATATCCTTTGGGCAATGTTAAATAGCCATGAATTGTTAAACCATCTCTAGATTTATATTCAATTGGGAGCTGATTCCCCATTTCATTTTCATCAATCCAAGGACTAACATCTGCAATTTTGTCTAATTTATTTCCTTCTAATTCATAAATATAATATGCTCCTAAAGATTTATCACTATATGTTCTTACAATTAATATGTCTTCTTCTTTATTTTCTCCTGTTATTGCAATTTCATATCCTTCTAATTCTTTTTCAAGAAAATCATAAATAGCTTTTTCTTCATTATCAAAGAAATATCTTTCTCTTTTCCAAGAAGTAAATGAAGCTGAAGTTAATACTTTTCTTTTCTGAGAATAAGAAATTCCCTGAACGTCATAATCATTATTTTCATAAAGAATTTTAGTTTCTTTACCATTTTCTAAATCAAATTCTACAATTGCACTTTTATCTCTTCCAAGATTTGAAGAACCAATTAAATTTTTATTGTCAAATGTGAAAAAATGAGGACTGAAACTTTCTTTAAAATCAGTAGTAATAATTGTTTTCCATTCATCTTTTTCGGTTTCTCTGTATAAAATACTTGCATCTGTTCCCGCAACAGCTGTGGCAACACGTAATTTGCCTGCATGGTCAAAAAGCCATCCTTGAATATTTCCCGGATTTTCAGCAAGTATTTCCATTTTCCCATTGTCTAAATACAATCTGTAAGGATCAAAAACTTGCGGGTTTCTTTTATTCATTGCAATAATAACTTCATTTGGAATATCGGGTAAATCATCAATTATTGAAGAACGAACTCCATCAAAATCCGTTAAACATTTTGGTTGATCACCATTAATATTTGCTAGATAAATTTTATAATTTTCGTCTCCTCCATTATCTTTTAAATAAAGAATTTGTTCGTTATTTGCCCAAAAATACCCTCCTATACTTCTGTCTGTTTCACTCGTTAATCTTTTTGCTTCTTTTTTTCCTCTTTCTTGAATAAAAATATTCATTCTTTTTTCATAAGGTGCTTTAAAAGAAAAATATTTTCCATCAGGAGAAATTTGGTAAGAAGTTTTCTCCGGATTTTTGAAGAAATCTTCCAAAGGAATTTTTTTTGCTTTCATAATCTTATCATCTTTTTTTTCTATATCACAACCGACAGATA
The DNA here is from genome assembly GCA_947311255.1 of uncultured Chlorobiota bacterium. GTDB lineage: Bacteria > Bacteroidota > Bacteroidia > Bacteroidales > JAADGE01 > JAADGE01. Next base: position 49,702 of record CAMZKL010000019.1, on the reverse strand, counting down.
ATATACTGCCGAGAAGAACCGCTAACACTAATAAATAATTTGTAAATTTCATAAGTTTATTTTTTGATGTAATTAATGTAAAGTACAAATATACAATAAAAACCATATCTATAAATAAAAAAATATAAACTGTAAATATTTATTATCAAACAGCAATTATTTATTGAAAAATAGAATAATATTTTAAAAAATAATATCTTTGCTACCCTTTAAAAATTTTTATAAATACTATATTATATATATTATATGGATAATTATATCAAAAAAATTAATGAATTAGCAGAAAAATACAAAGATTATACTGCCAATAATTTGTCTAAACTCATAAAAATAAAATCAGTGAGTATGGAAGAAAAAGAAGTTCAACTTGAGCTTAAAAGACAAATGGAAGAAGCCGGTTTTGATGAAGTAAAAATTGACGGACTTGGAAATGTAATTGGTAGAATTGGAAATGGTAAAAGAATACTTGCTATTGACGGACATATGGATACTGTTGATATGGGAAATCTTGATAATTGGGATTTTGACCCTTTGGGTGGCGAAATTAAAGACGGATTTGTTCATGGCAGAGGAACTGTTGACCAAGAAGGAGGACCTGCTGCATTTGTAACATCAGGACGTATTCTTAAAGAACTTGGTTTTGACAAAGACCTTACAATTTATTTTACTGGAACAGTAATGGAAGAAGATTGTGATGGCTTATGTTGGAAATATATTGTTGAAGAAGAAAAAATAAAACCTGATTTTGCAATAAGTACAGAACCCACAAATCTTAATATTTACAGAGGGCACAGAGGCAGAATGGAAATACGAGTAACTTTTGCAGGAATTTCATGCCACGGTTCAGCACCAGAAAGAGGAGATAATGCAATTTACAAAGCATCTAGGGCAGCTCTTGAAATTGAGAAATTGAATGAACGAATTAAAGATGATGAGTTTTTAGGGAAAGGTACTGTTACAATCTCTGAATTTAAGTCAGGAAGTCCTTCACTTTGCGCAGTTTCAGATTATGCACATTTGCATTTAGACAGGCGTTTAACTTGGGGAGAAACAAAAGAAAGTGCTGTAAAAGAAGTTGAAGCAGTTGTAGAACAATATGGAGGAAAAGTTGAAGTGCTTTATTATGAAGAAGTTGCATATACAGGTTTAAAATACGGAATGGAAAAATACTATCCTACATGGAAAATTCCAGAAGACCATAAAGTTGTTCAAACAGGAAGAGAAGCATATAAACAACTTTTCGGTTCTGAACCTAAAATCGACAAATGGACATTTTCAACTAACGGTGTAACAATTAATGGGTATTACGATATTCCAATGATTGGTTTCGGCCCGGGAAATGAGGTTATGGCTCATGCACCAAACGAAAAAGTTCCTATTGAACATCTTGTAAAAGCAAGTGCTTTTTATGCTTCTTTTGCTTATTTGATATAAAATTGGACTTTTAAAAACAACATTATCAAATAGTTTATCAACCCACGACATAAGTTGTGGGTTGTTTTAAATTGAAAACTTTATACGTGTTATTTTTTTTCGATGACTTTGTTAAAATTAATCTTTTTTGTTTATCTAATTCTATCAACAGATTTTACAAGTTCATCATCTTTTTTAACTGCACGACGAGCCATCAAAATAAAAATAAAAACAATAAATGGTAAAATTGCTGAGAGTCCAACAGAAGCAGTTGGATTTGAAAATCTCATCCATGAAAATGAAATTATTAAAATGGCAAGAAAAATTATTAGTAGGCTAATAAAAACACATATTCTCATCTGCAAATTTCTGTTTTTATAAAGAAAAATTCCAACAAAACTTAAAAATGCAATTAAGCCTGTTAATCCAGCAACAATATATCCGCTTTGAATTAAATTATCAACTCCAACTAAACTTATTGATTTGTATTCATGAATGTGTATATTACTTTCTGTTGTTAATTCAATTACAGGAAAAAAGAATATTAAAATAGCAACAACAGTTGCTAATAAAAACCATAAAGTTTGAATTCGTTGTATCATAATTTAATTTTTATGCAAAAATAGAAAAAAAAATGAAATTTGGAATTTGATATTTGAAAGTTGCATTTATGTTTTCTTCTTTTTTTTCTTAGCTGCTGGAAAAAGAATATTATTTAAAATTAAACGATACCCAGGCGAATTAGGATGTAATTTTAATTCAGTTTTGGGGTCTCCCACAAAATGTCTGTAATCTTCCGGGTCGTGTCCGCCATAAAAAGTCCATGTTCCTTGTCCAAATTCAGAATGTATATAACGAGCTTCATTTTTAGATTTTAGTTCTCCCATTATTAACACATCAGATTTTATATAATCTTTTACAAATGAAGTTGTTTGTCCCATAAAACCTTTAATAATATTTGTATGATTTTGGCAAAGCATTGTAGGAATAGGATCCCATTTTGCAGAATATTCAAAAAGAGTAAAAAAATCATTCTTTTCATTTACTCCTCGTCTTTTCATAGTTGCATCAATATTTGAAAACTCATATTCCATGGGATTTCTTACAAGTTTAAAATCTTTAAATGCCAAAGTTTTTGAAAAATCTAATTTAGATTGACAATTTGGATCTGCTCCATCACCATCAAACATACTTTCACAAATATCCGTATTCTCTGCTGCAAGGGCAATGTCATATGAGTCTGTTGCTGAACACATTGCAAATAGAAATCCTCCACTGAATACATATTCTTTTATTCGTTTTGCAACAAACAGCTTTAATTTTGAGACTTTATTAAAGCCCAAACTTAAAGCATCAGCTTCTGCTTTTTTTTGAGCATCTTTATACCATCTTGCATAACGGTAAGCACCATAAAATTTTCCGTATTGCCCAGTAAAATCTTCATGATGAAGATGTAGCCAATCATATTTTGAAAGCTCTCCGTTTATTACTTCTTTATCATAAATTATATCATAATCAATTTCTGCATAATTTAAAACTAGTGTTACTGCATCATCCCAAGGTTGTTTTCCTTTGGGAGAATATACGGCAATTTTTGGAGCTTTCTCTAATTTAATTTTGTCCATATTTACATCTTGCCCGGCAATACGATTATAAATTATTGAAATTTCAGCATTGCTTACTATTTCAAAACTTACACCTCTTATTGTGCATTCATCTGCAATGTCTTTTGCATAAGCAAAAGTAAAACTTCCTCCACGATAATTGAGTAGCCAATTTGCTTCTAGTCCATTTTGAAGAACCCAATAGGTTATTCCATATGCCTTAAGATGATTTTTCTGACTTTCATCCATCGGAATTAAAATTGTACTTGCCGAAATATTAGCTGAAACAACTAAAAAAAGTAATATTAATATATTCTTTAAAAATTTCCTTTGCATTTTTAAAATCAAATAAATATGTTTATTTTTTAAAACGGAGCATCTCCATCAATATTGTCAAAATCATTATTTGGTAATGTATCATCAAAATATCCATCATCACTATCATCATTCATTTTAGATTCTAACGAAACTACCCCACTCCCTGCCGATTCTTCCAAAGGATTTAAGAAATTTTCATTAAGCTCTTCAAATCTTGCAAATTCTTCTCTAAATCTTAATTGAACATCCGTTACTGCACCATTTCTATGCTTTGCAATTATAATTTCTGCTAATCCTTTTGTTGAATTTCCAGCTTCATCTTCTGTTAATCCCATTTTTTCGGGTCTGTGAATAAATATTACAATATCAGCATCTTGTTCAATAGCACCAGATTCTCTAAGGTCTGAAAGTTGCGGTCTTTTCATTCCCGAACGCATTTCAACAGAACGATTTAACTGAGAAAGAGCAATAATTGGCAAATTCAATTCTTTCGCAACAGCTTTTAATCCCCTAGAAATTGTACTTACTTCTTGCTCTCTGTTTCCTTTTGTTTCCTTTGGTCCAGTCATTAGTTGCAAATAATCAATAATTACAAGGTCAATATTTTCTCTTGTTTTTAGTTTCCTAAGTTTTGAACGAAGTTCAAATAAACTTATTGCAGGTGTATCATCAATAAAAAGCCTTGCGTTCTCAAGATTTGTAATTTTATGTTCTAGTTGTTGCCATTCATAATCTTTAAGATTTCCACTTCTTAGTTTTTCACTTCCAAGTTCAGTTTCAGAAGAAATTAATCTTGTAACTAATTGAACAGAAGACATTTCAAGAGAAAAAAGTGCAACAGCTTTTTTATGATTTACTGCAATATTTCTAGACATAGAGAGAACAAAAGCTGTTTTTCCCATTGATGGACGTGCAGCAATAATAACTAAATCGGATCTTTGCCAACCAGAAGTTATTCTATCAAGACTTGAAAAACCGGAAGGAACACCACTTAATCCATCTTCTCTATTTTTAGCATCCTCAATTTGTTGAAGTGCTTCTTCTAGAATGATATCCATTTTCATGGCATCCTTTTTTACACTCCCTAATGCTAATTCAAAAACTTGTTGTTGAGAAAATTCAAGTAAGTCATCTACATCTTCTGAGTCATCATATGCTTTTGATTGAATTTCAGAACTAACTCTAATTAACTCTCTCTGAATATATTTTTCAGCAATAATTTTTGAATGATATTCAATATGCGAAGCAGAACCAATTCTTTGAGACAAACCAACAACGAAACCCGGTCCACCAACTTCTTCTAAAGTGCCATTTTTTTTTAGTTTTTCAATAACCGTATGATAATCAATAGGTTCATGCTCAACAGACAAATCATAAATTGCTTGAAAAATCTTTTGGTGTTCTGTTTTATAGAAACTCTCAGGCTTCAATATGTCAAGAACAACAATATCTTTTCCTCTTTCTAAAAGAAGAGCCCCAAGAACATCCATTTCAATATCAGTAGCTTGTGGAGGGAGTTTTCCTAACTGAGTGTTTACATCAAAAATTGGATTTTTTTTATATGATTTGTTGCCTTGTTTTGCCATTTACTCTTTTATTATTTGGTAAAAAAAGACAGTCATTCAGACTGCCCTAATTATATTTATTTGATTTCAATATTATTATTCATTATAAACGCCAATATCTATATATTTTTGCATTCTTTTTTCAATTCTTTCATTAATATCCATTTTCTTAAGCATATCAATTTCTTTTTTTAAAGTTTCTTTAACAGTTTTATATATTTCTTTTGGGTTCACATGAGCACCTCCTAATGGTTCTTTAATTATACCATCAACTAATTTATTAGAAAGCATATCTTCGGAAGTTAACTTTAAAGCATCAGCTGCTTTTTCTTTATGCTCCCAACTTCTCCATAAAATAGAGGAACAAGATTCAGGAGAGATTACTGAATACCAAGTATTTTCTAGCATAAGGACTCTATCTCCAACTCCTATTCCAATTGCACCTCCGGAAGCCCCTTCACCAATTATTACACATATAACAGGCACTTTTAATTTGAACATTTCATAAATATTTCTAGCGATAGCTTCGCCCTGTCCTCTTTCTTCGGCTTCTAATCCTGGATATGCTCCGGGAGTATCAATTATAGTTATAATCGGTTTATTAAATTTTTCAGCTAATTTCATAAGTCGCAAGGCTTTACGATACCCTTCGGGATTTGCCATACCAAAATTTCTGTACTGGCGGCTTTTTGTATCAAAACCTTTTTGTTGACCAATAAACATAACGGTTTCTCCATTAAATGAGCCAAAACCACCAATCATAGCTTTATCATCCTTTACACCACGATCGCCATGCAATTCAATAAAATCACCATTAGTTAAATTTTCTATATAAGACAAAGTATAAGGTCTTTCAGGATGCCTAGAAACTTGTACTCTTTGCCATGGGCTAAGATTTGAGTATATTTCTTTTGTAACATCAGAAATTTTATTTTCTAAATCTCTTATTGATTGCGACATATCTATGCCAGAGCTTTCGCCTATTTCTTTTGCTTTTTCTAATTGTTCTCGAAGTTTTCCTATTGGTTCTTCAAAATCAAGTAAAATCATATTTTTCTATTTTAAAATTGAGAATGTAAATTTAGTAATTATATTTGAAGTTTAATAAGTAAAAAGTTGTTAAAAAAATTAACATTTATTTAACATGCTGAATATTTGCTTATTACATAATTTAATTGTTAGAAAAAATAAAATATATGCTTGTTTTTCCAAATTCTAAAATTAATATAGGATTAAATATTACAAAAAAAAGAGAAGATGGTTTTCATAATTTAGAAACTATTTTTTATCCTATTTCGCTTTCGGATATTATAGAATTTGTTGAAACAACAAGAAAAACAAGTCTTATTAATACTGGAATAGAAGTTGACTCACACTCAGATAACAACCTGATTATTAGAGCATACAACCTTTTGAAAAAAGATTTTATTCTTCCTGAACTAAAAATTCATCTTCATAAAATAATACCATTAGGATCTGGATTAGGAGGAGGTTCTGCAAATGCAAGTTTTATGCTGACTTCTTTAAATGAGAAATTTAATTTAAAAATTTCAGAAAACAAATTAATGAAATATGCTCAAAAAATTGGGAGTGATTGCCCTTTTTTTATTAAAAATAAACCTGTATTTGCTGAAGGAACAGGAAATATTTTTTCTGAACTTGATTTAGAATTAAGCTCATTTTATATTGTAATTATTATACCTGCTATTCATGTCAGTACAAAAGAAGCATTCAGAGAAATTAATATTTCAAAACCACAAAAATCTATAAAAGAATTAATTAGACTTCCTGTTAAAGAATGGAAGAATTCAATTAGAAATGATTTTGAGAAAAATATCTTTAAACTTTATCCTGAAATAAAAAATATAAAAGATACACTATATAATAGTGGAGCAGTATATTCTCAAATGAGTGGAAGCGGAGCATCAGTTTTTGGTTTTTTTGAAAAAAAACCAGTTCTTCCTGAAAATTTCAGTAAATATTTCGTGTATATATCAAAAAGTTGAACAAAAGCAATATAAATACATTATTCTGTAAATATTATTTTATCCTAGTATAAAAAGAAAGCCTCATTATCAATTAATTGAATTTTACTAAAATCAGGATGTTTTGTATTTAGAATATAATTAAATTAATTTTTAACAATTCAGATGGAACTTTTAAAATAGCAGATATATTTCGGTTTTATTTATAAAATTTGCTTCCCCTTGAAACTTTTTTTGGATACTATCTTCTGAACTTGCTTTAATATATGCACTTCAGGCTCGTTTACAGTAGATATTTTTTCTTTAAAAGTTAAATTAACATTTTTCATAGATGTAATTTTTTACCTTATACACCGTAAAGTCACATCTTTTTTCCCGGTTTATAAAAATTTTTAATACTTTTCTCTTAATAATTTTATAAAAGTATATTTGCGACCTAAAAAAAAATATATTTAAATAAATTTGTCTAATCTATTAGAAATATCAAAAAGATATACCGAACATCACGGTTTTTCTAAAATTGTTACTTTTTTATCAAATGATTCTTTTGAAAACATTCATTTAAAAGGTTTAAATGGTTCAGCAATAGGAATGCTTACTGCAGCAATTATTAAATCCATAAAAAAAAGACATTTATTCATACTATCCGACAAAGAAAAAGCAGCATATTTTCAAAACGATTTAAAAGAGCTTTTTGTAAAAAAAGAAATATTATTTTTTCCTTCTTCATACAAAAGGTCAGCCATAAAAAAAAGTTCAGGCAAACTTGACGACGGAAGCGTAATTATGCGAACCGAAGTTTTAAATACAATTCAAAAAAGCAGGTCATATATTATTGTTACATATCCTGAAGCACTTTTAGAAAAAGTTACAAATCGTAATGAACTTGAAGACAATACATTAGAACTTAAAGTTGGAGAAGAAGTGCCAATTAGTTTCATAAAAGAAATGCTGATTGAATACGGATTTGAAATTGCAGATTTTGTATACGAGCCAGGTCAATTTGCTGTTAGAGGAAGTATTGTTGATATTTTTTCATATTCAAACGATTATCCTTACAGATTAGATTTTTTTGATGAAGAAATTGAAAGTATCAGAACATTTGATACCGTTTCGCAACTATCAAAAGCAAAATTTGAAGAAGTTTCAATTGTTTCCGACATACAATCAATTGCAGAAGAAGATAATAAAATTTCATTTTTCAAATTTATAAGTTCAAAAACTAATATTTGGAGTGATGATTTTGCATGGTTCTTTGAAAAAATAAAGAATATTTCGGAAAATAATGATTTTACAAACCTAGTTACATATGAAGAAACGAAAAAGTTTTTCAATAAATTTAAAACAATAGAATTTTCTTCAAGACCTTATTTTGATATTAAAGAAAGCATTGAATTTAATATAAGTCCGCAAATAACAATAAATAAGAAATTTAATATTCTAGCAAATCAACTTATTGATTATAAGCTAAATAATTACAAATCTTATATTGTTTCAAATAATAAAATTCAAATTGAAAGATTAAAAGAAATATTAAAATCAGAAGAACTTATAAATGAAATAGAAATTGCAAATGCACGAGACAACATTAGCAATAGTTTTGAAGTTTTAAAGGGGGTTTTGCATGAAGGTTTTATAGATAATGATTTGAAAATAAATTGTTATACAGAACACCAAATATATGGTAGATATCACAAATTTATTTTGCGAAGTGCAATTTATCATAAAAATAAAGAAACCCTAACCTTAAAAGAAATTAATAGTTTACAAGCAGGAGATTTCGTTGTACATTCTGACCATGGAATTGGACGCTTTGGAGGTTTGCAAACAATTGAAAATAATAAAGTTAAGCAAGAAGCCATTCGTTTGGTTTATAAAAATAATGATATTCTTTTGGTAAATATCCATAACCTTCATAAAATTTCAAAATACAAAGGAAAGGAAGGAACACACCCAAAAGTTTACAAATTAGGTTCGGGAGTTTGGCAAAAAGTTAAGAAAAAAACTAAAAGCAGAGTTAAAGATATTGCAAGAAAACTTATAGCCCTTTACGCAAAACGCAAACAAGAAAAAGGATTTGCATATTCCCACGATACATATATGCAACATGCTTTGGAAAGTTCATTTATTTATGAAGATACACCAGACCAACGAAAGGCAACAGATGTAATTAAGGCAGATATGGAGAATAATATTCCAATGGACAGACTTGTATGCGGCGACGTTGGTTTCGGAAAAACTGAAATTGCTATACGAGCAGCTTTTAAGGCTGTTGCAGACAATAAGCAAGTTGCAGTATTAGTACCAACAACAATTTTAACACTTCAACATTATAAAACTTTTGCATTGCGTTTAAAAGAATTTCCTTGCAATGTAGAATTTATCAGTCGGCTTAAAACTAGAAAACAACAAACTGAAATTCTTAAAAAACTTGAAAAAGGAGAAATTGATATAATCATAGGAACACACAGAATAGTTAGTAAAGATGTAAGATTTAAAGATTTAGGTTTAATGATTATTGATGAAGAACAAAAATTTGGAGTTTCCGTAAAAGAAAAATTAAAATCGATAAAAATAAACGTAGATACATTAACACTAACAGCAACACCAATTCCCAGAACTTTACAATTTTCACTAATGGGAGCAAGAGATTTATCAATAATAAACACAGCTCCACCAAACCGTTATCCTATTCATACAGAACTTATTAGGTTTGATAAAGAAGTTATAAAAGAAGCAATTGATTATGAATATCGAAGAAATGGACAAGTATTTTTTATTCATAATAGAATTGATACAATTTATGAAATTGAAGCGTTAATAAACCGGCTTGTTCCAAACGTAAGAACAGCCATTATGCACGGAAGAATGGAACCAAAGCAAATGGAGAAAATTATGACGGATTTCATTAATGAAGATGCAGGAGTATTAATTGCAACAACAATTATAGAATCTGGCTTAGACATACCAAATGCAAATACAATAATAATAAATAATGCACAAAACTTTGGGCTTAGCGATTTGCACCAACTTAGAGGCAGAGTTGGACGCTCTAACAAAAAAGCATTTTGCTATTTGCTTGCACCACCACTCTCAAGCCTCTCAAATGAAGCAAGGCAAAGGTTAAAAGCAATTGAAACATTTTCGGAACTTGGTAGCGGATTTAATATTGCTATGCAAGATCTTGATATTAGAGGTGCAGGAAATATGCTGGGAGGCGAACAAAGCGGATTTATTTCTGATATAGGTTACGAAACTTATCACAAAATACTTGATGAAGCAATGCAAGAACTTCGAGAAGAAGAATTTAAAGAATTATTTGAGAAAAATAAAAAAACTCCTTCTGAAATTAATAATTTAAATTTTAAATTTGTTACTGATTGTCATCTTGATACAGATTTAGAATTAAGATTTCCGGAAAATTATATTGAAAACACCGAAGAACGACTTAGGATATACAGAAGATTAGATAATATAAAAGAAAATTTTGAATTACAAGTTCTTGAAGAAGAGCTTAAAGATAGATTCGGAAAACTTCCAAAGGCAAGCAAAGAGCTTTTAAATGCAGTAATTTTAAGACAAAAAGCAATAACTTTAGGAATTGAAAAAATACTTTTAAGAAATAAGAAAATGGTTTGCTATTTAGTTTCCGACAAAGAATCAATTTACTATAAATCCGAAGTTTTTGGAGCAATAATTAACTTTATGCAAAAATTTCCAAAAAAATCATCTTTAAAAGAAAGAAACGACAAACTAACAATGAGTTTTCAAGACATTTCAAGTGTTAAAGAAGCAATTGCTATTTTGGGAGTTATAAAATAAATTTCTTTCGTGGCTTTAAATAGTCTTTTTTTAAAGATAATTTAAATATTAAGGGGACTTCTAAAAATTAAATCGCCTATGAAAAATTCTGAAAATCTTGATGCGAATGATTTTTTCGAAGTATCCTTAACATATTCCCAATTCTTCTAGTTTTTGTTTTATATGAATAAACATATATTTATTTATTTCAAAAACACCTTTAACTAATTCAGTAATTAATCCGGAACGTTTTAAATATGCAGTATAATCTTTTGCTTTAGTTTCTTCAAGCAGCATTACTCTTGCCAGTTTGGATATTGTTAATCTTTTATGCAAAATAAATTGAGATAAAATAATATAGGTTTCCGAATCAAAATTATCTAAGATTTCAACATTTATTGTTTTTACAGATCTAATGTTTATTATATTTTCTGAATAATCAATTATGTTTGCAATCCAAGAAATTAGTGCTACCCCAATATTACCTTGTGAATAATTAAAATATTTTGCAAAAAGTTTAGCAAACTCTGCCTGTCTTAAATCTTCTTGCATTTTATCTTTGTATATAAAAGGTATGCCCCCGGAATTATGCCTAAATAAAACAGCTTCTTTTAAAAACCTTGCATTAAATGGCTTACAATCAACAATATTTAAGAAATATGGTTCAATATTACTTGTTAGATTAATAAGTTTATAAGCATAAGAATTAATATTTAGGATAAATAAAAACTTATGCCCATAGTTTTTAATTAATTCAATAATTTCATTAATAACTTCAAAACCTGTTTCTGTTTTTTCCCACCAAAGTTCAACTTCATCAAAAATAACAACACTTCCATTTTGAATTTTAGTAAATTTTCTTTCATACGAGCCTTTTGTATCAAATGCGTGGGCAAGTTTGGTTTTAAATGTTTTAATACTAACAGAGCCTTCAAGAGGTGGAGATACTGAATAAGTTTTTGAATTAGGCATTAAAGTATTTATTGCATATTGTGTTAAAAATGTTTTTCCAGAATATCTGTCTCCTTTAATTAAAATTGCCCCATAATAGCCTGATTTATATCTATTTATAGATTTTGAGATTTCAGACATTTCATTGTTTCTTCCTTTAAAGAAATCTTTGTTATAGTTGTTTGTTCTAAGAAAAAGTTGTTGGTAATAAAAAGGTAATTTATTAATAATTTCATTTCTAGCAGAAACTTTTTCAACTAGATTTAAGGAAGTGTTTATATTTGAAACAGGTGTTTTTGCATTTTCTGATATTTTTTTTCTAAATATAACTGCATCACTATGTCTGTACCAAATTTGATTAAATTGATTAGATGTTGAACTTTTTATTTTAGTGATTTTCTCATTAAATTTTCTGGTTTTTTTCTTACTTTTTGAAAATCTTTTATTTGTACTTGCTTGGTTTAAAAGAGAATATACAGATAAATTATTAGATATTTCACTTAATCGTTCATTAATTTTTCTATTTATATTCTCAATTTTAAGTTTAGTTTTAGTTTCAAGTTCATTAAGTTCAATAATTTTATTATTAAAATAATCAATAAGTTTTTCATTCGAATTTTCATCTTTATTAATTCGTTTTCCATCAGCATCAAAAAATGTAAAAAGAATAACTCTTAAAATATTTTGAGCAGAGTTTTCAATTTTAATTATTTGCTCAGGTAATTCTTCTGCAATTTTTATTAGAGGTGTATTGTATTCAGATTGAGTTAAATAATCTAATAAATAAGAAACTGATAACTCTATTGTTTCAATTTCTGTGAATTGTTTATCCGAAATATTATTATATGAATCATTAGAAAGTAAATTGATTTTTTCCGGAAACTTGTCTGTTAAATATTTTAATTTTCCGAATTTAATATCTAAAATCTTTTTAAAGCCGTTAAATATAACTTCTTCTGATGGGATTTCTGAAAACTCTTTGCTTTTAAATTCAGTATTTTTATCTTTTTCAAAATCTTTTACATAATTTTTTAAATTAGATTTTATCTTTTTAATTTTAATAAGAACTTCTTTATTTATAAATTCCTCAACAGCAATTACCGATTTTCTTGAAATTCTATAAAGTTTATTTTCAAAATCTATAAGCTGTATTTCTAATTTGAAATTGTTTTTTAATAGTTCTTCGTTTCTTTTTAAAAAGTGGGGAGTTTGTTTTAATTTTTCTTTAAGGAGTTCAACTTTTTTTGAGGAAAATTTTTCTTTTTTTCTATCTTTTGAATTATAATTCTTAATATTTGAACTAATTTTGTTAATAATATTAACTGTTTTAGTATTTAAAAGATTATAAATAATTAGTTCATTTTTAGAATTTAAATCTTTTATAATATCAAGTTTTAAACCGATAAGTTCTAGTTCAGAATTAACTTTTTCTTGATTTAAGTTTTTTTCTTGTGCATAAGTTTTAAGTTTCAATAAACTGTTACGTATTTCTTTTACATTAATTTGTAGTTTTATAATATTTCTAATACAAATCCTTCCTATATCTTCAAATACCTGATAATAAGAACTATAAAAATTATAAGGTAAACATGAACTTACAAGTTTTTTAAATTTTACATTATATTTTATAGCTTTGTTTTTTCTTATATCTGCATCAGGATTAGAGCATATAAATGAAACAGCTAATTGAGATATTAAACTTTCTATATTATTTATTAATTTGGAAAAAATATTTTTTTCATTCTCATTCTTTGTGGAATAATTATTAATATAAATCAATGTTTTCTTTAAAAACATATCTGTTGCTGCAACAATTTTATTGTTTAAGACTGTGCTTTCGTATTCTTTAAATTTGCTAATTTTATCTGTTCTAAGAGTTTCTATTTCTGAAGTAATATTATTTGTTAATTCATTTAAATTATAGAAAATAGGTTTTATATCGGAGTTAAAAAAATCATTATTTATATTTGATAAATCTTTATGAAGAGAAATTATATTTTCGTCAGCAACTGTATTTCCAGGTAAAATGAGCTCTGCTTCCTCATCATTAAGTTGTATATTGGAAATATTTATATTATTTTGTTCATTTTCTCTTTTAAAACCAAGGCTTTGATCTTTAAATTGAGATGATGCTTTAATTAGAACAACAGTACCAATTTCAAACATTAATTTGTTAGTAAGTTTAACAAATTCGTCTTCTTTGCCTTCTATTATTTCCGGCATACCTAAAATTATTAAATCTGTTTTTAAAGATTCTGTTCTAATAAGTTCAAAAAAAGGTTTTTGTTCAATCTGGTTATTTATAATTTTAATTTCAGCATCAATTCTCATATTTGAAAGAACTTGTTCTGCAAGTTTTCTAATTTCCGATGCTTTTTCATTAATAGGATTTCCAACTAAAAGACGGAGTTTTGCATCTGCCCAGTCATCTGATTTCCAAAGAAATTTCATTAAATTTAATGCCAAATTACCGTTATTTCCAGAACCTCTCCACCAAATATCTACTGTTTTGTAATTTCCGTATCCATGTTTTTTGTCGTAATCAATAAGTAAAAGGTTTATATCAAGTTCATGTATGCGATTTATCATTTTAGAAAACCGAACAGGATTTTTGCTTTGTCTCATCCACCCCAAAATAACGGTATTTGGTTCTATTCCGGAAAAGCCGTAAGTACTAATAATTGTTTCTATACCAGTGTATATATCACTGCAAGTTTGTCTTCTTGTAAAAATTCCTTGCTCATTATCTTCGTTATATTGAGATTGAAGGTATTTTGGAAATAAATATTTTTTTTCTTTTGATTCGTGCAAATCAAAGTTTGAAAGTAAACCATATTGACCTACCAAGTTTTTTCCAAATTCCAATAAATGAGGTCTTTGTCCTTTTCCACCACTAAAAAGTATTACATTTGGTTGCCAATTTCTGTGTTCCAGTGTTTTTTTATCTAAACTATGTAATGCACGCCTAACAACAGAAAGCCATACGCTTTGCCAGACATCACCAGATTCTGATATCATTTGTTTTCGGTTGAGCCATGCAAATAATCCAAACATAATTACAAGAGCCGCAATCATTGAAAGCATTCCTAATTGAGCCATTACACCAAAACTTGCAATAAAACCAATTAAACCTACAACTCCTTTCACTTTAAATGATGGTCTAAAATCTGTACTTGCCCAATTTTCTAGAAAGAATGCTAAATTAATAAAACCATAAGAAGCTAAATAAAACATTGAAACTACAGCAGCAATTACATTTAATTCTCCAATAAGAATTCCCCCTTCTGCAATTAGTGCTATGAATATAAGTGCATTACGAGGTTCGTTAGATTCTCCATAACCTTTTGCGAATATTTTAGGAGTTATTTTATCTTTTGATATTGCTTGCAAAATTCTTGGGCCTCCAAGAATTCCTCCAAGAGCAGATGAAAGTGTTGCCCCCCAAATTCCGGCAATAACTAAGGCGGGTATATATGATATTTTAAGAAGGAAATTAGGGTCTTTAATTAACAAATCTCTGTTTACAAAAACTGCAAAGGAAATTGCAAGACCAACATAAATAATAAATCCAACAAAAATTGATGTTAAAGTTCCAACAGGAATATCTTTTTTTGGATTCCTTAAATCTCCGGACATTGCTACTCCTGCAGTAAAACCGGTAACTGCAGGAAAAAATACTCCAAAAATAATTTGAATACTTATACCTTCTCTTGATGGAGTAAAAGATATTGTTTCTGGTGCAAAGTTTGAATTAATAAAAAAACCGGCAAAAATTGATACTAATGATAGTGCAATTGCACCAAGAACTATATATTGTGTTTTTATGGCAAGTGATGTACTAATAAAGGCTATTGTAACTAACATAAGTAATGCCACTGAACCTACTATTCTGTAGCTGTTAATGTCTTGTTTAAGGTGTAAAAATTCTCTTATGTTATCAACAGCAAGTAAACTTTCAGCAAAACCTACTAAATATAATGAAATTCCAAGAGCTGTTCCGGTAAAAAGTGCTATTCCAATAGCTCCACCCATTGGAAAACCAAGACTTCTTGAAAGTATATAGTAAATACCTCCTGTTTTTATTTTCTTATCTGTTGCAACAGAAGAAATGCTAAGACCTGTTGTTAAAGAGATTACATGAGAAATAACAATTATAACAAGTGCAGTAATAAGTCCTGCACTCCCAACAACCCATCCTAACCGCATATACATAATTACACCTAGAATTGTAAGAACTGATGGTGTAAAAACTCCTGAAAATGCTCCGAATTTTTTTGGTTTAGCCATGTCTTATTAGGTTGAATTTGAATAATTAAAGTAGTCTTGTTTTTTTAATATTTCATGCAATTATAATAAATTTTAAGCATATTTTACCTGTATTATCCATAAAAACCCAACAAAAATACAAAAATCATAAGAAATTAAAATAAAAAAACGCTTTCAAAAATTCGAAAGCGTTAATTATTTAGACAAAATCTAAGTTTTATAAATCAATGTAAAACCCAATACTTAAAGCAACATTTTTATGTTTTAAATTTAGTTGCTTAATACCATTAAAATCATTTTCTGCTTTGTATTTGTTTTTATTATCAAGCCAACCATCAACAATTCCATTGTTATATTGAACTGTAAGTGATAGGTGAAGGTTATCTTCAATATCATAAACAACACCAGCTCCTGCTGTTAAATAGAAGTCAACAAAGGTTAACATCTTTATAGAAGAGTCGTATTCTGCTGAGAAATGATTGGTTCTATCTGGATCTTCAACAAGCCTTGAACTTTTTAATTTTATTCCTGCTCCTACCCCAAAATTAAGAAGTGCATTCAAATCATCGGCAACTTCAAATTGTCCGTTTAAATTTAGAGGAATTTGTAAAAACTGAACTTTAAATTTTTCTGAGATATCTACTTTTGTAGGATTTGCAGGCATCTCATTTACTACTTTTACACCAAATTTTTGCCAAGTAAAAATTCCTGAAACATCAACATTGAAATTATCTGAAAATTTATAACGTAGAGATGGTCCAAAACCTATTCCCATTTTTGTTCCTTCGTTTTCATATTTATGAGTGGAAACAGTGTCAGACAAAGTTACCCAATTAAAGGTGGGTATTGCTCTTATTCCAAAAGAGATTCCATTTTGAGCATTTACACTTGTTATTGCAAATATTGCAATTACTATTATTGATAAAATTTTTTTCATTATTTTGTTTTTTAGTTTATTATTTTATAATAGAAAACAAATTTAAGAATTTATTTTATTCCATTTATTAAATCCGTCATTTTTTTAATTTCTTCTTGTTTTTCGGTTACTTTTTCTTTGAGTTGTTCAATTAATTCTTTGTTTTTTTCAATATTAGAACTTTTTTCTTCATTTTCTTTGTTAAGGTCAATAATTGTTTGTTTATTTTTCTCAATATCACTTGCAAGTTTTATATTTTCATTTATTGTTTTGTCTCTTTCTTTTTCAGATTTTGCAAATTCTTTGTTTAAATCTTGTAGACTTTCATTATAATATCCTCTCAGGAATTCTAGTGAAAATTCTTTAATTATTGTCATTAATGAAGAATATTCTTTTGAATTATCATTTTTATTAAGATATACATCATATCCAAAAGAAATTAAAATATTCATTGTTGTAGTTTTTTCCTTTTTATCTCTTTTAAATTTTGTGTAAAAATCCATTGTTCTTGCAGTTACAGCAGGAAAGACAACTTCTTCTCCTTTTAAATCATCTCCTTTTGCTCCTTTTAGTTTGAGATCGTACTTCTTTTTAAGGTATGATTTCCATGCTTTTTTAATTTCTTTTGCTTCGGGTTCCATTGTTACACTTATGCAAGGTCTTGCCATATCGTTAACAACAGCTGTACCATCGTTAATACTATATACTTGCGAGTTTGCAAAAAATGAAAATGAGTACATTAATACTGATAGTAAAATTAATTTTTTCATAATTTTTTAAATTTAATTTTCTCAAATAATGTATCTGTTTGTTTTAACAAACAGGGAACTTCTTTATCCTAATACATATAATTTGAGTGTTAATATTTAATAATAAGAAGTTTTTTTGCTAAAATTATTCTGTTTTTTTCGTTTCTCCAAATCTTTCTTTTAATAACTTAAAACTTATTAAAAGCAATACTATTAATAAGAACCCAATTATATACCAAAGGTATGATGTAGGAAATGTCCATATTTTATTAATTTTATCGGTTGCTCCATTAATCTTTTTGATGTTATAAACACTTGTTTCCGGAAGTATTTTTGGTATTGTATCTTTAAAATATGGTAAATCATAGCTTGGAAAGTTCGCTTTTTCATTTCCATATATTAAAGTATATTTATTATCTTGGTTTAAGTATGCAACAATGTAATTCTTTAATTGATAGGCGTTTGCTTTTAAAAAGATAAGAGGCTGATTATCTTTATTTTCAACAATAAATTCAATTTTTTTTGCTTTATAGTCGTAAAGGTTTATTCTGTTACTTTTTAAAGAACCCAAATAAAATTCTTTTTTTAACTGGTCATAAAATTCATTTTTCATATGAGTATTTGATATTGTATCTTTCTTAAGCATTTGAACTTTTCTTAGGTAATATTCCGGGCCACTAATTCTGAAAGTTATCATATCAATAAATTCAGGTTTTTCAAATTCTAGTGTAATAATAGTTTTATTAAGTGTGTCTTTTTGAGATATAATTGGTGATTTTAGTTGAATATATTCAGCTCTTATATCTTCTAAATTATGATAATAAACATTTGTGATTTCAATTGGTTTTTCTTCATAATCATAAAAATAAACTTTAAAAAACTTAAATTTACTTTCTGGGATATCCATTATTTTAATTTCAGTTGAATCTGAATCTGTTATGTCCGGAACAGCAGGAAAATTATCTTTTAGTATATACCAATTGTCTAAATTATCACTTCCAAATATTTTAACAAATACAGGATTGTGTGTGTTTACAATTCTTAAAATAAGGTTTGAGATACTATATTTTTTTTCATTTTCAATTTGAATTTCTGTATAATGTTTAAATTTTCTATGTTTATTTTTTGTTATTTTAAGTTCTATTTTTTTATTTTTATTTAAAACAGTTTTTTGTTTTTTTAAAATATATTGAGTTTCATTATTATTTTTGTCTAAAATTCTAATATCAGGAAAAGAATGTTCTAGTTGTGAAATTATATCTGGGTCTAAATAAATTTTATAATATCCTGAAACATCTACCTCATTGATACTTGCTTTCCATTGATAATTTTGAGCATAATTACTTATTGCTATCAAACTAGTTATTAATATTATATAAAGTTGTTTCATTAAAAAAGAATTATGTTTTACAGATTGCTTTGAGCTTTATTGTGTTTTAAAAGTTGAAAGTTTGAAAGTGTAAAGTTAAAAAGATAATTATATTGTTTTTATTCATGCTTTATGTGTGTCAAAATCTTTGTCATAAGTGTTTAATGTCATTGTATTTTTCAAAAAGTCTTTGTCTTACATATGCTATAAAAAGCACAATAAAACCGGCTGAAATGAAGCTGATAGTTCTTTCTGCTACTGCAATATTTGAGAAATCAAAAATAAATATTTTTAAAAGTACAAGTATTATTATAAACATTGCTATTCTTATCATCTCTCTGTCTTTAAACAACATTGAAGAAAACGATATAGCAAATGCCGACATTATCCAAAATAATGTATAATAGAAATAATGAGCATTATAAATTATTGAGCTTACAGGTGTTCCAATATTGTTATTAAATACAACAGAAAGGTGGTCAATTTCAGTTGTTAAAACTGCCATAACAAAAATTGCAAATAACCATTTTGAGATGTTTTTAATATTGTCATTTACCTGTCTTATGTTTATGTATCCAAAAAATAGAATAAATAAAACAAAAGTTATTAATATTGTATGAGATATAAATTGATTTATTGAAACTGATAGATTTGTCAACATATGTTCCCTTACTTTAATAATTTCTGTTAAGTAAACACTAAAAAATAGTATGAAAGATAAAATCGCAATTATTCCTGCAAATATTTTTGCAATTTTACTCTTTATAAATACTAATACAATAAGTAGAACAAGAATAAATGCAAAATTAAAAATCCCCATATACATATTAAGCAAATTATTATCTTTTATTGTTCTGGTAAGTCTGTATAAAATTTCAGAATTAACAGAAACATATAGTGCTCCAATTGCAACAATAAAAATAAAAACTCTAAACCATATCATTTTTATGGGTTTTATAAGGTACTTTTTTTTACCTTTTCCAAGAATAATAAAGTTTATTCCAAGCCCCAAACTTGTCATTAATCCTGAAATAAAAGTTTGGTTTAAAAGAAACCTTTTTACAGGAGCATTATGGGAAATTGCCATATAGTTTTCTAAAACATTTAATACAAAACTTGCAATTAGCCCAAATATTAAAAATATTGACACTGTTTTTAGCATTTTAATTTCTAATTTTAAAGAAAACCATAATAAAAGAACGGTTTCAACTGCCCAAATAATTGTTATTGACTTACCAACAAGCTGTACTGGTGGAATTAGTGTTATAAAAAGTAAAATAATCATTCCAAAAAGGTAAATTAACCCTTTAGAACTTCCTTTTCTTAGAATTACAGAAATTAAAAAAATTATATTAATTACTGCCATAAATGCTGTAAAAAGACCTTTGTATTCAGGATTTAAAGCATTAAGCATATACATTGCAACAGAATAATATATTAGATTAATTGCTAAAGTTAAAGAAAATTCAATTGGAAGGAGTTCTTTAACTTTGTATCTTAAGTTGTATGAAAGGCTAATTAATACTAGGAGTATATATGCTCCAAAAATAAGAAAAAAACCAGTTTGAAAGTCTTCAAAATATTGTGTTTGGTAAGATTTATATACCCAAAGAACCATGTAAATTCCTGTAAAAATGGAGAATAACACTCTTATAAGAATATTTTTATAAATTGATGTAATTATAACTCCTGCAATGTCAAGCAGAAGGATATATATTAAAATAACAATAAAATTATTGTAATCTATACCTGAAAAAATTGGTGCAAAGAAACCTGCAAATATTGCCAAAAAAAGCAATTCAAGTCTATTATAAACAACTGATAGTACTATTGAAAAAAATGTAAGAATTAAAAATACAGAAAAGACTTGCAATGTTGTAAAAATATTATAGTTATAGAATGATATTGTAAATGTAATATAAAGAGAACCAATTGCTCCTCCCATTAAAATTGAGCTGAAAGTTTTATATTTTTTTCTAAGGAAATGAGATAAAACAATAATTAATATACTAATAATTACAGCAATAAAAAATCTCCCTGCGATATTTATATATGCAGAATTAATTGCAAATTTCACAAAATACCCAAATCCAAAAACTAAAACAGCAATTCCAATGTAGCTTAACAAATATTTTCGGAGATACCAGATGACATCTAATTTTTTAATATTTGCTAATCTCTGTTTAAATTTTATAAATTTTTTTATTTTTTTATAACTACGATTAATTATTTTAACAGGGGAAATTTCATTTTCTTCTTTCTTTTTATCTTCAAGCAAAAAATGTTGGAGAATACTTTCTTGTGTCTTCTTTTGTTGTTCTTGTTCTTGTTCTAGTCGTTTTAAGTCTTTCTTTTTTCTGCCTAAGCCCATAAAAAACCCAAATGTAAAAACTAACAAAAGAATTAAGATTATTATTACTGCTACTATGACAACAACTATAGACATTTATTTTTATACTTTAATCTACAAAATTATAATTAATTTTCAACTTTTGATTTAAAACTTCCGTCAATTATTTTGGTTTCAATTAAATCACCTTTTTTTAATGCTTTAGTAGATTTCAAAAGTTTATTATTATGCAATGTTATACTGTAGCCTCTTTCTAAAACATTTTCAGGATTTAACAATTTATTTTTCTGTTCTAAGACATCAATTTTATACCTATTTGCTACCAAATATTTATCTGTTATATTTTTTAGTTTTATATTATGAAATTCTATGTTTTGTTTTCTAATTCTAAAACAGGATTTTACACTATTTTTTATTTCTTGCTGATATTCATCTAATAAAAAATATTGTTTTTGTGTTATGATATTAATAGAATTTTTTAAAAATACCTTTTTTAAATCCAATTTATTTGTTTCTGCGTTTATTATTTCAGAAATTACCGGTTTAAAATTTAAAACTAAATGTTCAATATAATTTTTATTTTCAAGTATAATATTATTAACTCTTTGCACAAACTCTTCCGATAAATAATTAAGGTAATTATAAAATTCTGCAACAGAATCAACTAAAAAGCCGGCAACTGCTGTTGGAGTTTTTAAACTTGTATTAACTACTAAATCCACAATTGTTTCATCTTTTTCATGCCCTATTCCACTTATTACGGGCAAAGGAAACTGAGAAATATTAAGTGCTAATTGATAGCTGTCGAACCAACTTAAATCAGATTTGGAGCCTCCTCCTCTAATTATTACTACTATATCAAATTCTTCTTCACATTCAAAGATTTTTTCAAGAGCATTAATTATCGAACTTTCAGTATCTTCACCTTGCATAGCAGCCGGAAATAATTTTGTAAAAAATTTAAATCCATAATCGTTGTTTTGTAGTTGGTCTATAAAATCGCCATACCCAGCAGCTGTCTCAGAAGAAATTATTGCAATTTTCTGAGGAGCTGTTGGAATAAGCAATTCCTTGTTCATGTCAATAACTCCCTCTTTTTCAAGACGTTGAATTATTAATAGTCGTTTTCTTTCAATATCACCAATTGTATAATTAGGATCAATATCTTTTATGTTTAGGCTAAACCCGTAAACTTCATGAAATTCTACAGAAACAACAAGCAAAACTTTTAACCCGGCTTCAAATTTATGCCCTGTTGAACTTTCAAAATATGGTTTTAACATTCTGTATGTTCTTGCCCAAATTGTAGCTCTTGCTTTTGCTAAAACTATTTCGCTATCGTTTTTTTCAATAAGTTCCAAGTATGCGTGCGATCTGCTTTCATTTAATTCACTAATTTCTGCAACTACATAATACCTTTCAGAAAATTTTTCCTGAACAGTTTCTTTTATTCTTTTATTTAATTCTGATAATGTTATATTGTGGCTCACAAATTCATTTTTAACAAAAATAAGTATATTTGCTAAATTTACAAGTTATACTTAATGAATATTAATTAGTTTTGTTACATTGTTGTTTTTGCTCCATTTAATTATTACTTATATTTGTATAAGCTAAAAAAGAAATGATATAAACCATTAAGAATAACAAAAAACAGATAAATTATCCTTAACAATTTTTAAAAAATGAACAAAAACGTAACAGAATTCAGAGAATACCGCGAAAAGATGAACAAAGAAATTTTATCGGCAGATAATTTAGTAATTAAACGTTTGTTTAATTTAGATATGAAAACATATCAAGATGGAGAATTGTCTGCCAAAACAAAAGAAATTCTTGGTCTTGTATCATCAATGGTATTGAGATGTGATGATTGTATAAAATATCATCTAGAAAAATGTTATAATTTAAAAGTAAATGATGCAGAATTATATGAAATATTTTCTGTTGCAAATGTTGTTGGAGGTTCAATTGTTATACCACACATGAGAAGAGCAATTGAATATTGGAATGATTTAAAACAAGAATAAATTTGTGATGAGTATCTTAAAAAATTTAGAATAAGATATAAGACATAATAAATTACGTCTTATATCTTATTCTTTCAATATCATTTCAATTTTATAACAGCTTTTACTGGTTGATGATCAGAAAATTTAAAACCAACATCAATATTTTTAACTGAAATGGACTCAATATTTGGCGACAACAAATAAAAATCAATAACTGTTGTTAGAGTCTTTCCTTTTTCGTATGGGCTAGACACTCTTCTATTTGTAGGCAAACTGTTATCAAACAACCATTTCCAATTAGGAAGATATTTTGTTTCAATATCTGTTCTATTTTCATTGTCTTGAATATTTTCTTTAAAATCAGGAGTGAAATTTGGAGGACATTGATTCCAATCTCCACCTACAATAACATAATTTCCTTTCTTATACTCTTCTTTTAAAAACAATTTTAAATAATCCATTTGTTGAGATTTCAAACTTCCATCATCATATGCCGAATTATGTGTATTTATAATCAATAACTCTTTATCATTTGCAAGATTATATCTATTAACAAGAAAACATCTATCTAGCATAAAAAGACCTGTTGGCCATTCATAATTTCCAGGGAATGAATAACGCACAGATTCTTTTGGTTTATACTTACTAACTGTCATTAAACCACCATTTACACTTCCCATAGGGTCTGTTGGTGGAGTTGGCACAAAAAATACATCGTAGTTTTTTCCATAAGTAGAATTTCTTTTCTTAAACATATTTGCAATAGTATCAAACTCATTAAAGTTGTAACTTCTTTTTGAATCCTTATCTACCTCTTGCAAAAGCAAAAAATCAACATCCTCATTTTTAGAGAGATAGGACTTAACACCTTGAATATTTTCTTTTACTTTTTCCTCAGAAGGACGAACATTTTTTCCTCCATCGTAAAAGAAATCCATTTCTTTATTTAAACCACAATATCCAATATTCCATATCATTAAAGAAATTTCAGACTTAGATTCTACAAAATCAGGAGACTCAGATTTAAAAACTGTAATTTTCTCTTCCGGTTTATAATCATTTAAAGTTGCATAAATTAAAAAAAATGCAAATGCTATTACTACTATAACTACTATTAACAATAGAAACTTGATTACTTTCTTCATGGTTTTATAAATAAAAAAAATTAATATTATTTTAAAAATATGTTCAATTTTACATAATTATTTTATATTTGTGTAAGTTTGAATGTATAAATTTAAAAAAAAATTACGATATGAAAAAGATTTTATTGATTTCATTAACATTATTTTTCTTTACAGGAGTATTTGCACAAAAAGAGGAAACTAAAAGCGAAAAAAAGGATAAAAAAGAAAAAGTTAAAACAGGATTTAGTATGGGAGGAGTACCTGTAGTTGCATTTGATGAGGATACAGGTTTCAAATATGGCGGATTAGTAAACTTATACCACTATGGAGATGGAAGTAATTATCCTGATTATAACCATTCTCTCTATTTAGAATGGTCAAGAACAACAAAAGGAAGTGGAATTAATCAATTGGTATATGATGCAAGAACGCTTATTCCAAAAACAAGAGTTACACTTGATATTGCATACCTAACAGAACAAGCCCTAAATTTTTATGGTTTCAATGGATATAATGCACATTATTTGAAAAATTATGAAACAACAGGAGATGATGCATATATTTCTCGAATGTATTATAGGCATTCAAGAAAACTTTTCAGGTCAATGCTTGATTTTCAGGGAGATATAAAAGGAGAAAAGCTAAGATGGTTAGCTGGTATTGCTCATTACAGATCTAAAATTGGAACTGTTGATATTGCTAAACTAAATGATGGACAGGATGAAGATAAACTTTTACCGGATACTGCTCTTTTATATGATAAATATGTAAAATGGGGCGTTATTCCGGAAAAACAAAAAAATGGAGGAAATGTTACATTATTAAAACTTGGTGTTGTTTATAATACAAGAGACAATGAAGCAAACCCAACAAAAGGGATTTGGTCGGAAGCATTAGTTCTAACTGCTCCCGGATTTATTGGAAACGATTACGGGTTTACAAAACTATTATTAACTCACAGACAATATTTTACACTTTTCCCTGAAAGATTAAGCTTTGCTTATAGATTAAGTTATCAAGCTAAAATTGCAGGAGAAATTCCTTTCTATATGCTGCCCTATGTTACCGACTCAAAATCAACAAAAGATGGGCTTGGAGGGTCTAAAAACCTAAGAGGAATACTTAGAAATAGAGTTGTTGGAGATGGTGTTGCTTTTGGAAATTTCGAACTTCGTTCTAGATTCTTTAAAACTGTTATTTTAAATCAAAACTTTTATCTTGGATTAAATGCCTTCGCTGATTTAGGAATGGTAACAGACCCATATAAATTTAAAACTCCTGATTTAACTGCTGATGGCATATCTCAAACTGATATTGATAAATTAACTCAAGAATCCGAAGGTGTGCATATTGGTTATGGAGCAGGATTAAGATTTGTTATAAATAGTAATTTTATTATTGCTGTGGACTATGGTATTGTTGCCAAAAAAGAAGATGGCACAAAAGGACTTTATATTGGTTTGAATTATCTATTTTAGGATAATTATAGGCTTTGAAGTACTTTATTTGTCTAGTTATAACAAAAAAAAACTTAACATTACCTCGTTTAAATACAAATTTGTTTATTTTGAGGTAATGTTTTTTGTTTTTACTTTTGTTTATAATAGCTGCACTTTGGCAGTATGTTAAATCAAGTAAAGTATTTTTTAAAAAAAACTCCTTTTTATTTAGAAATAACCCAAGTTAATCTCTTATCAATAGTATATTCAATTTTATTGTTGTCAATTAGCCAATTTATAACTTTTAAGACTTTCTTTTCATCAAAATCAATTTTTTCTATCAAACAATCAGCTTTAACAGCTTTTTCTTTAAGAATTTCTTTTGCTTTATCGTTAATTAAATCAAATTCATATCTACTCAAATTTAATTTGTTTCTCTTTCTACAAACATCACATTCTCCACATCTGTATGGATTTTTTTCTCCAAAATACGACAATAAAATTTGACTTCTACACTTAGCAGTACTTTCGGCATAGTGCAACATAGTATTAGCACGATTTACATATCTATCTTTTCGGTCTTTATAATTTTCTTTAGAAATAAGAATATTTTTTTCTTCCAAGCGTTCAGAAGTAAAAATTATAAATGGAAGTTTTCTTTGCGGTATATATTTAATGATTTTTTGCTGGTGTAGGCGTTCAAGATATGTATAAATTACATCAACATTTACATTTGCTTTTTTTGCAAGATATTCCTCATCAATTCCTGTGTAATTTGAAAAAATTCCAGAATAAATCCTTAAAATAAGTTTTATAAAATTATCAAATTGTTTATTAGCAACTTGGTATTTATAAAGATCATCTCTACCTATTTCAAAAAATATTTTTGACGGTGTAAAATTTTCTTCTGTTATATCAATATATGACTCATTTTTTAGAACTTTTAAACTACTAAGAACTGTTTGAATAGGAAGTTTAAATTTAGAAACAAAATCTCTAATGTTAAAAGGGCGTATTAATAACTTACCTTTTCCAACAGGTATTTCATAGTAATTACATAAAGAATTATATATATTTTTTATTTCTTCTATTTCTGGAAAACTTGATTTAATTCTTCTCTTCAAATTAATCTTATCTCCTGCATGGTAAAGTAAAACAGCATAGGAAATTTTATCATCTCTCCCACCCCTTCCTGCTTCTTGAAAATATGCTTCCGGAGAATCCGGCAAATCAATATGCACAATAATTCTAACATCCGGTTTATCAATTCCCATTCCAAAAGCATTAGTTGCCACTATTATTCTAATTTCATTTTTTCTCCATCTTCTTTGTTTTGAGTCTTTAACTTTAACATCTAAACCAGCATGATAATAATCTGCATTTATTCCATATTTAATAAGAAATTTTGCAGTTTCATAAGCATTTTTTCGGCTTCTAACATAAACAATTCCACTTCCGGATTGTTTTCTTAATATTTTCAAAAGATATTTCTGCTTGTCTTCTACTTTTCTAACTATATAAATTAGATTTTTCCGCTCAAAACTTTTCTGAAATAAGTTTGCTTCTTTAAATTCTAATTTTTTCTGAATATCTTCTGCTACTTCGGGTGTTGCTGTTGCCGTTAGGGCAATAAATGGTATATTAGGAATTAACTTTTTTATTTTTGCTATGTTTAGATATGAAGGTCTGAAATCATATCCCCATTGAGAAATACAATGAGCCTCATCCACAGCAACAAAATTAATTTTCATATCAGGCAAACGAGTAAGAAAAAGTTTTGTTGCCAATCTTTCCGGAGATAAATACAAGAATTTATATGCTCCATAAACAGCATTATTTAAAATATTGTCTATTTCAAAACCTGAAAGACCGGAATAAATAGCAGCTGCAGAAATTTGCCTGTTATTCAGGTTTTGGACTTGGTCTTTCATTAAGGAAATAAGAGGTGTTACTACCAAACAAAAACCTTCTTTTACAAGAGTAGGAACTTGAAAAATTATTGATTTTCCTCCTCCTGTAGGCAATAATCCCAAAACATCTTTTCCTTCTTCTGCAACGGACTTTATAATTTCTTCTTGCAAAGGTCTGAACTTTGAAAAGCCCCAATATTTGGTTAATATTTTTATATATTTACTCAATTTTTAAGATTATTTTGAGTAATAAAGGTATAATTTTTTATTGATAGCTGCAAATTTGGTTAAAAATATTTTCGCAAATTTAAGGCTATGCCTTCTTTTTTAGAAAGAAAATAAAAAAACAACCGCACTTAAAATTCAAGTACGGTTGAAACAACAAAATTATGAATCTTAATATTTTTTATATAGTTTAAATGTTTTAAAATTTTTATCAGACCCAATCTTAACAAAATATACTCCAGCTTTAAACACACTAGTATTTATTTGTTTTATTCCTTCTTTATCCTTAATAATATCTTGATAAATTAACTTGCCTAACATATTATAAATATTAATAGACGTTTTTTCATTATTTAAGAAGCTATATTTAATATTTAAAATATCTTTTATCGGATTTGGGTAAATACTAATATCAAACAATTGAGGGTTTCTTATACCTACAAAACCAATAGTATAACTACCTGTTTCTTCACAGCCAAATTCATTATTTACAATAACTGAATAATCTCCGGCTAATAAACCGGTTATATCTTGTGTAGTTTCAGAATTACTCCAATTATAAGAGAATGTATAAGTATCTGGAGTAAGACTTATATCAATTGCTCCGTCATTACAAGTTTCACATGAACTATTTGTTATAATTTCAGAAAGAGCGTATAAACCAACTGTTTCAATAGTGAAATTATCATTATATTCACAATTTGTATCATCATTTCTTACTGTTACAGAATAATCTCCTGCTACTAAATCTGTTAGATTATCAGTTGTTGCACCTGTATTCCAAATAACACTGTAATTAGTTGCTCCTGAGATTGTTAAATTTACGTAGCCACTTGCAGTTCCGCAATTATCATTATGAACAATTTCATTTACTTCCAAAGTTCCTGTATTATTTTCAACTACTTTTGTAATTGTAGATTCGCAACTGAAATTATCTGAAATAGTACAAGTATATTCTCCAGCAGAAAGATTTGAAATGTCTTGTGTTGTTGCTCCGTTACTCCAATTATATGTATAACCGGAACTTCCTGATACTGTTAAATCAATTGCTCCGTTTCCTTGCCCGCACATTTCATTTGTAACTGTTGCAAAAGAAGTATACCAACCTACATTTTCAATTTCTAATGAAACATTATCTACACATGAACTATTATTATCAGTTACTTGGCAAGTATAAATCCCAGCAGATAAATTTAAAATATGGGGTTCAGTTTGTCCATTACTCCATAAAAATGAATAGTTACCATTTGTAGGAAAAACTTGTGCAAATGCTTCTCCATTACCAGCACCACATTGCTCATCCATTTTTAATCCTTGAAGCGTAAAAGTTGCAAAGTTATCAACAGTTACATTTTCTTGAACTACACAGCCTCCATCATGTATTGAAATTACATAATCGGCAGCAGACAAATCGCTAAAAGAAGGTGTATTTGTGTTAAATGCATCATTTAATTTATATATGTAAGTTCCAGGAACTAAGGGTTCAAAATTTATTGCCCCGTTTCCTAGCCCACAATTTTCATTGGTTACATTTACATTTTTAATTCCAAGGTTTTCATTAACTTCATTAACTATATGGTATGTTGATGATGTTTCACAACCGGAATTATCTGTTGTTGTTAAAGTATAATTACCAGCTCCTAGTCCACTTATGTCTTCTGTTGTTGCACCATTACTCCAACTAAAAGTGTATGGCTCTGTTCCACTATGTACTATTGCATCAATTGCCCCATTATTGGCATTACAATAATCATTTGTAATACTAACTAATGTTATTTCTAATCCTGTTGTAGTATTTGCAACTTCATAAGTATTTGATAATGAACATCCGACATTATCTGTTACCGTACAAGTATAACTTCCTTCAGATAAAGCTGTTAAATCTTCAGTAGTTGCTCCTGTATTCCATACAAAATTATATCCCGGAGTTCCTCCTGCAACAGTTATATCAATTGCTCCATTTCCTGTTCCACAGGTTTCATTTGTAATTGTTGAACTTGAAACTTCAAAACCATTTGTTACATTTTCAACAACAAAATCTTCTGAAAAAGAACAATTCATATTGTCAGTTATTGTAACAGAATAATTTCCGGCAGCTAAATTTTCAATATCTTCGGTATCTGCTCCATTACTCCATGCAAAATTGTATGGTTCAACTCCGTTTTCAGGTGTTATTGAAATAGCTCCGTCCGCTTGTCCGCAATTTTCATTTGTAACATTTGAGGTTTCAATAGTTATATTTCCTCCTGAGTTTACAATATTATATTCTTGAGAAATTACTTGACAATTATTTCCGTCAGTTATAGTTACTTGATAAATTCCTTCATTCAAATCAGAAATATCTTCGGTTGTTTGTCCAGAATTCCATAAAAATGAAAGTGGAATAGTTCCACCTGAAACTGTTAAATCAATTGCTCCGTTATTTGCATTACAAGTTTCATCAGTTTTTACATAGGAATTAATATTCAAAGTTCCAGCTTCGTTAGTAATTTCAATATTATTACTTACAGAACAGTTGTTATTATCAGTTATGGTATAAGTATAAGTTCCAGCAGATAAGCCAAATAAATCCTCTGTTGTTGCACCTGTATTCCAAGCATAAGTTATTGGTGCAGTTCCTCCCGAAATAGTTAAGTCAATACTTCCGGTTGCATCTCCGCATTGTTCATTAACAGAACTTACATTATCAACAGATAATGTTCCTGCATAATCGTTAATTATGTATGGGCCAGCCGTTGTAATACAACCTAAATTATCAGTAATTGTACAAGTGTATTCGCCCGCTGAAAGATTGCTTAAATCTTCCGTAGTTTCTCCGTTGCTCCATAAAAAAGTTATAGGAGTTTCATCACCTGAAACTGTTAAATCAATTGCTCCTTGCCCATTTCCACATATTTCATTTGTTAGTGCATAATTATCTAATGAAAGTGTTCCTGCATTATTTTGCACATTGCCTGTTTCAGTTTGCTTACATCCCTCATTATCAGTTATTACACAAGTATAATTTCCTGCTGAAATGTTTATAATATCGGGTGTAACAGCTCCATTATTCCAAGAATAAGTTAAAGGCGTATAACCTCCTGAAACAGTAATGTCTATTGCTCCGTTTGATTGTCCGCAATTTTCATCTGTTACCACAGTATT
Organism: uncultured Chlorobiota bacterium; assembly: GCA_947311255.1. Taxonomy (GTDB): domain Bacteria; phylum Bacteroidota; class Bacteroidia; order Bacteroidales; family JAADGE01; genus JAADGE01. The sequence continues at coordinate 18,558 of CAMZKL010000019.1, read as the reverse complement.
ATCTACTGATAATGTTCCATTATCATTACTGACAGTTGTATTCAAATCTATCTTACATCCGTTATTATCAGTTATGTGGCATGAATAATTTCCTTCCTTTAAACCTGTTAAATCTTCTGCTGTATTTCCATTACTCCAAGCAAATTTTATTGGTGCTGTTCCACCTGATATTGTTATATTAATTTCTCCGGAATTATTATCACAAATTTCATCTGATACATATATACTTGCAAGTATCATATCTCCTGCTTCGTTTATTATATTCAATTCTCCTGTTGACACAGAGCATCCATTATTATCTGAAATTGTGCCGGTAAATGTTCCTTCAGAAAGATTAAATATATCTCTTGTTGTTGCTCCATTTGTCCAACTATATGTGTATGGAGTAGTTCCTCCGGAAATAACTAGCTCAATTTCTCCTAAACCATTACTACAAATTTCATTATCAACATCGATATTATCAAGACTTAAAGTACCTGACTCATTTTCAATTGTATATGTAGGTGTTGAAATTGAACATCCGGAATTATCTGTGATTGTACATGAATAAGTTCCTGCATTAACATTTAATAAATCTTCTCCTGATGTTCCATTTGACCATGCATATATATATGGTTTTGTTCCTCCTACAATAGTAATATCTACGGACCCTTGCCCATTACTACAAATTTCATTTGCAGCATTTCCCCATGTCTGTGATAAGTCTCCTGAATTATTTATAACTGTTATTGTTTTTGAAATTGAACAATTATTTCCATCTGAAATAACAATAGTATAATCTCCGGCATTTAAACCTGTTATGTCTTTTGTTGTTTCTCCATTACTCCAAGAATATGAATATGGTGCAGCTCCTCCACTATGAGTAATATTAATACTTCCTGTTCCGTTTCCACAAGTTTCTTCACTAGAAACAAAATCTGAAATTATAAAGTCCCCACTTTGATTTTCAATTGTATAAGTTTTAACTAAATTACAACCTTCCGCATCTGTAATAGATATTGTATATGTTCCTTCTGGAATTGTATTCAAATCATCAGTAGTTGTTCCATTATTCCATGAAACTGTATATGGAGAAAATGAAGTAAAAATTGTTAAATCTATAGCTCCATTTGAATCTCCGCAACTTTCATCGGTTAAAGAAGAGTTTGTAATTGCTAAATCGCAATCCACAATGCAATCTCCTACATAATTAGTTATATGAAATGTTTTTTGTTTTACACAATTGTTTTGGTCAGTTATTGTAACTGTGTAATCTCCTTGTGCTAATTCATCAGCATCTTCTGTTGTTGCACCGTTGCTCCATAAGAATGAGTATGGCTGAGCTCCACCTGCAACTGATATATTTATAATACCCTCTTGATCTCCACAATGCTCATCTGTTATTTCTGATGTTATATTAATTTCAGTTGCTGCTTCAACGGTATAAGACTCAACAGAGTTACAACTACTTCCATCTGAAACATTTACAGTATAATTTCCGGGAGCTAAATTTGAGATATCTTCATTGGTTGAACCATTACTCCAAGAGTATGTTATAGGTGCTGTGCCGGTTGCTGTTAAATTAATGCTTCCATTATTATTTCCTACACAGGTTTCATCTAAAACTTCTGCACTTAAAGAAAGAGAACCTCCGTTATCTGACAAATTAAACAAATAATTATATGTGCAAGAATTTGCATCTGAAATATCTACATTGTATGCTCCGCTTGAAACACTTGCGATATCTTCTGTTATTGCTCCTGTGTTCCAAAGGTAGGAATAGGGAGAGTTTCCATTTGTAACTGTAATATCAATACTTCCGTTGCTTTCTCCACAAGTAGGGTCTGTGGTTGTTGAACTTACAAGTGGTTTCTGAGGATGACTAATATCAACAATTGAATCTGGTCTATCAGCAGTTAAACTTAGATTCCAACCAAAAATATAACCATTATCAAATCCCATATTATCCGTTACAATCATTTTCCAACTTCCATTTAATTCAGTTCCAACAAAAGTTGCCAAAGAATTTTCAGAAGCATAAGAACCTGCTGGAAGATAAAAATCTGAGAGTGTATTTCCGTATGTTGAAACATAAGTGTGATATGGTAAATCTCCTCCTAATTCTTGAGCAAAAGTTCCATATGTAGGGTTATAATTCCATGTATATTCGTATCCTAAACCAGGTGTTATATTTGACGAATTACAACTATCAATTGGACCTGATGCAACAGGTTCTCCAAGATCGCAGGTTCCACCTCCACCACTTGAACCAAATGCCAACAATGTAACTTGTGAGCCATTTGGTGCTTGAACAACAACAGATAAATCATTTACATATGAATGTTCTAATATTGCAGTTAATCCAAGTATTTGGTCTGCACTTTCTAATAATTGACCATCTTGAAAACCTGTTATTTCTATAACGCTTTCAATACCTTGTCCTCCATCGGGTAAAAAAGTTTGACCAGCATTAAACTCTCCTCCAAAAACAAGATCTTCGGCTTTACAACCATAACTATCAATAACATCTAACTTGTAGGTAGCTGAATCCAAACCTGTTATTGGCAAAGAGGTAAATATTTGTTGTTCTAGAGTTAAAGTATCTGTAACATAAAAAGTATATGGAGTATAGCCACCTTGAATTGTAATATTTATTTGCCCGTTTTCTGCATCATGGCAAGTTGCATCTTGACCTTCAGCAGTAAAAATTATTTGATTATAATCATCAATATATAATTTTGCAGTATCGGGTTCTTGGCAAGCAATAGGATTATATATTATAAAAATTGACTCTTGCCCTTCACTAAGACCATCATTAATTGCTTTTACAACAAGGGTTGCTTGTGTTTGTCCTGCCGGAATAATAACTTTTGGGTCAATATATTCATAATCAACACCATTAACTGCTGTTCCTGCAATGGTTAAATCAATTTCAACATCTTTTGATTGAGGATTGTCTAATTCAAATTTAAAATTTGCATTTACACAGCTTTCAATTGCAATATTATTACCGTTATATGTTTCTGTACTAACATTTACAACAGCTTGTGTTAATGAATTTTCTTTAAGGAGAACACCTGAATCTGTATAACTATCTCCACCGTCTGCAATAATTAATTTTAAAGTATATGTTTCACAAGGTATTAATCCTTTAGTTTTAGCTTTCAACAATGTTGTGAAACCATCAAATTGTATATTTGTATTTGAATTTCCATAATCGTTATCGTGGTAAAACTGCCAATAAGAATTATTATTAATTGTATTTGCAGTTACTGGAACTGTTTGACCAGGAACAACTGCAAGATTTTTTTCTCCATCAATTCCAGGTCCGCTTATAAAGAATGCAAAGGCATCGTTATAGTCAGGGTCTCCTAGTATTTCATTATATTCTTCCGAAAGGAAAATATATTCAAATTCTATTGAATCTGATAATACTTGAAAATCAAATTGTAGTAGAACTGCATCGTAATTTTGATATGGAGCATATTCTTCGGGTAATAGATCAAATAAATTGCTATTTCCGTCTCCTCCAAAGCCGTATGAAGTTGCAGGGTTATTATTTGGTCCTACTGCATCGAAAATTCTACCAGTTGATAAAATTACTCCTGAGCTTACATCGAGCCCGTTACCTGAAAAAGTAAACTTACCGTATTGCAAGGGATCTCCTTGTACTATTTGACAGTTTTGTGCATTTACACTTTGACCGGTAAAATAGTCTGCCAATTCTTGTGCTGTATATCCGTTTGTAACAGTAAGTTGTGCAAAAGAAAAGAAATTTAAAAGCAATAAGCTTATTGATAAAGAAATTATTTTTTTCATCATTAATCAATTTAGGTTTTTATTTAATTATAATTTTTTTATTAACAGAATTATTCTTAAAATTTATTTTTATGAAATATACACCTTTATTATTACCAGAGGTATTAAATTCGGTTTTTAATAAAGGATTGTAAATTGTTTTTATATTTTTTCTGGTTATGTCAAAAATATTAATTGAAACTGCTTGTTCAATAGTTTCAATAAATACTTTTCCGTTTGAAGGATTTGGATAAATTAAGGTATTATTTTGTTCTTGTTTGACAATATCAGAAGAATTAGGTTTATATAGTATTCTAAACCTGTCCTCGTTCAAACCTCCAACAAAATTGAAAGTATAACTATTAAATTTTCTTAGATTAATTAGTTTATTTTCATAATTATCTTTTAAGAAAATGTTTAAATTTGAGTATTCTGATTGTTTTAGAAAAATAGTATATTGTTTGGCTTCATTAGTTTTAATACATAATGGAATACTTTTTATACCATCTTCAGGATAAGGTAGTGAATTTATTGCCGTTATAGTTTTAAAATCTTCTGAAGCAGTATATATTACGGGCACATCATTATTTGAACCTGATATTTTATAAGCATCATATTCTCCGTCAAATTCCGAAGTTGCATCATCTATAAATCTTATAACAGTTTCGTCTGAATATCTATTATCTTCAATTCTTAATTTTATATATTGAGGCAATTCTTTTGGATAAGAATTCGGTTTTTTTGTTTTAGTAGATTTATTTTTCCAAAGATTTTGCGAATTATGTGTTCTTATTGATTCTAGCAAAGTAAAATTTCCTGTTTCAGTTGCTTTTACAAAAAAACCTTGCCCTGCTGCTATATATTCTGTACTTCCGTTTACAACATTTGAGCCAACTCCCGTTTCGGTGCCACCACTTCCGTTTATATATTTGTATTGACTACTTGTAGCATCCCAACAGTAAGCAGTATTATTAATTTTATCATTCCCATCATTTGATCTTCTTCCCCAACGAATTGCTGATGTATATGGATTTCCTACTAGATTCCAACCGTCATAGTAATCTGAATTACCGTCATTTGAATTAAATGTTACAGGAATTTCTAAATTATTATTGTTTATTACGGAATTTGTACTTCCTGAATAATTAATTATTATATTTCCTTCACTTGCGAAAGTGTATCCTATTCCTACTTCTAAGTTTTGTGCAGAACCCGATTCTCCTCCATGATGATATTCCGTTGCCAAGAATTATTTACTGAATAATATCTTTCAAAAGTAACAGTTCCGTCAACAGTCATAGAACCTTTTTCAATTAATGAGCCGGTGGGACCGTTATCATTGGGAGTTTTCAAAATTAAATTACCATAAATATGTAAAGTTTCAGCTGGTCTAACGGATAATTGAGCTCCTGCATTTATTGTGAGATTATTGCATTCTGCTGTATTGTTTCCAAATTTCATTAAATTATTTGTAGGCGATGCAGGTATTATTACATTAGTTATAGAAGTTGGGATTGTTCCAGTATCCCAATTTGACGCAACATTCCAATCCTTGTCTGTATTTCCTGTCCATGTTGATTGAGAAAATGAACTAAAATTTAGAAAAACTATTAAAATAATAAAAATTTGTTTAAATATTTTCATTTTTTTTTGTTTTATAATTTTATAAGTTGTTTTAGCCAAGCTCGTCTAGCAAGTAAGTTATTGACTATATTTACTGCGAAAAATATATTTTAGAAGCTATTTAATTGTATGGCTTAATTAATAGAGTATAGATTGTAGAAAGGTTGCAAATAAATTTTTTGTTTACTTTGCATTAGTTAAATCGGTATAGAAACCTGTTATACAGATAATACTATTAAAAATTTTATATTTATAATAGTTTCTTTATAGTTTTAACACTCATAAGTAAATTATAATACATAAAACGGGTTAAAGCACATTTTCCATTTTTATAATGTATTTATAAATTCAAATATTTTTTCAATCCCTTCAAATGCACCTGTTTTAATTTCAATACCGTTTATACTTTCAGGCACTTGATAATCTCTAGGATTAATTCTAATTAATGTAGTATTAAAATCTTCGGAAAGTCTTTCAGATTTTATTCTTACTGTTGGAACTGCCCTACCCGCACCAATTTCAATAATTACAGGTTTTGCAGATTCTTTTTTAAGTATATTTAACCATTTATTAAAATTGTTATTTTGTTCGCTAGATCTTTGAGAAATCCAAGACCAATCTCCGAACATAAGAATATTAGGTCTTGCAATTGCTCCGCATTTTGGACATTTAGGAAAGGGTTCTTTTGCCTCAAAAAGTTGTTTATCAATTTTAATATTTAAGTTTGTTGCTTTCCAAATTTCAGAAGTACATGGCGTACTGCACTGCAAATGATTTATAGAGCCATGAACTTCTTCAATATATTTATCGGAATATCCGGCTTGTTGAAATTGACCATCAACATTAGATGTAAATGCAAAATAGCCATAATGTTTTGATTGTCCTGTTTCAAGCAACAAATTAAACCCTTTATGCGGAATCGTTTCGTTATAAAGATTATATCTGTGCCCATAAAAAGCCCATGCTAATTTCGGGTTTTCATCAAACCATCGGGGATTTGCCATTTCAGAAAACGAAATACCAAGATGGGAAATTGTAGGATATTCTTTCCAAAAGCCAGAGTTTCCTCTAAAATCCGGCAATCCGGAATCTACACCCATACCGGCTCCGGTTGTAATGATTAATGCATCTGCATTTTTAATTGCTTGGGCTGCTTTTTTGAAAGAGTTTTCCATACAGTATTTTAAAGTGTATTTTTATCTTAAGTGGACTTCTAAAAATTAAATCGCTTATGAAAAATTATGAAAATATTGATGCGAATGAATTTTTAGAAGTCCCTTTAATTATTTTTTATTTTTTTCCATCTCTTCACTATAAAGAGTAATTTGGTTATCGTTATGCAAACTCATTGAAGGTTTACCGTATTTTTTTTTCACGGTTCCTTTGATACAAATCTTTTTATTTAATAAGTAATCTTGTGGATTATAACTAAAATTTACAATATTATCTTTCCAAATTGTACACCAAAAAAGTTGTTCTGGAAAACTTCTATCAAAATTTAAAAAGATGTTACCACTTCTTGTTTCATGAGTTCCAACAACTGTTCCGCAAACTTTTGTTTTACTGTCGTAATAAGATCTTGCCTGAACAGTATTTACGGCATTTTTTGGCAACTTATTTCTGTGAATTGGAACAATATTTACTTTTCGTTTTTCTGTTTGCCAATGTTTAATATCAAATTTTAATTCCAATCTATTTTCAAGAGAATCAGGAAGTGAGGCAAAAAAGTTAATTCCTGTTTTCTTTTCAACTTCATCTATTGAAACTGCAAAACTTATTACAGGATAATCTGAACCTTCGTTAGGCATTATAAAAGCTATTCCTGATTTTTCATTTCCTTCAATATCTAAAATAACTTTAAAAAACTCTTCCGGAATACTAACTTTATTAATACCACGTTCAATTTTTTTAAGATTATCTTTTAAAATTCCTCCGGTTACAACATAAACTTTTTCATTGCTTTCTGCAACATATTCTCTAATAAAACTTTCGAGTTTTGCCCAAATTCCTCTGTTAAAATCCGGAAGTTGAGGCGACATATTGGAATAGTAATAAGATTCGCTCATTGCTTCTTTGCACCATCTAAAATCAGCCGAAGGTGCAAGATGACCTCTGTCGTAACCAAATCCGTCATATTCATATGTACTGTCTGCTTGTAAATATTTTAAAAAATAATCTTTTTCTGTTGATGAGCCGGTTTTAACATCCTTATCTTCTCTGAAGTCGTTTGTTCTGCTATATCCGGTTCCTTTAATATCGGGAGTTATAATATGTGCCACCCAATTTGCTTGTTCATGTTTTTCATTATATGATAAAGAAAATGCTAAGTGGTGTATAACTTCTTCATTTTTTTTTAGTTCAGGTAAACCATATTTTTTTAAATCATCTTGAATTATTTTAAGTCTAATACTTTTTATTTCAGACAATAGTTCATCTCTTTCTTTTTCAATAAGTTTAACTTTTTTTTGAATTTGTTCGATTTCTTTTTCATTATTTTGTGCAAAACTAAGGTTTGAATAAAAAAAGATTAAGAAAATTAAGAAAAACCTTTTAGATTTCATATTTTATTTTTTAAATTTACACAAAAATTAGACATCAAAAATATAAAAATACTCATTATGAATTCTACATTTTATATTACAAATTTAGAAAAACTTATTGATAAAAAGTTTAAAAATTGCAAGTTTAATATTGATGGTTGGATTTTTGACGAATTTGGTAGGTATCAAGTTAATGAAAAAGATGAAATTATTAAGTTGAAAATTACTGACACCGATTTAGAAGAAATTCCGGAAATAATTTTTAAAATTGAAAGTTTGCAAGCACTTTCTTTAGAAAATAATAAAATTAACAAAATATCGAAAAATATTAAATTACTTAAAAATTTAAGATACTTAAACCTATCTCATAATAACTTAAATATTTTTCCTGCTGAAACTATTTATCTTGATAATATTGAAACCCTTATTTTAACTGACAACAACATAACAAAATTGCCTTGTGAAATTAATAGTTTCAAGAACTTGCTAGAATTAAATATTAGCCAAAATACATTTTCTAAACTTTCTGAATGTATTGCTAATTACTCTAATCTTTCATATTTAAATATTTCTCAGTGTGGAATATCTGAACTTCCGGAAAATTTTTCGGAATTAACAAATCTTCAAGAGTTAGATTTAAGTAATAATAGTTTCCTAAGTATTCCTGATGTTATTTCCAAATTACCAATCTTATACAGATTGTATTTAACTGATAATAAAATAAGTGATGTAAATGAATGTATTTTTAATTCCAAGAAACTTGAATTTTTAAATTTAGGTTTTAATAGAATTACGGAAATTCCTGATGCTATTGAGAATTTAACAAATATCCGAACCTTATCATTTGAATATAATAAAATTACAAAACTTCCTAAAAATTTCAGTAAATTAAAAACACTTCGCAAATTAGATTTGGCAGGAAACAATTTGATAAATTTTCCGAAAGAAATAACTGATATGCCAAACTTAGAAGTTTTAAGTCTTATAAATACAAAATTAAGAACAATTCCTAGAAGTATTGAAAATATGGCTTTATTACGAATTTTGCTTTTGATGGAAAACCAAATTGAATTTATTCCTCCGGAAACTTGCAATTTACCAAATCTAACACATCTTGAATTAAGCATGAATGCTATTAGTAAAATACCAGATGAAATTAATAAATTAGACCAAATTGAAACTATTTCATTAGCAAATAACTTTATAAGAATTTTGCCTATAGAATTAGCTGAATTAAAAAAACTTAAGGAATTAGATTTGTCAAACAATAATTTGGAGTTCCTTCCTGCATTTATTTTAAAACTTGGATTACAAATATATTTTGACAAAAATGAAGACGGAGTTTTGTTACATAACAATCCAATTGATTATCCTCCTGTTTCAGTTATAAAAAAAGGAAATATAGCTATTGAAACTTTTTTTAGAGAAAATGATTAATTTTATATCTTTGCAAAATATTTAACTAAAATCCAAAAAAAGGGATACTCGCTAAAAGTTATACACTTTCCAAAATAAATAATATGAAATTCAAAATTCTTTTAATTCTTTTAATTTCCGTTCTTGTTAATGCAAATATCAGTGCCCAAACTAACGACACCATTGTTAATAATCAAGATGATACGGACCTGCTGAACGAACTTTCCGATAATTCGGAAGTACAATTATTACCGAAAAAATTTCTGTTTACTCAAAAAATATTTTGGGGGCAGAAAGGGTTGATGCGAAATTTTAAGGCATTTGAGCTCACTCCTGAAAACCGGACAAAAGAACTCAAAATACGCAGTTATTTTTTTAAAGCACATCAAACACTCGGTATGCTTACTTCTGCCGGAATGATTGCTCAAGGAATAGTCGGCTGGAAATTATATAACGGAAATAATCAATTAAAAGATTTACACGAAGGACTTGCAACCGGTGTTAATATTGCCTATTTTACTACGACATCTTTGGCTTTGTTTGCACCGCCTAAAATTGTACCGGAACATAAAGGATACAGCAGCATCAAAATACATAGGGCATTGGCAATTATTCATCTCTCAAGTATGATTGCTACAAATGTTTTGTCTTTTTACCTTGAAGATAACCCTAATTTGCGTCCGTATCATCGTGCTGCTGCATTTACGGCATTCGGATCTTTCCTGGCGGCTGAAATTATTATTAAATTTTAAATCTGAAAAAATATGAAAACCAAAAATATAGTATTGATTGTTGTAATGTTTTCATTTTCAACAGTGTTTTCTCAAGAAACGATAAAAAAATATGCCGATAATACCTTGTCGGAAGTTACTTATGCAATGAGTCATCCTTTGCATGATTGGGAAGGAGTTAATAAAAATGTACGTGCCGTAATAAAAAAGAATAAAAATGACGAAAAAATTGTGAAAGTTGCCATTGCTTTAAAAATTACCGATTTTAACAGCGAAAATGCAAATAGAGATTCTCATGCCATTGAAATTTTGGACGGTATAAAATATCCAATTGTTACTTTTGTAAGCAGCGAAATAAGTAAGGAAAGAGTTACGGGAATACTAACATTTCATAATGTTAAAAAGGAAATAAGTTTCCCTATTCTTATGAAAACAAAAAAAGGAAAAGAAATTTATTCAGGTTCTTTTGATGTTGATATGACAGAATTCGGTATTAAAATACCTACATTAATGAATATGCCCACGGACAAAATTATTAAAATCAACTTTATATTGTTTTTTAATTGAGATTTAATTATTTGAAAATTTATCAAAGACTCTTGTAGGTCGCTCCGGCAGTTTGCAAAATTACAGTTTAAATTAAAAACATTCTATTTCCTGAAAATATTTCTATTTGAATATTTCTTCTCTAATATAATTTGAAAACTCTTTAAGTTTTTCATTTTCATATAAATATTCATTTTCATTTGCATATTTATCTAATATATCAATAAGGCTTTTAGCTTTCTCAATATTTTTATTATTCAAATAATCATATGCTTTTAGCCAAATATATGTTCTAAAACTATCTAAAAAAGAAATATCATCTGAACTATTAATATTTATTAAGTTTGAAAGTTTCAAAATATCAGTAATTGATTCTTTAAAATCTTTTCGCTTGTCTTTTTCTTCAAAAACATTTAGTATATCAACTATTGTATGCGAACTTAGGTATTTATTTAAGCTTACTTGAGTATTTTTTGCAAATCCTTTTGTAAAATAAACATCTCTTTTAAATTTATTTTCTTTCAATAGACTTAATAAAATTATATCACTTCTAAGAATATAATTATAATACGAAGGTTTTACTGTCCAAGAAAAATCAGAAATTGTAATAACTGTGTCCTTCCATTTCATATAATTTGTAGTGTCTAGAGTTTCGACAGCTAAATCAAAAGAAACAATTTTATTTTTACGTAGGTAAGAAGGATACCAAAATGTATTTAACAAACTTACATTTACAATGGAAATATCTTTTCTGTATTTTTCAATTTTTTGCAAATATAAAATGGGGAATAAATAACTATCGCCAGATGATATTAAAATTGCATTTTCATTACAAGCATCTAATACCTTTCTGTTTATAGCAAGAATATAATCTCCAAAACCTCCTCTTCTTCTGCCTTCTTTTAGTGCCCAATTTGCTGAGTCTTTTTTATTTCTATCAAGATAAGAAAGTGCTAATGAACCCCATTCGGAGGTAATTTTATAATATGGATCGAGAGAAATTATTTCTCCAAAATATTTAGGAGACAATTTATTTACACTTTCAAACTGTTCACTAGCTTTAATTGTTAGCTCTGTATTTAGTTTGTTCATACTTTCACCATCTTTAGAATTTAAGCGGCTATAAGCATATCCTAAAAAATATTTAGCTTCGGTATTTTCTGTTTCAATAGCAACTGCTTTTTCAAGCCATATAACTACTTTTGAAAAGTTTTGTTGCTCAAAATCTTTTTTAAATTCAGCTTTTGAACTGTCAAGGAGAATTTCAAATTTATTAACTTGACCAAATATTAAATTTTGTAATAAAATTAATAATAATAATATTAAAAGTATTTTTGTTTTATTTTCTGTCATATGTGTTTTATTAAAATTACTTTTTAAAGGATATTGCAAAATTACACAAACAAATTTTATTATTATGGCATTATAAAACTTACTTTTAACAAAACAACATATATGTATATGTTATGAAATATGCTAAAATTAATAAAATTCAATTAATTTAGCGAAAAATTAATTATTCCTAAATATATAAAATAAATTATTATGAGTAAAGTTACAGTAATAGGAGCAGGAAATGTGGGAGCAACAGTTGCATATTCAGTTGCAATAAAAGATATTGTTAAAGAAGTTGTTATAGTTGACATTAAAGAAGGAATTGCAGAAGGAAAAGCACTTGATATGTGGGAAACTTCCGCAATTGAGGGTTTTAATACAAGAGTTATCGGTTCAACAAACGATTATTCTAAAACCAAAGGTTCTGATGTGGTTGTTATTACTTCCGGCATTCCACGTAAACCAGGTATGTCAAGAGATGATTTAATTACAACAAATGCCAAAATTGTAAATCAAGTTACTAAAAAAGCTATTGAGGCATCTCCAAATGCAATTATTATAATAGTTTCTAACCCTTTGGATGTTATGACATATGCAGCTTATAAATCTGCAGGAATAAATTCAAACAAAGTTTTTGGAATGGCAGGGATTCTTGATACTGCAAGGTATAGAGCTTTTTTAGCTGACGAAATGGGAACTTCTCCAAAAGATATTCAAGCATTGCTTATGGGTGGACATGGAGATACTATGGTTCCACTTCCAAGATATACAAAAGTAAATGGAATACCTATTACTCAATACATTAGCGATGAAAGATTAGATGAAATTGTTACAAGAACAAAAAAAGGTGGTGGCGAAATTGTTGGTTTAATGGGAACTTCTGCTTGGTATGCACCGGGAGCTGCTGCTGCTCAAATGGTTGAAGCTATAATAAAAGATGAAAAACGAACTTTTCCTGTTTGTGCATTTTTAACTGGACAATATGGACTTGAAAATATTTATCTTGGTGTTCCTGTTATTTTAGGCAAAAACGGAATTGAAAAAATTATTGAACTTGATCTTAATGAGCAAGAAACAAAAGATTTAAAAACTTCTGCTGATGCTGTTAAAAACGTAATGGGTGTTTTTGATGATTTAAAAATAATTTAATCAGCTCTAAAAAACATACTAAATTGCCAATATAATTTAGTATATCATAAAAAAATGGCTCAATAAAATTGAGCCATTTTTTTTAAATTTAAAAATTATTAAAAAAACACTATAACTTTTTTGCTAATGATATCGCTTCCAATTATAATTTTAATAAAATAAGTTCCTGAATTTTCAAGATAAAAGATTTCATCTTTTGAAGAGTTTAATCTTGATTTTATAATTTTTCCTTGCACATCATACAAGTATATTTTATCAACTATTTTATTCTCAGAATTAACAATTATTTTATTCCCTTGTGAGAAAACATTTACTCTTTTAGGGTGGTTTACTCTTGAAATTGCTGAGGGTTCGGTTAAAACAGTAGTTGTATTAGAATTTTGACTTAAATAAGAGCCATATTCTGTTCTTATTCTATAAAAATACTCGGTATTCAAATCTAATCCTGTTATATTTTCATTTAAAGATGTTCCCACATTATAATTTTCATAGATACCTACATAAGACGAGAAATCTGCCACTGTTGAAACATCAAGAAAATAATTTGAAGCGTTATTTGCAGATTGCCAATTTGCTGTAAATGAAGTCTGAGAAATATTGGTAGCCGCAATACATTCAACTGGCATAGGAACAGCAATTTTGTTAGAATTTAAACCTGTTTCTGTGCCAAAATGCACCCTTGCTCTATAAAAATACAAACTGGGAGATACATTTACATTATATGTAGAAGTATTTCCTACATCAAAATCTTCAAAACCTGATACGTATGTTGAAAATTCAATATTTTCAGAAACATCAATACTATATGAACTTGCATCTGGAATTTCTAACCAAGCAGCAGTAAAATATGTTGAACTTGTATCTATTGCAGGAAAACATAGAGTTGGGGAAACAACAGTGTTATATAAAACTGATAAGCTATCAACAAATAAGCTAGTTCCGGTTGTTCCAGTAAAATTTGATGCTAAAAAAGCAACATTCATAGTATCTGGCATTTCTTGTGACATATATATATAAGGTACAGAGACTTGAGTATATTCAGCGAAATTTTCACTTGTAAAATATCCGGTTGAAGCAATTGTGTCAGTACTGTTTGTAGTTGTATTCCATTTTGTTAGAAGACTAGCAGTAAAACAGGTATCACCACCTTGTGGTAAATATTTAAAAAAATAACTTAATCCTGTTGGTCTTGCCGTAAAAGGTATTCCGCCTGAAATTTGTTGGTTAGCAAGATCAATCTGTCCTAGTGAAATTATTCCAGGTAAAAGAAATCCTCCAAATAATTCCTGATTTTCAAGTTTTACAGCTTTTAATCCTTGTATATTATCTGAAGTTTCTTCAGCAGAGTATATTCCAAAAACATCTACTAAATTCCACCCAACGGGATCATGAGAATTATTCCAATCTTCAAAGTTACCATTTGGTATCTGTTGAGAATAAATAATTAAATTTGATGTTAAAAGTAGTAAAAGTGTAAGTTTTATTCTATTCATGTGTCTAAAATTATCTAATTAATTTATATTAAATAAGTTGTTTGTGTATTTGTATTTATAATAAATGTTTTGCTCTGCATATAGGAACACTTAGTTTCTTCTGCAAGGAATCTGTATACTGAATTATAGTTATGTCCTTGTGTGTCAAAATTCTTATAAAGGATGTTATTCTTAAATTTTTAAAATTTACATTCCAAAAATAAGTCTTTTTTTGCTTTTAGACAAGTTAATACTTAAAAACAGAGCCATTTGGTCCTATTCCAACACTTACAGGTCCTAAAATTTTATTTGCATCTTTCTCATAAACAGTCATATGTCCTGCTCCTGTAAATCCATTATCATAAAACACATAAATATTGCCATTCTCTTGATTTATTCCTAAACCGTAGTAAGAACCCATTATAAACCATTCTTTTTCTTCTGGTGTATTAATATTAAAACGATATATGCCTGATTTTTCAACATAATAAATATAATTATTCAATTTGTCAGAAGCTATTCTTACAGGATAAAAATCGTCATTTAAAGTTCCAATAGATATTTCGGTAATTATTTCATAATTTTCAGAATTTATACACACAATTCTTGAAGGTGTATCTGTTGAATAATCGTATTTAGTTTTTCCTTGGCAAAGAATCCAAACATTGTTGTTTTTATCTAAAGTTAAATTTGTTGCACCATCTCCAACAACAATATTTTCTATTACTTCCAAACTTGTTGCATCAATTACGGTAACAGTACTGTCGTGTCCCCAAGCACCATTTGCAACAAAAATTTTGTTATTAACTAAAATTAGGTTCTCAGGTTCTTTACCTACCGGTATTGTTTTAGTAATTTTATTCTTCGAGATATCGATTATACAAACTTCTCCCGGATTTTTGCCATTTGTAAGGGCACAAATATTTTCTTTAACAGGAATAATATAACGAGGATAAGACAAATCTGAAATTGTTGAAATATGCTTAAAACTTTCTGCATCTACAATCTCAATTTTTTTTGAATTGTTCACACTAATTAAAGCAAAACCTCCTGAAAAACACATAGATTGCACAACATCTCCCAAAATGGCTTCATTATTTAGTTTAGAATATATTCTATTTGTAAGCTCTCCTGTTTCATTATTGTAAAAACTTATTTCTCCATTATTTGACATAAAATTCCCTTCGTTTATAATAAAAGTTCCTTTTGAGAAATCAATTTCTGGTTCAATTTCTGGTTTTGGTTTACAAGAGTTTAAACCAAATAAAATTATTAGTAGGTAAAATATTTTATTGTTCATTTGTCTTAAAAGTTAAAAGTTTGAAAGTATAAAGTTAATTTGCATATATTTATATAGACTCTATTGAATTTATTTCTTATTATATGCTAATACAATGCTAAAATATACAGCCCTTCCGCTTGAAGGATAAGATTTTATATGTTCATATTGCTTATCAAATATATTTAAAAATTTTGCTTTAAAAGTTAAATTAAAATTCTTAATATCTACTTTGTAACTTGCATAAATATTTGATAAAAAATAACTTTTCAAAACATTATTTTCATTATTTATTTGTGTTGTATATCTTTTGTCGGTATAATTTATTGCAAAACTTAAACTAATATTTTTAAAAGAACTTACAAAAAATAATTTTGTGTTATTCTTTGGTGTATAAACTAATTTTTGACTTACAAATTTATCAACAGAATAAACATTTGTTAACAAAGCATTTGTATAATTGTACGATAAATAAATTTTATTAGAAAGCAATTTAGTTTTAAAACTATGTTCAAAACTTGTTTCAACTCCATTTATTCTAACTTCTTTGTTATTCACTGCTGTCCAATTTCCATCTATCGGAATCCATTGTATCATATCATTAATACGAGATTGATAGAAAGTTGCATTAAAATAATCTGTTTTGATTTTTCCGAATATATATTTAAAACTTATTTCAAAATTATCTCCTTTTTCATGTTTTAAATTAATATTCCCTCCTGGTTGCCAATATTTATCATTAAAAGTTGCTCTTTTAAATTTATTTGAAAAATTTGATTTCAAAATAACTTTGTTTTGCAATAATTTTTTACTTAAACCCACATTAAATAAAGGTATATATTTCTCTCTATCAAAAAATTCGTTTCTAAAGCTAAACTTAAAATCAAATCCTAAAAAATCATATTTCAATGAATAAATTAAAGAGTAATTTGTTTCAGAAATTTTTATTTTTTTATAATTTGAAGTTGAAATTTGCTGCTTATTTATAAAACCCGCAAAATCTACAATAAGTCTATTTTTAAAATAATATCTATATGAAAAATCCCCTAAAAAAACATTTGCTCTTATTTTTGAATTTATATAATAATCTGATTCAAAAGAATTTAACTTATCAGTATAATGAAGGTATTCAGAAAAATAAGCACTACTTGCAGTTAGTAAATGCTTTTTTCCAAAGTTTTTCCACCGAAGATAAGTTCTAAAAATACTATCTTTTTGCATTTTATTTCCAAGATATTCAGAACCAGCAATTTCAGGAATTTCTTTATTTTTTAGCAAATACCAAATTCCACTTTCAACAATATTATTTTTAGGAAGTTTAAGTATAAAATTCTGTATAAGATTTAAACTATTAAGGCTATTATGCTTTCTTCTTTCTAGAGGTTTTTCAAACTTATAATTATCAGTAAAAGGAAAGTTATTTTTAGCATTTATATTATTTATGGATAATTTGTAATGTAAAATATCATTTGAAAAAGAAGTTTGACCAAGATATTTAAAAGTCTCAAAACTTCCTATTTCGCTTCCAATACTAACATTAAAGTCTTTTTTAAAAACAAAAGAATTATTTAGTTCCAATGCACCACCAAAAGTTCCATTTCCATACAATGAAGATGATGCACCAGGTATTAATTTAACATCTTCAAAAAAACCTGTTTGAATTAGTGAAAGATCTGTACTTCCTGCTGATATTGAGTTAATTGCAAAACCATTCCAACTTACAGCAACATGATTTCCTCCACTGCCTCTTAAACTTATACTTGATAAATTACCCAATCCGCCATAAGTTTTGATTTGTGCAGAAGTTTTAATTTCTAAAACATCTTCAATAGATGAATTTTGATAGTAAGTTTGTATTGAACTATCAATTTTTTCTACATTAGAATTTCTAAAGGTATTTAACAAACTTTCTGTTTTAACAACCTCGTATATGTGTATGGTATCTTGTGCTTCTACCTTTAAAAAAGGAAAAAACAATAAAAAAATTGATATTATTATTGCGTATTTTTTCAATTAAAATCTATAAATTTTCAATTAGGTAATTTATTTTACAAATTTTGATGAAACTTTATTTCCATTTCCGTATATTGTTAATACATAAACACCTGTTGGCAAACCACTTACATCAATATTATTTTTTTTATAAGATAACATTAATAATTTACCATAGATTGTTAATATTTCAACTTTTTCAATGTTCTTTATAACAGAAAAAATAGATATACTTTTTTTTGCAGGATTTGGGAATATTAGGATTTCATTTTTTAAAGCTATATTATTTCGATTATTAATAACTCCAACAGCATCCAAATCAAAACCTCCTGATGTAAATGCAGTTGGATATGGGTCGTTAATTTTATTTCCATTGCTGTCAAATGTTGAAAATTCTTCGTTAATTGTTCCAACAACATCAATAATTTTAACATAGTTTATTTCATTTAAATCAACAGAAGTTCCAATTATTAAATTTTCAATATCAGACAAATCAAAAGGAGTTCCATAAAACATTGTGTATTTTCCAGCAAAATTATGAATGTAACGAGCATTAATATTTTCAAAACTTCCAATTTGATTTTCAGAATTTATTTCAGAAATTGCAGGAAATCTTACATATTCAATTCCGTCAGTACTTACTTCTACAAATGCTAGTTCAAGAAAAGCAAGTTCAGAAATATCATTCTTAAAGAAAC
>CAMZKL010000018.1 GCA_947311255.1 uncultured Chlorobiota bacterium | reverse complement strand
TTGAAATAAATAAAAAAGATGTAAATGAAACAGAATCTTTAATTAATTTTCTTGAGAAATCAGGAAATATAATTAATGAAAAAAGAATCCCAACATTAGTTTCTGCCGAAAAAGTTAAATCTAATTTGAAAAAATGGTTTGTTATTGATATAAGAAAGCATAAAGACTATGTTGCCGGGCATATTGACGGTGCTGTAAATGTTCAAGTTGCAGATTTAGTTGATTATATGAAAAAGAATGTTGCGGCCGACACATATGAGAAAATTGTAATAGTCTGTTATTCAGGACATAAGGCAAGTTTTTCGACAATGGGATTGCAATTGTTAGGCTATAAAAATGTTTATTCAATGAAATGGGGAATGAGTTCTTGGGATAAAAGTACAGCAGAAAAAAAATGGCTTAAACATACTTCTGATAAATATTCATCAAAGCTTGAAATAAAAGATAATTTTAAAGGGCAAAAAACAACACTTCCTAAAATAAATACCGGAAAAATTTTAGGATATGATATCTTAGAAGAAAGAATTAAAAAAATATTTAAAAAGTTAGATTTTAAAATAGGAGTTGATAAAGTAATGGAAAACCCTTCGGATTACTACATAATAAATTATTGGCCCGACTATCATTATAATAAAGGGCATTTGCCTGGTGCAATTCAATATTCACCAAAAGAAGATCTTGTAATAAGTGCAGACCTATTAACCCTGCCAACCGATAAAAAAATAGTTGTATATTGTTATACAGGTCAAAATGCTAGTTTTACGGCTGCATATTTACAAGTTTTAGGTTATGACGCTTACACCTTGACTTATGGAGCAAATTCATTTATGCACTCAAAATTAATTAGTAATAAAATAGGCCATGCTTTTAATGCTTCTCAAATTAAAAATTATCCCTTGGTAAAAGGCGAACTTCCAAGCATAAAAAAAGAAGGCTCTTCTGATATTGAACCAGAGGAAGATAATGCTAGTCCAATTATTATTAAAAAGAAAGTTACAAAAGAAGAAGAGGGAGGGTGCTAAAAATATTGAAAATTTTAAAAGGTGGGAAAAAAGTTTTTCTGCCTTTTGTGTGTTATAAGGCATAAAACTTGAGAAATGTACTAATTTGTTATATATTTGTTTGTCAAGTTTTTATTAACATACTTAAATAATTTATCATGAGAAAAATTTTAAATTTTTGTATTTTATTCTTCTTTTTAACATTAATTATTGCTTCTTCTTGCAAAAAAGAACAACCAGAGGATATTCTTAATGAATTTAAAAATATTGAAGATGTTGTTCTCCATTTAAATTTTGGAACATCAAAAGCTAACAAAACAGATTATGAACTTACAAAACAAACGCCTGACAATTATTTTGTTGCATTAAAACGTGTTACTATTATCGGAAATAATGAAACGTCTGATTTTGAAGTTTTTAACAAATCAAACTTAGCTTCTTCTCTTGTTTTTGATTTTACCGACACGCAAACAACACATTCCCTAATGCAAGGTGTTAATGTGCCAGATGGAGAATATTCATCTGTAAAACTCGAGATTTATTATTTGCAAATGAAATTAGACATTGCAACAAGTAGCTCTATTGAAAAACGTAATATTAGAATATATCTTTCAGATGATGCTGAAACAGAAGGAGGATTTCATCAGCCAGGAGACATGACACAGGTAACTAACAGCAATATAGAGGAAGGGTGGCTACTAGGCAATGGATTAAGCCCAGATATGACACCTGTTTCTCCCCGTTCTGCTGCATATACAGAAGATGAGGGTGATGACGGTTTAGGAGATGGAAATATTTGGTTTGATTTTGCCGGAAAACCCGCAAATAATTTCGGGCCTTTTGGGGACATAGATTTTATGAATAATTCACCACACCCAATTTATTATACTACTCTAAATTTTAGTTTAACAGATAATGGGGGAAATAATATCGTTATTGACTTTAATGTTCATGAATGTTGGCAATTTGAAGATAAAGACTCTAATGGAGCTTTCGGTGCAGGAGATTTAATTGAAGATCCAAACCCTACAAGATGGCATATGGCACTGCCTGAAATGTCCGTAACTTTGCAATAAAACTTAATAACCACTAAAAAAAGTGTGAAATAATAGCCTCTGCATTTTCTTTGATAGAAGCTATTATTTCACATTTACTTTTCAAATCAATTTCTTCAAAACCAAAGTTATAAGACAAATCTCCAATATCATCAATAATATATACATCTTTTGTTTTTTCTGCTTTGTGTCTTATGCCAATATCTGCATTATATTTGCCAAATTTCCCAATTATAACAGCATTTCTTATTAAATAATCAAAAAACTTGTTTTTCTTATTGTATGGAATATTTTCATATTTTTCGAGGTTTTCGTTTTGAAAAGATTGTTCAGAAATGTTTTTTAATGAATGCAAAATACTTACGAAATTTAGCTTTCTAATAAATTGTTTTTCAATATCATTTCTATAACCACCGGATTCAATAAGAATTGTACTTGTTCCTTTTTTCTGAATATTATCTCCAAAAGCATTCGGCATAAAAGCGTCATCGTATTTTGCAACTTGATTTGGGATAAATTCCTGCAACATTTCAAACATTGAAACAATAAGTTGCATAGATTTTTTTCGTGTATTATTTATTCTTTTTTCAAAATTATATGCAGGAGCAAGAAAAGAAATACTTGCAGGAAACTTTGTATCTCCAGCAGAATACCAAACATCTTGGTCGTGTAGGTTAAATCCAAATTCTGCATTTATTTTATCTCTAATATTCATTAAAATTTTACTTTCATATGCTTCCAATCTTAAGGCATCTCTGTTAATATCAATGCCTTGTGCATTTCTTCTTGTATAATTTTCTGCTCCGTCAGGATTTAACATTGGAAGAAAATATAAAGTACATTTCTTTAAAATATTATCTGCTTCTTGTTGCAAATTTTGTGGATTTGAAAAGAAATTCAAAATATCAAATATGGCTTGTGTTGCTGTACTCTCGTTGCCATGCATTTGCGACCACAATAAAACTTTTGTTTTGCCGAAACCTATTTTCAATGAATATATTTCTCTCTTCTCAAAAGACTTACCTTGTTTTTCTATCTCAAATAAAGGTTTGTGTTTGAAAATTATAGGAACAATATCTTTATGCGTAATTCTCTTTTTAGTAAATGACGCTTCTTTATATAAAGAGTGTTTTTTGAATAATTTTAGAGCAAACATTTCTTAAAGTTTATATTTTTTGTAAAAGTAGCAAAAAATATTTAAAAAATACATATACGTAATAGCCTTAAAATAAACTTGTTACATAACCAGTAAGTAATATTCTGAAAAAAAACAAAAAAAATTTTGTATGTTAGTTAATACTAACTACATTTGCAGTGTCAATTTAATACAAATATTATAATGCTAACAGAAAGACAAGAAGAAATATTAGAAAAATCAATTCAGTTAATTGCTGAAAAAGGAATACAGGGTTTCACAACAAAAAACTTGTCGAAAGCAATTGGAATTTCTGAACC
>CAMZKL010000017.1 GCA_947311255.1 uncultured Chlorobiota bacterium | reverse complement strand
TTCGCCATACATTATTTTTGCATTAAAATATCCTTTAATACAATTTAATCCACGGTTTACCGGAGCAGCAGGATCGCCTTTCACAGCAACAATTTTATCGTTTTTAGTTGCAATCATAATACCACAACCTGTACCACAAAAACGACAAACTGATTTATCCCATCTCCAATCACTTTCTGCTTTGTCTTTTGCTGCTTTCATTCCTTTCGGAACAGCAATTCCAACAGCAGTTGCTGCTGCAACAACAGCTGATTGTTTAATAAAATTTCGTCTTGTTAATCCCATAATCTATATATCTTATTTTGAATTAATTTTAGCCAAAAATAGAAAAAAAAAATGATGTTATAAAGCAGACTGATATGTTACATATCATAAAATCTAATTTAAATTCATTCTAAATTGGTAATTAAGTAATCTATGGCTTAATTATTTAAAAACTCTAATGTTTTTTATGTTTCCATCGTTTATGAGACCACAGCCAATTCTCAGGTTTTTCAATAATTATTTTTTCAAGAATTTCATGAATTTTCTTGGTAATTTCAGCTTCAGCGGTTTCTAATGGCTTATCTTCAACTGTTAAAATTTCAATTTCATAATATCCTCTTTTAATTCTTTGCACATTACCATAAACTACTGGAATATTGAGTTGTTTTGCATATTTTTCAGCTCCATGAAGGCATGGTGTGTCTTGGTTTAAGAATTTTATCCAATGGGCTTTTTTAACATTTGATGGGCTTTGATCTGAAACAAAAATAAACATTGGGGGTTTTTCATATTTTTTTTCAATCATTTTTGAAGTTTCATTTATTGGCACTAAATTCATTCCCCATGCAGCACGTGATTTTCTTATAAATTTATCAATGTATTTATTTGACATTGGTTTATATAGCCCATGTGTTTCATGGCTAAATTGAAGACTGAAACATAATGCTCCCCATTCCCAGTTTGCGTAGTGACTCCCAATTGCAATGACTCCTGTTCCTTTATCAAAATATTCTTTTTCAAAATCTAAATTTATAACTCGGTATCTTTTAACAAGTGCTTTTTTACTCATTGTGAGTCCTTTTATTCCTTCAACAGTAATATCACTGAGATTTTTATAGAACCCTTTTGCAATTTTCAAAATTTCGCTTTTTGATTTTAAAGGAAATGAGTTTTGTAGGTTTTCAAAGACTACATTTTTTCTATATTTTAAAATATAAAAAAATAGAAAGAAAACAAAATCTGACAACACATATAAAAACCAAAACGGAATTAATTTAAATATAAAAATAATGATTCTAAAGAATATATATCCTATTTTCTGCATACTTATTTTTTAATTTTTTTGTAAAAATATAATATTATTTGTTTTGTTATATTTTTTTTATGAATTATTAAATTTTAAATATTCACACAATAAACATTATTAATTTGTTGTTTTTAAATAGAATATACTTAATTTTGAGTACGTTTAACTTAATTTATTATTTTTTAATGTCCAATTATAGGGGACTTCTAATAAAAATATTGCGATTTTTTTTTTTTTTATGCTCTATATTATTATTTTTTATAACTTTGCTATTTGAAATGAGTGAAAACTTATTATTTTAATGAAAAATATAAGACACATATTATTAATTTTTGCAATTTTTGCTTTCGGTCTATTTGGATGTGAAAAAAATAATTTTGCTCCTGAAAATTATTTTGAAACAAATATTAACAACCAAGAGTTTAATTTTGAACCTCAAACTGCAATAATTTCAAAAGGAATTACAATTATTGGAGCTCATGAAACAAAAGATAATTCAAAAAAAGCAATTGTTATTTCTATAAATGGAGACCGAATTGGTAATTACAAACAAACTTTTGACTATAAAACTGGTGTTTCTGTTTCTCAATGTGGATTAGGTTACAAAATATTGAGTAAATCTGAGGAGACTACGCCTAACTTTTATACTTCTTACGAAGGGAATGTTAAAATATCTGAAATTGACAGAAAAAATAAAAATATTTCAGGTAGCTACAATTTTAAATTATACTCTATTCCAAATAATAACAAGTCTTATATAATAAATGGAACATTTATTAAATTAGATTATAAATAAATTCCTAGCATTTTATTTTTTTGCTTTATAGTGTATTGTATTGCTGTTTTCTTTTTTTAAAATATTTTTTGCTGATTCTTGAATATTTTCTAAGGTAACTCTATTATATTTTTCAACTTCTTTATTTACATCATTTGCATTTCCTATTAATTCAAAATAAGAAAGGCTCATTGCCTTATTTAACACATCGGTTTCTGCAAAAACAAATCTAGATTCAATCTTATTTTTAACTTTTTGAAGTTCTTTTTCTGTTGCTTTTTTGTTAATTAATTTATCAACTTCATTTTTAAGCTCAAACTCTGCCGTTTCAAATAAAACATCTTTATTTAGTTTTCCATTAAAAGAAAACAATCCATTTTCAATATTACCGGAAATATAGGCTCCAAAATTTGAAAAAATCTTTTTGTCTTTTATTAAAGATTTATATAATCTTGAAGAATCTCCATTTGACAAAATATCTGATAATAAATCTGTTGCATAATAGTTAGGATTAGTTCTATTGCACATATGATAAGTTTTGTAGAAAGCATTTACAGGGACATTTCTTTCTACTTCTAAAAAGTTTGCTTTTGTTTGAACAGGTTCAAGAGGAAGTTCTCGTTTTGTAACTTTTCTTTTTTCTATATTCCCAAAATATTTATTTACTAAATCAAAAACATAGTTAGCTTCAAAGTCTCCTGCTATTGACAAGATAGCATTATTAGGGGCATAGTGTTTGTAGAAGAATTTTTTTACATCTTGCATATTTGCAGTTTCAATATGAGAGAGTTCTTTCCCAATTGTTGCCCAAGAATATGGATGAATTTTATATGCTAAAGGACGCATTAATAAAAAATAGTCTCCATATGGTTTATTCAAATAATTTTGTTTAAACTCTTCTATTACTACTTTTTTTTGTATTTCAAGACTTTTATTGGTAAATGCAAGTTTATTCATTCTATCGGCTTCTAACCATAGAGCTGTTTCGATATTATCTTTTGGTATGGTTTCGTAATAATTTGTATAATCATTATTAGTAAATGCATTACTATTTCCTCCTGCATCTTGCAAAACCTTATCAAAATCTGGGATATTTGCAGACCCGCCAAACATAAGATGTTCAAACAAATGTGCAAATCCGGTTTTATTAGGGTTTTCGTCTTTTGCTCCAACATTATATAATAAATTTACGGCAGCAAGCGGTGTATTTTTATCTTGATGAAATATTACTTTCAATCCATTATCTAAAATATATTTTTTTGATTTTATCATTTACACTTTCATTATTTAAAAATACTTAAGTTAGATAATTTTTTATTTCTTTTTTCTAAAAATATGAACTCTAAAACTACTATTATCAATGCAAAAACTACTAAATATGGGAATAAATCTACGTATTCTTCAATTTCAGTTTTTCCATTTGTTTTCCCTAAACTGTCTATTTGTTTTTGAATTTTATTGATGTCTGATATAAAATTCCCTATTTCAAAATATTGTCCTCCTCCGGCATTAGCAATTTGTGTGAGCATTACATTATTTAGTTTTGTAAGAACAATTTTACCCAATTTATCTTTTTTGTATTCATGTGTTTGCAAATCGGGAATTGGAACTGCATTTTTTTTTCCAATTCCTACGGTTGAAATAATTATTCCGGTTTTATGAACTTCTTTTGCAACTTTAATAACTTTTTGTTCGTGATTCTCTCCATCTGTCAAAATCAAAACTAACTTTTCGTTTTCTTCTGTTTTATCGAACATTGCAACTGACATTTCAATGGCTTTTGTAATATTTGTTCCTTGAATAGGTATTGTTTCAGTGTTTATTGAAGACAAAAAAACATCGGCAGAACTATAGCCAGATGTTATAGGAATTTGAACAAATGCATCTCCTGCAAATACAACAAGCCCAATTCTATCTGTTTGGTTGTTTTCGAATAGTTTTGATACTATTTGTTTTGCTCTTTCTAATCTATTTGGTTTTATATCTTCTGCCAACATACTGTTTGACACATCAAGAGCAATTATAATTTCTCTACTTGTTGTTTCTGCTTTCACTTTACTTCCTGTTTGTGGTCTTGCTAATGCTAAAACAAATAGGAATATTACAAAAAGTAAAACAATAAATTTAAAAATAATTCTATATTTTGAATAATTTGGACTTAGTTTAAGTATTAAATTAATGTCTCCAAGTTTTTTAAGTTTCTTCTTTTTATAATATTGCGATACTAAATATAATAGTATAACTAAAGGAATTATTAATAATAACCAAAAATATTCGGGGTTTTTGAATTGAAATAAGTTCATAATTTAATTAAGTATTTAATTAAAAATTTGAATTTAAAAAGCGAGGAATTATTTTTTTATATAATTCTTCTGTATCTTTCATTATTTTATTTTTCCAATCTTTTGAATTAGGATAATACATTTCTAAAAAGTCTTTTTTAACTTTTGCTTTGTCTTTTTCTGTTTTAAAACCGTAATGTGTTCCTTGGTTTTCGAGAATAACTCTTTTTATTGACTCTAGCGAACCTTTTGTTGTTTGGCTGTTTAATGTTCCATATTCAAAGGTCATTGGTAAATAAATTTTATCTTTATTCAGTTGCCCAACAAAATCTACAAAATCTCCTGTAACAGTATAAAAATCATCTGAATCTCCCCAATCTATTTTGTAGCCATAAAATATGTTTTCTAAATTATTTTTAGTTATAGAGTCTGTTGGATTTGGAAAGAAATGAAGTTTACCTTTTTCTCCGTATCCTGTATGTAAATCCATTTCAAAAATAGTATTATATGGTTTGCAAATACTATCAATAATAGGAGATAAAGATATTATTTGTGGTTCTTGTTTCTTACCTCCAAAGTAAACTCCTTTTTCAAATTGATACTGTCCTTGTAAAATTGCTTGTCTTAAAACAGGCATGGACTTTCTAATTATTTGCATAATTGCTCGGATTGTGAAAAGCCTGTTAGAAAGACTTTTTGTGTTTACTCTTTTTTGAGGATTTATAAATTCTGATACTTTTGGATAGCCTTCGTTAATTGTGTTATATAATTCTGTACTTGTTGTGCTGTTTCTATTCAAATCAATATTATTTTCTGAAACTCGTCTATTGTATTTGTATCCATAAGGATTTATTGAATGTATAAATAAAACTCCTGTTTTTCTTATTAAGTTTTCGTTTAAAAACTTTTCTAAAAACATTAATTGTATTGCACTTCCAACATGTCCTTCTACTCCATGTACTCCTGAACTCAAAATCATTAGCTTATTTTTATGACCTTCTTGCGGAATATATAGTATATCTATTGTTAAATTATTATCAATTTTACTTGGAACATCAATTTTAATAAGTTTACTGTTTTCATACTTTTGAAGTATTTCGTTTGAGTTTTCTATAAAATATTGCCTTGCAGCATTATAATTGTTATGATAGCATTTTAAATAATCTGAATCTACATTGTCATTTGTTTTTTGTGCAAATGTGAATGATTGAACTAATAATAAAATTAGAATAATAATATAGTTTTTATTTTTCATGTGTCTGAAATTATATAATTAATTGATATTGAGCAGATTGACTATGTTTTTGTATTTATAATAATTGTTTTGCTCTGTACATAGGAACACTTGCATTCTTCTGCAAGTAATCTGTATGCTAGCTTATAGTCATTCCCTTGGGTGTTTATAGTTTATCATGGGTGTTTCATAGTCTAGTGTTTTTAGATTTAATGGAATATTACTTTTTGGTTTAGAAAAATATTCTTTAAAGTAAATTTTTAAAAACGAATAAACGCAGAAGCATTTCTAAAACTAATAATAAAAGAGCTGGTAATAAAAAGTTCATAAATTTTTCATCTTTATATTTAAAAAGTTTTTCTCTTATTTTATCTTTCTCAAGTTTATTAATTTCTTCATACACATTTTTTAATGAATTATTATCTATTGCCCTAAAATACATTCCTCCGGTTTTCTTAGAAATAGTTTTTAATGTTTCCTCATCAATTTTAACTTCAACGTTTTGTAATTGCTGTCCGAAAACTGTATTAACAGGCATTTGTGTATATCCATTTTTTCCAACCCCAATTGTGTAAACTTTAATTTCAAATTTTGCGGCTAAATCAGCTGCAATCATTGGTGAAATTTTACCTGCATTGTTTTCTCCATCTGTTAGAAGTATAACAATTTTACTTTTCGATTTACTATCTTTTAAATTATTAACTGCTGTTGCTAGACCATGCCCAAGTGCAGTTCCATCTTCAATTAATCCTTGTTTTATTCCTGCAAACATATTTATTAAAACTTTATGATCAATTGTAACAGGACATTGAGTAAAACTTTCTCCTGCAAAAACTACTAAGCCTATTCTATCGTATTCTTGTTTATTAATAAATTCAATTGCAATATTTTTTGATGCTTCAAGCCTGTTTGGTTTAAAATCTTGTGCCAACATACTTCCAGAAATATCTAATGCAATAACAATGTCTATTCCTTCTGTTAGTTTTTCGTTAGATTTATTTGATTGTGGTCTTGCAAGAACAAGGATTAATAAAGTTATTATAGACATCCTTAATAAAAAAAGTATATGCTTTAAATATTGTTTTAATGGTTTTTTATAGTTTTTAAACACTTCTGTTGAAGAAAACCTAATTGTTGCTTCAGACTTCCTTTTTTTAAAAACATACCAAAAAAGCAAGGGAATTAAGCCTAATAATAGCCATAAATATTGTGGATGTGCGTATGTCATACTATTTTTTTTGTATAATAAAGGAGTTTTTCAAATTTATAAGTCTTTTAAAAATATTAAACTTTGTCATTTTCTTCAATTTCCTGAGAAATTTTAGTAAAATTTATAAAAGAAAAAGCATATTCAAACATCATTTCATTTTTGTATTCATCAGGTTCATTTTTTGCAAATTTTACCATGTCTGATAAGGACAGTAATTCACGAAGTTTATTATTCATGTCATTATTTGCAAATTTTGTTTTATTAAAATCATTAATTATTTCTGATGTAACTTGTTCTAATGCAGGTATTTTAAAACGTTCTTCAATATAAGTTCTTATTATATTACTCATTTCCGTATAAAACTGCTTTAATTCTTTTTGTTTATGAAGTTGCTTTTGCTTTAATTTCTCTAATTTATCTAATGCCGAAATATGAGCAGGAATAATAGGCTTTGACTTAATAAAAATTGAAGTTTTCTTCTTAGGTTTATTTTTAAAATAGCTGAATAAAAAATATGCTAAAATTCCAATAAGAATAAATACAAAAATGTACCAAAATCTGCTAAAAAACTCTTCAAATGTCATTGG
Source organism: uncultured Chlorobiota bacterium (assembly GCA_947311255.1). Lineage (GTDB taxonomy): Bacteria > Bacteroidota > Bacteroidia > Bacteroidales > JAADGE01 > JAADGE01. The sequence continues at coordinate 6,936 of CAMZKL010000017.1, read as the reverse complement.
TGCTCTCTCCACAGATTTTATATCTGTAATTGGTATTTGTTGTGTGGTATCAATTTTAGAAACAAATGCAGAGTCTGGTTTAAAATTTGAAACTTTTAATCGTAGCGGGTTTGTTTTGTATTCTTTTCCATCCACCTTAAAAACAAAAGGTTTTATTAAAAACAAACTATCTTCAAAAGAAGTGATAAGATATGCTTGTTTCAATCTTTTATTTTTATCAACTTCCTGTATTTCAGAGCGTTCAATTATCTCAATTCCTTTTATTAATTCATTTTCAAATACAGGAAATTGAATATCATTTCCTTTACTTTTATCAATTTGAAGAGTAAATTTTATTTGGTCTCCAATTAGCATTTCATCTTTTTCAAGTATTGCTGCTTGGGATAACAATATGTTTGGGATAAATAATAATAAATATAATGTATATTTTAATTTCATAAAAAAATTATTTGTAAAACTGTTTATTAATTCTTTGAATTTTCAAGCTCCAAATACTTATATAGTAGACAATTGATATAATTACTTATTATTTAATAAATATATTTAAGAAAGCAAAAATAAAACTATCAATAGAAATATTCAATTTTTTAGATACTTTTGACAAAAATAATACAATTTTTCCCAAATGTCAGAATTATATACAGGAACAAAATTCAAATATATAAATAAAAGCAAAACTTTTCCTGAACATAAAAATCTAAAATTATTAAAAAGCTGGTGCGATATTTTTAATAGAAACAAATTTGCTCCACCCTACCCTGGTGGTTCATCAGGAAATTTAAGTTTTAGAACTAAAATGAACTCTAACAATTTTATAATTACAGCAAGCCATACAAGTCTTTCTGATGCAATGAAAGATTCTGATTTTTCAGAAGTAGTTTTTTGTTCAGTATCAAAAAATATTGTTCATTCAAAAGGAATAAAAGCTCCATCCTCAGAAACATTAATGCACTATTTAATTTATAAAAGCAGACCAGATGTAAATGCAATTTTTCATGGACATTCTGCTGAAATTATGAAACTTGCAAAGCAAAAAACTTTCCCTGAAACTAAAAAGGAATTAGAATATGGAACAGTTGAATTAGCAGAAGATGTTGTAAATACACTGAAAAATTATAATTTTGTAATCTTAAAAAATCACGGATTTGTTTCAGTAGGAAAAACGCAGAACGAAGTAGGTAATCAAATTTTCGAATTATAAATTAATAAATATTTAAATAAATTACTTCCAAAGTATCTCTACATCTTTAAAATAAAGTTTTTTGTTTCAAATAAAATACAGCAAATAATCTTTTTTGAATAAATAAAATCTCTGTTTAAAAACTAAAAAATGAAAAATATAATAATACTACTAACGGGCATCTTCTTTTTCTCATGTAGCCAAACAACTGAAAATAAAGATATTAATAAAGATACAAACAAAGATGCACGTTCAAAAATAGTTAAGGCATTAGAGATAAACAATAAAATTAAAAATCAAACGAACATACAATATAAAGATGTTACAATTATTGGAGATATTGATTTTTTGTTTTCCGAAGATGCAAATTTTGAAACACCTTATATGTATAAGCACCATATAAGCTCATTCATTATTTTTTATAATTGTACTTTTAAAGGAAAAATTATTGGGTACAAAAAAGTTAATGATGTATATAAAGTATCTAATTTCGAGAAGAATTTAACTTTTATGAATTGCACTTTTCAAGACACAGTTAATTTCAAATATGCTGATTTTAATGGACTTGTAAATATGTCTAAATCAACATTTCAGGAATTTGTAAGTTTTGAATCTTGTAATTTTAACTTTAAAAAGAATTATTTTAGCCAAGCTAAGTTCTTGAAACAATTAAGATTTAATTTAGTTTTTGCAAGAGGAGATATTAACTTTTTTGAAGCTGTTTTTGATGATAATGTTCTTTTTCAATTGAGTAAATTTAATAATCCTGTAACTTTTTCATCTTCAAAATTTAATAAAAATGCAGATTTTACTTCATGTAAGTTTTATGACGATATTTTTTTAAATTATGCGGAATTTCTAAAGAAAATAAGTTTCAATAATACAGTTTTTAAAGGAAGAACAGAATTTATTGATTCAAAGTTTAATTTTATCTCGGAGTTTAAAAACTGTATATACTTTGGCAAAACCAAATACAATAATTCAACTGTAAAAGGAGTTTTTAGTTTTGAGAATAGTTATTTTTACGTTTCAAACCCTAAAAATTTCAGTTTTAATTTAGAGAATGGTAGTTATTTAGTTCTAGATAAAGTTAAAGTTTTTCAAAACATTAACTTAAAAGACAAAAAAACACTATAAAAATGGATGTTTTCAAATAAAAATATTAATTTTACTTAATTAAATTCGAATTTTTAACAAATAAACCTTTATAAAATGAAAAAATTAATTAATTCATTAATGCTTTTAGGCATAATATTTTCTGCAACTTTTTTTATGCAAAGTTGTGATCCTGATAACCCAATAACCCCTGACCAGGTTGATCAAGCACTTGGCTGGTTTGGTATAGGAGGAGAAAACGGAGATGATTTATCTAGTATTGAAAATGATATAAATTTAGGAGGAACAGGTGATTTGCCTTCTAGTGTAAATTTATTAGCAAATTTCCCTCCAATTGGAAATCAAGGCTCTTATGGAACTTGTGTTGCTTGGGCAGTAGGCTATAACCATAAAACATATATGGAAGCTATGGATCAAGATCCGTATAGAACTAGTTTTAGTTCTAGTACAGAATTTAGTCCTAAATATTTATTTTGGTCAATACCGAGTGCTAGTAAAGGAGCTGATTGTAATGGAACAGGATTTGAGGCAGCTTATGATGCTTTGATAAGTAAAGGTGTTGCAACACTAGCAACTGTTCCATACGAAGGATTAAGTGATTGCTCAGGTTCAACTTCATCATGGGATGGCTCTGCTGCGTCATACAAAATTCAATCTTATAGAGAAGTTGAAGTTAATACAACAAAAATAAAACAATATCTTGCACAAGGAAGAGCATTATCTTTTGGTGCAAAGCTTGGAGACGAGTTTATGAACGCGAACAGTTCGGACGTATTATACTCACAATCATATGGTTACACTGGGCAACACGCTTACCATGCAATGTCTCTTGGTGGATATGACGATAATATGGGTACGAATGGAGCATTTAGAGTTGTTAACTCTTGGGGTTCAAGTTGGGGAGATAACGGATATCTTTGGGTTGATTATGATTTCTTTACAAGTGGAGATTTTGCTTTTTGTGCTTTTGCTGCCACAAATGTAAAATCTTCAAATCCTGATGAAGATGGAGATCATGAAGTTGATGACCCTAACTCAGGAAAAGATGTTTTTGCTTGGGAATTAGAAGATGTTGATAATGGAGGCGGATTAAACAGAGAGGCTCATTACAATGTATTTAACTCTGGAACTGAAAACATTGCAGCATCAACAGATTGGAATATACTATATATATATTATAATGCGAATGATGCGAATGATTATGGGATTCTTCTTTATGATTATTATAGTGATGATAATACAGGGGGAACTTGGACACAGGGCGGAAACGGTAGTTTAGGAGAAAATGGTGATAGTGAAATTGGTCAAAACTGGTGGAATTGGGTTGATATTCCTGGCGGACAAAGTGTTGCATATTCTGTATATGGAAATAACCAACAAGGAGATAGATTTAGTTGGGGATATACAATGCCTGACAAAAATAGTGATGGAGATTGGATAACAGGAGATTATTATTTAGTTTTAATAGCAGACGGTTATGACAAAATAGCAGAATATGATGAATCTAATAACTATTTTTACTTAACTGATGCAGATGGTGGTCCGATAGAGTTTTATAGGGGTATTATGCAAGAATCTCCTGCCACAAAAAATTACACTAAAAATATGAATCCTCAAATAGGGGAAAATTCTCCAATGCAAACAGCAGTTGATGAGCAACATTTGAATACTTATTCTACAAAAGAAATTCAAGAAATGTTAAAACACAGACTTGCAACTGGTGATATTAAAAGAAAAGTTGATGCGTTTATAAAAACTAACAAAAATATTTATAGAAAAACAAATAACTAAGTTTATTATTTAAAAAACTTAAAAAAAGACAGCATTTTTTGCTGTCTTTTTTAATTTAAATTCTTTGATATTTTTCTTATGTATCTAAAATTTTATAATTAATTGACATTGAATAGCTTACTTGTATTTTTATTGTTGATAATATTTATTTTACTCTGCACAAAATAACACTTGCTTTCTTCTGCAAGTATTCATTTTGCTGTATTATAGTCATGCCCTTGGATCTAAAAATCTTTGTCGTGGGTGTTTCATAAGACTACAATTAATTATTACTCCTAAGATTCAATATACTCCAACAAATCACTTACATTTTGTTTTTCATTAAATATTAAATTGGATTTCAAGTAATATTTTTCTCTTTCATTTATTGTTGCTTGTATGTATTTTTTAATTTCCTCCTTGTTTTTATTTTTTATTAGTGGTCTTGTAATATCATCTTTTAATCTTTCAAATAGTGTTTCTAAACTAGCTTTAAGGTATATTGTTTTACCGGCTTTATTCATTATATTAATATTATTATAAAAACAAGGCATTCCTCCGCCAGTTGAAATAATTATATTTTTCTCTTTTATTATTTCTTTTAGAGCTTTATGTTCAATTTTTCTAAATTTTTCTTCGTTTTTAAGTTCGAAAATTTCATATATTTTCATATTTTCTTTTGCTTCAATATATTTATCCGTATCAATTAACTTAAAAGACATTTTTTGTGCAAGTTCTTTTGCAAGAGTTGATTTTCCACTACCTGGCATTCCAATTATAAATATTTTCATGTGTCTGAAAAAGTTAAAAGTTTAAAAGTATAAAGTTAAAAGTTAATTTACATTTATTGAATATGTATGAATAAAAAATTAATATTATCGTGGTATGTTCAAACAAGATACGATTCAAAATAAATTTATGATTTATAAAATGATAAACAAAAACCCGCAAGTAAAACACTTACGGGTTATGAATTATTATGAAAAATTTCTTAAATTTTATCTTATAAATACTTTTTCAGTTTTAACTTTCCCGTCTTTTGTTCTTATTTTAACAAAATAAGTTCCACTTACTGCGGGAACATTAATAATATTATATGTTCCATTTAGTTTTTTATCTATAATATTCTTTCCTAAAATATCAAACACTTGAATATTTGCATCTATTAAATTGTAGGAATTAATACTTACAAAAATATCTTTATTGCTTGACCAAATTTTAATTTTAGTTTCTAAATCAGTATCTGCATCTGGATTTTCAATACCACTTGTTGCTGAGAAAAGGAAGAAACGATCTCTACTATCTTCGCCATCAAAAGTAAAAGTATATTCAGCTCCTTCGTAAAGTGTTGTTTCCTTATTTTCCTGTGTATCAATCAACTTAACTTCTGTTCCTGCGTCAAAATTAAATTCTGTAACTTGTATTGTAAAAGTTCCAGCTTCTCCTGTTTTAAAACCTAAAGGAATTGTAGTTCCAATTGATGTTAAAGGTAAAGAATTAATTGCCAAAGGATATTCAACAGTTTCTGTTGTAAGCGAGTAAATCATAGGAACATCTTGATTATTTGGAAACATTTTGAATGCGTCATACTGGTTGTCAATATCAACTACCGCATCTTCTAAAAATCTTACAACTGTTTCATCAGAGAAACCATTTGCTTCAGTTCTTAATTTAAGGTATTGTGTTAAAGTTTCAGCATTATCACCTTTTTTCCACATTGTTTGTGTGTTATGAACTCTATGTGCTTTTGCTATTGAAATACTTGGAGTACCTCCGTTATTTGTTTTTATTGCAAATGATTGCATTGCAGGGATATATCTTGTTCCTCCGCTCACAACATCACTACCGTCATTAGTTTGACCTCCGCCATTATTATAATACCTATAATTATCATTATCACCATCCCAATAATAAACTGTACTATTAACATTTGTTAAACCCAATGCATTAAAATCTAAAGCACAAGGATATGGATTTCCAATAATATTCCAACCATCAAAATATACACCTGCTCCATTATCTCCATCATTATTTGTATATGAAATTGATGGTGTATAATTCGCATTATTATTTAAATTAGAAGTTGCTCCTCCAAATGCGACATCTAATTCTTGGTCGTTATAAGTTATATACCCTTTTGCAGCATCCAGTGTTACAGTAGTACCATCAACTGCAGCATGTTCCCAAGCAGTATAAAAAGTATAATTTACATAATCAGTCCAATAAGAATATGTTGCTGCCGGAGGGTCTCCACCTTCGACAGCTTCATTGTATGTAAAAAAGTTTGGATTGTAATCTCCTGCTGATCCTTGGTCAAACATGTCGTCAGTTGCATTGTTTACTGGCATACTAATATATTGCCATCTTCCGTTTGTTTCAAAATGTCTATCAACATATATATTTCCTGCACCTGAAACATTTCCGACAGTTATTAAAGAACCCGTAGGATCTTCTCCGTCTGTAGGAGAAGATAATCTGAAAGTTCCTGATGTTACTGTTAAATTACCGTTTACTGTTGCGGCACTTCCTGCATCTACAAAAACTGTATTTGATGCTTTGTTTACTGTTAAATTTTCAAAATCAATGAAAGCATTTGCTGTTGTATTTTTAATATGTTGGTCGGCTGTACCTGTGAAAACTACTGTTCCATCAGTATTTGTATTAATAAAGACATTTTCTGTTACTGAAGTTGCTTGATTTTCAAAATCGCCTTCAATTTGCAAAGTTCCATCAAGATCAATTTGTCCATGGTTTGCACCGTTTGTAAGATTTGTATATCCTCCACCGTTTGTTACAGAAACTGTAGTTCCTGAAGTTATAACAATTTTTGCTCCATCATTTGTGATGCCTTGGGCAAAGCTTCCTAAATT
>CAMZKL010000016.1 GCA_947311255.1 uncultured Chlorobiota bacterium | reverse complement strand
CCTATGCCGATACGTTCTTTTCCGAAAATTAATAAATTTGAAAATCCGCCTTTTGATTTTGAGGCGACGGCTCCTCTCTTTCCTTTTCTGTTTGGGAAAGTCTCAATCGCATAGTTGTAAGCGATTTTTGAGGACTTGTTTCCGAGGTTTATATCAACCCCGCTCTTTTTTTGCATAAGTTATTTTAAAAAACTATGTATTAAGAAAGTGCAAAAGTAAGATTTAAGTTTGTAAAGAGCAACTGGTTTAAATAAGTTTTTAAACTTTTTATTAACAAAGAACAGATGAAAGTTTGTGAAGTTAAAAGTTCATAAAGTTAAAAGTTCTTAAAGTTGAAAGTTTATAAAGTTAAAAGTTCATAAAGTTGAAAGTTTGTAAGGTTTATTTTGATTTTAACAATTTTACGTAATTTTTAATAATATCATTTGGAACGGCAACGGCAAGATTATATTGTTTTATTTTCCATTTTCGGTTTTTATATACAAGAACGCCGGAACCTCTGCAATTGCCCATCCAAGTATCTAAAATTTCATCGAACCAAGCAATTTTTCCGGTTCCTGAAACGTATATATGTCGATTTTTCGGTTTAAAATTCCAAGCTTTTCCTTTATCGAAATAGGGTTTGCAAAATTTATAGAAATCATCTTTTGTCCATCGCTCACTTGCATAAGTTCCTAAATAAATCGCATCGTTTGTCATTTTATTAAAATAATTTTCTAAATCTGTATTTGTTGCAGCTTTGTGCCAATTATCAAGAAGTATATCAATAGACTGTTTTTGTTTTATTTCGTATTTATTTGACAATAATATTTTGTTAGTATTACATGCAAAAACAAACATTATTAATATTACAGAAATATATTTCATTCTACTATTTATTTTCAAATTTTATAAGCATTATAATTTTCCATCCCACTCATCATAAAACTGATTCAAAAATATTTCCATAAAATTATGACGATTTTCGGCAAGTTCTTTTCCTGTTTTGGTATTCATTTTATCTTTCAAAAGAAATAATTTTTCGTAAAAATGATTAATTGTAGGAGCTGTACTTTTTTTGTACTCTTCTTTGCTCATGCCTAAATTCGGTTTAATTTTAGGATTATAAATTTCTCTTTTTTTAAATCCTCCATATGCAAATGTTCTTGCAATGCCTATTGCTCCAATTGCATCTAATCGGTCTGCATCTTGAACAACGGCAAATTCTGGAGAGAAATAATTACTTGTTTTATGTCCGCCAAGAAAAGATATATTTTTAACAATATTAACAACCTGTGTAATTACATGATTATCAACATTTAAACCTAACAGGAAATTTTTCGTTACTTTTACTCCAATTGTTTCATCTCCATTGTGATATTTGTGGTCAGCAATATCATGAAGCAAAGCGGCGAGTTCGCAAATAAATTCATCTGCTTTTTCGGTTTTTAGAATTAAGTGTGTGTTTTTCAAAACTCTTTCAATATGAAACCAATCGTGCGAACCATCTGCTTCTGCTAATGTTTCTTTTACAAATTTTATTGTTTTTTTTATTATTTCAATTTTATTCATCTAAATCTTAAAAAGTTATTCTTTTTCATTTTTCTTATCTTCTGTAAAATCTACATTCCCATATATTAAATTATGAAATTCTTTTAAAACAAGAATAATTCTTGATCCCCAAATTTGTTCAAAATTATTTTTACACTCCCACAATGCCTCAGTTATAGCATCTTCATTGCCAAATTGATATATCTGAGTAAAATCTTTTAAATCTTGAAATGTATCTGTTAAACATTCAGAAATACTAACATTTAAAACACTATCGGGGTCTAATGGTTCTCGCAGTTCGGAGTATGTCTCTAAACTTCCTAATTTTCTAGAAATACCGTTATCAATAAAATGCCAATCTGCTTCATTTACAAAACTTTCTGTATTTGCATTTGAAATATCTTTGGGTTTAGGTAAAATAATTGCTTTTAAATGCAGTAATGTTAAAATGTTATATGTTTGCTTAACAAACTGTTCTCTTGTTAATAAATTTAAACTTTCTAAAAGCATACAATATTCATTTGCAACTGTTACAAATTCAATAACTTCTTTTGAATATATTATTTTATCCGGTAAATTTTGAGTCATAATAATTCATTATATTAAACATACTTTTTTTAAAATTGAAAATATATAAATGGCTGTAAATCAGCTGTTCTTGCTTGCCAAATTATAAAAACTGCAATTATTACTGCTATTGCTTTTGCCCATTGCGGTAAGTTAATAAAAATTGTTTTATACAAATCTTTTATTCTTACCGGCAACCAATGAATAATCATTGCAATAAGCATTAAAACAAAAACATTTTTATAGGCAATAATCATTTCCCAAATCTGATTTATATGCACAGCATGAGTAATTTGATACATAATATTATTTGCAACTTCCATTGTTTCAGATCTAAACCAGATTCTTGTAACAGTAATAAAGTTAAAAGTTAAAAAAATTGCATAAAACCTTATTGCTAAACTTTTACTATCTCTAAAAGGAGTAATTTTTCTCCAATTTTTATAAATCACAAGTCCAATACCATTAAGACCTCCCCAAATAACAAATTGCCAACTTGCTCCGTGCCATAATCCTCCGAGCAACATTGTTAGCATTAAATTAAAATTTGTTCTTAGATTTCCTTTTCTATTTCCACCTAATGGAATATAAAGATAATCTTTTAGCCAAGTTGATAGTGAAATATGCCATCTTTTCCAGAACTCTCCTGTATGTAATGCTTTGTATGGTGAATTAAAATTTACCGGAAGTCTAAATCCCATAAGTAGAGCTACTCCAATTGCTACATCTGTATAACCAGAGAAATCTGAATATACTTGAATGGAATATCCATATAATGCCATAATATTTTCAAAACCTGAATATGTAAGAGGATTACTAAAAACTCTATCCACATAATTTACAGCGATATAATCTGCTATGACTAATTTTTTAATTAATCCGTTTAAAATCATAAAAATTGCCAGACCAAATTCAGCTTTTGTAAGTTGATATTTTTTATATAATTGCGGAATAAATTCTGATGCTCTAACAATTGGTCCTGCAACTAATTGAGGAAAAAATGAAACATAAAAGCCAAAATCAATAATACTATCAACAGGTTTTAGTTTTTTCCTATAAATATCAACAGAATAGCTTATTGTTTGAAATGTAAAAAATGAAATTCCAACAGGAAGAATTATTTTATCTATTGTAAAATGAGTTCCTGCAAACTGATTTGTCCATTTTGCAAGCAAATCAACAGGTTTGAGCTGAGCATCAAACAGATAATTAAAACTTTCCGTAAAGAAACCTGAATATTTATAATATACTAATACCGAAAGGTTTACAACAATACTTAATGCAACAAGAAGTTTTCTTTTTAGTTTAATATCTGACTTATAAATTGCTTTTCCAATAAAAAAATCAACAATTGTAGAAAAAATTAATAGAAGAAAGAAAATTCCACTTGTTTTATAATAAAAGAATAAACTTATTATAAATAAGTATGCGTTTCTTGGCTTTTCTTTTTTATAAATGACCGAATAAAATGCCATTACAACAGCAAAGAAAGCCCAAAAATAAAACCTTGTAAAAATTAAAGGAGCATCTTGATTGAATAGAAATATATTTTTAAATAAGTCTGCCATAAATTGTGATTGCAAATATAAAATTTTTGAATAGAAAATTATTTAATTTTTATAACTTTACAAATTCTTCCTTTTTTTTTAAAGGATATTTATAAAATAAAAAAAACAATATGGGACTATTTGAACAAATTAACGAAGACATAAAAACTGCTATGAAAGAAAGGGCAAAGGATAAATTATCTGCTCTAAGAGCAATAAAAGCTCAGCTGTTATTAATTAAAACTTCTGCAGGAGGGAATAATGAAATTAGTGAAGCCGAAGCAATTAAAACTCTTCAAAGAATGGTTAAACAAAGAAAAGATTCTGCTGAAATATATAAAACCCAAAACAGAGATGATTTATACGAAAAAGAAATGACAGAAGTTAAATATATTCAACCTTATTTACCTAAACAATTAACAGAAACTGAAGTAGCTGCTATAATAAAAGAAATAATTGAGAAAACAGGAGCTTCTGGGATTAAAGATATGGGAAAAGTTATGGGTTTTGCTTCAAAAGAACTTGCAGGAAAAGCAGAGGGTAAATTAATTGCTTCTGAAGTTAAAAAAATTCTTTTAAATTAAATTTTAATTTAACAAAATAGAATGCACAGAATTAGAAAATACAAGTTTCTATTTTTAATTATAATAACATCATTCTATAATGTAAGCATTTCGGATGCACAACTTTTTAATTACGAAAATTATTCAGTAGATAACGGCTTTCCGCAATCTAATGCAGATTATATAACACAAGACAAAGAAGGGTATTTATGGTTTGCAACTCAAAACGGTGCTGTAAAATTTAACGGATTTAATTATAAAATTTACAATAACAAAAATGGTCTTAAAAATAATATTGTTTCACATATTATACAAGACAAGAAAGGACGAATTTGGATTTCAACAAAAAATGGGCTGTCTAAATTAGAAAAAGGTAAATTTAAAACTTTCACTAAAGAAGAAGGCTTATTCTCAAATTTTATTTTAAGAACTTTTGAATTAAATGATGGCAGGATAATAATATCAACACTTAAAGGGACAAATATTTTTGATGATGGTGTAATTTTAAAAATATCAAAGAAAATACATCCTATTCAATTTTTAATAAAACAAAATGGAGATATATTAGCATTAGGCAACAGAAAAATATACAAATTTAAGGATAACAATTTTACTGAAATCCCTAAAATTTATAATAATATTGTTAAACCAATGACTTCTTTTGCCGAAGACAAAAAAGGAAATATATGGATTTCATCTAGAAACTTTGGTATTTACAAAATATCTCCTGATTTTACAATACAAAATTTTACATTAAAAAACGGTTTATTAAATAACAACATTAATAATGTTCTTATTGATTCTGACGATAACCTTTGATATTCTTCTGAACAAGCAGGTTGCGGTTTTTTAAAAGACAATAAATTCAATAATATTACTGCAAAAAATGGCCTTACAAACACTGCAGTTTTATCAATTTTTGAAGATAATGAAAAAAACATTTGGATAGGAGGTAGAAATGGTGCAACAATGCTCAATACCATAATTCCCTTTATTCATTATGATAAAATTAGTACTTTTGAGAATGAGATTGTTATGGGAATGAACTTAGATATGGACAGTAATATTTGGTTTTGTACTTACGGATTTGGATTAACAAAATTTGACGGAAAGAAATACACATACTATAATAAAGACAACGGAACAATAGACAATCATTTTTTTGATGTTGAAACTGATAAATTTGGTAATCTTTGGTTTGCTTCGGGAAATAACGGAATAATAAAATATAACGGGAAAACATTTTCAAAAATAAAAACTTCTTCTGGCGAGGAAATTCCCAAACGAATTTTAACAATTTATAAAGATAGTAAAAACAATTTATGGTTTGGAACAAATAGTAGAGGTGTATATTTATATGATGGTACAAATGTTAAACAATTTGGAAAAGAAATTGGTTTATATGCCAAAGATATAATGACATTTTGCGAAGATAATGAAAATAATATTTGGATTGGAACTATAAACGAAGGACTTTTCAAATATAATGGGAAAAATGTTACAAAAATAAATACAAATATTGAAAAAGTATATTACAGAACAATTATTAACAGAAAAGGAACATTATGGATGGGAACAGGCTCTAACGGAGTTTTTAAAATAACCAAAGAAAACGGAAAATATGTATTTAAACAATTTCAAAAAATAGACGGTTTAAGTTCTGACAATATTTATCTCCTTTTTTCTGACACAGAAGGAAACCTTTGGTGTGGAAGTGAAAAAGGTGTTGATAAATTAATCTTCAATAAAAATAATGAGCTTATTGATATAAAAAACTATACAAAAAATGAAGGTTTTATTGGGATTGAAACAAATATAAATGCTGCACTGGAAGACAAAAATGGAGATATATGATTTGGAACGGTTAATGGAGCAGCAAAATACAATAAATCAGCTGATAAAACTAATACTATTAAAAATAAAATTTACATTTCTAGTATTAGATTATTTTTTAAAAAAACTAATTGGCATATATATACAGATTCTGTAAATTACAAAAATATTCCTCAAAATTTAGTTTTACCTTATAACAATAACCACCTTAGTATAAATTATATAGGCTTATGTTTTTCAAATCCTAAGAGTGTAAAATACTCTTACAGATTGATTGGACAAAATGATAATTGGTCCCCACCAAGCACTGTAAAAACTGCTGTTTTTTCAAATATTACTCCCGGAAAATATCAATTTCAAGTTATTTCTGCAAATAATGACAACATTTGGAATATAGTTCCTGCAACTTTCTCTTTTGAAATTAAGGCACCTTTTTGGAAAGAAACTTGGTTTACTACTTTAATGCTATTTATATTAATTGTAATAACATTCTCAATATTTGAATTAAGAACCCGCTCTCTAAAAAAAGCAAAACGTAAGTTAGAAAATGAAGTTAACGAAAGAACCAGAGAACTTAAAACGCAAAAAGAAGAGTTAAAAGAACAAAAAGAAGAATTACAAACAAGTAATGATAAAATTACAGACAGTATTAATTATGCAGGAAAAATTCAAGATGCAATGTTTCCTTCATTGCAAATTTTCAGAAATAACTTTCAAGAATTTAATTTATTCTATAAACCAAAAGACATTTTAAGTGGCGACTTTTATTGGGCAAAAGAATACAAATCAAAGGGAGAACATCATGTTGTTGTTGTAGCAGCAGATTGCACAGGACACGGGATACCTGGCGCATTAGTTAGTATGCTTGGTATTTCTATGCTAACAGAAATTGTTTCGAATAAAAAAATAACACAACCAAGTCAGGTACTTGAAGAATTAAGAAAAGAAATTAAAGTTTTATTAAAACAAAAAGGTAGGCTTGAAGAAAGAGACGAAGGAATTGAAATGGCTATTTGTGCTTTAAATAAAAAAACTAATGAGTTTGAATATTCCGGTGCCATTAATCCTCTATACATAGTTAGAAACAAAGAAATAATTGTTCTGCAACCAACATTCAATCCTGTTGGAGTATTTATTAAAGAAATTCCATTTAAGAATATAAAATTCCAACTTCAAAAAGATGATATTGTTTATATGTTCTCAGATGGCTATGTTGATCAATTTAACGGAAAAACAGGCAAAAAATTTAAAATAAAACGTTTCCAAGAACTACTTATTGAAATTTCAGATAAAGACATGGATGAGCAACAACAAATTATTGAAGAAACATTCTATAATTGGAAAGCTAATTCTTTACAAATTGATGATATTTTAATTTTAGGATTCAAAATATAAATTAGTTTGGTTCCCTCCCTGCTAGGTTTCTTTTAGTATTTTAGTTTTTTAGACTAAACTAACAAATAAAATAAAAAAACGTCTTTTAGCATATAAGTTTAAAACGAATAAATCATCGTTGTCCGAAAAAAGACATTAAAAGACGGGTTAAAACCATTATAAATAGTGGTATTTATAAGCTCCAACTTAAATGGGAGAGAAAATAGACATTAATCATCCTCTAAACTATTTATTTTTAGTATTCTAATTATTATCTGTACACAAAGTGTCGGTGTAGCTTAACTTTGTAAATTTAAAAATTTATCAAACTACAATGAAAAAAATACCAAAAACTATTTTATAATAAGTTTCCTCGAAAATAAATTACCATTTACTTCTACTCTTAACATATATAAACCAGAAGAAATATTAATATTTTTAAAAACATTATAATCTCCTGCCCTTTGTTTTTCGTTTATAAGGGTTTTAATAATTTTTCCTGTAATATCTAAAATTTGTATCTTCACATAAGACTCATTTTTTAATAAGTATGATATATTTAGAAAATCTGTTGCAGGATTGGGATAAATTTCAACAAATTGTTTGTCTATATTTTGAACTTCAGAACTTGAAGTTGCAAAAGTAAGTTGTTTTATTTTAGTTATATTGTTATAATCTGTAACAGCAAAACTAATATTCCAAGAACCATTTTCTTGTGTTGGAGTTCCTTCAAATACACCTTCATTTGTTATTGACATTCCTTTTGGAAATGGTATAGATATAAATCTCAGTTTTTCATTATCAGGATTATAAATTCCCGAATTTGAAGAAATCACACTATTAATCCTATCTCCATATGATATACCTGCAGCCCAAACTAAACCATCGGTTATATTATCTCCATAAAAGAATTTAATTTCACCTGAGGGATATAATTTAAGAGCAACTTCAATATTTGCAGATTCATTACCATACAAAGAAGTTTTCCATTTAAAAGTTGCACTATTTTCATCCCCTTCATAAAAAAGTCCATCTCCATTAGCAGGGAAAATCATTAAATCTGACGCAAAAACAGATATTACTTTTGCCCCTTTTATAGCATCTTCACTTCTAATATATGAAAACTGAGGCTCAAAAACAATAGATCCGTCAGTAGAAATATATAATTGATTATATTCTTCTCCAAAGAAAGGAAATTCAAAATCAATCGTTTTAGAAGCATATCCATCATCATAATCTGTTGGTGTTAATAGATTTGTTGCTATGGGGAAAGCATCATTTAAGTTTTCTTCATTATACTCAATTACAACCGACCAATTGTATGGCTGTGTACCACCTGTAGCATTTAATTGTTGCGAATATGTTTGATTTACAATTGCATTATCAAGACTCATTGTTGTAATCTCTGGAGAATCAAAAGAAACATTTCCATTTAAACTTAAAGTAGTGATATCATCATTAACAATTGCAACATTATGCTGATTGCATATTATTTCGGTATTTGCATTATCAACAATTGAGAAATCATAAATTTGCCCAGTAGATGTTCCTGTTCCATCGTTTTCATCAACTAAAAGAAAGAATTTAGAATTTTCTCCACTATTTACATAGCTTAACAAAGGAGTAATATCAAGAGTAATTTCAATTGGTGTTGACGAATTTCCACGCATATCATAACTTCCACCTTGTTTATTAAACAAAGGAAAAGAAATTGTATTTTCAGGTTCTGATGCACTTAAATCAGAAGAAACTCCTGCATAAATCTTAATTTTATTTCTTGAATTATGTGCAATTTTAACTTTCATTGTTAGTTGCGGAGTACAACTTTCTTTTACATGTATTGAATAAACTTTATTTGAAAAAATACCTCCTTCTGAAATAGGATCTGCAAGTAATTTATACATAACATATGCTTTCCCATTATTCCCCCACCAAGTTCCCCATGAGTTTACCATTAGCAATGCACCTTTTTCCCAATCTTGCATATTTACAATTCCATCTCCGTTTATATCAACATCATTTGTAATATTTCCATCATTATTATAATCATATTCGATATTATCATCCCAACCAACAAAAGTCATTGCATGATTAGCAGAATTATGCCATTTAGTAATTATATTATCCCAAGTCATATTATAATCTCCATCACTAATTCCTGCTCCAAAATTTACGAGTCCACCATCGGATTCTCCTTCTAGATGATCATACATCCAATGTTTTAAAGTTTCTAATCCATCAGGTGTAGAAACATCAATAGAAAAAACATCTTTTACACGGTTATTCATATTTGTTCTATAATCACCATAACCGCTCATCCAGTATTTAGCACCGTTATCTGCAAGCCCTCCATAAGTAGAAACATTTGGGCAACCATTTGCTTTTATTATTTCCCAGCCATCCCAAAACCAAGAACCATTTGCACCATCTCCATTATTCAAAAAATTGTAGGTGTAATGAGAAGGATATTGGTTTTCACCTGAATTTGCACTAGTTCCTCTTTCTCTATTAATTTCATAGGTAAAACTATATGCAATACCACTTGCTTGTGCACAACTCCCATCAGTTTGATTGAAAACAGGTCTAAAATAAGGTTTTGTAGAATTATCTAGTGTTGTTGGTAAGTCTTTATTACTTTTTTCATACGAATTAACTACAACCGGTATTTTATTAATCTCCTCTTGCGAAGGGATTCGCAATCCTCCTAACAGCCATGGCTCTGAATTTTTGTCCGGATTAACATTTCTTACCTGAGAATTAACAGATATTGAAAATAGTATCAATATTGAAAGAAAACTTAATTTATTCATGTTTTAATTATTTATATTATTTACTTTTATGATGATAAATTTAATAATAGTTGCAAGATAATATTAAAAAATGAATAAAATTTCTAAAAATACTCAAAAAGAACTTCTAGAAGAAAAACATAATCAGTATAATACACCTGAGTTTATCAAATCTGACCCGATTCAAATAGCACACCAATTTTCAAAAAAAGAAGATATTGAAATTATTGCTTTTTTAAGTTCAACAATAGCATGGGGAAACAGAAAGATGATTATTAGAAATGCAAAAAAAATTGTTGATATTATGCATAATAATCCTTATGAATTCATTATTAATTTATCAAAAGCTGATTTAGAAAACATAAATGACTTTACACACAGGACATTTCAACTTGTTGATTTCAAATATTTTCTTGCTGCTCTTCAATACATATACAAGAACCATAAAGGGTTAGAAGAAGTTTTTACACAAGGGTACAAAACTGACAGAACAATTTATTCTGCAATAAAATACTTCCGAGAAATTTTTTTTGAACTACCACACGAAAAAAGAACAGAAAAGCATATTGCAAATATTGAAAAAAAATCGGCTGCAAAACGCTTAAATATGTTTCTTATGTGGATGATTAGAAAAGATAAAAGAGGTGTTCATTTTGGTTTATGGAAAGATATTCCTACTTCTGCATTAAAAATACCCTTAGATGTGCACGTAGGAAATACGGCAAGAGCATTGGGTATGCTAACAAGAAAACAAAATGATTGGAAAGCAGTTGAGGAACTTACTGATAATTTAAAACAATTTGATAAAAAAGACCCTGTAAAATTTGACTTCGCTTTATTTGGTTTAGGTGTATTTGAGAAGTTTGGAAAAAGTTAAACAAATTAATGAGTATAGTACTTTTAAACCCACGGCTTCTATGACTATGTAAAAACAAGATTCCAAATTTATTTTTGTCTAACAATAACATTTATGCCAATGCAGTACAATTTAAATTATTCAATATTTATACAAAAATATCAATAAGTTATGGACAAAAATCCAATTTTACATGAAATAAAGCAATCGTTAATCAATTTTATTTAATTTTCATACAGTATGTTATGTTAAGGAATTATGAAAGGCTTCAGTTAATCAAGGGTAAACTCATACTTAATTAAAATTATTAATTTGCATTGAATCTTGTCTCGTTTTAACGTGTCACGATAACATTAATTTTTGATTTTTACATTTTTTAGTTTCATTATTCTTAAAAAACCTTAGTTTTAATTATTAAATTTCATAAATTGTGTTGAAAAATAAAAGTATGAGTTTGCCATGTTCAGTTAATACATTTAATAGTTACTCTAAAATTAAAAATATTATTTTAAAAGCTCTTTTGCAGCAAAATAAGGACTAATTTCTCCGGAAAGAACCTTCTTTTCAAGTTCTGAAATCTTTTTTTTATTTTGTATATCATTATAAAAACGATTTTTCAACTCTTCGTTTATAGTTTCATACATTCTGTATTTTGCTTGCTCGTTTCTTTTCTGAAATAAATAAGATGTTTTTGTTACAAGTTTTTCATATTCCAAAATTGTGTCCCAAACCTCT
The DNA here is from genome assembly GCA_947311255.1 of uncultured Chlorobiota bacterium. GTDB lineage: Bacteria > Bacteroidota > Bacteroidia > Bacteroidales > JAADGE01 > JAADGE01. Next base: position 87,545 of record CAMZKL010000016.1, on the reverse strand, counting down.
TCAATACCATTTTTTGTATATGCAGATGCAGTTTTAACAATTGGAATCCAACCGGATTTAGATGCAGGAAACAAATGTAAAGCATTTTTATATTCTGCCATAGCAAGTCTAGATTTATTTATATTATCTCCATCTGCTTTATTTATAACAATTGCATCTGCCATTTCCATAATGCCTCGTTTAATCCCTTGCAATTCATCTCCGGCACCTGCAAGCATAAGCAAAAGAAAAAAATCTGTCATTGAACTTACTGCAAGTTCCGATTGACCTACACCAACTGTTTCAACAAAGATTACATCAAAACCAGCCGCTTCACAAAGGATAATTGTTTCCGCAGTTTTTCGGGTTACACCTCCCAAAGTACTTCCTGCTGGCGAAGGTCTGATAAAAGCATTTTTACTTGCACTTAATTCTTCCATTCTTGTTTTATCTCCCAATATACTCCCGCCAGACTTTTTACTTGAAGGGTCAATGGCAAGAACAGCAACTTTTTTCCCTTTGTTAACCAACATCATTCCCAAAGCCTCAATAAATGTACTTTTACCAACACCAGGAACTCCCGTAATGCCAACCCGTAGAGACTTTCCGGAATATGGCAAACATAAGTTTATTATTTCTTGAGATTTATCTTTGTGTTCTTTTTTTGAACTTTCAATTAAAGTTATTGCTTGGCTTAAAACAGATATATTATTTTTCAAAATACCTTCTAAAAAAAATTTGGGCGTTTTTCTAGTTTTTTTAGACAAAGTATATTTAACTATTGTTTTTTTATCAAGTTTTTTAACTTGTGATACTCCTTTTTTTATGGATAGTGCCGATTTTTTATTTTTTTTTATAGACATACACTAATATATATTTTGCAAATATAATATTTCTAAATAAAAAAAGAAGCTGCCTTGAAAGACAGCTTCTTAAATTATCATTTAATAATGAAAGTTTAATTTATAAGTTGAGTAAAAGTATATTCATTGCCAACTTTAACAATTTTCATTATTCTTTTACCAACTCCACCATCTTCGTATGTATCAAGTTGACTCATATCAAATGTTCCTGTTCCAGTATTAATACTAAGACCAGAACCTTGGCTAATTAGCGTGAAATTCATAGCAGCACTGTAAATATCATACGGATCAACTTCTAAATAATAAGTGCCATCATCAACACTTCCTAATAAAGCAGTATATTCAGGATTATTACTTGTAGCTCCTGCCCATCCATCCATAACTGCTGTCATTGCTTCATTAACTATTACAATATCCATATCATTTACATCTTCACCTTCAGCTGCAGGAGTCCATTCAAAAGAAAATCTTGCATTATTATTCATAATTGTAAGGTTATGTACAGGATTTTTGGTAGCTGGTCCTAGTAAGTTTTTTTCAGCTAACTGGAACACACCTATTTCGAATTTTGCAGTACGAACGGCTCTAGGAACACTAGTATTTTTAAAAATTACATTAAAAGTAACTTCATTTGTATATGGAGCCATGACAACTGGTTCCCAAGTAAAGTCTTCTCCATCTACAGCCGTAGCAGTTGTATCTGTAACTTTTAAAGAAAAAGTAAGTGATCTTGTTAGCATTTTATCAATTGTGATTGTATATTTTATTGTATCACCTTCAAAAACACTATTACCTGTAAAATCGGTAGTGAATGTTGCTACGGGATGAACCGCAGGATCAATAGGGTCCGTAACTTTCTTTTCTTTACAGCCCATAACACTGACTATAATCAACAAAGCTAACCCAAATATATTATATTTAAGATTTATTTTCATTATAATTTTATTTTAAATTATTAATTATTGTTTTACAAATTCGCAAGAATAACTTCTACAATGATCGCTACCTTTAGGGTAACAAATTGTATAATTAAACGTTAAAGTATCACCTGTTGCATTAGCACTACCATTTCCTGAAACCCAATTTGCGTATAAATCAACTAAATTTTGTCCAGGGACAGAAAAGTCATCACATTTATTAAAAAATGTAAAACCAGGAGTTCCTCCTAATTGTACAGGAGTCCAATGTCCAACTCGTGTTGTTCTGTATTCTTCAACTCCAGTTTTAGTAATATCTTCTGTCCAAGTTAAAGTAGATACACTTCCATCATAAGCAGTATATTGAGTAGTTACATCATAAGTTCCTTCAAAATGCGAAAGGCAACCATAAACAAGATTAACCGTGACAGGCTTTCCACTTGCAACAACACCATCAACACCATTTACTTTAGCTTTAAAAATAATCTTAGGATCAGCAGGAAGAGGAGCAACTATACCATCAGTTATCATAGTCCCATAGAATTTACCTAAATAATTATTATTTGCTTTTAATGTCAATGTATTATTGTCAAATCTGTAATGAGTTCCTGCGATAGCAGTAGAAGTTGGATCTATTTCAATTGTTACAGGAACATCTGCAGTTAAATCAGCAACTGTTGGTCCAGCCACTTTAATTTCAACTTCAAAAGTATATTCATCACCTGTTGCTACTTGTGAGTAAATGATATTACTTTTTTCAAAAGTTACAAAGTTTGGACCCTTGCTATTTTCAACAAATGTTTCATCTTTTTTAAATAAGTCGCAAGAGCTAATCATTGCAAAACTTATAAATAACAGTATTATATATTTTATATTTTTCATATTTTAAAATTTTTTAAATTAATTTGCCCAAAATATTTTAGCAGTAAAAGCATCTGGTTGTGTAGGAACATTTCCTCCGTTAGCTGATATTTCGCTTGAAGGATAAAATAATCTTACCGGTCTGTCAGTAGTAGGAGCAAACATTGGAACAGGAAGGTTTGAAGGAAAACCTGTTCTGCTATAATCAAACCAAGATTGTTCGGCTGTTATACTGTTCATTGCAATCCATTTTTGTGTTATAATTGCTTCTAATTTATTTGCAGAAGCATCATATCCAACATTGTTCATACTTTGACCATAATAAGTACTTGCACCTGTTGCACCTAAATATGCAAAAGAAGCTTCTATACCTTCTTCATAAAGACTTTTTGGATTTGCAGCTAAATATCCATTTCCTGGCAATGCAGCTTCTGCTTGATTAAATTTACATTCTGCTAATGTATAAATAACAGCACCTTGTGAGGGTCCCTTTAAAACGCCTGGTCCTAAATTAGATACTTTGTCTGGCATATAAACATCTGGGATAGGTGTATCATAATCTTTAAGCCCTTGAGGAACGCCTAAATGTCCGTCAGCAGGTTTTTCATATATAAAATCAATTCTTGGGTCATTTGAATTAGTTAAATAATCTAAAACCCATTGTGTTGCACAAGTTGCTTTGCTTGTTAAAGTTAAAGTTCCTCCTTCATCTTTTCCATAAAGATTCCAAAATGGATTTTGTTTATTCTTTTCTTTTAAATAACCAGGATTAATTGCTACATCAGCATCAATAAATCCAGAGCCTTCAGTTGCAATTGCTGCAAATTCAGCTGTTAAATAAGCACTTCTTCCAGACATACTCATTTGTCTTGTAAGAATTCTTAACTTAATTGAATTGGCAAATTGTTTCCATTTCATCATATCTCCACCAAAAATAGCATCATCTGTATCTGGCGTTTTATGAAGTTCTGGCACATTATTAATTAAATCTATTGCTGCTGTTAATTTCACAATTAAATCTTCATAAATTGTCTGTGCATCATCATATTTTGGAGTTGGAATTGTGGCTCTTTGTAATGCCTCAGAATAAGGTATGTCTCCGTATAAGTCAACCAAAATTTGAAAATGATATGCTTTCATAATCATTCCAATTGCTTTATAATAGTCATATTCAGCTTCAAGATTTTCAAGTTCAGTATATTGTTTCAAAGCATAAGGATATACTCTGTCAAAAAGAGCACTATAAAAGTTTGTTGTAACTAAATAGTTAAACTCATCATTATACCATGAAAATCCATCAGATTGACTCCAATTATACATCATTAAGTTTGAAAGGGCTGCTAATCTTCTCCCGCCAGCGTCAGAAGCATTCATAATGTTTGCTGTGTATTTTTGTGCAACAGGAAGAATTAAATCCGGAGAAACCTCAGTTGGATTGTTCGGGTCAGTATTTACATCTAAATATTCTTTACAAGATGTAAACAGCAACACTCCTGTTAGTAAAAGCACTGTTGTATATTTTATTATATTTTTCATATTTTATATAGTTTTAAAATTCAATATTAAGATTAAATCCGTATGACCAAGTTGGAGGAGATTGCATATATCCACCAATACCAATAGCATTCGCAGGTGTAGTACTTCCTCCTCTTGAAACCTGATTTTTAAACTCAGGATCAGAGAATCTGTTATCTGCGGGCAACCAAGTTTTAAGATTTCTTGTTACAAAACCAATTTTTAATTTTTCTAATTTTGCTTTCTTTACAAATTTCTTTGGAAGTTCATACGAGAAAGTTAATTCTCTAATTTTAAGAGCACTTGCATCTTTTATATAATTAGATTTCACTTGATTATAAATATCTTTCCAATAATTCATATCTCCACCTTGTACCTGAATATTTGTATTTTCAACAAAAACTCCAGGACTTGTTTCGTAAACAGAATTAGGAATTACAAAATCTTGTCGGTTTGCAGAAACACTTGCAACAGATCTTCCTGTAAATTCCATTACATCAGATCCTTGCTCGTAATATACATGTCCTGTTCTGTAATCTCCAGTTGCTGAAAGAGAAAAGCCTTTATATGTAAATATTGAAGTTAAGGCAGCTATATATTTAGGAGTTGTTCTTCCCATATTATGAACACCTTCTTCTTGAATTGGATATCCAGTAGATGGGTTAATAATAAATTTGCCATCATGCATTTTATAGGTATTTGCTTTAATTTGAGGGAATTCTTCACCTTTCACAGCATATACACCCCAAGAATCAGTACTCCAAATACTAATTTCATCCAAATCATCTTTGATAGAAATTATTTTTGAGGAATTTGATGTATAATTAGCATTTAATTGCCATTTGAATCCTTTCATATCTAATACAGTTGCACCAAGAGTTAATTCAACACCTTTACCTTGTAATTCTCCAATATTTGTAAGAACTCTTGTTGCACCAGATGTTGTTGAAGGAGTTGTGTAAGTAATTAAATCGGTTGTTTTAGTCATATAATACGAAGTAGCTAAACTAATTCTGTCTTTTAAAAATGATAAATTCATACCAATTTCAGTTGTATTTAGTTTTTCTTTTTTAATGTTTGGATCAATAGCTGTTCTTGACAAATCAAATCCGTTCACATCTCCATAAGGAAAACCTCCGGCTTGACTATATGATTCATTAGTCAAATATGGTCTGAAAGAAGAATATACGGTTGAATTACTTACTGTAAATCTTGCATCGGATAAAATACTATTATTTTTCAATGCAGATATTGCATCAGTTGCAACAAAAGAAAGACCAACAGAAGGATAAAAATAACTGTTATTATCAACAGGTAATGTTGAAGTCCAATCTTGTCTTCCAGAAGCATATAGGAAAATAAAATTTCCATAACCTAAAGTCATATCTCCAAAAACACCAATTCCTCTTCTTTGTGATTGATTAACATTAATTACAGGTGATCCTGTTCCGTTAGAAACATCATAAAAACCTTCTATACTAAGATTGTTTGCAGTAATAGTACTTTCTCTGTATTTTCTTGAATCAGTTGCAGCTCCTAAATTAACTTTTAAAGAAATCATATCAGTTAAATTATTATTGGAAGAAAATATTGCATTTAAGTTATATCTTGAATCTTGAAATTCAAAATCTTCAACTTTAGAGCTTACATAAGAATGAGATGGTTGTAGAGTTGCATCATAGGCTTGTGATGCTCTCCAATCTTTACCAGTTCCCCAAGAATTATTAACATTAAAATTAGTATTAAAAACTAACCAATCAAAAACATCATATTTAACATTAAAAGTTCCATTAAATCTGTTGGAGTAATCAATATTTCTGTTAGTCCCTATTGCCCAATATGGGTTTTGGTAATATGCATTATAATAATTATCAGCATATGCATAACTCTTAGGATTTTCCCAGTCTTTGTAAGTTGATAAAGGAATATTTGCAGATGTATTTAAAACAAACCAATATAAAGGTCTATCTTGATCTCCTATATTATCACCAACAACATCAACCTTGTCATTTAAGAAACTGATATTTGAACTTAAAACAACTTTATCAATAGTTTTTGAAGCATTAACTCTTATTGTATTTCTTCTGTAAGAGTCATCTAAAACAATACCTTTTGTTCTTTGGTCTCCAACAGATAAATAATATGTACTTGTTTCATTACCACCTTTTAAATAAATATCATTAATGATAGTATTACCTGTTTGGAAAAAATCTTTAAGATTATCTTTAACAGGAGCATAAGGAACCATTTGAGTAGTTAATGCATGGCCTGCAGGGAATGTTGGTCCAATTTGACGAAGAGTTCCGTCAAAACGTGGTCCCCAGTTTGTATTCTCAACATTGTCATAAGCACCAGCCCAACCAGTACCATATTGATCTTGAAAATCTGGCATATAAGCAACTTTTTCAAACGTAACTGATGAATTTAAACCAACAGTAAGTTTTTCAGATAAAGTTCCTTTTTTTGTAACAACAATTAAAGCACCATTTGCTGCATTAGAACCATAAAGGGCAGCAGCATTTGCTCCTTTAAGAATGTTTTGACTTTCAATGTCATTTGGATTTAGGTCATTGTATGCACTCATAGAAGAAATTGAACCATCAATTACAACAAGTGCTTCATTATTTCCACTTACAGATCTTAAACCTCTTAAAAGAATTTGCGCATTAGGCTTAACTCCATTATCTTGAAGATTAACCTGCATACCGGCAACTTTACCTACTAAACCAGCAGCAGCTCTTGTAGGTGCACTAGTCATAAGTTCTTCACTAGAAACTTTTTCAGTTTGATAGGTAGTTTCACGTTTTTCTCTTACAATACCGTAAGCTGTTACAACAACTTCATCAATATCTTCACTTGATGCACTTAATGTAACATTCATAACATTTCCGGAAATTGCAACTTCTTGAGTTTCCATACCAATGTATGAAAATACTAAAGTGTTAGATCCATCAGGAACTTCTACGGAGTACGTACCATCACCAAGAGTCATCGTACCTACTGTTGTTCCTTTTACAAGTACACTAACTCCGGGAACACCTTCTCCTGAGTCATCAATAACTGTACCTGTTACCGTTTTTTGAGCATAAACTTGCATTCCTACAATTGAGAAGAATGCCAGTAATAGCATTAGTTTTTTCATAAACAAACAATTTTTAGTTAACAATTAAATTCATTTTTATCCCACAAACTTAACAAAAAAATAACATTCTTACAAACTCAAAATGATTTAATTTTCAAATATTTTTTCAAAATATCTGCAACTATCTAAAATTCAGCAATATAGAATTGCAATAAATGTTAATTATTGTTAATAATATTTATATCTAACTGGTAATAAACAAATTACATATTATTATAAAGAATTAAAATGAGATGTTTTTTTTTATTAAAAAAAATAAGCATTTTTACATAAATTTTAAAATTTAAGAAAATATGAAAAATAACATATTACAAAAAGCTGAAATTTGGCTTAATGGAAAATATGACGATGCGACTAAAAAAGAAGTTAAAAAACTTATTGAAAACAACCCTACAGAATTAGAAGACGCTTTTTATAAAAATTTAGAATTTGGAACTGGTGGTTTGCGAGGTATTATGGGAGTTGGCACCAATAGAGTTAATAAATATACTATTGGAGCAGCAACTCAAGGCTTAAGTAACTATATTATTAAAAACTTCTCTAATCTAAAACAAATAAAAGTTGCTGTTGCCCATGACAACAGAAACAACAGCAGATATTTTGCAGAACTTACAGCAGACATCTTTTCTGCAAATGGTTTTAAGGTTTATTTATTTGAAAGTTTAAGACCTACCCCAGAATTATCTTTTGCAATGCGACATTTTAATTGCCAAAGTGGTGTTGTTATAACTGCTTCACATAACCCAAAAGAATATAATGGCTACAAAGCATACTGGGATGATGGCGGACAAGTTGTTGCACCTCATGATAAAAACATTATATCCGAAGTTAATAAGATTACAAATGTGGATGATATAAAATTTGAAAGTATAAAAAGAAATATAATTAGTCTTGGAGAAGATTTTGACACCTTATATTTAAACAAACTAAAAACTTTATCTGTTTCTAAAGATATTATTGAAAAACATGATGATTTTAAAATTGTTTACACTCCTATCCATGGCACAGGAGTTAAACTTGTTCCCGAAACTTTGAGAGCATTCGGTTTTAAAAACATTTTTAATATTCCAGAACAAGATATTGTTGACGGTAACTTCCCTACTGTAATTTCTCCAAATCCGGAAAATGCAGAAGCCCTTGAAATGGCTATTCAAAAAGCAAAAGAAGTAGATGCAGATTTAGTTTTAGCAACTGACCCTGATGCAGACCGTGTAGGAATTGCAGTTAAAGACTTAAAAAACAATTTTATACTATTAAACGGAAATCAAACCGCATCAGTATTAATTTATTTTCTTATAAAATCAAAAATTGACAGAAATTTAATAAAAGGGAATGAATACATTGTAAAAACAATTGTAACCTCTGAATTACTTGCAGATATTGCTCGCAAATTTAATATTGAGTATTTTGATACTTTAACAGGTTTTAAATTTATTGCTGAAATAATTAAAGAAAACGAAGGTAAAAAATTATTCATTGGCGGGGGCGAAGAGAGTTATGGATATTTAGCTGGAGAGTTTGTAAGAGACAAAGATGCTGTTATGTCCGCAGCACTCATTTCCGAAGCCGCTGTTTGGGCAAAAGAACAAGGAAAATCTTTTTATGAAATGCTTATTGATATTTATATTGAGTTTGGCTTATATAAAGAAGTATTAGTAAACCTTGTTAAAAAAGGGAAAAAGGGAAATGAGGAAATTAGAGCAATGATGGATAATTTTAGAAAAAACGCTCCAAAAACTATTGCAGCTTCAAAAATCACAAAAGTTAAAGATTATTTTTTACAACAATCTAAAAACATTGTAACAGACACAGTTGAAACCATAAATCTTCCAAAATCTAATGTTATTCAATTCTTTACCGAAGATGGTTATAAAATTACAGTAAGACCTTCTGGAACTGAACCAAAAATAAAGTTTTATATAGGATTAAAATCTAATTTATGTTGTAAAGATAAATTTGAAGAAATTAATTCTATGCTTGAAGTAAAGATTGAAGAAATAAAAACTGATTTAGGTATTTAAAAAAAGTCATACTTAAAAAAAAAGAGTTCATTTTCATTTTTAAAAATTGAACTCTTTTAAATTATCTTAATTCAAAATTCTTTCCTAAATACTTTTCTCTTACTTCAGGATTAGATGCTAAATCTTCCGCTGTTCCGGCTTCTAAAATATTGCCTTCGTAAAGCAAATAAGATCTATCTGTTATCCTGAGAGTTTCATGAACATTGTGATCGGTAATTAGCACTCCAATATTTTTTTCCTTCAATGTTCTTACAATTGATTGTATATCTTCAACAGCAATAGGATCAACACCTGCAAAGGGTTCGTCTAAAAGAATAAAAGCAGGATTAATTGCGAGTGCTCTTGCAATTTCGGTTCTTCTTCTTTCTCCTCCAGATAGCTGAATTCCTTTACTTTTACGAATATGATCTAGTCCAAATTCTTCAATTAACCTTTCAGTTTGTATTTTTTGTTCTTTTCTTGACATTTTTGTCATTTCAAGAACACTTTTTATATTATTTTCAACAGATAAATTTCTAAAAACGGATGCTTCTTGTGGCAAATAACCAATACCCATCTTTGCCCTTTTATACATTGGTAATTTTGTAATATTTATATTGTCTAAAAAAACATTCCCTTCATTTGGTCTTATAAAACCGACAATCATGTAAAAAGTTGTAGTTTTTCCAGCTCCATTAGGCCCTAGTAACCCAACTATTTCACCTTTGTTAACATCTAAGGAAATGCCTTTTACTACGGTTCTTTTACCGTATCTTTTCACAACTTTATCAGTATATAACTTCATCTATAAGTTTTTGAAGATTAAAAGCATAAAAATATTAAAGATTTCTTTAATTTTCTCAAATTTAACAATTTTTACGAATTTATATTTTATTTTGCATTAAATTACAATAAATTATGCCTTGTATAGCAAATTATTTTATAGTTGATGGAAAAAAGATTCCTGTAAAAGATTTTCAAATTTCAGAATTGGAAAAAGGAATCTCAATTTATGAAGTTATTAAAATTTCAAATTATTCTCCTCTTTTTTTTGATGAGCATTTAAAAAGATTCCATCAATCTGCAGAAATTAAAAATTTAAAAATTTCAATTTCTGATAAAGAGGTAAAAAAACAAGTTTTAAAACTTATTGAAATCAATAAAATTAAAAATGGTAGGTTAAAGTTTGTAATAAGATTTTATGGTAGAAAAAATACATTAATTTGTTTCTTTCTACAAAACATTGAACCTAAAGCTGATGTTTACGAATACGGAGTGAAAATTATTTCTAAAAAAATTGAACGTATAGACCCAAATGCAAAAGTAATAAACTATAAACTCAGAGAGTTTCTTAAATCTAATACAAAAAACAAAAATGTCTTTGAAACATTATTAATATCTAAAAATAATAAAATTACGGAATGCAGTAAGTCAAATATATTTTTCATTAAAAATAACAAACTTACAACTCCAAAATCAAGAGATGTTTTAAAAGGAATAACACGAGATTTTATATTTAAAATTTGCAACAAAAAAAATATTAAAGTTCTAGAAAAAGATATTTTCTTGAAAGAAATAGCAAACTTTGATGCCGCATTTATAACAGGGACATCAATTGGTGTTTTAGCTGTAAATCAAATAAATACAACACATTTTTCAACAAATAATGAAATATTAAAAATAATTTCTGAAAACTACTTTAAAATAATAAAAAATTAAGCATGGCAAACTAATAAATTATTTTAAAAATCTAATTATTAGAATTTAAATTCTTTTCTCAAATATAAAATCAATATTTGCAACTTATAATTTATTGAATATAAACATATTATAATACTGTAAATTTTAAGTATTTCCAAATTTCCTAAGTATTAAGTTTCTTTTTTTTTAATCTTTATTGTTGTCTGAATATGAGATAATTAATACGTATTATTTAAAAGTTCTTTTCTAAGATGAGTAAAAAAGAATGAACTTGTATATAAATACATAAAATGACAAAATGCTTCATAAAAAGGAAGAATACTCCTTGTGTAGATATTGGGTTAAGTTAAAAATTAAGTGAAATAATAAAATCTGAACTTAGCGGCAATAAAGTAAAACATATCTATAAAATTAGTTGTACATCTATAAATGCTATTAAAAAATATCATAACACAAAAAATTATGTTATACAACATTTTGTTTTGTAAAATTAAAAAAATGTCCTATAATTGCAAAACGAAAGTAAACGAAAGTAAACGAACTTAAATACTAGTAAATTATTTTAAATGCAAAACTAAAAGATAGTGCAGTGAAGTATGTAAGTGAAAATAACATTTTTCAAGAAGAAAGAAGAGAGGAAATTTTAAAAATTCTTGATAAAAAAAATAGGATTTCAACAAATGACCTTATTGAAAAATTCAATACAACAGCTGTTACCATCAGAAAAGATTTAGCTGTATTAGAAAAGTCTGGAGCTTTAAAAAGAACACACGGAGGAGCTATAAAAAACAATCAGTTATTTAGAGGTTTAGCTCTTACCGAAAAAGAAAAAATATTTCTTGATGAAAAATTAAGAATCGTAAAAGAAGCTGCAAAGTTGATTAAAGAAGGAGATACAATAATTTTAGATTCCGGTTCAACCACAAATTTATTAGCAAAAGAAATACTTAACAAAAAAAACATAACTGTTATTACTAATGCTTTAAATATAGCAGTTGAATTAATAAATTCAAATATTGAAGTAATTTTAACAGGAGGTAACCTTTTTAAAGACACATTAACACTAATCGGACCCTTGGCAGAAACCGTTTTGAAAAGATTATCTTCCGGCAAACTGTTTTTAGGAACAGACGGAATTGATTTTGAACACGGATTAACAACTCCAAACATAAACGAAGCAAGCACAACACAGACAATGATAAATGTTTCCGGCGAAATTATTTTGCTTGCAGATGAATCTAAATTCGGAAGACGTAGTTTGGCAGTAATCTCTAAAATTGAAAAACTTGATAAAATAATAACTACAAAAAAAATGACAGATACCGAATTATCAATGTATGAAAAATTAGGAGTGAAAATTACAACTGTATAAATTTTAATAAAATAAAATACCCATTCCAAAATTTTGACACACAAGGGTATAACTATAAACAGGCATACAAATTACTTGCAAAAAAGCAAATGTTCCAATATAAAAACAACACAAGTGTTATAAATACGAACGCACAAGCAACTTATTTAAAATGAATTAATTAAACAAACTTATACAAATGAAAACCCTAAAATTAAGTCTATTAATATTTTTAATATTCGGAGCTAAAACATTTGCTCAAAAAAATGAATATCCGTCAATTGTTTGGAATTCAGTAATTTTACAAGGAGACAAATGCAATTGGGATGCAAATAAAGTACACACATTTTCAATTGTTGAAGCCAATAAAGACGGATATAAATATTGGGCATATTACGGATTGGACCACTATAACAACACAAATCCATTGGTAAAAAAAAGCGGTCTTGCCAGAAGCAACGATTTAGAATATTGGGAAAAATATGAACACAACCCAATAATAAATAAAAATTGCAGATGGCCGACAGTTATTTTTGCAAATGAAACTTTTTATATGTTTTATGCTGAATATAATAAATCTTATGACAGCAGAATTGTAATGCAGACAAGCAAAGACGGAACAGACTTCAACAATAAGACAGTTATTGTGCCTTTTGAAAAAGGAAAACAAAACCAAAACCCTTTTATTTATTTTAATAAAAACGACAATAATTTTTATCTCTTTTATTATAACGGTACTGAAAGAGCAAAAACAAACAAAAAATGGAATATTGCCATAAAAAAATCAAATAATATTTTAAAACTTAAAGACAGCAAACCAAAATTCATAATTTCTTTATCAAAAACCATTGCTGCTCCTTCAATAGCATTTTATAACAATACATACTATCTTTTAGTTGAAGAATTTGACACCGGAAAACTATCCGGAAAATGGGTTACTAATGCCTTTTATTCCGATAAAATAGACGGCAATTACAAAAGAGCAAAAAACAATCCGATACTTTCAAATAATGATGCATGTGCTTTCCAGTATGTAATTGACAATAAACTATATGTATCATACTCACATGCACTTGATAAAGAAAAAACTATTTGGAATTTAAAAATGATAAAAGTAAAATAATGAACTTATTTTTAAAAGAAATTACAGAACAACCGAAAGCATTAGAAAATACACTAAAACTGTATTTAAATGAAGATAATTTAAAAACTTTATCCGCACTGAAAAGAATGCTGAGAAACAATGAATTTGAGCAAATAATTTTTACGGGAATGGGAAGTTCTTATTTCACATCTTTTGCAGCATCAAATATATTCAGCAAAATGGGAATAAGTACTTTTGTAATTAATGCCGGCGAATTATTACATTATAATTTTCAAGTGCTTAATAAGGAAACACTTCTCGTTTGCTTTTCTCAATCAGGAGAAAGCTACGAAGTCGTTGAAATATTAAAAAATATTCCTAAAAAAGTTAAATGTTTAGGAATTACAAATACCAAAAACAGTACTCTTGACAAAAAATCAGATTATACATTGTACAGTAATGCAGGACAGGAAAAAATGACATCAACAAAAACATTTGTTTCAATACTTCTTGTAACATACATCTTTGCATGGTACATAAATGATGAATGGAATGACAGTAAAATTAAAAAAATCAAAAAATTAATTATTGATGTTGAAGAAAGAATTAATTTTTATCAAAAAAACATTTCAAAACACATTTATTTTTTCGGCAACATAGAAACAATACAAATAATTGCAAGAGGACCTGCCTATGCTTCCGCAATGCAAAGCAGTCTAATGTTTAAAGAAGCCATTAAAGTTGCGGCAACCGGATATTTCGGTGGAGAATTCAGACACGGCCCCATAGAAATGGTTCAAGAAGGTGTAAAAACAATAATATTTATTCCAAAAGGAAAAACTTTTGAGCAAAACCTAAAAATGGCAAAAGATATTGCAAACTTCGGAGGCAAAGTTTTAATTATTACTAATTCAGAAATAAATATCTCAAACAATAAAATAAAAATCTTAAATATACCGGAACAAGATGAATTCTTATTTTCAATTGAAAGTATAATACCCATTCAGCTTTATATTGATGAATATGCAAAAAATAAAGGATTTGAAGCCGGCAGTTTTTCACACGGAGCAAAAGTAACAGCTGTTGAATAAACAAAAACCTTAATATGGCAAAAAAAATATACATAGGAGTTGATTTAGGCGGAACTAAAATTATGACAGGTGCAATATCCGAAAAAGGTAAAGTTTTATGCGTTCCTGTTAAGATTCCGACCGACGGGCATGACCCATCTGAAAGAATTATTCAAAGAATAACGTCAAGTATTGAAACTATTTTTGACAGATTAGAAGTTAACATAAACAATATTGCCGGAATTGGAATCGGAACAACAGGTCCTTTGGACATAAAAACAGGAATAATTCTGGAATGTCCACAACTTCCTACCATGAATTATTTTCCGTTACAACATACAATTGCAAATTATTTTAATACAAAAGTATTTATTAATAATGATGCTAATTGCTTAATATTCGGCGAAACTATTTTCGGAGCAGGAAAATCCAAAAAAAATGTATTAGGTTTTACTTTGGGAACAGGTTTTGGAGCTGCAGTAATTATTAACGGTAAAATTCTAAATGGTGCAACCCAAACTGCTGGTGAAATTTGGATTTCTCCGTACAAATCTGGAATAATTGAAGATTACATCTCAGGAAAAGGCGTTTCAAAAATTTACAAATCCGTGTCGGGAAAAGACATGGAATCTGTCGAAATTTTTAAACTTGCCGAAAATAATGATAAAGATGCCTTGGAAACTTGGAAAATATTCGGAGAACATTTAGCTTATGCAATGGCATGGAGCATAAATATTTTAGACCCTGAAATTGTAATATTAGGAGGCTCAATTTCTAATGCTGGAAAATTCTTTTTAAAACATACCGAAAAACAATTATTAAAAAACATTTGTGAAGTCCCTGCACAAAAAATAAAAATTGTTTTTGCAGAACTCGGAGACTATGCCGGCTTTATCGGTGCAGCAGCATTAGCTTTATAAATAATAAAACACAAAATGAAAAATATAAAAATTAACATATTAATAATCATATTATTATCTTTCTTCTCTTGCAATAAAGATAACAAAAATAAAGACATCTTCAAAAAACAATTTCTAAAAGATTGGAAATTAATATCATCACTAAAAATACCAGAAAAAGATAAAGAAATTTCCACACCGCAATTTAAAGATGAAAAATGGTTAAACGTGGAAGTCCCTACAACAGTTTTACGAGCTCTTGTTAATGCAAATATTTACCCCGATCCGCATTTTGATTTAAACAATTTCCTTATTCCTGATGCTTCCGACTCTTTAAACAAACGCTTAAATTTAGAAAAATATTCACATATCAAAAACCATCCGAATCCTTTTAAAAACCCCTATTGGTTCAGAACTGAATTTAATATCGAAAAAGAAAACACAAACAATAATATTTGGTTAAATTTTGACGGAATAAATTACAGAGCAGACGTTTGGATTAACGGAAAACAACTAACCAATGCAAAAAATATGGTCGGAATGTTTAAAAGATACAAATTTAACATTACTGATTATGTAAATAAAGATAAAAAAAATATACTTGCCGTAAAAATTTATCAAGTTGATAACATCGGAACTCCATATCCGGGTGCTCAATTAGAAGTTTTCGGACCTCAAAGAGGTTGGGGAACAGAAATATTTAAAGATGCAACTCTTAAATTTTCTGCCGGATGGGATTGTGCTCCCGTTGTAAGAGACAGAAATATGGGTATCTATCAAGATGTATTTTTAACATTTACAAATGATGTTGATATTACAAACCCGTATATTATTACAAAACTTAACCTGCCGGACACAACAAAAGCAGACTTAACAATTAGTGCCGAACTTATTAATACTTCTAACAAACCTGTTAAAGGAAAAATAAAAGGAACAATTGATTTTGTAAAAGAAGTTGATTTTTACAGCTATAAGAAAAAAATGAAAGGTAATTTTAAAACAATAACTTTCGAAAAACAAGTTGAAATTCCTGCAAACAAAACAATAACCGTAAGTGTTGATTACAATGACTTTCCACAATTAAGTATTAAAAACCCCTTGCTTTGGTGGCCAAACGGTTACGGAAATCAAAACCTTCATAAATTAAAATTGGAATTTATTAAAAACAAAAAAATTTCCGATATAAGCGAAACAACATTCGGCATCAGAGAACTTACAAATACATTAAAAGAAATTGACGGTGAATTCGGGAGAATATTTTGGGTAAACGGGAAAAAGATATTTGCTAGAGGCGGATGGTTACAACCAGATATGATGCTTAATATGAACCCAAAAAGAATGTACAATGAAGCAAGACTTTTGGCAAACGCAAATGTTGTAATGATTGCAAATGAAGATATGCCTTCGCCTCCCGAATATGTCATGGAAACATATGATAAATACGGACTTATGATGTGGGAAACATTCTTCCAGTGTTGGACATCTTACCCAGGAACAGCATCATTTGCAAACCCTAAAGATGCCGATTTAGCGATAAGTAATGCCGACGATATTATTAAAAGATACAGAAACCACCCTTCCCTATCTCTTTGGACGCTTCAATGCGAAACAATCGTTAGAGAAGAAATATATAACCCTGTAAAAAAACTTCTAAAACAAAATCATCCTACAGGAGAATTTGTCCCAACTTCCAGCTACGACTGGGATGTTGACAAATTAACCCCCTATATGAAAGAAGATCTACCATTAGGTATAACCGACGACGGTGCTCCCGACTACACATGGTACCCTCACAAGTATTATTACGATATGGTTTTATCTGTTAAACAACAAATGTTCAGAGATGAACTCGGTGTACCTTCCGTTCCTACATACACGAGCATGAAAAAGTTTATTAATGATATTGAAAAATCAGAAAAAACAGACATTTATCCTTTGAATAAAAAATGGGCACATCACGGAGCATGGGACGATGACGGATATGTGTACAGAGCATACGATGTTGCTTTACGCTCACGATACGGAAAACCAAAAACCGCTCAAGAATATATAAAAAATGCACAATATATTAATGCTGCAAGTTACAGAGCAATGTACGAAGCTGCAAATCACAGAATGTGGGACATTACAAGCGGAGTAATGTTATGGAAACTTAATTCAACATGGCCTACTGTTGTTTGGCAACTTTACGATTGGTATTTAAACCCTACTTCGGCATATTATTTTGCAAAAAAAGCAATGGAACCACTTCATATTCAACTAAATGAAAATAATTTTAAAGTTTCTGTTATTAATGCAACATACAAGCAATATAAAAACTTAAAAGTATCTGTTAAAGTTTATGATTTTAATTTAAATGTAATTTCTGAAAAAGAAGAAAATTTAAACATAGAAGAAAATAAATATACAGAAGTATTTTCTGTAAAAAAACCACAAAATATAAAATCAACATATTTTGTAAAATTAATTCTGAAAGACGACAAAAACAACATTTTATCCGACAATTTCTATTGGTTTGCTCCCGAAAGCAACAAACTTGACAAAAAAGTTTATGCAGCTTTAAAACGTGCAAGGCTTGACAGTAAAGAACTCTCAAAAAGAGTAGATTTTACGGATTTAGCAAATCTTGAAAATGTTAACTTAGTTATAAAATCAACTCTTAAAGACGAAGAAAATGAAATTATGGCAACTGTTATAGTTAAAAATACAAGTAAAAAACTTGCTTTTATGAAAAGATTAATGATAACAAAAGGAAAAAATGGAGAAGAAGTTTTACCGACATTTTGGTCTGACAACTTTTTAATCCTTTTACCGGGAGAAGAAAAAACTATAACTGCAAAATTTTCAAAAGAAGATTTAGAAGGGAAACAACCTTTTATTGTTCAAGATAAATATCAATAATAAATAAAAGTTATGAAAAATTTAAAACAATTTACATTTATTTTAATAATTATGTTTGCATTTTCTTGCAAAAAAGAAAACATAATTCAAAAAAAATCTATAACACCCGATAATTCTCCGATAATTACTGCCGATAAAAGTATTACTCATACTTTATATGTCGACCATATAACAAACAGCAAAGGATATTGGCAAGATGCACCTTTAAGCAAATTAAACACAAAAGACCAATCAGGAACACAAGATAATTGGAACAAATATATTGATTTTCAACCAAACAGTCAACGTTATCAAGGATACATATATTTTTATTTACCTGATGATATAGACAAAAGTGAAGTTGTAGAAATAAAAGTAAAAACAAACTACAAAGGAAGAAAATACAACAGTCAAAAATGGTATTGGAAAATAAGAAATTTTTCAACCAACAAATGGGTAACTCTCGGCAAAAATACATTTGCACAAGATTGGAAATGGTCAAGCAATGAGTGGACAAAAACTTCAAATAACTTTATTAAATCATCAAACGGAGAAATAAGATTAATGTATAAATCTAATAATGCAAACGAAAACAGCAATTTAGATTATTTAGTTATTGAAATAAAAACACAAAACCAGCAAACGGGAACAAAACTTTTAGAACCAAGCGGAACACATATTTATCATTCGGCATACACAAATTTCGGAGGTTTTGAAGATGAAGTTTCTGCAAATAAAATCAGTAACTTTGAAAACCTTGCAAACAAAGATATTACATGGGCATACTTTTCAGACAATTGGTTTGACGGAATACACTTTCCGCAATCAGAAGTAAATATTATTCATAATGCAGGAAAAGTACCGTTTATCAGAATAATGCCAAGAAATGAAGATGAAGATACTCCCGACCCTGTTTACACAATGCAAGCTTTTATAGACGGTAACTTTGATGCAGAATTAGAACAATGGGCTGACAATGCAAAAGCTGTGGAATATCCTTTGCTTATTGAATTTGGAACAGAATGTAACGGAGATTGGTTTCCTTGGAATGCAAAATGGAATGGTAAAAATAACAAAACAGGATACGGAAATCCTGACAAATATGACGGAGCTGAACGTTTTAGAGATGCATACAGACATATTATTGACATTTTTAATTCAAGAGGTGTTAATAATGTAACTTGGTTTTTTCATGTAAATGCAGACAACGACCCCCAAGTAAGCTGGAACAAAATGAAAGATTATTATCCTGGCGATGATTATATTGATTGGATTGGACTTAGTGTTTACGGACCGCAAGATACAAATGACGGTTGGTGGTCTTTTGAAAATATGCTGAATGATAATTGGGCAGAAATATCATCAATTTCAAATTCAGGCAAACCCATTGCTGTTCTTGAAATGGGTGTTATAGATTATCCCTCATTAGGCAACAAATCTCAATGGATTACAGATGCATACAATGCAGTAGGACCTAACGGAACATATGCAGAAGACATTGATGCAATGTGCTGGTGGCACGAAAACTTTAATGATAACGGTTTTAATGTTAACTTAAAAATAAATTCATCAAATTCGGCAAAAAACGCATATAGAAATGCCGTAAACAATTCATTATTTATTTCAAATGCATCATTCTCTCAATAAAAAATGAAAAATAAAACAAAATATTTATTCATAACAATAAGTTTTTTCCTTTTTGCAAATTCTTCTTGCAAAGGACCGGAACCAATTAAACCTGTTGAAGGTGACACAACAGACTTAACAGGAATGAAATTGGCAATACCCGAAAATAATAAAATATATCATTCTGCTTTTCCGGATTTAGGCGGAACAGAAGATATTGTTACACAAAACAGAATTACAGATTTTGAAACATTAGCAAACAAACAATTAACTTGGGTTTATTTTTCAAACAATTGGACTTCTGAAAAAGGGGGAATTAAATTTCCCTCCCAGGAAGTTTCTGTCATTCATAATTTAGGAAGAATACCTTTTATAAGAATGATGCCAAGGTCAAATTTCAACGAAGGAGGACCAGACCCGGTTTACACAATGCAAAAATTTATTGACGGAAACTTTGATAACGACCTAAAACTTTGGGCAAAAGAAGCAAAAAACACAAAAATCCCTTTGCTCGTTGAATTCGGCACCGAAGTTAACGGAGATTGGTTTCCTTGGAATGCAGAATATAACGGAAGAAACACAAAAAATGAATACGGAGCCAATAATCTATACGACGGAATGGAACGTTTCAGAGATGCATACAGACACATAATTGACATTTGTAATAATGAAGGTGCAATAAACATAACATGGTTTTTTCATATTGATATTTACTCAAATCCTGAAACAAGTTGGAATAACATGAAAGGATACTATCCTGGTGACGATTATATAGATTGGATTGGAATCAGTGTATATGGAAAACAAGAACCAAATGATGATTGGAACGAATTTCAAAACATTTTAAACGACGGTTGGAATGAAGTAAAATCAATTTCCGCAACAGGAAAACCAATTGCAATACTTGAATGGGGAGTTGTTGATAATGAAGCACATCAAAAACCGCAATGGATTACAAATGCTTTAAATTCTGTTAAAGAAAACGGAAATTTTTACCCAGAAATTAAAGCCGTTTCATATTGGAATGAAAACTTTGGAACAACACTTCTTAGAATTGACAGTTCTCCGGAGGCACTTAACGCATATAAACAATCAATAAGCAATGAAATTTTTATTTCATCAGCAAATTTTAATTAATTATTCACTTTTAAATTTTTTTATTATGGTACTTAAAAATACTTTTTTAAAATCGCTCTTCTCAATATCATTATTTTTGATTTTCTTTTTGGGAAGTAATCTAAACGTAAACTCTCAAACAGAGATACTTTTGAACAATTCTTTTGATGATGCACTTAACAATTGGGAAGTTTGGGGAGAAACAAACGGAACAGCAGAAATAGATAATACAAGCGTTCTTGAAGGAACAAACAGTGCTAAAATAACTTTAACCGGAGGCGGAGGCGAAAGTTGGGAATTTGGCTTTGCACAAAGTATTTCGGGAGGACTTATAAGCGGAAAAAGTTACACAGTAAAATATACTGCTGTTGCAAATACCGACATAACAGTTGAACAAGTAATTCAAGAAGTTAACAGCCCTTGGGATAACTATTACACAAGTACTCTAAGCGTTGGCACAAGTCCGCAAACTTTTGAAGAAACTTTTGTTGCAGATGTTACTGGTGAATGTAACTATGTTTTTCAACTTGGAGCAATAGGAACAGGAAATATTGTTTGGCTTGATGACATTCATTTAATTGAACTTGCAGGTTCAAATGTTACTGACATTCAAAATTCCGGAATTACTTTATCGCAAAATGTTCCTAACCCTGCGAACTATCTTACTGCAATAAAATTCACATTGGAAAAACCCGATTTTGTAAATATTTCAATTTATGATATTTCCGGAAAAAAAATAATAGATGCTATTAACAATAATTTTCCAGCAGGAAATAATACTGTTGATATTAATGTTGAAAACCTTAAATCAGGTATTTATTTCTATACTTTAAAAACTTCCGATTTATCAAAAACAATGAAAATGAACATAATCAGGTAGTTTAACTTAATGTAAGGCGGTTAATATTATACCGCCTTTTTATCAAATACTCATTCATTATGCTAACTTTTCTATATCATAAAAAAAATATTATTTTCCCTATGCTTGTAATAATTTTGTTTGCATGTAAGCCCAAACCTATTGATCCCGAAGCTGAACCACAGGCAAATGATACAACAATTATTGCAGGAAACGGGTCAACATCGGCATATATAAACGGAACATTTATTGATTTTTGGAATAAAACAAGTTGGACAGATTCTCAATGGGATACACATATGCAAGAGATGAAAGAAATCGGAATAAAAATTCTTTTTATTCAATATACAGCTTATAATGAATATTTATGGACAAATTCCGAAAATACATACAGTACAATTAAGTATGAAAATGCATTGTCCAACTTATTTAAATCAGCAGAAAAAAATAATATTAAAGTTTTTACGGGCTTATATTTTAATGAAAACTTTTGGAGCAATACAACAAACACAAGTGAATTAAACATTCATGTTCAAAGGTCTAAAAAACTAGCAGATGATATTTGGCAAGCATTTAAACATAACAAAGCATTTGCAGGCTGGTATATTTCTCATGAAGCTGCGCCGTATTATTATAACAGCGAAAACAATTTTAACATCTTAAAAAACAATTTAATAAACCCTCTTTCTAGCTACTGCAAAGAAATTAGTGATAAACCAGTTACAACAACTGTTTTTTTTAATGAAAATTTAACCGATATAAGCACTTTCAGAACATTTATGAAAAGAATGGGATCTTGCAATTTAGACTTAATTTTGTTGCAAGACGGAATAGGAGTAAATCATTGTACTGTTAACAACTTAGACTCATATTTCCAAGCAGCAAATAAAGGATTATATACGGACAGTAATTACGAAGGAGCATTTTGGGCTGACATTGAAACATTTAAACCCGACAACACGCCCGAAAATTTTAGTACACTTAAACAAAAATTAGATATTTCAGCAAACTATGTACGAAGGATTATAACATATCAATATTATAAAGATATGTGCCCCACCGGACCGAACAGTAATTCAGCTTCTGTTCTGCGAAACGATTATATAAACTATTTGAATTAAAATTTGAAACAATAATTAATAAACAAAACATATGGATATTTTTAAAACAAAATCAAAGACAAACGTTTTTATTAAACTTAGTTTTTTAATTACGTTTTTATTACTGATACAAAGTAATATAAATGCACAAAACAGAACAAAAATAATATCGGGAACTGTTACTGCATCAAACACAAATCAAACAATAGTTGGTGCTACTGTAATTATACCTAATACCAACATTGCTACTATTACTGATTCTAACGGAAAATACACAATTAATGTACCTGAAGTTACAAAAACCATTCAAGTTTCTTACATAGGATATATCCCTAAAACTATTGAAATAAAAAATCTTACAAAAATAGATATTCAACTTGATATTGATTTATTAGACTTAGATGAAGTTGTTGTTGTTGGATACGGAACTCAAAAAAAGAAAGATCTCACAGGCTCTGTTTCCGTAGTAGATATGGATGAAGTTGCAAAAAAATCGGTAAGCACAATTGACCAAGCATTGCAAGGACAAATTGCGGGAGTCAGTGTAACATCAAATTCAGGAACTCCCGGCGGAGGTGTTATGGTAAGAATTAGAGGCATAGGAACAATTAATGATTCTGAACCTCTATATGTTGTTGACGGAATGATGGTTGACGATGTTGATTTTTTAAATACAAACGATGTTGAATCAATACAAGTACTTAAAGATGCATCTGCAACAGCAATTTACGGTTCAAGAGGTTCAAACGGAGTTGTAATTATTACAACAAAAAAAGGAAAAAAAGGCGGACAAGTTACTTTTAATTCATACTACGGAGTTCAAAATTTCTGGCGTTCAACAAATGTTCTTGATGCCCAAACTTGGGGAACTTTAAAAAATGAAGCAATGGTTGCAGCAGGAAATACTGCCCCGATAACCGACCCCTCTGCATTAAAAAACACAAACTGGTTCAATGAAATATCAAATAAAAATGCTGTAATAAACAGTAATGACATTTCTTTTTCAGGCGCAAATAAAAAAGGAAACTATTTTTTTAGTGCAAACACCTTTAAGCAAGAAGGTATTGTTAAAAAAACAAGTTTCGACAGAATTTCTTTCAGAGCAAACTCATCTTACAATGTAAAATCTTGGTTAAAAATCGGTGAAAACATTACTCTTGCAAAAGATAAATACAAAAATGTTGCAGAACAAGACGAATGGACAAGCATAATTATTACATCAATTTCAAAAGACCCGGCATCACAAGTCAAATATGATGACGGAACATATGCAGCAGGCATTTACAATGACACTTGGAACCCCGCTGCAATACTAGAATACACTAACAATAATGATGTAGTTTACAGAACCATCGGAAATATTTTCGCAGACCTTAAAATAGCAAAAAATCTAAATTTCAAAACAAGTTATTCTTTGGAATATTCTTTTGGCGAAACCGATGAATATAAACCTGTTTATTATGTAAGTTCTGTTCAACAAAACTCAATCAGTAATTTATTCAAAAACAATTCTAACAGACTTACAAAGCAATGGTCAAACACATTAAACTATAAAAAATCATACGGAGAACATACTTTAAGTGCTTTAATCGGTGCCGAAACATACAGTTTTGAATATAAATACAACGGCATTTCAGTTAACAATGTTCCATCAGACAACCCAGATATAAGATATATTGATAATGCAACAGGAAATAATGCCGCAACTGTTTGGGGAAGTATAAGTCAAACAAAAATGCTTTCATATTTAGCAAGAATTAATTATAACTATCTCAATAAATATTTATTAACCGCAAATTTCAGAGCAGATGCCTCTTCAAAATTTCCTAAAAAGAATATTTGGGGATATTTTCCTTCATTCTCTGCTGGTTGGGTAATTTCGCAAGAAGGATTTATGCAAGATTTTAAGAATGTCAGCAACTTAAAATTAAGAGCCGGTTGGGGACAAATCGGAAATCAAGGAAGTGTTCCTCCCTATTCTGCTGTTACAACTGCAAGTTCGGGTGCAAATTATATTTGGGGAGGCAATCTTGTTTCCGGAAGTTCATTTCCGAGCGTGGGAAATCCTGAATTAAAATGGGAAACTTCAACAACTACAAATTTTGGAATAGATTACGGCTTCTTTAAAGGAAAATTATCAGGAACAATTGAATATTTCATTAAAAACACAACTGATATGCTTATGTCAAAACCGGTTCCTGCACAAACAGGTATTGAATCACCTCCTGTTCAAAATGTCGGAGATATGAAAAATTCAGGAATAGAGTTTTCAACAGTTTATACAAATTATGATAAAAAATTAAAATATTCATTTGGTCTTAATTTCAGTAAAATTAAAAATGAAGTTATAAGCCTCGGTGTTGAAGATGCGTTTATTGACGGTGCTCCTTTTATGAACTCTTATAATGTTACAAGAACTGTTGCAGGAAGACCGATTGCACAATTTTATGGCTACAAAACAGACGGAATTTTTCAAAATCAAGCAGAAATTGATGCACAATCAGCACAAACAAATGTTGCTCCTGGTGATGTTAGATATGTTGATGCTGATAACGACGGAGAATTAGATTTTTTCTTCCTAGGCAGTCCGCTTCCGGAATACACTTTTGCTTTAAATGCAAACTTAATGTACGAAGGTTTTGATTTTAATTTAGCATTGCAAGGAGTTCAGGGAAATAAAATTTTTAACGGAACATCTTTTTATAAAAGATCATCTACTGCAACTTGGAACCTTGGAAGTGATATGACAAACAGATGGACAGGTGAAGGCACACAAAACGATGCTCGCTACCCCAGAATGAATGCTGCTGATGTTAACAATTCTTTAATGTCTGACAGGTTTATTGAAGACGGTTCTTTTTTAAGAATAAAAACTTTGCAATTAGGGTACAGTTTAAGTTCATCAATTCTTAAAAAAACACATTTACAAAAATTGCGTATTTATATAAATGCTCAAAACTTATATACTCTTACAAAATATTCGGGACTAGATCCAGAAATAGGCACAAATAATTATAATCCGCTTGACATTGGAGTTGACAGAGGTTTTTACCCGCAAGCAAGAGTTTATAGTTTAGGAATTAATTTAACCTTTTAAAACATTAAAGTTATGAACATAAAAAAAATAATATTAAAATCATTATCACTTTTATTCACAATAATTGTGATACAATCGTGTAATACAAAAGATTTTTTAAATACTCCGCCTCCGACAATGGCAGATGCCGCATATTTTGCAAACGATGATGCCGCATTAAATGCTTTGGCAGGAGTTTATGACCCTTTGGGAAGATATAATTATTCTCAATTAACAGAATGGGCAATTGGTGATGCTTGTTCCGATGATGCAGAAAAAGGCGGTGGTGGAGACGGCGACTATGCAGAAATTTTTGCACTTACAACTTTTAGTGCAAATGCCGAAAACCCATTAGTATATGAAAGATACAGAGACTTTTACATAGGAATAAACCGGGCAAATAAATTAATAGAAGGTGTAACGGGCAATGAATATGTTAGCAATGTTGTCGGAAAAAGAGTTATTGCAGAAGCAAAATTCTTACGTGCTTTTTATCTGTTTAATTTAGTGAAAACTTTTGGCGGAGTTTCTATTGTTGACCATATTCTTGCTCCTTCGGAATATACTAATCCCAGAAATACTATTGAAGAATGTTATGCAGCAATTGAAAAAGATTTGAAAGAAGCTATTATTGATTTGCCGAAAAAAAGCAGTTTATCGGCACAAGAAATAGGAAGAGCAACTTGGGGATCTGCAAAAGCTCTGCTTACAAAAACATATATTTTTGAAGAAAAATGGCAAGATGCTTATGATGCTGCAACAGAAGTTGTTGATTCGGGAGAATTTGATTTAGATACTGATTACGGACATCTCTTTACAATTGATGCAGATAATGGAGTAGAAGCTGTTTTCGATATTCAATTTAAAGATTTTCAAATGCCGGGTTGGTTAGACGAAAATGAAGGAGCACATCTTGAAGTTATTATGAGAAGCCGTGATGACAGAAACGGAGGATGGGGATTTGACCAACCTACACAAGATTTATATGACGAATTTGAAGCAACAGACCCAAGACGAGATTCTACAATAATTACAAATTTAGAAGTATTATGGGCAGGGACCGGAGATGAGGAAACTTTTTATACCCTGCAAGACCCCGTACATAATCCAGATAGTTACACTGGATATTATAATCAAAAAAGAGCATTGCCGGCAAGCCAAAGAGGAAACGGAGAAGACCAAGCGGGAATGAATTTACATGTTATTCGTTTTGCAGATGTATTATTATGGCAAGCAGAAGCAGCTGCACATATTGGCGGAGACTGGCAAACACCTGTAAACAGAGTTAGAGCAAGAGTTGGTCTAGGAACATCTACTATTTCCGACCCATTAGAGGCAGTATATCACGAAAGACGTGTTGAACTTGCAATGGAAGGACACAGATATTGGGATTTAATGAGAACAGGAAGGGGTAATTTAATTACCGGCTTTACAGATAATAAAAGATACCTTCTGATTCCTCAAATTGAGATAAATCTTAATCCTAATTTAACACAAAATCCTTATTAAATTAAAAGCATATATTATGAAACATATAAAATATATTACAATAATATTTATTTTGGCGATACTTTATTCTTGCCAACCGCAAAAAGACAAATTTGGCAGTCTTGGAAATCCTCCGACATCAGGAGAAATTAAAATTAACAATTCAGACCCATACAATCCGGTTTTTACGGCAATATCCGAAGGAAGTTTTATTTTTTCATGGGATTTAGGAAACGGACAAGTAGCAACAGGACAGAAAGTTACATCATACTACCCTTTTGCTGGCGATTATACGGTTTCTTGCAAAATTTCAGGAACAGGAGGCGAAGGAATAACAACAACAAAAACTTTTACAGTAGATAATAATGACCCTGAAGTTGCAAATATGCCTGTGTGGAAAGAACTTACAGGTGCAGGTTCCGGAACAACCTGGGTGTATAATACAGACCCCGCAACAGGTTTACCGGATTATTGCTACCAAACAGGAAATCAAGCAGAACTTGATGCTTGGAACGGCGATGGATGGCAACCAAGTTGGAGTTGGGGACAGTGTGTACAAATAACGCCTGATATAAACGGGGAAATGGTTTTTGATTTAACCGGAGGAATAAATTATACATACCATCATGTTGAAGGCGATGAAGGTGTACACGGAACATTTATTCTTGATACCGAAAATATGACTTTAACAGTTAAAAATCCGTATATTCTTGATTATAACATTGATTGTACAAATCCGGCAACAACAATAAACGGAACTTATGAAATAAAACTTTTAACAGATAACCAATTAATTTTGTGGCAAGACCAATTAGATTCGGAAGAAACAGGTTGGGGTTGGAGTTTTAAGAAAAAAGGAACAAATCCTGATATTCCATAGAAAAATAGCATCTTATAAATATCTGTCTGTTTTTAAAAACAGGCAGATATATTTTTATTTACAAAATTTAAAATAGAACAATGAAAAGAAATTACGCCATTGTATTACTTATACTTATAACATTTTTTGTAATATCATTTTTAACAAATATTCTTGGGGCTTTAAATCCGAGTGTTTCGTCAAGTTTCAGTCTTAGCGAAACAATGGCAGGTTTTTTACCCTTTTCTTTTTTTATTGCTTATGGTGTAATGTCAATTCCGGCAGGTTTTCTATTAGAAAAATATGGTGCTAAAAAAATGATGATTTTTGCATTTGTTCTTGCACTATTGGGTTCAATTTTATTTTCTGAACTGCCTTCTTTCGGAATTTTTATTTTTTCATTATTTACCATCGGTACAGGAATGGCTATTTTACAAGTAGTTATAAACCCTTTACTCAGAGTTGCCGGAGGTGAGGAACATTATGCTTTTACATCTGTTCTTGCTCAATTAATTTTTGGTGCAGCATCATTTATCAGTCCTAAAATTTATTCTTGGTTAGTTACAAACATTAATAATAACAGTCAAGGATTTTTCATAAAAACACTTTCAGATTTAACACCGGAAAGTATGTCGTGGGTATCAATTTACTGGTTATTTGCAATTGCAAGTTTAATAATGATTTTTTTAATTTTATTTTTTTCTTTTCCGAAAATTGAGCTTAAAGAAGACGAAAAAGTCGGAACAAAAGAAAGTTATTTTGACTTATTTAAAAACAAGTTAGTTATTCTTTATTTTTTAGGAATTTTTGCTTATGTGGGTGCAGAACAAGGAATTTCATATTGGATGTCAAAGTTCCTGCAAGTATATCATGGGTTTGATTATGAGACAGTTGGGGCAAATTCAGTTGGAAATTTCTGGGGACTTCTTACAATAGGAGGAATAATTGGTTTGGTTTTACTAAAATTAATTGACAGTAAATTAGTTCTTAAAATATTTACAATTCTTGCTCTTTTAAGTTTAACGGGAGCATTATTCGGAACAGCACAAATTTCTTTGTATTCATTTCAAGTCAGCGGATTGTTTTTATCAGTAATGTACCCTATAATAATTTCATTAGCATTAAATTCTGTTTTAAAACATCACGGTTCATTTGCCGGAATTTTAATGACAGGAATTATGGGTGGTGCAGTTGTTCAACTTTTAATAGGTTTTTTGAGCGACCTTACAAGTTTAAAAACAGGAATGTTCTTAAATTATTTAGCACTTGCTTATGTTTTAAGCATTAGTTTTTGGGCAAAGCCAATTATAAAAAATAAGACTATTAAGATTAATAAATCAAAAATTAAGCCTCAATGAAAAAACAAAATTTCTACCCGCTGCAACAATTCCGGAAGAATATGGACGGTATCTATAGTCCAGAATATTTTCAACAGCGGCTTTTATAGTAAAAGTTTTATTTATTTTCCATGAAGAATTTATATTAAAAGTGCACCAAGAAGGAGAATATGGATAACCCTTATTATCAATAGCATACATATATTTTTTATTTTTTTCAGATTCAGCTAAATTATCAGCCGAAATTTGAGTATTATATTCGGAATACAAATCAAATTTAAATCTATTTTTCTGAAATATTAAATGTGTAGTTCCAAATGCCGGAGCTACATGTCTTAATGGTTTATTTTCAGAATCAAAGCCTTTTGTAAAAGTATAATTTGAAGATAAATTAAGATTATTAATTAATTCTGCTTTTAATGAAATTTGAAAACCATAAATAATTGCATTATCAGCATTAACAATGGCTTGAACTTTGCTCATTTCTGCGTCATATAAAATTGAGTCTTGTCCATTAAAAGTAAAGTCTTTCCTAATTAGTGCATTATTCAAGAAAGTATAAAATACTGTAACATCAATTTTAATCTTATTATTTATTATTTTTACAATTCCAAAATCTGTATTATATGCAAGTTCCGGTTTTAAATCATCATTAGGCACAATAACACTTCCAGGTTCAGAATCAAAAACTTTTGCCATATCATCTATATTTGGAGCTCTGAATCCGGAAGATAAATTAACACTTATTTGCCAAGTATCTGGTCTGAAAACAAAACCGGCACTTCCGTTAAAAGCACCTAAATTTAAATCTATTGCCTGAAAAGGAAAATCATAAAATACTGTATCTAATTTTGCATAAGCATAAATTCTATTATATCTTATTCCACTACTAAAAGTTATTTTTTTTGTAATATTTTTCTTAAAAGAAATATAAGAAGCAAAGCTCGAATAAGTAGAATTATTTGGGTAACGACTTGCAACAATTGTTTCAGTACCATCATTAATATTAACTTTTTTTCCTATTGAATAGACTTTATTTAAAACAAATTCTGTCCCATAAAAAAGATATAATTTATTTTTAAGTTTCTTTTCAAAATCAAGATTTGCTGAAAAAGCCTTAACATTTTCATATCTTTTTCTTATTTCTGCATTGCCAAATTTCCGGTCATGTCTGCTTTCAGAATAATCTTGTTGTGCTAATACTAATTTTGCTTTTGAAAACAATACTGTTTCTTTTGTTTTTTTAAAAGTAAAATTATTCATCATCCATTGTTGTGGTCCATAGAACCATTCTGCGTATTTTAATTTACCTTTGCTATATTGCAAAAGCCTATCATAGCGAGGAACATTAGAAGTCTTTGAATAATGGAAACCATAAGTTAAGTTCCAAAACTTAGTGGGTTTAAAACTAACTTTCTGCATTAAATTAATTTGATTATATCCTGAAAATTTTTGAATATTTCCATTCGTATTTTTCACAACAACATCAATACCTTCTGTTGTTTCAACATATTCTGTTCTTTTATATTCTTCATTTCCAATATTTCCCATTTTTAAATCATCAAAATTACTGTATGAGAAACTTGTAATACTTGAAATTTTTTTTCTACTTATATTAAAATCAATATGCCCTGTTTTTTCATTATTTGCTGATGAAAATCTCATCATTGCATTCCCTGAAAATTTAAGGCTATCATGCTTTGAGAAACTTGGTTTTAAAGTATGAAAATCCATTACACCGCCAAGAGCATCACTACCATATACAACTGAACCAGGTCCAAAAATAATTTCGGAGTTTTCAATGCAGTTTGCATCTAATGAAATAACGTTTTGTAAGTTCCCACTTCTAAATATTGCATTATTCATTCTTACTCCATCAACGACAAGCAACACTCTGTTTGCGGAAAAGCCTCTAATCATGGGGCTTCCTCCTCCAAGTTGACTTTTTTGAATAAAAACTTCGCCAGACGTTTTCAATAAATCTGCAGTTGTTTGAGAATTATTAAATGCTATTACTTTTTTTGAAATTACATTAATTCTGTTAGGGACTTCATTTTTATTTTGTTCCCAACTGTTTGCAGAAATCACAACTTCATTGAGATTTAGTGTGCTTTCTGTTAATTTAATAGTAAAATTGTTATTTTTAATTTCTTCATATGAAATATGAATATCTTTATAAGAAGTATGTTTAAATATAATTATCTTATTATCAACAAATTCACTTACATCAGCTTTTCCCATAAAATTTGTAAAAACAGAATGAAAATCGTTATAAATAACAACGTGCTCAATTGGTTTCATATTTTCATCAACAACAAAAACTTGTTGTGAAAATGATTTTAAAGAAAAAAGAAAAAAGAAAAATACTAAAAAAAACTTATTCATTAATAAAATTTAGATATAAATAGATTTTAAGAAAAAAAAATGCACTTAACCAATTTGTTATGGTCAAGTGCATTTCATTATACAAATATTAAGCCTTAATCTCCAGAAGTCATTGAAATAATAAACTCTTCATTGCTTCTAGTTCTCATTAATCTTTCTTTCATAAATTCCATAGCTTCAACAGGGTTCATATCTGCTAAATATTTTCTTAGAATATACATTTTACTAAGTAAATCTTTTCCAAATAAAAGATCTTCTCTTCTTGTACCTGAAGCTGTAATATTAACAGCAGGATATATTCTTTTATTTGATAAATTTCGGTCTAATTGAAGTTCCATATTTCCTGTTCCTTTAAATTCTTCAAAAATAACTTCATCCATTTTTGAACCTGTATCAATCAAAGCAGTTGCAATAATTGTTAAAGAACCTCCATTTTCAATATTTCTGGCTGCCCCAAAAAATCTTTTAGGTTTATGCAATGCACTTGCTTCTACCCCACCCGATAGAACTTTCCCGGAAGATGGAGAGACAGTATTGTATGCTCTTGCTAATCTGGTAATTGAGTCTAAAAGAATAACAACATCATGTCCGGATTCCACTAATCTTTTTGCTTTGTGAATTACCATTTCAGAAACTTTCACATGCCTGTCTGCCGGTTCATCAAAGGTTGAAGCAACAACTTCTGCATTTACACTTCGCTCCATGTCTGTAACCTCCTCTGGACGTTCATCTATAAGTAGAACAATCATATATACCTCAGGATGATTATTAGCAATTGCATTTGCAATTTCTTTAAGCAAAACAGTTTTTCCTGTTTTTGGTTGAGCAACAATTAATCCTCTTTGCCCTTTTCCTATAGGTGAGAATAAATCTATTACTCTAGCTGAGAGTGAAGGTTTATTAGCTGTTATATTAAACTTTTCATCTGGGAAAAGTGGTGTAAGGTGTTTAAAATGAATTCTATCTCTAATATTCTCTGGTTTTCTTCCGTTTATACCGTCAACTTTTATAAGAGGGAAATATTTTTCGCTGTCTTTTGGAGGTCTTATTTGACCTTTTACAGTATCTCCTGTTTTTAAACCAAAAAGTTTAATTTGGGATTGCGAAACATAAATATCGTCAGGTGAATTAAAATAATTATAGTCTGCCGATCTTAAAAAGCCATATCCGTCAGGCATAATTTCTAAAACACCTGAACTTTGAATAATTGCATCAAACTCGTGTTTTGGATTAAAACTTTTGTTTCTATTATTGTCTGGATGTTTTTTATGCTTATTATTTTGATTTGCATTATTATCTTTCTTAACATGCCTGTTTTCTGGCTTATTTTCGTTTTTTTTATCTTGAAATTTATTCTCAGGTTTATTATCTTGTTTTTTTTCAAAAGTTTTGTGTTCTTTTTTCTTTTCGTGTTGTTTATTCTCCGTTTTTTTCTCATCAGTTCGCCTTTCTACAGGTTTCCTTTGTTTTTGTTGGATAGGAGATGAAGTTTTTACTTCTTTTTTATTATCAAGAAGTTTCTGCTTAATTGGTGTTTTTTTTTCAGAAGTTTTTTCAATCTTAAGATTTTTTTTATGTTCTGTTATGTTCTCTTTTTTCTGAAAACTTTTATTTACTTTCTGCGGCTGTTTTTTTGGTTTTACAGGCTTTCTAGTATTAGTTTTTCTTTCTTCATTTTTTTTAGCAGAGGGTTGATTCCCTTTAATTGCGGCTTGATCTAAGATTTCATAAATCAAGTCTTGTTTTTTAAATTTGTCAATTTTTTTAATGTCAAGTCCTTTTGCTATTTCACGCAAGTCAAGAACCTTCATTTTTTGAAGTTCTAAAATGTCGTACATTTATATTTTTTTAATTATTTAATTAGTTTTCTTAGTAATATATATTTATTGTAGATTTATTATATAGTAGTTTGTATATCAATTTTCAACTTGGATATTTTTTTATAGAATATAGTTTGAAGAATATATAAATATTGAAATTACGATATTATCGTATGTATTCAATTCTTTAAATATGATTAAGTGATTAAATTCAGGATGAAACTGAAATTCGTTTCAAATATATTGCAAGTATAATGATAAAGTTTGAAATGAAAAAAATATTTTAGTTTTTTTTATCTATTTTCGGCAATTCTTTAAAAACTGAACTAAAAATGAAAGAAATTATTATAGAAATAAGAGATTTCCTGAAAAAAGATTTTAATATTTATGCTTATTTATATACTTTTCTTTTTCTTGCTATCGCACTATACCTTAACTACAAATATGACTTTGAAGATAGCTATGTTGACAAAAACTATGGAAAGTTAAGTGGTTTTTGGGCTTATCCATTATTTTACATAACACCTTATTATGCAGTAATAATTCCTGTACTTTTCATAAAAAAACAACAACACAAACTAAAACAAACAGAGTTTTGGGTAAAAAGTTTAATCTTTTTTGGAACATTTGGTGTTTTTATAGCTTTTTGGCAATATCGTTCATTTTTTGACTTTACACAATTTAAAGGAGGAGAAAGATTTTTTTCTATAAGAATAATGGAAGAACTTAAAAGAATTATTCCTTTTTTAATTATTTTCTTTGCAGTTAAATCATATTACGATAAAAAAGATAAACATTTATATGGATTAAGATACAAAGGTATGAATTACAGACCTTTCCTTTTAATGTTAATACTTATGATTCCATTAATTGCATTAGCATCTTTTCAAGCTGATTTTCAGCAATCTTATCCTCAATATAAATTTTGGAATAGAGATCCTGTATTTGGATTAAGTCAATTACAAACAATTGGCATTTTTGAACTTGCATACGGAACAGATTTCATTAGTGTAGAGCTTATGTTCAGAGGAGCATTAGTTATTGGGATGTCAAGAGTTTTGGGAAGAGAAGCAGTGCTCCCAATGGCAGCAGCATATGTAATTATTCATTTTGGAAAACCTGCCGGCGAAGCAATTAGTTCTTTTTTTGGCGGTTTTATTTTGGGTGTTCACGCATTAGCAAAAAGAAATATTTTTGGAGGAATAATTATTCATGTTGGAATAGCATATTTTATGGAAATTGGGGCTATATTGCAACATTATTACGGATAAATTTAATTGCAAAGCATATATTTGACGAAATTTGAAACTTAACATTTTTTAAAACAGCAAAAATGCGAATAGATATATTAACAGTCCTCCCGGAATTATTAGATAGCCCTCTGCAACATTCAATTGTAAAAAGAGTGCAAGAAAAAGGACTCGCAGAAATACATATACATAATTTAAGAAACTTTACAACAGACAAACACAAAAAAGTTGACGATTATGCGTTTGGTGGCGAAGCTGGAATGGTTATGATGATTGAACCTGTTGATAATGCAATTTCATATTTAAAATCTCAAAGAAATTATGATGAAATAATTTACACTTCGCCTGATGGAGAAAAATTTAACCAGAAAACTGCAAATAAATTTTCATCTTTTAAAAATATCTTAATACTCTGCGGACATTATAAAGGAATTGACCAAAGAATTAGAGATCAATACATTACAAAAGAAATTTCTATTGGAGATTATGTGCTAACAGGTGGTGAGTTGGCAGCAGCAGTAATTATTGACAGTATTGTAAGATTAATTCCTGGTGCAATTTCTGATGAAACATCTGCCCTCTCAGATTCTTTTCAAGACAATCTATTAGCACCTCCTGTTTATACAAGACCTTCTGAATATAAAGGACTTAAAGTTCCCGATGTTTTACTTTCAGGTAACTTTAAAAAAATTGATAATTGGAAAATGCAACAAGCAGAAGAAAAAACTCAAAAACTAAGACCGGATTTATTAGATGACTAATTTTTATTCTTAAAAAAATTTAAATAAATTTGTAAAAAAATAATGTTGAATTATTTCCTGTATATTTCAATAATTTTGTAATATAAAAATTAAAATAATCTTATAATGAAATTAACAAAATTATACTACACAATTGGCGAGATTGCTGAAATGTTCAATGTAAACGTTTCTCTTATAAGATATTGGGAAAATGAATTCAGTATTTTAAAACCAAAAAGAAACAAAAAAGGAAACAGACTATTCACTCTGGAAGATGTTAACAACTTACATTTAATTTACCACCTTGTAAAAGAAAAAAGATTAACTCTAGAAGGGGCTAAGCTAAAACTTAAAGAAAATAAAAACTCTACTATTCAAAATTTTGAAGTTATTAAAAAACTAAAAAACATTAAATCAATGCTCATTGAAATTAGAGATTTAGTTTAATACTTAATATTTCAACTACTTTAAAAACAATTAATCTTTCTATAAAAACACATAAAATGAAGAAACTGATATTTTTAATAATTTTATTTGCATCTGTTTCTATTTCTGCCCAAGAAAACTACATACAACAAATTGAACCGCCAAATTGGTGGGTAAAAATGAAAAATCCAAATTTGCAATTACTTATTCACGGCAAAAAAATTACAGATTCAAAAGTGCAAATAATTTCTGATAAAGTTAAACTTCTAAAAGTTAATAGAGTTGACAATCCAAATTATTTATTTGTGGACATTAAAATAAATAAAGATGCTAAACCTGGTACTTTTGACATAATTTTTACAAACGGTAAAATTCTTACAAAACACAAATATGAGCTGAAAAAAAAATCAAACAAAAAAAGAGGTTTTTCAAGTGCCGATTTCATTTATTTATTAATGCCGGACAGATTTGCAAATGGAAACACTAAAAATGACACAGCTGTCGGGATTCTTGAAAAAACAAACAGAGAAGACCCAAACGGCAGACATGGTGGTGATATTGAAGGAGTTATAAACAATTTAGATTACATAAAAAACTTGGGAATAACAGCACTATGGCTAAATCCAACAATAGAGAACAATAATCCTAAATATTCTTATCATGGCTATGCAATAACAAATTTTTATAAAACAGACCCACGTTTCGGCACAAACCAAGATTACAAAAAACTTGCAGATGAACTTCATAAAAAAGACATGAAGTTGATAATGGATATGATATTTAATCATTGCAGTATAAACCACTGGTGGATGAAAGATTTACCAACGAAAAATTGGGCAAATACAAATCCGGATTATCGTTCAAATTTTAGAGGAAGTACAATTTCTGATATTCACGCATCAAAAAACGATAGAAAAAGAATGACACAAGGTTGGTTCGACGAACATATGCCTGATTTAAACCAACACAACCCTTTTCTTGCAAACTACCTGATACAAAACAGCTTATGGTGGATTGAATTTGCAGATTTAGACGGAATTAGAATGGACACACAGCCCTACCCTTTTAAAGACTTTATGGCTGACTGGGCAAAAAAAGTACATGAGGAATACCCCGATTTCACTTTGTTAGGAGAAACTTGGTTGCAAAAACCTGCCTTCACTGCATATTTCAGTGGAAATAGCCCTATTTCCGGCAATTATAATTCAAACCTTAATTCAACAACAGACTTTCCTCTTTATTATGCAAGCAGAGATGCCTTTAACCAAAGTGACAGTTGGACAGAAGGTTTATCTTCAATATACTACATTCTTGCACAAGATTTTTTATATAAAAATGCAGGAAATAATCTAATCTTTTTAGACAACCATGATTTAGACAGGTATTTCACTTCCGTGGGAGAAGATATTAACAAGTTGAAAATGGGTTTAGCCTTTTTATTAACTTGCAGAGGTATTCCAATGATTTATTACGGAACAGAAATTCTTACAACTGGGCATGAACATAAAGGGCACGGACACATAAGAACAGATTTTCCGGGAGGATGGAAAAATGATAAAATTAACGCTTTCACAAAAGAAGGAAGAACAAAAGAACAAAACGAAATTTACAATTACATAAAAAAAATTGCAGATTTTAGAAAAACAAATGAAGCTATTACAAAAGGTAAATTTCTACATTTTGTTCCTGAAAATAATGTATATGTATATTTTAGATATATCGAAAATAAGGCAGTTATGATTTTACTTAACAATAATAATTTAGAAGAAAGAACTGTTGACTGCAAACGTTTTAATGAAATTTTGAAAGGCTATTCAAGTGGAAAAGATATAATTTCAGAAAAGATTTATAATCTTGATAAAATTACTATAGATAAAAAATCATCATTAATTATTCAACTTAAAAAATAACTTCATAATTTCTCAAATGAATTTTACTTTTAAAATAATATTAACAAGTTATTATATCTTATTAAATTTTCTAATAAGTTTTTCGCAAGAATATAAAATTGATTCATTGATAAATTCTTACAATAATTCCACAAATTACGACATAAAAACAAACTTACTTTTAGATATTTTAAAAAAATAATAACAAAAAAAATTACCTCGAAGCCATATCGTATGCTAAAATAGGAATAACATTTTCTGAAAAAATAAATAAAACATTGAAGAAACTTAGTTTTTTAGATATTATAAGTCGCTCTTACTACAAAGAATTCAAATATGATTCAAGTTTATTTTATTGTAACGAAATTGAAAAAGAATCTTTAAAAACTCATAAAATAAAATATACTGCAATTGCATATCAAAGATTTTCTGAAATTTTTTGGAAAAAAGAAGATTATAAAAATGCTTATAAATATTCAATAAAAACTATGCAAATATCCGATTATATTGTAGGCATAAAAGTAAAAAAAGAATTTGATAAATGGAAAAAAAACACTATACAAGTTAATGATGTATTAGTTATGAGAATAAAAATATAAAAAAAACTACTCAATTAAGAGTAGTTTTTCAGTTTTCCTTGTTTGTTAATTTAGATTAATAAGTTTTAGGTTTAGGTTAATTAAATCTCATAAATCTTTTGTTAATTGTTTAATTATGTTTGTTTGACTATGAGATGATAATTATGCATTTATTCCATAAAAAAACTTATAAAATATTAAATATATTTACCACAAACATATAACATACTATAAACCTGCACCTTACAAATTAAGAATATTTACAATTTATTAAATCATTTAATGCACTATAAAAAAACTTCAATAAAAAATTGGGCAAGTGACGACAGACCCAGAGAAAAACTTTTAAATAAAGGAATAGACAGTTTATCCGATGCTGAATTAATTGCAATATTAATAGGTTCAGGAAATAGAAAAGAATCTGCTGTTGAACTATCAAAAAGAATATTATCTGATACCCAAAATAATCTTAACAACTTAGCAAAACTAAATGTTAATGAACTGCAAAAATTTAAAGGAATTGGTGAAGCAAAAGCAATTTCAATAATTGCTGCACTTGAAATAGGGAAAAGAAGAAAAATCTCGGAAGTAATTGAAAGAAAGAAGATTAGAAATAGCAAAGACATTTTTCAAATTTTTGGACATAAATTAGGCGACTTACCATACGAAGAATTTTGGTTGATTTTAATGAACAGAGCAAACAAAATTATGGAAATAAAAAAAATTAGCTCAGGTGGTGTTTCAGGGACAGTAATTGACATAAAAATAATTTTAAAAGCTGCAATTGAAAAAACAGCATCAAGCATAATTGTTTGCCATAACCATCCTTCCGGCAATACAAAACCCAGCAATTCAGACATTTCAATTACAAAAAAATTAAAAGACGCTTGCAAAACTATTGACGTTTCTTTACTTGACCATGTAATTGTTTCTTATTCAGACTATTACAGCTTTGCTGACGAAGGGATTATATGATGATGTCTAATTCAACTTTTAGAATTTTTCACATTATTGAATGAACTAAATATAAAAAACAAATTAAAACCCATGTAAAAACAATCTTGAAAACATTTACTTAATGCGGATTTCAAAAGCATTATATCATTGAATAATTATAAATTGTATCATTAAAATATCTAGAAAATAAACAATTACTCTTCATAAAAGATTAGGAGAACCATTTTTTTATAATTATATAATTATATTCGCATCTTAAAAATTTAAATATGGGCAAATTTTCAAAAATAATAAAAAAGTTTCCTAAAGTGTTTTGGGTAGCAAACACAATGGAGATGTTTGAGCGTATTGCATGGTATGGTTTATTTACAGTGCTTGCATTATATCTTACAAACTCAACAGATACAGGGGCATTAGGATTCTCACAAAGCCAAAAAGGCTTAATGATGGGAATTGTTACTGCAATACTATATCTTTTGCCTGTTATTACAGGTGCAATTGCGGATAAAATAGGCTACAAAAAAATATTAATTGTTGCATATTCAATATATGCTTCAGGATATTTTATGATGAGTTATTTTACAGAATATTATTCAGTTTTTGCCGCTTTCCTATGGGTTGCAATAGGAGCAGCATTATTTAAACCTGTAATTTCTGCAACAATTGCTAAAACTACAGATGATGAAACTTCTTCAATAGGTTTCGGGATTTTTTATATGATTGTTAATATTGGAGGATTTATTGGCCCTTTTATTGCTTCAAAACTTAGGCATATGAATAACAATACAGGATGGAGATTTGTTTTTTATATGTCAATTGTTGCATTAGTAATTAACTTACTTATTGTTATTTTATTCTATAAAGAACCAGACAGAGAAAAATCCAAAAGCAAACTTATTGACACCATAAAAACCTCATTATCAAATATTTATACTGCCCTAAAAGATAAAAAACTGTTAATTTTCTTATTTATAATGATTGGTTTTTGGACAATGTTTAACCAACTTTTTTACACATTACCTAATTTTATTAACCAATGGATTGATACTTCTGCTTTGTACAATTCAATTCATAAGATTTCTCCCTGGTTAGCAAGTTTCTTAGGAACAAAACAGCATGATATTGCACCTGAAATGCTAATTAATTTAGATGCAGGATTAATTGTTCTACTACAAATCATTGTTTCCACAATTGTTATGAAATTAAAATCTGTAAATGCAATTATAACAGGAATAATTATTAATGCAATTGGAATAGGTTTAACATTTGCAACAAACAATCCTTTTTATTTAATTTTTGGAATTTTTATTTTTGCAATAGGCGAAATGGCAAGTTCTCCAAAATTTACTGAATATGTTGGAAAAATTGCTCCAAAAGGAAAAGAAGCTCTTTACATGGGAACTTCATTTTTACCGGTTGCTGCAGGAAATTTCTTTACAGGATTTTTATCGGGAAATGTTTATCAGAACTTATCAGACAAAACTTCACTACTAAAAATAGAAATTGCAGAAAGGGGATTAGAAATACCTGAAATAAGCAAAAATTTCACCCAAAATCAATTTTTTGAAGAAGCTGCTAAACAAATGAATTTTTCTAGCATTGAACTTACTCAATACTTATGGGATACATACAATCCCTCACAAATATGGTATATTTTCAGTGCAATAGGAATAGCAACTGTTATAGGTTTGCTTATTTATGATAAATTTATTTTGAAAAATAAATAAATGAGTTCCATTAAGGAAGTTAAATACGTAAATAACAAAGATATAGATTACAATTTATGGGACAAATGTATTTCACATTCTCAAAACGGAAGTGCATTTGCTTACTCTTGGTATCTAGATTCTGTTTGTAAAAAGTGGGACGCAATAATAGTTGGAAAATATGTTGCTGTTATACCTCTTCCTGTTAAAAACATTACAAAAATATATGGTCTTTTTCAACCGGTTTTTTTCAGTAAAATAAATTTATTTATTTCAAACAGTATATCTTCTAAAACATTAATTGAAATACAAAAAAAAATTTATTCTAATTTTAAGTTTATTAATATAGAAACTGAGAATTTAAATCTTTTTGAAAAAGTAAAGCATTCTAAAAAAGAATCTTTTAAACTTGATTTAATAAGTCCTTACACTATAATTAAAAAGTCATTTTCTAAGAAGTTCAACAAAGACATTGAAATTGCAAAAAAAAATAAAATATCTTATAATAACGGTATTTTGCCTAATGGTTTAGTCCTTCTTTCCTCTATTGAAGATAATTTCAACAAAAAAACAAATGATAAATTAAGATTACTATCAGCAGTTTCATTAAGAAAAAATAAAGGTAAAATTATAGGGGCTTTTAACGATAAGAACATACTAATTGCAGCGATTCTGCTTATTTCTTCTCATAATACTGTAAATATTGTTTATTCTGTACACTCGAAAGAAGCAAAAAACAAAAAAGCACTATGCGGATTAATAAATAACTATATTGAAAATAATTCTGAAACTGCAGTTACTCTTGATTTCTTTGGAATAAATTCAAATCACATAAACTTACAAAATGAAATTGGAGCAAAAAAATATCCTTATTATAATTTCAGAAAAAGGTTTCTTTTTTAGTTTTGCAAAAAATAACTTCATTAATATTATTTAAAAGATGTTTTTCTCAATAGTTATCCCCACATTTAAGCGAAAAGAAGATGTAAAAGAGTTTCTTGAAAGTATGACAAAACAAACTGAAAGTAATTTTGAAGTTCTTATTGTTGATGCTAGTCCTGATAATTCTGTAAAAGATGTTGTAAATTTCTATTCAGATAAAGTTTCTGTAACTCATTTCCACAAAAAAGGTCTTGGAATAAGCCCTTCAAGAAATTTTGGTTGCAAAAATGCAAAAGGAGATTTTTTTATTTTTATTGATTCAGACTGTATTGTTCCGCCGGATTACATTAAAAAAGTTAATCAGTTTCTTAAAAAAAATAAAGTTGATGGTTTTGGAGGACCCGATGATGCTGAAAAATCATTTTCTAATGTTCAAAAAGCAATAAATTATGCCATGACTTCTATGCTCACAACAGGGGGCATTAGAGGAAAAAAAGTACATGCAGGCAAATATCAACTTAGGGGTTTTAATATGGGAGTTTCAAGAAATGCTTTTTTTTCAGTAAACGGATACAGCAATTTAAAAGTTGCCGAAGATATAGATTTAAGTATGCGGCTTCATGCAAAAGGTTATAAAACATCTCTAATTCCAGATGCAAAAGTTTTTCACAAAAGAAAAATAAATTTTAAAAAATTTGCAACTCAATTATTCTTACATGGTAAAGCAAGAATAGACCTCCAAATGCGACATGGCACTGCTTTAAAACCAATCTTTTTTTTACCAAGTTTATTTGTTATTTACATTGCCTTAGGGTGGATTTCATTTTTTATAAATCCTTTTCTTTTTTATTTGTATTTAGCATCTCTTTCATTAATTGCAATCATATTTTTTACTGATGCAAGTATTCAAAACAAAAGTATTAAAATTGGGGTGTTAAGTGTTTTTGCTTCTTTTATTCAATTATGTTCTTATGGGGCAGGAATTTTATATAATATTTTTAGAAGGCTTATTTTCAGAAAAAAAGATGAAAGCATTAGACCTGCGAGCTTAAAAGTTTAAAGAAAGCTATTATAATCTTTTTTTCGAATATAAATTTCCTTTTCAACTTTTGCCACAATTTCATTTGCTGAATTTTTTATTTCTCCTGTAAATATATATGTATTTTTACCTATAATATTAATTTCTTCTTTAATTTCTTGAAGTCTTGATTTCTTAATTTTAAAAACACCTTTTACAATTCCTTTTCCTGGTTTCATAAAAATTATTTTTGCAGACTTATCCCAAATAACATATTCTTGCCCCAAATAATTCAACACAATAAAAACAAAAAATGGATCGGACATTGCATATAATGAACCTCCAAAATGAGTTCCAAATAAGTTTTTGTTAAACCATCTCATTTTTAACTCAACTTCAAAACAAGTAAAATCTTTATTATACTTTTTTAGTTTAATTCCTGCACCTAAATAAGGCGGATACCATGATACCCGCCTTAATAATTTTTGCATTTTTTTAGAACTCATTATTTCTGACTCAAAGTAAATTCCCTTCCTTTATCCAAGGCTTCAATATTTTTATCAACAATTTCTTGCCCTTTTTTACCAAAAATTGCTTTCAAAGCATCCTTAAAACTATCATATTCCATATCTATATATGGCGATGCAGCACCAAGCATTACGATATTTGAAGATCGTATAGATTTTAATTCCTTTGCAATTGCATCTGCATCAATTATTATATGATTTTTTACTTTTCTTATTTCATTAAAAATATCTTCCAAATCCGGATAGTTAGAAATATTATTGAAAGGTTTTGAATTTGTAATTAGCCAACCATCTGGTTTTAAGAATGATATATACCTTAAACATTCCATCGGTTCAACCGAGATAATTACATCAGCTTTTCCTTTTGCAATTAAATCTGATGCAACCGGCTTGTCTGACACTCTCATATTTGATGAAACATCGCCACCTCTTTGGCTCATTCCATGAACCTCAGATTGTTTCATATACAAACCTTTTTGCAATGCAGCTGTTCCTATTGTTGCAGCAATTGACAAAATGCCTTGCCCCCCTACTCCTGATAAAATTATATCTGATTTCATATTATTTATTTTATGATTTTGTTTTTATGTAAAGTTCACTTAATTCAATATATTCTTTGTATGAAATCTTTACTTCATTTTCTTAATTTTAGCTTTAATTTTATGTTTTCTTTCCAAAGTTCTTACACATTCTCTGTGAGGAATAATTACAGAAACTCCTTCATACTCAATTTCTTCTCTTAAAATTTCAAGAGCTTCATTGTGATTTTTTCTTAAAGGAATAAAACTTCTTATATGTTCCTCTTCAACCCCTAAACCTTTACATATTTGATGTAAAACATGTTCGGCATGGGATGCTTGCCCGCCAGTCATTCCAGTTGTGTCATTATCAGAAATTATAATTGTTACAGGGCTTTTTTCATAAACACAATCTAATAATCCTGTCATACCCGAATGAGTAAAAGTTGAATCTCCAATAAAAGCAACAACATTTTTCATCCCTGCATCTGCTGCACCTTTTGCCATTGTAATTGAAGCTCCCATATCAACACAGGTATTAATTGCATTCAAAGG
Source organism: uncultured Chlorobiota bacterium (assembly GCA_947311255.1). Lineage (GTDB taxonomy): Bacteria > Bacteroidota > Bacteroidia > Bacteroidales > JAADGE01 > JAADGE01. Next base: position 42,571 of record CAMZKL010000016.1, on the reverse strand, counting down.
TGGTAATGCTGCAAGAGTATAGCAACCAATATCAGAAAATACCTTCCCTGATCCATAATCCGCCATAACCTCATTCAATGCATTAAAAACGTCAGTATGTCCGCAACCAGGGCATAATACTGGTGGTCTAGCTTCTAAAACTTCTGGAATAACATCATTTTTTATCTCTTCTAATCCCAATGCAACTGCAACATGGTTTGGATTAAGCTCTCCATCCCTAGGTAAATCTCCTGTTAAACGCCCTTTTATTTTTTTATCGCCCAATACACCGGTTAATTTATTTTCAATAAAAGGATAACCCTCTTCTAACACTAAAATTTCTTTACATTCATCATAAATTTTCCTTATCATATCAGAAGGTAAAGGATACTGACTGATTTTTAATACAGGAAAGGGTGCTTTGCCATCTTCATAATTTTCAATAAGATAATTGTATGAAATTCCGGCAGCAATAATTCCTAATGATTTATCTTTTCCTTCAAAATATCGATTATACTTAGATTCTTCTGATGCTTTTTCAAAATGAACTTGATTTCCTATAAGAACTTTATAATTTTTTCTTGCAATTGATGGAAGTAAAATGAATTGCTTAGGGTCAGAGGGCAATGAATTTTCATTTTCTTTCTTTACTCCTTTTCTAGAAATCCCAGCTCTTGAATGTGCAAGCCTTGTAGTAATTCTAACTAAGATTGGGGTATTAAACTTTTCAGATAATTCAAACCCATCATAAATCATATCATATGCTTCCTGTTGATTTGAAGGTTCTAATATTGGCATCAAAGCAAAATCAGCAAAATAACGAGAATCTTGCTCATTTTGAGATGAATGCATTGAAGGGTCATCTGCAACAACAACTAAAAGTCCTCCATTAACACCAGTTATTGATGAATTCATAAAAGCATCAGCAGCAACGTTTAATCCTACATGTTTCATGCAAACCATTGCTCGTTTTCCAGCATAAGACATCCCAATTGCAGATTCCATAGCAGTTTTTTCATTTGCTGACCATTCGCTATGAATTCCTTTTTCTTTTGCGTATTTATTCTTTTGAATATATTCTGTAATTTCTGTTGAGGGAGTACCCGGATATGCATATACACCAGATAATCCGCCATCAATTGCAGCTTGTGCAATTGCTTCGTCTCCTAATAAAAGTAATTTATCCATTTTTTTTAGTATTTTATATACGTAAATTTATATTCTTACCACTTTCGCAAAAATAATAAATTACCATTAAAAATTGCACTCCTAAGTTATTATTTTTATTACTGCAAAAATAATTGAAGACATTAATTCACTCTATTTATGTAATAAAACTATCCTTTCGTCAAAATAATGCAACCTTTTATCTAAAAAACTGTACTATCATATAATATTTGAAATAAACTCTATCACTTAAAATATCTGTTAACCTTATGTTTACCTAAAACATTCCCCTTTGGCACAGAACTTGAAGTATATATCATATTCTTTTATAAAACTAAAAGATAATATTAACCAATTAAATCTATAAATATGAAAATTAATCTAAAACCTAAAAAAACTTTTATCTTTCTTTTAATTAGTTTTTTAAGTTTAAATCTTTATTCTCAAACAGGACCAGGTGGTGTTGGCAGTACTGATGGTTCTGCTGGCCAACCTAAAAATGTACTTTGGCTTGATGCTAGCACATTGGCTTATACAAATGGAAATGACCTCGCAACTTGGAATGATGTTTCAGGAAATGGAAATAACCTAACTCAATTAACTTCTGGGTTTACACCAATTTTTAGAGATAATGCTGGAAATATTAATGGACATCCAAGAGCAGAATTTTCAAAAGTAAATAACAGAATAGTTATAGATCCTTTTAATGATATGCCAACATCAGGAATAACAAATTTTGTGATTTATAAAACTACAGATTCTGGAGATGGACTTATTTCATATAATACTTCAACTGTTGATAATGCTTTTCTGTTATATGATAACAATAATATGATGACATTTATAAATGGAGGAGTTTATAATCCTCCTGCAGGTGAACCTGACTATAACTCGGGGAGTTGGCAAATAATGTCTCACAAATGGAAAAGTAGCGGAGGTAATATTATTTATTACAGAGATGGCAATCAAATACATACAGGAACAAGGACTGGTTCTATTCCCTCAGGAGGAAGATTGGCTATTGGAGGTGAACAAGATAATTCCGGAACCGGAGCACCATTTGCTCCAAATCAAGCATTCCAAGGAGAAATTGCCGAAATAATTATGTATAACTCATTCTTAAATTCAGCACAAAGACTAATTGTTGAAAATTACCTAAGCGAAAAATATAATCTTGCTTTTGCAACACCTGCTAATGATAAATATACAGGAAACAATGCTTCTTATGTGCATAACATAGCAGGTATTGGACAAGAAGCAGATGGAAATCATACTCAAACTTCTTCCGGAGGATTATATCTTTACGAATGGAATTCATCCCTTGCAAATGGAGAATATCTTATGTTGGGACATTCTAATACAACAAATAATTCAACAACAACTTATACTGGAGGAGATTTACCCGCAAGTACACAAGCATCATGGGCAAGACAGTGGTATATTAAAAAAAACTCAACTGATGGAATAGATGCTAAACTTATATTTGATTTTAAAGAAGCACTAACAGACGGAGAATATCCTGCAAATGTGGCAAACTATGTGCTACTATACAGAGCTGCCACAACAGGTGCATATTCAAAAGTTACAGTAGCATCGCAAGGAACTTTAGATGCTGACCAAGTTTTTTTTAATATCGCAAATGCAAACTTATCAGATGGTTATTATACCATAGGAACTGACAATCAAACAAACAGTCCAATAGAAGGCGTTGCAGGAAGAACGTGGTATGCTCTTGCAAGTGGAGACTGGGACACTCCAACTTTTTGGACATTAGACCCATCAGGTTCATTGCCAAACAATCCTGCTAATGAAATTCCACTTTCAGGAGATAAAGTCATTATTCACACCGGTAAAACCATTACAATTACAACAAACAATAAAATTGTTGCAGATATTGTTGTGGATGGAATTTTAGATATAGGAACAACAACAGGACACAATTTTACAAAAATAAATGGAAGTGGAAGAATAAGACTTGCAAGCGATAATTTCCCTTTGGGAGATGCAACCCATTTCGTTTCAGCAGGACAAGGAGAAGGTACTGTTGTATGGCAAGGTGGTTCATACAACTTAGCAACTGCTCATACTTTTTTCAATATGGAAGTTGATTTATCAGCACCAGGAAATACAATAACACAACTTGCAGACTATACAATTAACGGAAAATTAGTTATTGAGACAGGAAATTTCCAAATTAATGACAACGCATCAACAACAAACTTAAATTTAACTGTTAAAGGAAACGTTTTTATTGAAAATACTGGTCAAATTTTAACTGGCACAGCAAATGCAAGGCATCAATTTAATATATATGGAAATTTTACTAACAACGGTACTGTTAAGTTTACAAACAGGACTTTACCTTTAGTTTCCGCATATTACGATGGAGAAGCAACAAACGGTATTGTAGATGCTAACTTTTTAAGTAACAACTCTAATCAAACAGTACTTTGCAACGGAATAACTAATTTTTACAGAATTGAAATAGATAAAGGTACTGATATGACCTATGAATTATCAATCTCTGCAAGTTCAACAGCTAATTTTAAACTTTTTGGATATGCACACCAGGCTCATAGCGGACTTGCCCAACTAGCTTCAAATAATAATGCTTTAGGTTTATTAAGAGGTACTGTTCGTATTAGAAACAATGTTGAAATTCCACATTTAAACAGAAACGGTAATTACAATATTTCAGAGGCTGCGATGCTTTGGGTTGACGGCGGTACAGTATCAACAAGTTCACCTTCCAATGCAATTGTACCTTATGGTGTTGCTAAAATTACAGCAGGAACTTTTGAAGCTCTTGTTCCGCAAGGATTTACTTTAAGAGGTGCAGGTTCAGTACAAGTTGAAGGTGGCACATTAACTGCAAATCAAATAAGAACATCAGTTCTAGGTGCTTCTCATGTAGGAAGTTATATTCAATCAGGAGGTAGTGCAAATATAATTAATCCGACAAATACTAATGGTAATTATTATCACTTTTCAATGACTTATCCTGGCAATGTATTTAATATGTCAGGAGGAACATTACATATATATGATGCAAATGGTTCGGATTCTAATTCAGGAGGTATTTTTATAGGCTCTGATGCTTCAAATATAAATATAACAGGCGGAACAGTAATTGCCGAGATTGCAGGAACTACAAATAATTTCAAAATTACTTCGACGGCACCTTTTTATAATTTAATTATGAGAAATACTGCCGGCAATTCAGCTGACCATGTTTTAGATGCAGGAACAAATATTAACGGAAATTCTGATGCCGATTTAGCGGCACAACCACTTGTTGTATTAAACGATTTAACATTAGAGGCATCAATTAATGATTTTATTACTAACAATGAAAACTTAACAGTAGGACGAAACTTTTCTATTGAAGAAGGGGCCTCTTATGTTTACGGAACAAATACAACTATTTTCAACGGAGCAGAAGATGGAGAATTATATATCGGGCATAATACAGATGACGGATATGAGCAATATTTCTACAACTTTACAGTGAACAAATCACAAGGGACAAGAATAACTGTTATGGGAGATCCGAACAAAGACCCTAATGTGGTAGGTGCTGAGTGGCACAATCGTTTGGTTCATGTTGTAAATGATTGCAGAATTGAAAGCGGAATTCTTGACCAAGGAAGACAATCCGTTAGACTTTTTCAAGGAGTTTTTGTTTCTAAAATTGGTGAATTGGGTTTTTATACGCATGGAACAACTCCAAGAACAGCATATGTAATGTTCAGAGACGGAGATTTAACAGTTCTATCTGAAAATGGGGCTTTATTTGGAAATATAAAATTCAACTCTACAGGAACTATTACTTTTACAAGTGATATTTATATAAAAAGAATAGGATTTTTTCAGGGTTTATATAATATAGCATCCTATAATCTTAAAGTTGATTATTTACATCTCAATTCTACTCCTAACAATCTTACACGTAATCAAGCAAATGTTAATAGAATGATATATTCTGACGGAAATCATTCTGACGGCGGCATATCAATATTAACAACTGCAAACGGGACATATACATTTCCTCTTGGAACTAGAACTACTTCAAACAGATACACTCCTGCTAGAGTAATAGTAAGCAACTTTTCAGATGACGGATACATAACAATAAGACCTGTTGACGGCGAACTTCAAACAACAAATTTAGGAAGTGGCGATTTGCTTGATTATTATTGGAGAGTTGGCTATAGTGATTTTACTACACTACCAACTGTTACTTCTGTTCAGTTTGATTATGATGATTCTGATATTGTAGGAACAGAAACAAATTATGTGGCAGGGAAAGTTTTAGATGAGAATCCTTATACAAGAAGCTATGAAGATGAAACAGTTCCTGAAAATGAAGGTGTAAATGCAGGAAATAACAGAATTACATTTAACGGGCAAACTGATACAGGTTTTACTCTTGAAAAAGCAAACTATACTGCGGGAGTAACTGCAAGGTTTACCGGTACTGTTGCAATTTTTCACTCAAATGCTCATACAAAAAATCCCCCTAATCGTGGAAGGTGGACTACTGCTGCTGATTGGGTAGAAAACCAAGTGCCCACAGCAGGAAGTATTGTCATTATTAGTGCTGGTGATATTATGGATGTTGATAATACAAATGCAGGGACAGCACAACCAAGTTCACAAAATCCAGCTGAGGTAAACCTTACAAATGCTGGCTCGCGAGTACAATTTTACGTAAATACAGTACCTTATGATATTGGTGTAGTAAAAGGTACCGGGACAATTTCATTCAATAGGCATGTAAGTCCGGTAGTTAGTGGAGATTTTGGAGATTTTGCTTCTCACAGCAGTTCCAGATATCTAATTTTTACAACTTCAGGAGGTTCTTCTTACACTATGAATAATATCCCTCAACCAGCTCCTTCTGTATTTTTTGAATCAGCACATTATACAATTGATCAAGCAAACCTTGTAATCAATTATGATTTAGTTTCAGGCTATCACTGTTACGATATTATTGCAGCAGATGATATTCTAATTAAAAGGAATTTAAGAATAACAGACCAAGATTGGCAAGCAAATAGAGGTAATTTTCATTTCCCGGCTACTGGAAGTCCTGTAACAGTTACTGTAAAAGGGAATGTGGTTATTTCTGACCCTATAATGGTGGATGACCCGGGAGTTGCAAGCACATTAGAACACAGATTCATAGTTGGAGGAGATATTATTATAAATGAAGATAATATAGACCTTTTCACAGCAACAGATAGAACTAGTGTAATCCTTGAATTAGATGGCGAAACAAACAATACATACACAAATACAGGTGGGACAATTATGGATTTGTATCGTATTGAAATGAATAAAGGTACTAACCAAACAAATACTTTCACTTTTCAAAATGACTTTAACCTTAATGGACCAACTCTTGGTGCAGGAGTTAAAAAAGCACTCGAAATGAAGAATGGTACACTTATTCTTAATAACGCAGCTATAAATATAGACCTCACAACCGGCGATGACAATTTTGAAATCCCTGTCGAAGCAGCACTAGAAATTAGAGCAGGACAAGTAAATGCTTCGGGAGATGATACAGGTATTCTTCTTGATGGAAAATTACTCATATCAGGAGGTGCTGTAAATATGGACGACAATGCAAATAACGGAAATAACTATATTCAATATTCATCATCTGGAAATGCAACACTAGAAATTTCAAGTTGAGTTCTAACAGTTGGGTCTCAAATCAGAAGAGGTTTAAACTCAACTTCCGGCATATTAAATTACATCCAAACAGGCGGAACAGTTGTAGTTGGTAAAAATTCTGCTCCCGAAGGGAACAGAGGAGTTTTTGAAATTCTAAATACAGGAAGTAATTTTACACACACTGCTGGAAGTTTAACAATTGTAAGTCAACAAACTAACCCTACTTTTGCAAGTTTATATCTTGACCCTGCAACAAGTAATTTAAGTTCCGGAACAACAATTACTCTTGGGAATGGAAATACAGATGTTAATCAAGAATTTGGAATTTATTCAACAATTCATCTTCAAAACTTAACACTTAATTCTCATAACAGCCCAAAAGCTAAAATGTGGACTATTCCGCTTAATCTTGATGGAGAATTATCAATTGAAGCAGGAACAGAATTTAATGCAAACACGCTTGATTTAAATTGCTACGGAGACTTTACAAATGCAGGAACATTTACTGCAAACGGAAATACTACTTATTTTAAATCCGCTACAAACCAACAAATTACAGGGAATACAACTTTTTGGAATTTAACAAATAAAAACACACAAATATTAAGTTTAAATTCCGGAACATCAACAGATTTAATTGTTGAAAATATTCTTAATCTTGAAACCGGAACTTTAAATGATAATGCGAACGAAATTCATGTTTTAGGAAACTTAAATAATAATGCAGTTCATGTATATGGAGGAACAGGAATTGAAGACGGAATTTCAATGTTAGGAACTTCCGAACAAACTTTAACAGGAAGCGGTACATTCGGAAAATTAACTATAAACAATGGAAATAACGTAGTTCTTCCGGTTGGAAATACTCCTTTTATAAAAGATTATCTTAAATTAGAAGCCGGGGTTTTAAACATTGGAGGAAACATTTTAACTCTTGGAATAAATTGCATAATTCAAGAAGCAAATCCTTTTGGAGTTAATAATATGATAGGAACAAATGTATCTTTTTCAGATTATGGTGTTAAAAAGTTTTTTCCATCTGGAGCAATAACATTTACATATCCTGTAGGTTCAGTAAGCGGTGCTGCAAACAAATATACACCTGTTTTAGTAACTCTTACACAAAATACAAGTTCTACCGGATTTATTATTGCCAAACCCGCAGACGAAATTCATCCTTCCATTATAGAAGACTCAGAAGTTCCTTCAATTGTTGATGCAGATAATGTTTTACAATATTATTGGGTTCTTAAATCTGAAAATTTTACAGACGGAACAGGTACTGTTGAGTTCTTTTATAATGCTGATGATGTTGAAGTTACAGCACCATATACTGTTTTTGATTATATAACAGCAAAACTTTTGGCAAACGGCTCCGGAGATTGGACAAAATACGGCGATGTAAGTAAATTTGATGAAACAAATCAAAAATTAATATTTGATTTTAGCAATGCCTCAGATGCAGATTTTAACGGAGATTATATTGCCGGAATAAATGATGCAATACCGGACAATGTTGCTTTATATCAATCAAATGGTACCGGCGGTTTAATGGATTGGAATACTGCAAGTACTTGGAGAGTTGACGATGGAACCGGAACATGGGTTTTACCTGCAACATTAGGTTTACCTGACATACCAAGAGGTTCAAGAGTAAGAATTTTGGTAGGAGACAGAGTTCAAACTTCAGCTAATTTTATTAATGCATATTCATCAGAAATATTAGGAACATTAGATGTTGGAACTACTTTTGCAAACAGAGTAGGAAATATTTCAGGAACAGGAACTTTATATTCTGAAAGAGGAACATTACCTGGTGGTTTTTATGAAGCATTCCTTGCAGAAACAGGAGGAACACTTGAATTTGGAGGTTCTAATAATTACAGCGTTTTAAGTAATATTCCACAAGTAAACAATTTAGTTTTTAGTGGAACAAACAAGAGAGAATTACCAAACCTTGATTTAATTGTTCTTGGAAATTTCTCAATAGATGGAGCTGCTACCCTTAAAGTAGTTAATGAATTTGACAGAAAATTAGAAATTCACAAGAATATTGTATATAACTCAGGACTATTTGATGCTGGAACTGGTGCAAGTTCAATTGTCGAGCTTAATGGAACATCAGGTATGCAAACAATGTCAGGAACTGGTGGATTTACAGGAGCAAATTCTTTCAACCATTTTATTGTTAATAATACAAATGGTATTGACATGAACATTCCTTCTGATATAGAACAAACATTAACTTTTGATGCTGGTGTTATTCATACTGATGCAACTAATATTTTAAAATTAACAAATTCCTTAGAAAACATTGTTTCCGGAGCTGGCACAGGCAAATTTGTTGACGGTCCTTTAAGTAAGAACATAACATCCGGACAGCATTTTAATTTCCCTGTTGGAAATGATAATCGTAATGGGAATGTTTCAGTAATAGGATCATCAGTTTCAAATTACTGGATAGCACAATATTACAACCATAACCCAAATAATGATGGATATGACCCTAGCATTTTCAATGCACCTCTAACTGTTGTAAGCAACAATGAATATTGGAGAGTTGAAAGCAGTGTTGTAGCAACAGCAAAAGTAAGAGTTCGTTGGGATGCAATTAGTGCAATGACAACTGATGCTGCAAGCAGAGCTAACATAAGAATTGCAGAATGGCAAACAGGAACACCAAATGCGTGGAATGAAGTTGATGCAACAAATACAATAGTTGGAAATGCTACAAGTGGAACTGTAACTCAAAATTCAAACACAACATCATTTAATGAATTTGGTACAGGAAATTTCTTTACTTTAAGTACAAATCATGTTCCTGTTACATTAACTTGGGAAGGTGATGTATCTGCTGTATGGAATTTGCCTGCAAACTGGAACAATAATGTTGTACCTACGGCAGTAGATGATATAATTATTCCTAATTCAGGAGTTACAAATGAACCAACAATTGATATAGCTGCATTCTGTAAGGCAATTGATTTACAAGTTGGAAGAACACTAACAATAAATGCTAACAAAAGTCTAACAGCAACAGGAAATTTCACTCTTAATGGTACATTAATTTTAAAATCACCCACAGGAGAAGGACCTTCTGCCTCATTTATTGATAACGGAACTATAAGTGGCTCAGGAACAATGCAAGCTGAAAGATATATATCTGCAAATAAATTTCACTACCTGTCCTCACCTATTCAGTTAGGAGGAAATGCAGGAAGTGATTTATTTACTCAATCTCATTCTTCGGGTGATTTTAATCCAAATTTTTATGTATATGACGAAACTTATGATCTTGACGGTAATCCTTTAACATCACCTGCCGGACCATTTAATTCTGACAGTTTAGCTCGTGCTTGGACTCATGCCTATGCAAACCAAGTAACAAACGACCCAATGGAAGTTGAAACAGGCTATGCTTTTTACACAACTGAAAATCAACTAATTACGTTTACAGGAACTCCTAATACAGGAAATATAAACATAAATGGGTTAACGCACACAGTAAACGATGCACAAGCAGGTCCACTTCCAAATTACTATGATGGTTGGCATTTAGTTTCAAATCCATATCCTTCTGCTATTGATTGGGACTTAGCAAAAGTAGGAAGAACAAATATAGATGATGGAATTTACGTTTGGGATGGAAATCAATACGCAAGTTACGCAGGAGGAATAAGTTCCGGAAGTGGTAATTTATCTAATGAAGTTGCACCAATGCAAGCATTTTTTGTTCATGCAACAGCTGATAATGCAGGCTTTACTTTTCAAAATTCTCACAGAGTACATTCTTCTGTAAATTATTTGAAATCAACAAAAGAAGAAAATCTTAAACCAAATTTTATAAAATTAAAAATGGAAGCTAACGGTTTTAATGATTATGCAGTTATATATTTCAAATCAAATGCAACAGAAGGTTATGACGAAAATTTTGATGCCTTTAAATTGTACAGTACATCAACAAATGTACCTCATATTTATTCTTTAACATTAAATGATCAAACTCCATTATCTATTAATGCACTTGCACAGTCTGAAATGGATGGACTTGTTGTTCCTTTAAATATTAAAATTGGACAAGCAGGAACTTATTCTATTTCTTTAGAAGATTTTAATTTTAAAGAAACTCGCGTTTATTTTATTGATAATGAGAGTAATACTGAAATTTACTTAAATCAGCAATCTCTAAATAATTACACATTTAGTTGTGTGGCAGGTGTTTCAGCAAACAGATTTGAATTACGTTTCTTTAAAAACAATGCACCTGTTGTTATAAATCAAATTTTAGACAAAGAAGTTTTTGAAGATAATAATTTTAATTTCACAATTCCAAATAATATCTTTGCTGAAAATGATGCAAATGATGAAATTATAAATTATTCTGCAAAACTAATTTCAGGTATAGAAATTCCTAGTTGGTTACATTTTGATAGTGAAACATTAAAATTTACCGGGCTTGCTACAAATGATAATGTTGGGGATATATTTGTTAAAATAACTGCTTTTGATAAAATGGGAGCATCTGCATCTCAGGATTTTAAAATCACTGTTATAAATACAAATGATGCACCTGTTGTTCTTAATGAAATTCCGGATATGGAAACTAATACAACTGAATTGTACACTTATTTAATTCCAGAAAATACTTTTGCAGATGTTGATTTGGGAGATATACTAACATATTCAGCAGAATTAGAAAACGGAAGTATGTTGCCTAATTGGTTAAATTTTAATTCCGAAACTAAAACTTTTAGCGGTACACCTGAAAATGCAGAAATTCTACACATTAAAGTAACTGTAAATGATATAGCAGGAGAAAATGTTTCAGATGCTTTCAAATTAACTGTTAAAGGGACATCAGGGATTTCTAATCTTTCTCAAATTGATATAAGAGTTTATCCAAACCCTACAAGTAATTTCATTACTATTGAACAGGATATTACTGACGGAAAAACTTATGTTGAAATAGTTAATATTTCAGGAGAAATAATATTATCTAAAATAATGAGTTCTCATTCTAAAATATTAGATGTCAGCAACTTATCTGCTGGTGTTTACTTTATTAAATTAAGAATTGATAATCATACTTATAGAACAAAAATTATAAAACGTAAGTAAAATCTTATCTGTTCAAACTTTTAAGCCCTTGTTTTTATAATAAGGGCTTTTTTTTTATAAGTTTGCTAAAATTTATAAAAATATAAACATGAATAATATATTGTATTTTAAAAATATTGGAACTATTGCTTATTCAACAGCTCTTGAAATTCAAGAAGACTATTTTAAAAAGAAGCTAAATAATAAAAATTTTAATATTAAAAATACAAATGATATTCTAATTTGTGAGCATCCTCATGTCTATACATTGGGAAAAAGCGGAAATGAAAACAACTTACTAATTAATAGCAACTTTCTAAAAAAAATAAACGCAAGTTATCATAAAACAAACAGAGGTGGAGATATTACCTATCATGGTCCCGGACAAGTTGTTGTGTATCCTATTATTGATTTGGAAAATTTTAAAATTGGCTCAAAAGAATACATCTACAAACTTGAATATTTAATAATTGACATTTTAAAAAAATATAATATTAAAGGAGAAATTAGTAAAAATAATATCGGTGTTTGGCTAGATGTAGGAAAAAAAACAGAAAGAAAAATTTGTTCAATTGGAGTAAAAATAAGCAGAGGAATTACCATGCACGGTTTTGCTCTGAATGTAAATACTGACTTATCTTATTTCAATCATATTAACCCTTGCGGTTTTATAAATAAAAAAACTACTTCAATTAAAAATGAATTAGGTTTGAAAATTGATTTAAAAGAAATTATAAATTATATTAAATTGGAATTTTATAATTATTTCTTTAATAACTAAACTTTGTTCAGATTTCTATATTTAAACAGTTATTTTCTTTATTTGTAATTTTGACCTATAACATTGTTATTTTAAATCATTATTGTCCTACTAATTTACAAATTCCCCGGCGAAGAAAAATTTCTAATACTTAAAATGCTGATAATTAAAAAAAAATAAGATTAAATTACATGAAAGAGCTATGTTTTTTATTACTTTTGAGAACTTAAAAAAACAATTTTACTAAAGTAATTATTAGAGAAATATGTTGAACAAAAACCTAAAATATGCATACATAATTCTAACAATATTTTCAATCATTATTTTAGGCACAAGTCTTTTAAACCATTATTATTTTAGAACATTTGCATTAGATTACGCATCATACAATTTTGCATGGTATGATTATGCTCATTTTAGAGTTAGTCCTAATCCTCTTTATTATTGGGACAAAAATAACTTAACTTTTTTTCAAGACCATTTTTCGCTTACATTAATAATTCTTGCCCCATTATATTGGATAATGTCTCCAATATTTGGAACATATTCATTATTAATTATCCAAACTGTTTTTATTGTGTGGGGAGGATGGGCTGTTTATAAATATATTTACCTAAAAACAAAAAAAAATTCTCTTGCTTTATCTTCTTTACTTTTATATTTTTTAACATATGGAAGATTTTCGGCAATAGTTGCTGATGTTAATTTAGATATAATTCTTTCTAGTTTAATACCTGTTTTTTTATATTATTTTGAGAAACAAAAATTTAAGAATACAATTATTATCTTTATTTTTATAATTATTGGAAGAGAAAACTTTTCATTATGGTTTATTTTTATCGGCATTTTTCTTTTAATCACAAATTGGAAAAATAATAAATTAAGGGTTTATTCTTTAGGATTAATTATTTCTTCATTTATTTATTTCATTATGGTATTTAAAGTATTAATCCCATATTTTGAAAATCCTAACAGGTCTTTTGCTCTATTTAATTACAGCATATTGGGGAGCAATCCGTTTGCAGCTTTTAAATTTATTATAAATAATCCTTTAAAGGTTATTTCATATCTTTATACAAACCATTTAAACGATATATCGTTTGACAAGGTTAAACAAGAATTTTATTTAATCTACTTATTATCAGGTGGTTTTGTACTTTTATTTCGTCCTAAATACATTATATTATTCATTCCTATTATTGCTCAAAAAATGTTTAATGATTTGCCATTAAGGTGGAGTTCTGAATTTTACTATGGAATTGAAGTTGTGTCTATTCTACCAATTGCTGTTTTTTCTGCATTAGATGAGTTAAACATAAGAATTAGCAAAAATGCAAATAATTTAAAAAAATATTTAAGCATTTTAATTGTTATTCTTGCAACAGGAATAACAATTCATCAGTTTGATTTTATAAATAGAGAATTAAAATATTATGGACCTGAAAAAAACAAATTCTATGATACAAGAATGTATTCAACTTCATTTGACATTAACAAAATTCACAATTTAATTAAGCAAATACCTGATAATGCAAGAATATCAGCTTCCGGAAATATAGCCCCTCATTTAGCTTTCAGAAAAAAAATCTATTATTTTCCAAGAGTTGATGATGCTGAGTATATAGTAATTCTTACTAATAACCCTCCAAGTTTTATGGAAAAGAATGAGTTTTTAAGCCAAATTGAAAAGTACAAACAAAGTCCTTATTGGAATACAATTATTAATGAATTTCCATTAATAGTTATGAAAAAAATAAAAAAGTGATAAATATCACTTAAAAACACACAATTGTTTTATATCTTTGCATTAACAACATTGATATAAATCAAATATTTAAAATATGAATAATTTAGTATGCCCAATTTCGTTGCAACAAATAAATGAATATGTGAGTAGAGTTACTGCTGCAGTTTTAGTTTCTTTAATATCTCTTTTTTTAATAACCCAAAATGAAATATTTTTAATAATTGCTGTTATTGATTTTGGTTTCAGAGTTTTTGAAAAAGTTAAATACAGTCCTGCGAGTTGGATTGTTTCTAAGATGTTTAATATTACCGGTTTACCAAAGAAAATGGTAAACAAAGCTCCAAAGGTTTTTGCGGCAAGATTTGGTTTCTTTTTGTCGGTTTTATCTTTATCTGTTTTTTTCTTTTTTCCTTTTGCTGCTTCAATAATTGCCTTTATTTTAGCAATATGTATTTTTGCAGATGCTGCTTTTAACTTTTGTATAGGTTGTATTATTTATCATTATATTATATTTCCCTTTTATAAAAAATAAAAAAAAGGTCTGATTTTTCAGACCTTTTTTTATTATACCTTAATTCCGCAAATCTATATATAAAACACTGATAGTCATCGTATCCCTATTTTAATTTAAGTGAAATGGGATTACATTCAACACTCTGTTTATTAACATATTGATACGATGACTTGCAGATTTTAGCTTATATTAAAACTCTATAAATTATTTCACAATAAATTTTGAGTTCATTATTTTATTTCCTGTATTTGCTTTAATTATATAAATTCCTGGTTTTAATTTATTAATATTTACTTTTTGGTTTTTATTTATAATTATTTCAGAAAGAATAATTTTTCCTGTTAAATCAAAAATATCTATTTTAGAATTAGCAGGAACAGAAGCCATAATAAATTCACTGGCTGGATTTGGGTAAATTGAAATATTATTATCTATTTCTTCAACACTTACAATTCCTTCAAACCAATTATAAGTTTTCCTTATTATATCATTTCTAACATCAACATTAGAAACCATAGAGGGATCAAAACCTAAATAAACTGTTTTATATGTACCATTTGAAGATTTAACACCAGCACTTTTTGTTGTACCCGTATTGTAATAAAAAATAGTTTGTCCATTTCCTATTGCAGCTATTTCATCTGGATACATATTTGAACCTCCGTAAATATTAACAATAGATGAAGTTCCTACTGTTCCAAAAACATCATCATCTCCATTTGAATTTATAGTATTATTAGAAGGACTTCCATCTGCCTGATAATCAGCATTTAAATAATTTGTATAAAATGCTTTTGTTTCAATTGTTCCATTTCCTTGACTAGCCCATGTATCCCAACCTACATCCTGCCCTGCAACAAATAAATTTCCGCCACCATCAAGAAATGATGAGAAAAAAGCAACATTTTCATTAGTAAAACCTGGGAATGTCCATCCTATATTAAAGAAAATATTATCTACATCGCTTAATTTATTTTGAGTACCTGCTAACATAAATTTTTTGTAATCACATTGTGTATATTGTGTTACATTTGCATTAATAAAAGCATCTATATAATCAGAAGCTAAATCGGACGGAGTTCCTGTGCTCCACGCTCCCTGGTTATTTACAAGAAGTGTTTTTACATTTGAGATAACATAAACATTTTGAATAATTTCAGGAGCATTTGGATTTGAAATTGATTTTACTGTTAGTGTGTATTTAACAAATCCGGAATTAGTATTTGTTGTAACATCTATGGTAATAGGTGTTTGCACTCCGGCTGTTAATGTTTCTGTTGTTGAAGTATTATATGTACTTCCATTCAATGAGAATGAACTTCCCCAACCAGTTAATTCATCGTCTTTTGTAAGTGTGAATAAAAAATCTTCATCTGTCGCTAATTTGTTTGTGATATTCATATTAAAAGTTGCAGTAGTAGATTCGGCAGGGTTCAAAACAGTATTTGAGGGTTCTGTTAATGAAGCGACAACTAATGTTGTTCCATCAATTGCGGGAACATCTGCACCCGAAAGTATTTCTTGATGAGATTCGGAAACAAAAACGGCAACTGAACAATCTTCAATAACACAATCAACTCCTATATAATCTGTAGGAACAGTATATGTGTATGTTTTTTGAACGAATGTACCAGTTGAGGTAGTTGTTATTTCATCTCCCCATTGTCCTGTAATTAAATGTCTTAACATATGTTTATGAACATAATTATTCCCTGCACCTCCGCCTGATTGTGGACCTAATATATTACTTTGTAATAAAGCTACATTAATAAAGTTTGAAGATGTTGCACTATTACTTGTATAATATAACTCAACATTAACAGTAAGTTCACGTGTTGTTGCATTAAATGATGTACTTGCACCAACATTTACAGGAGAGTCTTCTGGAAAAATTCTACTTGCAGCTGTTATCCATCCACCTCTTCCCATAGCAGTACCTCCATTTGATGCTAAATCTGAGAAAAGATGTCTATTCACAGTTCCAGCAGGATAACCGGTAAGATTAGATTGACTCGCTATTGCATCTCCAAAAGGTGTCCTAAAATCAGGCTCTCCTGTTCCTGGTGTTGCAAAACCTCCTGTATGAATAGCAATAACTACTGCTTTCCCGGGATTATCATCTAATAGTTGCTGTGCAATAGCATGTCCCTCGGGGCAATATCCACAATGAATTCCTGTAAACTCTTCTAGTACAACATTTTTCTTTTGTACTTGTGTTGAAACTAATGTTTGAGAATATACTCCTGACAATGAAGCTATTATCAATAAAATAACAAAATAAAAGTTTTTCATTTTTCTTTTTTTTATTTATAATTTTGAAATGTGTATTATAATAAGGATTAAAAATTAAAAATTGGTTGCATGTAAAATAAAAATTGTAGGTCGTTTATTAATTTCCGGTTTCTTTTTTTTCCATTCGGCAATGTTCTTAGTTTTAATAAATTCTGATTCTAAGGTAATATCTGTGGCAAGACAAAGCAATGTATTATTTCGGCATGATGAAATAATATCATCAAACATTTTCATATTCCTATATGGTGTTTCCATGAATATTTGAGATTGATTTTCTGTTTTTGAACGATTTTCCAAAAACTGAATTTTTTTAATTCTCTCATTTTGTTTAACTGGCAAATACCCATTAAAAGCAAAATTTTGTCCGTTTAATCCAGAAGATATTAATGCTAGTAAAATTGAGGAAGGTCCAACTAATGGAACTACTTGTATTCCTTTTCTGTGTGCAATTGAAACAATTTCTGCTCCTGGATCAGCAATTCCCGGATTTCCGGCTTCTGAAATAATTCCAATATTGTTTCCTGAGAATGCAGCTTGTAAAAAACCTTCAAGTTCAGTTGGTTTTGTATGTTTATTTAGTTCAAAAAAGGTTATTTTATCAATAATTTTATCTTTAGAAACTTTTCTAATATATCTTCTTGCTGTTCTTGTATTCTCGACAATAAAGTAGTCTAATTCTTCAATAATAGTTTTAACTTTTGAAGGGATAACTGAATTTATATTTGATTCTCCAAGTGTTGTAGGAATTAAATAAATTTTTGAATTCATTTTATATTATTTTTCATATTTATCTCTCAAAATCTTAATTTTCTTTGAGAATACTTTACTATCTGTTTTTATTGTTACAATAAAAATCCCTGATTTTGTATTGTTTAAATCAATTTTAACAAGGCTCTTTTTATATGCACTTGTTTCTATTTTTGTTATTTCGTTTTTACTAAATTGTCTTTCAAATACCTTTCTTCCAATAATATCAGAAATCTTTATATTAATACTTTCATAAATTCCATCACTAATTTCAATGTAAAAATATCTTTTAGCCGGATTTGGAAATATTTTAATCTTATCTTCCATCGGAAGATTCTTTTTGGAGCGAATTCCTGAAATCTTAAAATCATCAATATTCCACCCACAAAATTGTTCTGCATGGTTTGTTTTATCAACATTAAATTTTATCAATATTTTTCTTCCATCTGCAATATTTGATATGTTAAAAATATGAGTATTCCATTCCATATCAGTAACTCTAAGGTTTTTATTATCCCATATTTTTTCCCAGTCAGATGTATCTGTCATAATTTCTATTGAAACTTTGTCAAAAGCCGATTTATCAGTTCCTAACCAACGATTAAATGACAGAACTGTATTATTAAAACCAGAGCAATCAATTACGGGTGATTGTGCAAATTCAGTCTCTTCAATATTATTTTCATAATCTCCTTTGTGTTGCCCCAATCCTGTTAAATCTGTTCCTAAAACTTTTTCTCCTGAAACCGCAGTGTTTGGATCATGATTTCCTGTTCCTCCACCTAATCCTAAGGGCTTATCTATTTCAAACTCACCTGTTAAATACCAAGATTTAGCATTTTCAAAATCATCATAAAATAAATTCTCATAAATAATAAACTCTTTTCTTATTGTATCATTTAATTTATACTCATCTTCAAATCCATTTGGATTTTCAATAAATGCTTCAATGGAATATTTTCCAGATAATAAATTTATTTCTTCAAAAGTAATTTCAGCAGTTTCTCCTGTATTTAAATTTCCTGTCCAATTTTCAGATATTATTTCGCCATTATTTACACTATAGGAAATTTTTAATGAATTCAAAGTATTATTACCTCTATTTCTTATTTCAAAAGTTGGTAGTATTTTTTCAATATCAAAATACTTATCTTTTGGGTATTTAATATTTATAATTTGCGCATCTAAATCTGAAGTTGGAATATTTGGATCATAACCTTCAAAAATTTTTATGGAACTATTTGTTGGAGCAAGCCAATCTTTTAATCTTTTTTCAGCTTGGTTCTCATAATCCCAAGAATATGAAAACTTGCCATACCAATCCGGATCATCAAGATTATTACATGATGCATATCCTCCATGGAGCTGTCCTATTATTTTATGATTTTCATTAAACAAAGGAGAGCCGGAAGAACCTCCTTCCGTAGTTGTATTTCTGTCCCAAGTAACTTTCCAATGAGAATTATCTATTCCATTTTGCCCAAGATAATAGTCTGATACACAGGGATTATCATCATAAGATATTTTTTTTATATCTCCATGCGGATGATGAATGCTAACAGTTGTTGAGGAAGAAACATCATTTGCGTCCCAACCGGAATAATAAACATTGTAAGAATATGGAGGAGTATCATTCATTTTAAAAAGACAAAAATCTGAGACGTTATTTCTTGCAATTAATACAGCACCGGACAAATCATCGTGAGATGGTGAAGTCATAGGATTATCACAGGTTTCACTTTCCCAATTAAACATAAAAACCATATCTGCCGGATTTTTATAACAATGGTCAGCAGTAAGTATATATGGAGTGCCATCGCTTCTTGTATTATTAATTAATGCTCCACTACAAAATCCTGAACCACCTGTTACTAACATACAAACAGATTTTATTTCATTTTGCCTGTTTCCATCATCACAAACTACATTCATATTACAATCTCCCGAACTACCAAAACCTTTTGAAAAATCAAAAACACTCCTAAATCCGTGAGTTATTCTATCAATAATTAATTCTCCTTTAAACTCAGAATTATTTGCTTCAAAATATTCGATTATAATTTTGTCTCCATTTATTAAACCTGTTCCAAAAACTTCATTTTTTTGATTATTTTTTGAGCTAAAAGCACCAATAATGTCTGTTTTTTCTTCATTATAAATATATAAACTTGCTTTTGGAGGCAATTTATATTTACTAAATCTTAAATTTATACTTTTTGCGTTTGTAGATTTTATAGAAAAACGATATAACTTTCCATCTTCCAAGGTATCAACAACAGCCAACTTTTTAATATTTATTTTATGAAAAATATTTTCACCAAATTGCCATGGTTGCTCTTTATTTTCACTAATTTTTGAATTAGCTTCTATAATTAATTTTGAATTATCCAGTGGAGCTAATTTAAATTGAGGAATTTCTTTTTTTATTTTTTTATCAGTAAAACTTATAGGTAAACCTCCGGTATTTAATTGACTAAATAATTGAAAACTAAATAAAAATAATAATAAAATAAGGGATGTCTGTTTTTTCATTTTTAAGTATAATACTTACAAAAATACATTTTATTGTCTAAAAAGAGAAATACTATTAAAAGTTATTGTAAATTTATAACTTTGCAAAAATCAATTTAGAGATTAACCTTCTCTATTAAAAAACATCTCATAAATGCAAACAATAAAGTTTACAGACTTTTTCGAAGAGTTCAGACCATATAATGAAACAGAAGCAAAAGCTGCAATTTCTCGAATTAGTAAAGATGAAAAATTTAAAAAAGTTATTAAATATTTTTATCCCGAATTTAATAATTCTGATTATCAGCTTTT
This sequence comes from uncultured Chlorobiota bacterium, assembly GCA_947311255.1. Classification (GTDB taxonomy): domain Bacteria; phylum Bacteroidota; class Bacteroidia; order Bacteroidales; family JAADGE01; genus JAADGE01. Next base: position 21,763 of record CAMZKL010000016.1, on the reverse strand, counting down.
TATGAACTCAATATCTTCAATAAAAGATTTTCAGATTAAAATAATGCACAATATTATTCATAAAATTATTAAGAAAACTTCAACTGGTCTTTCTTATTCCGGAATTGAAAATATTGATAAAGAAAAAAATTATGTTTTTGTTTCCAATCATAGAGATATTTTTTTAGATGCTTCAATTTTGCAAATTATTTTAGTTGATGAAGGTTTTGACACAACAGAAATAACTTTTGGTAGCAATTTAATGACAGACAAATTGGTTTATGATGTAGGAAAAATTAACAAAATGTTTAAAGTTTACAGAAAAGGTACACCAAAAGAATTGTTAAAAAGAACTTTACAACTTTCAGAATATATAAGATATACTATTTTTAATAAGAGGCAATCAGTTTGGATTGCTCAAAGAGGAGGTAGGACAAAAGATGGTTTTGACAAAACACAATCAGGAATTATTAAAATGTTAAATTCTTCCGGCACAAAAACATTAGAAAATAATTTAAAAGACATCAATATTATTCCTATTTCAGTTTCTTATGAATTTGAACCAAATGACCATCTAAAAGTTAAAGAATTACTGCAAGACAAAAAATACAAAAAGACTAACAACGAGGACATCAACAGTATAATTGATGGAGTTAACAGTAAAAAAGGAAGGATTAATTTTTCTATTGGAGAAATTATTAATAATAAACTTAAAGAAACTAAAAAAATAAAAAGAACTAATGATAAAATAAATAAAATAGCGAAAATAATTGACACACAAATATATAGAAATTACAAACTTTGGGAAAACAATTACATTGCTGCTGATTTACTCAATAATTCAAACGAATTTTCAGAATTTTATTCTCAAAAAGAAAAAGATTATTTTTTAAAATATATGAAAAATCAACTTTTAAAAATTGATAATACATCTGAACAAGCAAATGATTTATTTTTAAAAATTTATGCTAATCCTGTTTTTAATTATAAAAATAATACATAATATTTACATTTATTTTTAATAAAATTATAATCAGATGAAAAATAAAATATTAAAAATAACAGATAAAATCTTTGATACTTTATATCAAAATATTGAAAGCGTAAAAAGTTTCAAAATAATTAGTACTTCTTTGGTATTGATTTTTCTTTTCTCATTATTTTTGATATTCCTAAATAACATATTTACATTACCGAGAATACTATCAAATCAGTTTTCACAAAATTACTTTTTTGCTGTTGAAATTGTATTTATGCTACTTCTTGCAGTTGAAATTATCGAAATGGTTCTTGTTCTTCCTCAGTCAATTACAGATTCAATTGCAAAACAATTTGAAATTTTTTCATTAATACTTTTAAGACAAGGTTTTAAAGAATTTTCATATATAAAACTACCTATTGAAATTGAAAATGCAAGTATTCCTGCAAGTCATTTATTATCTGATATTTTTGGAGCTTTAATAATCTTTGCAGGAGTTTTAGTTTTTTCTAAAATGCAAAAGCACCGAAAAATAACTAACAGCGAAAAAGAAAACAAGAGTTTTATATCGGCAAAAAAAGCTCTTGCACTAATTATGATTTTAACTTTTATAGGAATTGGAATTTATGATGTAACACTTTACATTTCGCACAGACAAACATTTCGTTTTTTTCAAATGTTTTATACCGCATTAATATTTACTGACATATTAGTTGTAATTATTGCCCTGAGATACAGCCATTTATATTGTGTAGTTTTCCGAAATACAGCATTTGCCCTAGCAACAATTCTTATAAGATTTGCACTTTCATTGCCTCGTTTTTTTGATGCAACTATGGGAATAATTGCAATTATATTTGTTATTGGAATTAGTTTTATTTACAATAGATTTATGTTTGAGCGAAATTTGAAGGATTAAGTTATAAAATAAAAAGTATTAAAATTTAATAAAATTGGACACAAAAGAATTATTAAAAAAAGTAAGAAAAATAGAAATTAAAACCAAAGGTTTGTCAAAGCAAATTTTTGCGGGAGAATATCATAGTGCATTCAAAGGAAGAGGAATGACTTTTAGCGAAGTACGCGAATACCAATATGGAGACGATGTTAGAAACATTGATTGGAACGTTACTGCAAGATACGACAAAGCCTACATTAAAACTTTTGAAGAAGAAAGGGAACTTACTGTTATGTTGCTAATTGACACAAGTGCTTCGCAACTATTCGGCACAAAACAAATGTTTAAAAAAGAACTTATTACAGAACTTGCAGCTGTGCTTTCTTTTTCTGCAATCCAAAATAATGACAAAGTTGGAGTAATATTTTTTAGTGATAAAATTGAAAAGTTTATTCCTCCCAAAAATGGAAAATCTCATATTTTAAGAATTATAAGAGAGCTTTTAGATTGCAAACCAAAAGGCTCAGGCACAGATATTTCCGAAGCATTAAGATATTTCACAAATACAATAAAAAAGAGAAGCACTGCATTTATAATTTCAGATTTTTTTGATAACAATTTTCAGAAGGCATTGCGAATTGCAAACCACAAACACGATATTGTTGCCTTACATATTTATGATGAGAAAGAATATAAACTTCCAAATGTAGGCTTATTAAAAATACATGATGCAGAAACAAAAAAAGAACTTTGGATTGATACTTCTTCTAAAAATTTCAGAAATAAATTTGAAAAAGATAGACATTCTTTTTATTTAAAAATAAAAGAAATTTTTGACAAAACAGGCGTTGACAGCCAACGAATAAAAACAGGAGAGGATTACATAAAACCTTTATTAAAATTGTTTAAGAAAAGATAAATTTTTTATTTTAATAATAGAAATATCATTATTGTCTGAAAAAGATAAAAAAAACGACTAAACCCATTTTTTATTTTTTTGAATCTCAACATTTTTACTAAACAATATTATTCTTTGTCGGTAAATCAACAAATTAGTTGGACTACAACGATAAAATATCTAGAAATTATGAATTTTAAAATTACTAAATCTTGGAAGAACATTTTAGAAGAAGAATTTGAGAAAGAATACTTTAAACAACTTGCTGATTTTATAAAACAAGAATATAAAACACAAAAAATATATCCTCCGGACTATGAAATTTTTAATGCTTTTAATCTTTGCTCCTTTAACAATCTTAAAGTTGTAATAATTGGACAAGACCCATATCACGGTGAAGGACAGGCACATGGCTTATGTTTTTCGGTTAAAGAAGGAGTAAAAACACCTCCATCATTACGAAATATTTATAAAGAATTACACGATGACCTTGGCAAAGAAATTCCTAAAACCGGAAACATTTCTCATTGGGCAAAACAAGGTGTTTTAATGCTAAATGCAACTCTAACGGTAAGAGCAAAACAGGCAGGTTCGCACCAAAAAAAAGGTTGGGAAATTTTTACTGATTTTGTCATTAAAAAAATTTCTGATGAAAAAGAAAATCTTGTTTTTTTACTTTGGGGTGCTTTTGCACAAAAAAAAGGATGCCTAATTGACAAATCAAAACATTTTATTCTAGAATCGACACACCCCTCCCCTTTTTCTGCTCATAAAGGTTTTTTAGGGAACAGGCACTTTAGTAAAACTAATTATTTTTTGGGTTTGAAAGGTTTAGATAAAATAAATTGGTAAAAATTTATATCTTTGTTAAACAACTAAATACAATCTTCATTAACTTCAATAAAACTAATTATGGAAATATTTTGCCATAAATGCGGAACAAAAAACTTTGATAGAGATACATGCTCAAATTGCAACACATTGCTTATGTTAGGTAATAACACTAAAAAGTTAAAAACTATTAGAAAAGAAAAAATTCAAATAGACTGTCCTTGGTGTTCAACAGTAAATAGAGTAACTGATGAAACAAATTGTGTAAATTGTGGCGGACCATTACCTGCAATACCTCATAATAATGAAGGAATGGACAAAGGGTTGCCTCCCGGTTCTGTTCCAAGAGAAATTCCAAAAGTGTATATTAAAAAACTAAAATATAAGAATGTGCATTTCATAATAGGTTTTGTTTTTACTGTTCCGTTTTTTTGGACAATTATTTTTCCAATAGTTGGATTTTTCCTTATGAGATACGGACTAAAAACTGCAAACAAAAAACTATTTGCATTAGAAAACGGTATAAAAGCTGAAGGTGTTTTAGTTGATATTTTTAAAGACACATCTCAATCAATAAATGGGAGAAATCCTTGGTTGTTAGAATATGAGTTCAGAACAGAATCAGGCAAACTTATTACTGCAAAAAAGACTGGTGCTTGGAATAAAAACAATAGATATAGAAGACCAAACGATTATCTTTGGGTAGTATATATTCCAGACAATCCGGAAATAAATGCAATTTGGCCTCCTGTTGATTAATATTAAATAAAAAAAACGAAGAGAGAGTATCTTCGGTTTCTTTAATTCCGTTAAAAAAAAGTTTATTTTATAACGGTTCCTTTAATATGAAGAACTTGGCTACTTTTTTCAATATTCATTGTCATTGTAACCGTTTTATTAAAAACTCCTAAAGTTTCAGCATCATAAGTAACAACAATTTCAGTTGATTTGCCCGGCAAAATTGGTTTTCGAGAATATTCAATTTCCGTACAACCACATGAGCCTTTTGCATTTGTTATAATTATAGGTTTTCCGCCTTTGTTTATGAATTTAAAAACAACATCAGTCGGGTTATATTGTTTTATTTCTCCTAAATCAATATTCATTGTCTCCCAAACAACTTCGGCTTCCTTTCCCGAACTTAAAGTTCCCGTACTATTTCCCCACTGAGCAAATAAATTTGAAGCAGTAAGAGTGCTTATAAAAAGTGTAATTAAAATTATTTTTTTCATGTGTCTAAATTCCTATAATTAATTGATATTGAATAAGTTGATTATGTTTTTATTGTTGATAATATTTATTTTGCTCTGCACATAGGAACACTTGCTTTCTTCTGCAAGTAATCATTGTGCTGAATTATAGTTATGCCCTTAGCCGTCAAAATCTTTGTTGTGGGTGTTTCATTTTTATTTTGCTTTACTTATTAAACGTTTTTAAATCTAGGTTTATTACGTTTGTATGACCAAAAGGCTTGCCGTTTAGTTGCATTCATATAAAATTTACTTATTCTTTATTGTATGTAAATATGCAAGTTTATATAAATCAAAAAGTTTGAGTGAAGGAGAATTACTGCAAAGTTTTTTTTCAGTTATTTTTTTAAAAATTTTAAAATATATTTTAAATAAAAATGAAAAATTGGCAGTTTTTCTATATACTTTTAACAATTTAATATCTTCATAAAGTTCAGAATAAGTGAAATTTTCAGTTAAAAAAAGCAAATTTTCAATACTTTTTTTTGTTTTTTCAATAAATTCTGAACAAGTTTCTAATCCAAGATGAATAATGGGATTGTCAATATGTTTAACAATAATATTTTTTCGTTTAAGTTCAATGCCGAAAAGTGTATCTTCGTGTCCGTATTGAGAAATTTTTTCATTAAATTTAATTTCATCTTGTATTACCTTATTAATCAAATAGTTGCCTGTCATAAAAGACTTATTTGGATACAAATTTCTTTCATTAGCTTTTCTTGCTTCTCTATTTTTTCCGTAGAACCATCTTAAATACTCTTTTTGGGAAGCAGGTTTTTTATTGTAATAAGTTATTCCTCCGCAAATAACTTTATTATTTTTACAATTTTCTAAATATCTGATTATGAAATTTTCATCACTAGGAAAAGTATCGCAATCAGCAAAAAGAAGATATTCGTATTTAGCTTTTTCTGCCAATAGGTTTCTAATTTTTGAACGTCCTATATTTTCTTTTAGTTGAATATAATTAACAAATTTCAACTTTTTAAGAACTTTATTTAATTCTTGAAATTTATTTTTGGAGGCATCATCAACTAATATAATTTCAAACTCAACATTAGCCTTTTTACATTGCAAATGAAGTTCTTTTACAAATTTCCTAACATCAAAATTATATATGGGAATTAATATTGATAGCATTTTTTTGAATATGATTTTTTTTAAAAAGCGTGGCACAGTTTATTTAGCAAATGTGAGTTTCAAATAAACTTTCTTCACATAATTATAATACAATCCGTGCCACGCTAAAAAAAACATTCTGAGGATTAAAACTTTTTCAATATATCTTTAACCGCATCTTTATGTATTGTAAATCCCATCATTTTCAGTTTAATATAGTCTTCATGAAAGAAATAATAACCGAATTCGGGAGCATTCTTATCATTGTTCCTTGAACCTGAACTTGAATCTTTAATTAAATACCAATCATTACCATCTTTTTCAGTATATCCTACAAGATGCATTCCATGGTCATCTGTTGTTGTTTTATTAGAAAAACGGAATTGCCTTGAATCTTCATTAATGTATTCAGAAGGTATATCAAAATTAGGAATCATAGCAGCTTGTGTGCTTCTTAAAAAACCCGCTTCCGAAACATCACCTCCAATACTCATTGAATATCCGTTTTTAATTGATTTTTTCACTATTTTCATAAAAACATCTAATGGAACATTGTAATAATCTTTATTATGCCACCAGTTATCAGGAACTTTGTATTCGCATTTTTTCCAATATGGTGCTTGTTTATATGAAAGGATTTCTACATAATCATCCGGATTAATCTTAATGTAGTTTTTTAAATATGTTAAGGGTGTATATTTTTTTCCGTCAACGAAAAAACTAACAGGAGGTTTTCCAATATAATAATTCATTATTCCTTTTATTGTTTCAATAACTTGGTCTTCGTTCCAAGCATTACTTTCTTTTAAAGATTCAAGATATGTATTCATTTCCTTGAACATTTTTGAATGTGTATGAAATTTTCTTCCGTGAAGAAGTCCTGTATATGCAGATTGGGGAACAGTTCCATACTTTTTCCATCCTCTTGTAACTGCATTTCCTTCGGAACCTTCTGAAAATAAGGATTTCCCTCTTGTTTCTACAAAACCTTTTGCTTTTTCAACATATTCCCAATATGCGGTGTATATTTCTGAGAGCTTTACTTTCTTTTTGTTAATCCTGTACACTTCTGATTCTAAAAATGAAACTGTTGAAAATGCCCAACATGTTCCTGCATTACCTTGTGAAATAACAGGATTTGCCCATACCGATAGATAATCACTAACTTTTAATGGAATATTATAACCCGACTGATCCATTTGGAAACGTTTATGGAGTTCCTTTTTTTCCAGTTTCTTATTTATATTCCTTACATCTTTAAGAATTGAGTTTTGATAATACCCCGGTTCATAAGATTTGAACTGAGATTTGTCTGTTTTTATTTGAGCAAAAACATTGCTTACTATAAAAATTGCAACTGTAATTAATGTAAATTGTTTCATTTTAGAAGATTTTATTTATAAAATTATAAAATTAAAAAAATTATTATTCTTCCCTTATTAAAGGAATAATTATTTCATTGCCGTCGTTTGCTTCTTGAGTTTTTGGGAATATTGCTTTTGCTTCTTTAAGAATAATGTCGGTGTTCTTATATCTTGTTGAAAAATGACCTATAATGAGTTTTTTAACATTCGCTTTTAATGCAATTTTAGCTGCATCCTCAGAGGTAGAATGCATGGTTATCTTCGCTGTTTCATATAAATCTCTTGCAAAAGTTGCTTCATGGTATAAAATATCAATATTTTTTAAGTATTTTATAATGCTCTCTTTATATTTCGTGTCTGAACAATAAGCGTATGCTCTTGGTTTGTATGGGGGAATGCTAAGTTTTGAATTTTCAATATGACCCCCACTTTTTGTAATAAAATCATTTCCTTTCTTAATACTAAGTATATCTTTTATACTAAGATTATATTCTTTAATTGCTTCTTTTTTAATATTCCTTTCTTTTGGTTTTTCTTTAAAAAGATATGCATATGTTTCTATTCTGTGGTCTAGCGGAAAGGCAGAAATCTCAATGTTTTTTGTTTCATAAATTATTTCTGAATTTTCATGCGATAATCTGTGAAAAAAAATATTAAATCCTATTTCTTTTTTATTAATAACAGAATAAACTTTTTTTTCAAGATTACCAGGAGAATATATATGAATATCATTTTTTCTACCTAGCAAGTTAAAAGTTGATATAACACCAAAAATACCAAAAAAATGATCTCCATGAAGATGTGTAATGAAGATATGGCTGATTTTGGCAAAACTTATCTTAAATTTTCTCAATTGTATTTGAGTTCCTTCTCCACAGTCAATCAAAAAAAAACGCTCATGTATATTAACTACATGAGCGGAAGGAAACCTTTTTGATGTTGGCAATGCTGAACTACTGCCTAATATCGTAATTTTAAAAGACATATTTTAATTAAATTTTTTCTCTGCTTTTTCCAAGTTATCTTCAATAGTTAACACAGAATCTAATTGAGAGATTGTAATTAGACGTTCAACAGCATTTTGGAGTCCAGAAAGAACAAATTTTCCTTTTGCATTTTTGCAAAGCCTGTTAGCTATTAAAATTGAGCTTAGCCCAGAAGAATCACAATATTCAGTTTTACTTAAATCAATTATCATATTATTTTCACCATTTCCTGCAATCATAACGAGTTCAGATTTAAAAGAAGGAGCAATACTTGTATCAAGTTTTTTTGCTAAAACTTGAATTATAGTATATTTTTCTTTTTTTATAACTTCAAATTTGTTTTCCATATTCTAAAAATAATCAATTAATTAAATGTAAACTTACAAAAAAGGTTCGGAGAAACAAAGTTTCCCGAACCTTAAATTATATTATTTTTTATTTGTCAGTTTTTTTATCCTCTTTTTTAGCTTTAGTTTTTTTTGCTTTAGCTTTTTTACTATCGCTATTTAACTGATCTTTTAATTCAGAAAGACTACTAATATCACCAAGAGTAGTTTTTTCCATATCACTTTGGTAATTTTTAGAAGATTTAGATGATTTTGAAGTTTTAGAACCTCCTGCTCTTTCTTTATAAGTTCTAAGATGAGAAACTACAATTTTTTTAGCTTCTTTATGGAAGTCTATTACTTTTACTTCTATTTTTTCTTCTTCAGAAGGAGTTGAACCATCTTCTTTTATAAGATGTGTAACAGGACAAACTGCTTCTACTCCGTATGGCATTGCAATGAAAGCTTCTTTTTTTGCAATTTTAACAATTGTTCCTTCATGAATACTATCAATATTGAATAAAGTTTCAAAAACATCCCAAGGATTTTCTTCTAATTGTTTGTGTCCCAGACTTAATCTTCTGTTTTCAGGGTCTATTTCAAGAACTTGAACATCTAACATAGAATCAATTTCAGTAAATTCAGCAGGATGTTTAATTTTCTTAGTCCAAGATAAATCTGAAATATGAACTAATCCATCAACACCTTCTTCTAATTCAACAAAAATACCAAAGTTTGTAAAGTTTTTAACTTTTGCAGTTTGTTTAGAACCAACTTGATATTTTTCAGTAATATTATCCCATGGATCTGGTTTTAATTGTTTAATACCAAGTGACATTTTTCTTTCTTCTCTTTCAAGAGTTAAAATTTGAGCTTCAACTTTATCTCCTACTTTAAAGAAATCTTGTGCAGTTCTTAGGTGTTGAGACCAAGACATTTCAGAAACATGGATTAAACCTTCAACACCTGGTTTAATTTCCATAAATGCACCATAATCTGCAATAACAACTATTTTTCCTTCAACTTTATCTCCAACTTTAAGGTCTTTATCTAGTGAATCCCATGGGTGATCTTGTAATTGTTTTAATCCAAGAGCTATTCTTTTTTTACTTTCGTCAAAATCAAGAATTACAACATTAATTTTTTGGTCTAATTCAACAACTTCTTCTGGATGGTTAACGCGTCCCCATGAAAGATCCGTGATATGAATTAATCCATCTACTCCTCCAAGGTCAATAAATACACCATAAGAAGTAATATTTTTAACTGTTCCTTCTAGAACTTGCCCTTTTTCAAGTTGCTCAATAATTTTTGCTCTTTGTTCTTCTAATTCAGCTTCAATAAGAGCTTTATGAGATACAACAACATTTTTAAATTCTTTGTTAATTTTTACAACTTTAAATTCCATTGTTTTTCCGACGTAAGCATCATAGTCTCTAATAGGTTTCACATCTATTTGAGAACCTGGTAAGAACGCTTCAATTCCAAATACATCTACAATCATACCACCTTTTGTACGGCATTTAATGAAACCGTTAATAATTTCATCGCTGTCTAATGATGCATTTACTTTTTCCCACGAGCGTAGTGTTCTTGCTTTTTTGTGAGAAAGAACTAATTGTCCTGTTCTGTCTTCTTGTGATTCGATATAAACTTCGGCAGTATCACCTACTTTTAAATCAGGATTATATCTAAATTCATTTTTTGTAATAATACCTTCTGATTTGTAGCCAATGTTAATAACAACATCTTTATCAGTAAGGGCAATTACAGTTCCATCAATAACTTGTTTTTCTGTTATCGTTGAAAGTGTTTCTCCATACATTTGAGAAAGCTCAGTTCTTTTGTCTGCTGAATATTCATCTTCATCAGCGGAAGCAGCATCCCAGTCAAAATCCATAGTAGAAGAGTTTTCTTCAACGCTTTGAGGCACTGCTTTTTCTTCTTTTACTTCTTCAACAGCTTCTTCTGTTTTTGTTTCTTCTTTTACTTCTTCTAAAGTTTCTTCTGCTTTAGTTTCTTCTTTTACTTTTTCTACTATTTCTTCTTTTTTTACTTCTTTTACTTCTTCAATTTTTGTTTCTTCAGAAGTTTTTTCATTTTCTACAACAGGCTTTTCGTCCTTAATGTTTTTGTTTACTTTTTCACTCATTTTTAAACAATTTTTTTTAATAAGTTAGACAATATATATAGGTAAAAATTTAAGACTGCAAAAATACACTTTTTTTATTATAAAACAAAACTTACGAACTGGAATTTCAGGGCAAACTCATACTTTTTTAAAATATGTTAAAAGTATTAATTTGCTTTGAATAGTATCACGTTTTAACGTGTTATGATAATATAAGTTATTAATTTTTACATTCTTTAATTTCATTATTCTTAAAAACCTTAGCTTTAATTGTTAAGTTCAAGTTGGACTGCTACTATTTTTCTGTTTTTAGTAAATAATAATTTAACTTGTAGATTTGAGAAGTTATAAAAAATGTCTGATTATCAATGATAATAAGACATAAAAAAATTTATTTATCTATATATTTCATAAGCATAACTAGGTTTAATACATCAAATATTTTTTAGAGTTATTTTTCCAACCTGCACTGCTTTCATATGCAGCAAAAAATATTTTTAAATCTGCACTACTCTCATAATCAACAAAATATATTTTTTTATCTGCACTACTCTCATATTTCACAAAAAACCATTTGCCTTCGTTCCCTGATGCGGAACTTTCATATTTTTCTTTATAAACTACCAAATCTGCACTGCTTTCATAATCTACAACATATACTTTAACATCTGCACTGCTTTCATACTTAACTGAATATATTTTTTGTGCATTTGATGTTATTATTCCAAGAACTAAAATGGCTATTAGTAATAGTAATTTCTTCATAATTGTTATTTTATATTAAAATCTCATTTCTCAAATGTACTACTTTTTAAAACAAAAACAATATTAGAGGTGAATTTTGTTTCATCAATAAGTTCAACTTTAAAATTATATGGCTCAACTATTTGTAAAATTTCTTTTTTTGATGTGAAATGAAGTTGCCCATATTGTGTTTTATTAAACTTAAATAGTTTTGTTGAGAAAAATTCGGTGAGTTTTGTTCCTTTATGTTTCTTTTTCATTTCAGAATTTCCATCACGAATAATTATTTGTCCATTTGGTTTTAAGTTTTGCATACATTTTTCAATTAATGCTTTTTGCTTTTCTTTTGGCATATAATGCAGAACATCTAAAATTGTAAAAACATCACTTTTTTCAAACTCCAATTCTAATGCATCACCACAAATGAAGTTTAAATTGTCATTTTTAGAAATATTATTTTGTGCAGTATTTATTTTTGTACAATCATAATCTATTCCTGTAAAAGTTCTTTCTTTTGAAACAAAGTTCAGCATATAGGGCATATAACCATAGCCAGTGCCTATGTCGGTAATATGTGCTTTTTTAGGTATTATGTTATTAAAAATTTCGTAGTTCTTTTCAAGCAGTGTTTTAATGCGTGTATAATGCTCTAACACAGGGGTTTTGTAAATGTAATTTGCTATTAATTTTGTTCTAAAATATTTCGTATTTTCATACTTTTCTCTAATTTTAGAATATTCTTTTTGCATAAATTTGCGAATGTTTTTTGCTTGTTCTCTGCTTGTGTTTCCGAAATTAGTAACATTAATTCTTTCTAAAATATTAATACTTACTTGCCCAGATTTTAAAAATGGTTCTCCTTTTGGAATACAATCTCCTGCACCCTGAATAATTATTGGCAAAACATCAAGTCCTAATTCTTTTGCATATTCAAATGCACCTTTATGAAACCTATTTATTTCTAAATTTTTTGAGCGAGTTCCTTCCGGAAAAATAAGAATTGAATATCCTTCTTTTATTTTTTCTTTTAAAATTTCTTTATTTTTATCAAAGCCATTTGATGTAGGCAAAAAATCTGCAAATTTTACAATTCTACCGTAGAAAATATTATTTTGAACCCAATCATTAGTTAAAATAAGCATTTTTGAGTGCAACATAAGAAGTAGCGTAATGTCAATATGGGCCTGATGGTTTGCTATTATTATTGCTGGTTTTTTAAAATTTTCATTAAAAGGATTATTAATAATTTTTTTAATATTTACAGGAATATAAACAATGGCTTTCGATACTAATTTTAACCATTTATGAAGTAAAAGTTTTTGTTTTTTTCTTCCAAAAGGAATAACACGTATAAAAGTATAAATAAAAGTTGTAATAAAAGCACCAATAACAAATGTTAAAAATACAGCAATAGATGACAATAAATCATGAAAAGTTATTGGCAAACTTCGTTTTTTTCCTTGCTGTTTTATTAAGAAATTAAAAAGCAATGGTTGTAAAGTATATGTTACAAAAATAACCGAAGTAATTCCAATTACCGAAAGGAATGCAATGGAACGCATGGCAGGATGTTTTGCAAAAATTAGTACGCCAATTGCAGTAATTGTAGTTATTCCAGAAAGAAAAACTGATGTTTTATAAGAGTTTAAAGTATTTTTTCCATATCTGTATTTTTGCAAAAGTCCTTGTGTTATGAAAATGCTATAATCAATTCCTAATCCAAAAATAAATGTTGAAATTATTATGTTGAAAATTGTAAATTTAAAATCGAAAATCCACATAATTGTAAGTGTCCAAATCCAACTTACGAGCATTGGCAAAATAGTTATTATTGTTAATTCTATTCTTCCAAAATAAATTAAAAGTATTAAGAAAACAACTGATAATGAGATTGTTACAAGCAATTCAAAATCTTTTTGTAGTATTACTACAATTTTGTCGGTAATGTATTTTTTATCCACAATATATACATCATCGTTTGTACTAATTGTGTTGTAAACATTCATTTTGTCAATTTGTTCCAGCTTAATTAAACTAACAATACTTGTTATGTTATTTTTCTCATTTATTAAATCATTTCCGAATAATTCTATCAGTTTTTTTTGAGTTTTTTTATCAATTATTGTTTGTTTTTTGTTTAATGAACTAATAAAACTTGCAAATGCATCTTCTTTAAAACCATAATCTTTACCATAAATATTTAAGTCATTTTTTAGTTTAGAAATTTTTTCATGTGTCCAGAAATTTTGCCATTTTTTTATGCGTATTTTTTGCAAACTATCCGACATTAAAAATAAATTAATAGAACTTATTTGCTTTATCGAACCTTCTTTTTTAAGTTGTTTTAATTCATCAGAAAGTTTGTCGTTTTTATTAAGTGCTTCATTCAAATTATTACCCGTTACAACAAAAAACATTTTTCGCAGGGCATCATTACTAATATTTTCTATGTTTTTTTCAGCAAGTTTTAATTTTGGAGACATATAATTCATTTTGTCCATATCGCTTTCAAAATCTGCATTATTAAAGAAGAATAAACTAAAAATTGTAAAGCCAATTAATATGAATAAAAGGTATTTGTTTTTATGAAAATTATACGATGCAAAACGTTCAATAAAATTATATTCACTTTTTATTTTACCTTTTTTATCTTTCTTTTTTCGCAAAAAATGAGGAAGTACAATTAGGGCAAAAACCGCCGAAGACAGTACACTTATGCCAGCAAACAAACCTAAATCTTGCAATGCTTCGGAGCTTACAAATAGTAAACAAAAAAATGCAGATGCTGTTGTTAAGCTACTCATAAAAATTGGCATTGTAATATCTTTAAAAATATTTTCAGCCTTTTTTTTGCTTCTAAAATGTGTAAAGATATGAAGGGAATAGTCTATGGAAATTCCCACCAAAATTGAACCAACACCAAGCGATATTGCCGATATTTCTCCTTGAATTAATTTTATTAAAGCAATTGAAAATGCTGCACCAAATGCTGCGGGTAAAAATATTACAAAAAAAACTTCAATTCGTTTAAAGAAAAATGATAAGAATAAAAACAAGGAAATTAATGCTATTGAAACGGTTAGGATTATATCTTTTTTTATACGTTCAGCATTTCCTGCCGAAATTACAGGAGCTCCAAATATTTCAGCACCAACATTTTTAACTTTTTTTGAAGTTTCTGATATTGATTTATTTAAAGCCTGAATTAATTCTAAATTTTTTCCGGTTTCATCATTAGAATATTTTGATGTTACAAAAAGAAGTAAACTTTTCTGGTCTTTCGTTAGAATATGATTATTATAAATTTCATAATTATCGTCAAATTGTAAATTGTTTAATTTTTTAAGAGCAATTGGTGTTAAACTAAGAGGGTCTCTTTTTATAAATTTTTTAATTACTAAACTTGCAGGAGAAATTAATGTTTTTAAATCTGCTTCGAGTGTTTTATTAATTTCATCTTCTTGCAAAATTGTATCAATTTTTGCATAATCTTTTTCTTCAAGAAAAATTGGCAAATGATTATAAAATATCTCATATACATCATTCATTACATTTTCGGAAACTGTGTTTTTTATTTCAGCAATATATTTTGGATAATTTTGTTGAAGATATTCTGTTAAACTATCGGAAAATGCAATCAAGTTTTCTGGATTAAAAATACTGTCGGTGTTGCTCGAAGCAAGGGCGACAGATTTTTTTTGTGAAACATGAATTATTATTCTATCATTAAATTTTATTTGTTTTGTTGCAAAATTAAAACGTTTTAGTTCATTATCGGAAGGTATTACTTTTGAAATATCTTCAATAGTTTTTATTTGCAGTGCTGTGTATATTGTTGTGCCAAAAGCTAATAGCACAAGTATTGCAAGTATTAATTTTTTAGTTTTAAAAAAATGGTACAGTTGTTTGAACATTATTATCTTATTCCTTTTTAATGAAGGAACAAAAGTAATATTTTTATTATTAAGCTATAATTTGTTCATATAAAAATAAGGGCAAACACATAAATTATATTAAAATAAAAGTATATGTTTGGGAAAAACTAAAAATGCCTTTATATATTCCCTTATATCTGCAAGTTTATATTTAAAGGACTGATAGTCAAGGCTTCACTCATCAAATTAAAGTGAAGACAATTAACGGCTAACTGACTGTAAATTAGTACAGTATCTAGCTTGCAGATTTAAGGTATTACTAAAAAATCTATTTTTTAATTATTTTTTTTATGATAATATTGTTTTCTGTTTGTATTTTTATGAAATAAATACCTTCCGACTGATTTGAAATATCTATTTGCAATGGGACATGTCCCATTGTCGTATTATAAATTATTTTTCCTGTTATGTTGGTAATTTGGACGTTACTAAGTTCCTGAGGAACGTTAGTAAGTCTAAAAATTCCGTTCGTGGGGTTTGGGAATATTGAAATTTCATTTTCGTAAATATTATTTATTCCAACATAATTTTGAATCTCAATATCAAAACTGCACTCATCAACTACTTCATTGCTTGTGTTTTTTATAGTCCAAGTTATGGTGTGTGTGCCTTCGGTAAGTATTTCGCCGGCAAGTGTTGCGGTGCTGTTGTAATCGTTTGTAACAGTTAAGGTTTCGTTGCATTTATTGTAAATTGTATCAAGGTCAAACTCTGTTCCTACAACTGTATAATTGTTTGAATTATCGGCTGTTCTTGCCTGATTTTCAATACATTGCACGCTTGCGGTGTATTGATTTAACGTTGCAGTTTCAGTAATTAATTGTTCATTATCTTTGTTATAAACAAGGCATCTAAATTGGTTACCAAACATATCGGCAGTTACCGAATTTATTTTAAGTTGAGCTTTATCTGCACCTGAATATGTTGCATCGTTTGTAATATCCGTAAAGCCCGAACCTGTATTTATTTGCCATTTATAAATTTTAACTCCTGTTGAAATTACCGAAAAATATGCGTTATTGCCTTCGCATACAAATTGGTCGAAAGGTTCTTTTAAAATTCTATAAGTATTATTTTCTAACCAATTTATACTTTGGTAAGGCCAAGTTCCTACAATAATATCGTTGTAACCGTCATTATTAAGGTCGGCAATTTCAACTTCTTTTGCATCTTCAACAGCTATTGTATTACGAGCAATAATTGTATCGCCCCAGTTAATATTTTCGCAATAATAAACATAGCCAACGCTCCTGCACACAACAGCTATATCGGGGTCGGTATCGTTGTCGAGGTCGCCAACGGCAAGGTCGTAAGCACTTCCCCAAAGGCTGACATCTTTTCCCTCAAAAGTATTATTTTGATTGTTTATATACCATTTTGCAAGTAAGTTTTGATTGGCTATAATTTCATCATAACCGTCGTTATTCAAATCTGCCGAAAGGATTACTCCTGCACCTCCGTTGGGTGTATTACTGTCGATAATTGCAGACCCATCGTTAAAATTTCCACTTCCATCGTTGAGCAAACAACCTGTGTATGTGTAAGTTGAATAGACCAAGTCTTTATCTCCGTCATTGTCAATATCCGAAAGTCCTATTCTGCATTGAGCTATTGTGTCGGTTAGTAAAATTTTTGTAAATGAGCCTGTGCCGTTATTTACATATTTATAAATTTTATGTTCATTTGCTAATGAAGAAATAAAGTCCATATCGTTGTCATTATCAAAGTCATATAATGCAATATCAACAGGACCGTTGCAAGTTTGGTCTATCATAATTTCACTTCCAAAAGTTCCGTTTCCGTCTGTGTTTGGTATCCAAAATATTTTATCGCCTTGTGCATCGGCAACAATAACGTCCATATCACTATCATTATCCAAATCTGCAAGTTTCATTGCAAAAATATTGTAAGAAATATTTGATATGGTATTTTCTGAACTAAAAGTTTCATCTCCATTATTTGCTACCCAGTAAACACCAGTTGAACTTGTATAAAAAATATCTTTATAACCATTATTATTAATATCATAAGCAAAAATTTCGTTAATATCGTGGTTTGTATTGATGTTATGAAGCACGAAATTTTCTTTTCCGTTTTCAAACCAAGCCACTTCGTCGGGGTCAACGGTTGAAAGCACGGCTACGAAATCAATATCACCATCGTTGTCAAAATCGGCAACCGAAACACCTTTTGCTCCGTCTGTTTTTTTACTTATAACTGTTTGCTCTGTAAATGTTCCGTTTCCGTCGGAATTACTGAAAATATAAATTTTCCCGCTACCTTGTGCCGTGCAAACAATATCAATATCGTTATCTAAATCAAAATCAGCAACATCTACACAATAAGCCATCGAAATATCGGTTGAAATTATATTTTGATTTGAAAAAGTTCCGTTTCCGTTGTTTTTATACCAAGCAAGTTTATTATCACTTTTTGATACCGAAACAATATCAATTTTTCCGTCATCGTTAAAATCGGCGGCTTTTATGGAGTAAATATAGTCGGTTTGGTCGGTAATTTCTACGGCAGAGCCAAAAGTTCCGCTACCGTTGTTTGTAAAACTTACAATTTTATCGGTTTGACCGTATCCTGCAATTATATCTTGGTCGTTATCATTATCAATATCAGCAGAAATTATAACAACAGGAATTTCGGCACTTGCAGTAATTTCGTTTGGTGCTGAAAAATTTCCTGAGCCATCGTTTGCATACCACAGAATTTTATTATCAGTTTTTGCACAAGAAACAACATCTAAATCTGTATCACCGTCAATATCAACAGCTATAACGCTTGATGCTCCTTGTGCACTGTCGTTTATGAGTGTTTGAAGTGTAAAATTTCCCGAGCCGTCGTTTTTGAACCAAGCTACTTTATTGCTAAGTTGTGAAACTACAAGAAAATCGGTTGCATTATCACCGTCTAAATCGGCAGGAAACATTGAAACGGCATAAGTAAATGATGTTGTAATAATTTGTTGCGGGTCAAAATCGTCTATTGTGGGATTAAATAAGCAAACAGCTATTTTGTGGTCGGTAATTGTTGAAAAAATAACATCTATGTAACCATCGTTATTAAAATCTGCCGAAATTACTGTTTCGGGGTTATTGATGTTTGAACTGATTACGTTTTTTGAACTAAAAATTTGTGCTTTTATGCTGAAAAAAGCAAATATTATGAAAGCTAATAATGTTATTTTTTTCATTTTTAAGATAGTTTATACGTTAATCAATTAAAAATGCCCCAACCTGTTACGGTCAAGGCAAAACCCAACAATTTAATTTTTAATTATCTTTTTGATGATAATATTGTTTTCTGTTTGTATTTCCATGAAATAAATGCCGCTTGGTTGATTTTCAAAATCAATTGACAATTGATGATTGTCAATTGATAATTGTTTGATTAATTTTCCGGTTATGTCGGTAATTTCGACACTACGAGGTCTTGCCGACCCTCGTAGGTCTATTGTGAATTGTCCTGTTGTGGGGTTTGGGTATATTGAAATTTTGTTTTCTGAAATGTTGTTTACTAAAACTGTTTCGTTTAAAATAATATTTAAAGTTTCATTTGCATTGGTAACTGTGAGCGTGTTGGAGTATTCATCGTAGCCGGCATAATTAACCGTGAAAGGATAATTTCCTGCAAATAAAATTATAGATGCCGCACCTACTGAGTTTGTTTGAAGATTATTTCCGTTGATATTAATTATGGCATTTTCAAGCATATTATTTCCGTTCGAGATATTAAAAGTGGCAACATATTCGTCTCTTTCGTAGCAGGCAATTGTTGCGTATTGGTCTGTTCCCATGTGTTTTATTTCGTGAAACTTACCATCTGTTAAATCATAATATCCATATTTATTTTCCCAGCTTTGGTCTTCGCTAATTTGGTTTGTTATTGTTAAAAGTAAACCGGCTTGCCTATCAAAAGTAATATCTTGACCAAAACCTATCTCTATTCCAATGTATCCTATTTCAACAATATCAAAAGTTGATTTGTCAATTCTTATTAATTTATTATAATATAAATCTACTGCATATAAGAAACCATCATTAGCAAAATCAATAGCAATTACATTTGTTGAAGTAATTGTGCCAATTTCGGTATAGGCATAGTTTGCCATATTAATAGTTCCAATGTGTGTTATATCATTACTTTCGTCGACTAAGGAGATATACATTTTATTTTCAATCCAATCATAAGCAAGACCTGTGGGAGTGTAGTTAGAAGCTCCTGTTATATTACCCAATACAGTTTCATTACCGTTAGTTTGATTTACTGTTGAAATTGATTTATCGTTACGTAATCTATAAATAATGCCATTGAGAGCATATTCATCTGCCATAGGAAAATTACTGTCGGCAATAGTTCCAATTTGTGTTGTATTTCCATCGGATAAATTTACTCTGTTAAATATCCCTGCTTCTGTATTTCCACCAACTGCATAATTTGAGAAACCACCATGAGCAAGTCCGTTAATTGCAAGTTGATTATTTGTAGTGTTAGAGTCATCTGTAATTGTAACACTTGCAGTTAAAGTATAATATCCACTTGCAGGAATCCATGTTGGCATATCAACAGTAATTGTGTCAAGAAATTCAATATTACCCGGATTTGTAACAGTTTCGTTGTAACTATTTCCGTCTGTTACATTTACATTCCAAGTTGTAGCATTGTTTAAACCATGATTTACAATTTTTACTTTTATTTCTGTATTTTCTCCACTTACCGCCAAACTTGGAGTAAGAGTTTCGATTCCCATATCTACATTTGGAACAGTAAGGCATGAAATATTTGCGTCCCAACCCGGACTAAGTATGTATTCGGAACAAACAAAATGAAATGTTAAAGCACCGTCGGTATTATCGGCTGTGAATGTTTGCAACATATCAGTACCATTGTTGGTGTTGTTTGATGATATGATTAAAGGAGCAGATGTGCTTGTTCCATTATAAATTTCTAAATATCTATCACTAAAATTACCACAATCGAAACTAACAAAATTAACGGAAGCCATTTTTGAAACATCGCCAGACGAAATTGTCATAGTATAATCTTCATTGGCACTAAAATTATCATCAAGACCTCCGCTATCGAAAAAACGACCACTGCAAATTGTATAGTTATTATTCGACATAAAATATCGAGCTTCAACTATGCATTGATTTGTTATTGTATTATTTTCGGGAACTTCATCAGTTGCTACAATTACCGTAGCAGTAAGTGTATAAGTTGCATCGGCAGGAGTCCAATTTGGGAATTGCACTATTAACTCATTTTCTGCAGTAATTGTTCCCGGATTTGTAACAGTTTTGTTGTACCCGGCTCCATCGGTAAGTTGAACACTGTAATTTGTTTCACTAACTTGACCGTAATTATGAACGGTAACTTCGGGGACGGCAGCTGTTCCTGACATTACCCACGTAGGTGTAATTGTATCGGGAGCGAGGTCGTTTACTGCGGGATAGCCAACGATGACATCATCAATACGCCATCTATCGTTATAGGAGGCAGGTACTCCTTCGTAGTAAAAACCAATATAAATAGTTTGACCGTTATATGCTGATAACGAAAATTCTTTTTCAATCCATTGAAAAAGTGTTCCTTCTTCGCTGTATAAAACTTCAAGTTCTGTTGCAGTTGTGGGGTTAGCACCATCTAAAACAACAACTTTATGTAAATTATAGTCTCCTACTCCACAATATTCCCAAAAATTTAAGGCATAAGCATTATTATCTATTGTTAATGCAGGAGTAACAAGCCAGTCGTTAGTTGTTGCGGAATATACTCCCCAGTCGTGAAATGCACATGAAGTTCCTGAATGTGAAGTTTCTGTATTTGATTTCCAGCCGTCGCCTTCGCCAAGTGTATATATACCCCAATCTGTAGGAGGCCAAATTTCAAAGTTTTCGTTCAGTATTTTTGCCCAATGTAAATCTTGCGTATTTTTATCTTGTGTTTTATCTTGATTTTGATTATTATGCTTAATCCTTTCTATTTTTATTTTTTTATTGAATTTTACATTTGATTTTGCACCCAAATTTTGAGCATTTATGCTTAATGAAACAATGAATAGTATTGATAGTAATAGTATTTTTTTCATGAATTTTAATTTAAAAAAGTTAATAGTATTGTGAATTAATAAAAAAATGCCCCGACTTTTTACAATCGGAGCAAAACCCAACAATCTAATTCTGAGTCCACTCCAAAAAGTGTCGGTGTGAATATTTTTGCAAAATGGCAGTAATATTATTGTCTTATAATCAACTAATTAACAAATTCACACCGACACTAAATAGGTCATTTCACGTTTTTTTTATACTTTT
>CAMZKL010000015.1 GCA_947311255.1 uncultured Chlorobiota bacterium | reverse complement strand
ATTTGTTAATTAGTTGATTATAAGACAATAATATTACTGCCATTTTGCAAAAATATTCACACCGACACTTTTTGGAGTGGACTCATAATTAAAAGACTTATAATTATATAAGGGGCGAACCTCTTGTAGGTGTATTTTCTGAAAGAAAAAACTTATCAGGAATATGAATAGAATTTTGTATGAGTTTTTGATTTATTGAAGTTTCATAATACTCAATATCTAAGTGTGAAATAATTTTAAATAAGATTATTATTTGTTTTATTGAATTATGAAATGAAATTGATTTTTTATTTATTATTAAGTCATTAAATAAATGACAATGAAAAGGTTGTCTTTCGTTTTTATTATCTTCGTGCTGTTTGTTGAGAGTTTCCTCAGATTGGCTATTATGATGATCATGAGGAATAATAGAATGCAAAGAAATTACAAAGCTTAGAATAAGCAAAGTTGTTAAAAAGATATTTTTATATTTTTTTTGCATTTTTTATTTTAATTATGCAAATGTAAGAAAATGTTTTTGCAATTGAGTTGCAACTTTTGATTTAACCCGCATTATTATGCTACGCATGAGAAAGGTTCAAAAAATTTAATGATTATATGTTTAAATTGTTCCTAACAAAAAATAAGGAAAACATAAATAGACTTAGATTTGAGCTAATATTTTTACTTTAGGTACAATTTTTATTTTCTGATATTTTTTTTAATACTTTTTGCAGTATCCATATACAGCAGCAAGGTTTGTCATCTCGTTTCAGAAAAGAAAAACGTATGAATAAGTGTTTTTAAGAAATAGAAGGGTTTTATTTTTATTTTAAATAAAGCTGTATATTTTATCTTGGAATTCCGTTACCTTTCTGTTTACATATAAGCTGTATCCAATCAAAAAAAGACACAGCAGATTTATCAATAACACATGGGGAAGTAATAAAAAAATATATTGATGATTGGTCTGATTTATTAATATAGTACCTATCAGGATTTTCTGATTATGCAAAAAAGATGTGATTTGAATTAAACCAATTTCCTTTTATCATTTTATTTTTATCAATGAATTTGGAAACAGGAAAGAACCTAATTGTTTTATTAAATAATTGAGCCCCGTTTGTAAGTAAAAGGAAATTTCTAAAATCATTTGGAAGAGAGTTTCCCAAATTATCCTCAAGTGTTTTTATCTGATTTAAAGAAGCACCAGGCGGGAAAATATGTTCTTCTGATTTGAATTCATCAAACAATGACGGAAACAGTTTTAAAAATCGAATTGCCATAATAGTTTATATTTTTCACTTAAAATTAATTATATTTCTTGTCAAAACATATTCTTTTTCATTTTTTTCTAAACTAAATTCAGCAGATACATCAGTTATTTCGTTTTCGTATATGATATTTACAAATAGGATATTATCAACCTTTAACATGTTTATTTAAGTCTTCAAGATTAAATATGTGTCTTACCACATACTCCATATTTGATTGTTTAAATCATCATATCAACGATTAATCATTTTTTTTTAGGATAAAAGTCTGTCTTAATTATTAATTTAAGTTATTTATAATTTTCAAATGGTTCCCAAACATATTCCTTATAATTATCTCTGTTGAAGTGTTTTGCATCTTCCAAAGTCTTAATATTTTCAGTTGTGTATGCAACTTGTTTTAGAAAATCTACTGCTCTGTTTGCACTTTCTCCCATGTTTATAAAAACACTTTCTCCATCTTTTATTAAGCCTTTTTTTAATGCTTCAAAAAAACCGAGAACACCGGCAGCTGATGCGGGGCCAATTTTAATAACTCTTTCAAAACCAATAAGTCTTGCTAAGGGGACTGCAAGTTCTTCTTTTATAGGAAAAATTTCTCCTCCGCTTTTTTTAACCAAAGGTCCCATTAAAGGATACATTCCGGGATTGCCTGTTGCTATTGTAGGTATTAAGGTTTTTGGATTTTCATAAATAGGGTAGTCTTGTTCCCAGCCTTCTGCAAAATTGCTTTCATTTGCCTTTTTCCATGCTGCTGCCATTGGTGCACATCTGTCGCCTTGTGAAAGTAGGAAACGTGGTAATTTTCCAAAAAGATTAAGTTCTGCAAAATCGTTATAAGCTTTTTCAACTGCAAAAGGACCTGTTCCTCCACTTAAAGCTTGTATGTATACGTCAGGAGTTTTACCCATAACACGCATCATCTCAAATACTTGTGTTTTTTTTGCTTCTAATCTTAGAGGATCTAAATTTCCGCCAGTAATAAGTAAACCATATTTGTTTGCATATTCAGCTGCAACTTTTTTAGCATAGGCGTAATCACCTTTTACTCGGAATAACTTCTGACCGTAAGTTCCAATATGTGCTTCACTTTCGGGCAAAGAATCTTCTGGAACAAAAACAGAGCATGAAATACCTGCTTTTGCAAGATAATGTGCAAATGCACTTGCTGTGTTTCCAGTACTTACAACAACATATTCTTTAATGCCTTGTTCTTTTAGCACTGATGCTGCAACTGCTCCGCCCTTATCTTTAAAAGTTCCTGTTGCAAAACTTTTATCGTTTCGGTTTATGAAAACTTCAAGATTAAGATTATATTTTCGTTTTGCATAATCTTCAAAAAAGTCCCAGCGTTCAATTGGTGCAACTCCTTCGCCTTCTGTTATTATATTTTTTTTATTTTCCAATGGTAAGAAATCGAAATAATGCCAAAGACTTTCTGGTTTTGCATCTTTGCTAATGAGTTTTTTTAGTTTTTCTTTTGGTGTAGAATAAACTGTATTTATTTTATTATCACCACATTTAGGGCATTTTTGTCCGTGTGAGAACCATTCTTTAAAGCCGTTTATTTTGTGGTCGCAGGTGCGACATTTGAAGTGGAATTTTTTATTCATTTTATATGTTTTTGAAACCACTGTCGGGGTAAAAACCTCTGACAGGGTTTGTTTTTATACAAAGTTAAAAAAATATGTTTATGTTATAATTTTTTTAATATTTCTTTTATGATAAGTTCATAAATCTCCCGCAACAATTTTCCATTTACCTTTAATTTTCCTGTAAATTCCTCCATGCCAAGCTCCTGCCAAATACGATTTTATTTTTGGGTGTAATAAAACGTAGTAATCTCCAACTTTCATGGTAAATCCATAATTGTTTATGCTTTCATATTTTTTTTGAAATTCTTTAAAATTTAAAATTGTTATATTTTTAAAATCTAGCAGGGAATCTATTGGTAATTTTAAATCTTTTTTGTATTTTATATTTTCTTTACGCATCTTTTTGAATATTTTTTTTGTGCGTTTTATTTCTTTTTTGAAATTTACTTTGCCATCTTTATTTTTCCCACCATGAAGGTGTATATAAGATTTTTTATCGTAAAATTGATAATATTTATTAATTTTACCTTTATGTAAATACTGAATTTGACTATACAGTATTTCTGTTAGTTCTTTTTTTATTTGTTCGTTTTGACCAAATAAAAATGAGTTGAGCAAGAGAAGTATTGTTATTAAATTTAGTTTCATTTATTTTTTTATTTCTACAATAAAATATGGGTTAAGTAAATCTTTTTTGTTATAAACCATTGGAGAACCATCAGTTTTGAAAATTGAAGCTCCTGATGCTATAACAATTGCATGACCAGAAGCTATGTCCCATTCCATAGTAGGCCCAAAACGAGGATAAATATCGGCTTTGCCTTCTGCAATCATACATAATTTTAATGAGCTTCCAACTTGCATCATTTCTAAATTTGGATGTTCTTTTTTAAGTTCTTCAATGTAATTTTTTGTTTTTTCATTAAGGTGAGAACGGCTTCCAACAACAATGTATTTATCTTTATTTTTTTGTAAGGGAAGTTTTTTAGAATGTTTAATTAAGTTATCAAAAATAAAATTGGAAATTGAAGTTGCATTTTCTATTTTAAATGCACCTTGCTTAATATCAGCAAAATACAATGCTTTTGTTACAGGCATATATATTACACTTGCTATTGGAGTATCCTTTTTTACTAGTGCTATGTTTACTGTAAATTCTCCATTTCGTTTAATGAATTCCTTTGTTCCATCAAGAGGATCAACAAGCCAAAAATAGTTCCATTTTTTTCTTTCAGCATAAGAAAGATGTATTCCCTCTTCACTTAAAATTGGAATATCTGTTTTTTCTAAAAAGCTTACAATTTTGTTGTGTGCATTTTTATCTGCAAGTGTTATTGGCGAATTATCAGCTTTTTTTTCTTCATAAAAATTATCGGAATTATAAACTTTTAATATTTCTTTCCCTGCTTCAATAGATGCTTTTGTAGCTGTGCTAATGAGTTTTTTTATATTCATTTTTTTAGTTTTTTTGGGTAGGAAAAGTTCTAACGCCAAAAATAGATTTTAAAATTTATGCTTCCTTTTTTATGATATTTGCCAATGTATTTAAAGCATTTTTATGATTTCGGACATAAGGATTTGTTTTGTCCCAGACATAACCGCCTAGTACTGAGCATATTTGTCCTTTGATTTTTTGGTTTTCATTTGGTGCAAAGAATATAGTTTGTAATGTATTATTATACCACGCATCAACGTAGGAGCGAAAAGTTTCGTCTCCATGAATAATGTGATTAACGTATTCGTTCCAGTCAACTTTTTCTCCTTTTACTTGTTTTGCAGCAAGTTTTGCTGCTTGCAATCCTGATTCTACAGCAAAAGTTACACCGGATGAGAATATTGGGTCTAAAAATTCGGTTGCATTTCCTGTTAGAACGTATCCGTCTCCTGTAAGTTGTTTAATAGCAATAGAATACCCTTTTATAAAGTGAGGTTTGAAAACGTATTCTGTATCTTTAAATCTTTCTGAAACAAGAGGTTCGTCTGTAAGCATTGCTCTTAATTGTTCTTCGTACGAACCTTTGTATTTGTCATAAAATTCTTGATGTGCAACAAAGCCAACAGATGTATTTCCGTTTGAAAAAGGAATGATCCAAATCCAAACTCCTGGTTTTGTGTCTATTAAAGTAATTCGGTCTCCATCATCTCCTGCTGGTCTGTTTACATCTTTTATTTGAGTAAAAAGACTATGTCTTACATTTAATGATGATGGTAAATTAAGGTCTTGTAAGTTAGCAATTACTCTGCCGTATCCACTTGCATCTATAATAAATTCTGCTTCAATTTTTGATTTATTTCCGTTTTTATCTTTAATTGTTGTTATGGAATTTGTTCCGTTAAATTTTATATCTATTACTGAGGTTTCGTATATTATTTTCACTCCTTTTTTTTCAACTTCATCAGCTAAAACTTTATCAAAATGGTCTCTTGGTACCTGCCATGTCCAATCCCAACCATCTGTATATTTTTCTGAAAAGTTAAATCTGCAAGTTTCGTTTCCTCTTTTAAATTCTGCTCCGTATTTTTTTTGATAGCCTTGTTTTTTAATGACATCTATAAGACCTGCTTCCTCAAAAACATTCATACATTTTGGCAAAAGACTTTCTCCTATAACAAATCTTGGAAATTTTGTTTTTTCAATAATAATAGGGTCTATTCCTTCTTTTTTTAAAATTGCTCCTGCTATTGTCCCTGCAGGCCCGGCTCCAATTATTAATACTTTTGTTTTCATGTATGTATAGTTATATATTTAATTGATATTGAATGAGTTGTCTTGATGTTAGTATTTGAAATAGTTATGTTATTCAGCACATAGGAACACTTGCTTTGTTGTGTAAGTAATCCTTATGCTAAATTATAGTTAATCCTTTGTGTGTCAAAATCTTCGTTGTGGTTGTTTCAAAATAGTTTTTTTTAAAAATACATAAAACTTAAAATAGATATTGTAACAATCATATATATTATTGTTAATGGGAAACCTATTTTAAAATAATCTTTGAATTTATAACCACCTGGTCCATATACCATTAAGTTTGTTTGGTAACCTATAGGTGTAATGAAGTTTGCAGCAGCAGCATATGCAACAACCAATATAAATGGCATGATATCAAGATTAAGTTCTAAAGCCAGGCTCAAAGATACAGGGAAAACTACAGCAACTGCGGCTTTGTTTGTAATATAAGCAGCTAAAAAAGTTGTAATTAAATATATACCGGTTAGGATTCCAACTTTTCCGAATGGCTTGAATACCGCTAATATTCCTTCTGCAAACATTTCTGCAACTCCTGATTTTATCATTGCTGTTCCCAATGCTAAGGAAAAGGCAATTACCATAATTAATTCATAATCAACATTTTTAACTAAGTCTCTTGGTCTTGTAATTTTAAAAATAACTAGTCCTGTTAAAAGAACAAGAAGTCCATTAAAAAACTTTATAAGATTCAATGAAGATAGTAAAATTACAAGCATTGTTCCGCCAACAAGAAAAGTAGTTCTTGCAAAACCGATTCTTCTGATTTGTTTTACTCGTGAGATTAAATAAAAATCTGATTTGTTGTCTTTTAATCTAGCTTCAAAATATGTTCCTGCAAGAAGCATTATTGCATCACCAGCTTTTAATTCAAATGCTCCTAATTTTCCTGCTGATATTTGTCCGTCTCGATGAATTGCAATTGCTGTTGCATCAAATTTTGCTCTAAAATTTATTTCTTTTAAAGTTTTTCCTCTTAAAGTTGAATTATGAGATATTACAATTTCAATTACTTCTGTGTTTTTTTTTCTTGAAAACATTCCAAGAGAAGGAATTTCGATACCATTTTTTGATTTAACAAAGTCTGCTACTGCATCGGTTGAACCGGTAAATAAAAGTATATCTTCTTCAACTAAAATTGTATCACTTGGAACAGCAGTTATTCGAGTGTTGCCTCTTAAAATTTCATATAAGAATAATCCTTTTAAGTTTCTTAAACCGGCTTCATTAATTGTTTTTCCTATAAGATGACTGTCTGTTTTGATTCTTCCTTCAACAATATATTTTCTTTTTATAGATGGTAATTCATCTATTATATTTGTGTAATTTGGTAACATTTTCTGACCAAAAAATAATATATAAATAATTCCTATGATTACCATAGGTAAACCAACTGCTGTAAAGTCAAATATTTCTAATTTTGGTAGGTTTGGAATAATATTTTGGTCAGTTACTAATCCGTTTACTATAAGGTTGGTTGAAGTTCCTATTAGAGTAACACATCCTCCAAGAATTGCAGCAAATGAAAGAGGAATCATTAATTTTGAAACAGAAGCCTTAAATTTTTGGGCATTATTATGAACATAAGGCATCATAAGGGCAACAAGAGGTGTGTTGTTAAGAAATGCAGACATTGGAGCAACAATAAGCATCATTCTTGCTGTAAAATTTCTTATTGATTTTGAGTTTTTGAAAATTGAATCAAAAAAGATATCTAAAACAGAAGTTCTTCTAAACACATCTCCAAGAAGAAGAAGCATTACTATTACTGCTATTTGCTCATTTGCAAAGCCATTAAGTATTTCATTTGGGTTTAATACATGAGTTATTCCAAGAATAATTACTGAAATAATAAATGTCATTGCAGGTCCAACAATTTCTTTATACAAAGATATTATGAGGAAAATTAAAACAAGAATAACTACAATAGTATCAAAAGTCATTGAGAATTATTTGGCAATTTCTTAAAAGTAAAATTAATGTTTTTTTACTCAAATTTTAATGAAATCTTAATTATTATTGAAAAAAGGTTTAAAAAAAGATTGAAATATGTTGTGTAGCATATTTTTACATAAAAAAAGGAAATGTTTGTCTAAACATTTCCTTTTTATAACAAAATTATAAAATTTAGTTATTGTTTTATGCGATTATTATATTCAGAGTATAAACTAATTTCTTCTTTCATCATTCTTTGCCTTAAAGTTGAAAGTAATTTTGCAGTGTCAGTTGGAAATTCCGATGTGAACTGACCATCTGAATATTTTTCAATATAATAATTTGCAAATTTAGAAATTCCCTCCCAATCTTTTGCAAAAAGATCTAATTTTGTTTTTAAGTTAGAGTCTTTTTCTGCTTCTTTATTAAGGAAAGGGTATAATTCTTTGTCTTCTTTGCTTATATGAGCAACAACAATATCTGCTAATTTTTTTACAAATTCTATTTTTTTCTCTTTTGAAGAAATGTAATTATAAACAGAGGATAATAATTCCTTTAAAGTATTATGTTCTTCAATGAGTTCTTGTATTAAATTTGACATTGTTTTGTTTTAAGATTTACAAAAGTACTGCTTTTTTTAAAAAGCAACAAATTTTTAATGCTTTTAAGTTTGTTAAACGCACACTTTGTTGGGATATGTTACAAAAATACTAAATTATCTTAATCTATACACCTTGTATGTTGTTACGAAAGTATTATTTTGAATTATTATGTTTTTCTGTACGATTATTAATAATAAATAAGAGTATCATTTTATATTTTAATGTTAAAAATTTATTTTAGAATTCCTTTTGAAATTACCAGTCTTTGAACTTGATTTGTTCCTTCGTAAATTTGACAAAGTTTAGCATCTCTCATCATTTTTTCAACACCAAAAGAACGAGAGTATCCATCGCCTCCCATTACTTGAACTGCATCTGTTGTAACTTGCATAGCAATATCTGAGGCATAATATTTTGCCATTGCAGAATATGTTCCAGGAGTTTTAAATCCTTGCTCATAATACCAAGCAGCTTTCCATGTCATTAATCTTGCAAGTTCAACTTTTGTTGCCATTTCTGCAAGCATAAATGAAACAGCTTGATTTGCGGTTACAGGTTTTCCAAATTGGATTCTGTTTTTTGCCCAATCTCTGGAAATTTCATAAGCTGAACGAGCAATTCCGACACTAAGTGCTGCTACTCCTGTTCTTGTTCTGTCAAAAGTTTTCATGCCGATAATAAATCCGTGTCCTTCGCCGCCTAGAATATTTTCCGCAGGAACTTCAACATCAGTAAATGTGATTTCATTTTGTACAGATCCTCTTTGCCCCATTTTATCTAATCTTGATATTATTTTAATGCCAGGTAAATCTGTTGGTACTACAAAACAAGATAGGCTTCTTGCTCCTCTTGTTGGGTCAACTTGTGCAAAAACAGTTAAATATGTTGCAACTTCACCATTTGTAATAAATCTTTTATGACCGTTAAGTATATATTTATCCCCTTTTTTTATGGCTGATGATTTTATTCCTGCAACATCGGAACCTGCATTTGGTTCTGTTAAGGCGTATGCAGCTGCACCTTTTTCTTCGTTTAATCTTCCCATGAATCGTTTCATTTGCTCATCGTTTGCAGAAACAACCCAGGGTGTTAGTGCTAACATATTAGCATCAATACTAATTCCAATTCCAGCACAGGCAGCGCCTAGTTCTTCTGAACCTAATTGTGCGTCAAAAATGTTTAAGCCTTCTCCTCCAAATTTTTTAGGTATTTGAGCATTCATAAGTCCTTCATCATATGCTTTTTTTACAACTTCCCACGGAAATTCACCGCTTTCATCATATTTTGCTCGAACAGGAATGATTACTCTTTTTGCGAAATCTTTATGTTTTTCAATTAAATCTTGTTGTTCTTTTGTTAATGAAAAATCTACCATAGTTAAATTTATTTTATTTAGTTTTTAGAATATTTATCGAGTATTTTTTCAAAATCATCAACTGTTATTTCATTATAAATATCATAATGAAGAGGAGATTTTATTTGAATTCCTTCGGGCACATGTTCAGTTAATATTTTCCATTGCTCTTCAGTTAGTGATTTTATTAAATAAGCAAATTTATGAGATATTGCTGAGGGTTGTGCATATTTATGATACATCCTTGCTATTGCTTTTAGCATATCTAAGTATGGTTGTAAGTCTGTTGTTGTAGATGCTTCTGCACTATCAATCCATGCAATAGGGACTTTTTGTATTGATTTTCTTTTTAAAATATCTGTTTTTAAAAGTAATTCAATATCAAATGCAAATTTCTTTTCGGTATTATTAAAAATGATTTTCTTAACGGTTTCTGATTTGAAGGCTTTAAAACCACATTGGGTATCAACGATATAGTTTAAGCGAGTTAGCATTTTTTTCCATAAATAGATGAAAAGTTTTCCTCTTAAATTTCTTTTTCCTGTTTTTATTACAATTGACATTGGTTCTCGTCTTGATGCAATTGCAACATTTTTATTATTGTTAATAATTTCTCCTACTAAAAGACCGCATTGTCCAAGGTGAGTAGATAAGTCTGCATCAGTATATATAATTATATTGTTTTCAATATTTTTTTCAGAGGCGTACCACATACCGTACTCAATTGAGCCACCTTTTCTGCTGTCATTAGTGTTTTTAATATTATTAACAGTAGGGTTGTTGTTGTCAATAGCATCTTGCAGGTAAAGAACTTCAACATTTTTTCCTTTGTACCTTTTTTTTAGAATTTTTTGAGCAATTTTTCCACTTTTTTCGGGGCAGCCATCATCAACAACAATCATATTCCAATTAATATTCTTAAAGCTTTCTGTTAAGTTTTGTATTTGGTTTATTTTTTTTATCAAGAAGTCTTCTCCGTGTTTATGTTCTTTTTTTGTAAGTATTCTTGTGTGTTCTTTATAAACAGCAAATATTATTGTAATATTTATATTTTCTTTTATTTCGGAGAGAATTTTTTTTGATTTTGCAATTTTTACAGCAGAATGAGCAATTAGAGAAAAATTTTGTTTTTTTCTGCTCATAATTTCTTCTAAGGAATATATTTCTTCAATACTCTGGGTTTCTTTATAGAGATTATCTGCAAGTTTTTGAATTTTAAGCAAATGGACTTCATTTGTAAGATCAAGATCAATAATATGTTCTGTATTTTCAAATTCTTTAATGATTTCTTTGAGATACATCTTCAAGATTTTTATAAGGTGTGCTAAATTAATAAAAAAGATTAGTTGTAAGAAATATTTTTTTTTAATTGTGAAATTTATTGATGATTTAGTTAATGAATTTAACTATATGTAGTTAATATTATTCTGCGGTTACCCCCTGTATTTCTGAATTCGCATAGATAAACACCTTGCCAAGTTCCAAGATTTAATTTATGTTTAGAAATAGGAATTGTTACAGAAGTACCGGTTATACCGGATTTAACATGAGAAGGCATATCATCGCTACCTTCAAAAATGTGGGTATAGAAACTTTGGTTTTCAGGAATTAGTTTGTTGAAAATGTTTTCAAAATCTACACGTACAGACGGGTCTGCATTTTCACTGAGAATAAGACCTGCTGATGTATGTTTTATGAAGATATTTAACATACCAAATTCAGGTAAATTTGTAATATTTTTCATTATTATGTCTGTTATTAAATGAAATCCCCTATTAAATTCAGGTAATATTATTTCTTTTTGTTTTATCATTTTTTATTAATTTTTATAACATCTTGTTTTTTAATATTAATTTCGCAATAATTTAAAATTATAATAGTTTAATATAAAACCCAAATATAATTTCTTTTTTTTGATGAAGAAAATAAGTATTCTGATATTCGTATTACTACCCTTTTTATTAAATGCTCAATTAATTAGTATTAAAGGCAGAGTTACCGATGAAAGTGATAAAAAATTGGCTTTTGTTTCAGTTTTCACAAAAGATAGTAAGTTCTCTGTTTATACAAATGTTTCGGGAGATTATTTAATTGAAATTCCAACAACATATAAAAAGTTGTATTTTTCTCAACAAGAAGGAGATCCATTGGCTATTGAAATTCCTTATTCCGAAAAAAATCTTACTTTGAATGTAAAACTTGGTGCATCTAATCAAATTGAAGTTGTGGTTGTTAATGCAGAAAAGGTAAATTCCACTGGAATAATTTCAATTGATAGTAAAATTTCTGACATTTTACCATCAATTAATGAGGGAATAGAAAGCCTTGTAAAGACTGAATTAGGTGTTGCCGGTTCTAGAAATGAACTTAGTTCTAAATATTCTGTGAGAGGAGGAAGTTTTGATGAGAATCTTGTTTATGTTAATGGAATTGAAATTTACAGACCTCAATTAGTACGTTCGGGACAGCAGGAAGGACTTAGTTTTATTAATCCAAAATTAGTTAGTGATGCAAGGTTCTCATCTGGAGGTTTTGAAGCGCGTTATGGCGGAAAAATGTCCTCTGTTTTGGATATAACATATAAACAAGCACGTAAAAAGGAATTTACCGGGTCTGTTAGTTTTTTGGGAGCATCTGTACATTATCAAGATATTTCAAAAAATAAAAAACTTAGCCATATAAGTGGTTTTAGGTATAAAACGACAGGTTATATGTTGAAAACATTAGAAACAAAAGGAGATTATAATCCTAAGTTTATGGATTTTCAAACCTTTTGGACATATTATATTGATAATAAATTTTCTATAAACTTATTAGCAAATATTTCAGATAATAGTTTTCATTTTAAACCAAGTAGTGGGACTACAAATTTTGGTTCAATACAAAGTATTAAGTCTTTATATGTTTCTTATGCCGGGCAAGAGACTGATAGGTTTTTGTCTTATACAGAGGCTATTTCTTTTAATTACCATCCTCATAAGGATTTGAATTTTACCATAACTTTTTCTGGTTTACAAGCAAGTGAAGCTGAGACATTTGACATAATTGGTTTTTATAGTCTTAATGAGTTAAATAAAGATATTAGCTCAGAAACAGCTGGTGATAGCATTTTAAATCTTGGGAATGGTGCATTTATGCGTCATGCACGAAATTATTTAGATATTTTAAATTTTAGTAGTATGCTTACTGGTTATTATAAAAATGAAAGTCATTATTTTAACTGGGGAATAATTTATAAAAATGAAGTTATAAAAGATAAAATTGATGAATGGAATTTAAAAGATTCAGCGAGTTTTTCTTTGCCTATGAATCCAAATAGTTTAGAAGTATCCGAAAATATAAAAGGGCGAAATAGAATTGAAAATGATAAAATAACAGCATATATTCAGGATAAAATTAATTTTGAAACTTATGGTTTTCAATATGAGCTTGTTGGTGGACTAAGGGCAAATTATACTACTTTGTCCGAAGAATTATTATTTAGCCCTAGAATAGCAGTTGCAGCAAAATCTTATAATAAAAATAAGCACGTTTTTAGGTTTTCTTCCGGGATTTTTCATCAGCCTGTTTTTTACAAAGAGATTAAGAACTTTGACGGAAAAATTGTTGATAATAAAAGTGCACAAAAATCGATTCATTTTGTTTTAGGGCATAATTTTAGGTTTAATGCTTTGGGTAGAAAAATGAAGTTTTTTACTGAGATTTATTATAAAGATTTGCAGAATATTATTCCTTTTGAAATGGATAATGTGAGAGTTAGGTATTTTGCAGATACACGTACATCTGGTTATGTTGCAGGTGTTGATACTAAACTTATGGGAGATTTTGTGCCAGGTATTGACTCTTGGTTAAGTATTTCTGTTTTAAAAACTGAAGAAAACGTAAATACTGTTTCTTTATCTGGAAATGATACATCGTTTTATATTCCAAGACCGACTGATCAGAGATTTTCGGCAAACTTATTTGTTCAGGATTATGTGCCAGGTTATAAGAAGTTTAAAGCTCATTTGAATTTGGTTTACGGTTCTGCTTTTCGTTTTGGTTATCCGAAAGATATCGCTTATAAAGCAGTTTTTAAATCTTCGCCATATAGTAGAGTGGATGTGGGTGCATCAATGGTTTTGGTTCAAGAAGGTGTTAGGAATTCAAATAGATACTTAAAGTATTTTAAATCAATTTGGCTTACGGTTGAAGTTTTTAATATGTTGGCTATTAAAAATACAATTTCGTACAGATGGATTCATGTTGTGCCTAATACATCAATTGCAGCAAATAATGTTAATGATAATTTTCCTGTACCTGTAAATCTTACCGGAAGGCGTTTTAATTTGAAGTTAACAATAAAGATATGATAATTAATAGTTTTGAAATAAATTAAAAAAGATACTGAAAATTTAAAAATTTTCAGACCCAATAAAAAGTAATCATTTTTCTTTCCATCAAATAAAATAAGCGTTTATTTAGTATCCAAATCTGCTCAAACTTGCAGATTTTGAACGCCAATCGTCAGAAACTTTAACAAATAGTTCTAGATATACTTTCTTTTCGAAGAATTTTTCAATGTCTTTTCTTGCATCAATTCCAACGTATTTTATTGCATTTCCTTTATGTCCGATTATAATTCCTTTTTGGGATTTCCTTTCAACATAAATTATACTTCTGATACGAATAATATCTTCTGTTTCTTTAAATTCTTCAACTTCAACTTCAACAGAGTAGGGTATTTCTTTTTTATATCGTATAAGAATTTTCTCTCTTATTATTTCAGATACAAAAAAACGTTCTGTTCTGTCAGTAAGTTGGTCTTTAGGGAAAAATGGAGGAGATTCTGGTGCAAGTTCTAAAATTCTTTCAAATAAATTCTTAACATTAAAATTATTTAGTGCAGAAGTAGGAAATATTTCAGCTTTTGGTAAAAGTTCTTCCCATTTTGTTACATGTTTAACAATGTCTTCTTGTGTTGTTAAATCTATTTTGTTTAGTACTAATAGAACAGGAACTTTAGATTTTTGTACTTTAATTAAAAAATCTTGGTTTTTGTCAATTTTTTCAAAAATATCTGTTACATAAACAATTATATCAGCATCAGACAAAGCAGTTTCTGAGTATTTTAGCATTGATTCCTGCAATTTATAATGAGGTTTTAAAACACCTGGTGTGTCAGAAAAAACTAATTGATACTCTTCAGTATTTACTATTCCCTTTATATTGTGGCGAGTTGTTTGAGATTTTGAAGTTATTATTGAAAGTTTCTCGCCTACAAATTCATTCATTAGTGTTGATTTGCCTACGTTTGGGTTTCCAAGAATGTTTACGAATGCTGATTTGTGTGCCATTTTTATGTTTTAGTATAAAAAAATTAATGGGAAAAGTTAAAAGCTGTTATTTAAAATATTTTTTGTTCCGAGAGTTTTCTTTTGGAATTTTAAGATAATAAGTTTTCTTGTTTTTATTTGTTAAAAAGTTTTCTCTTAACCACGGATTAAAAGTTTTTAGCATTTTATAATTTATTCCAATATTTTGTGCAAAAATTGCAAAGTCTGTTACCGCTGTATCAAGTTCGATTTTATAAACAGGAATTTGAGGGTATAAATCTTTATGTCTAAATTTAAAACCAAAATGTTCTGGATTGCTCATTATTAATTTAAAAGCAATAATTCTGAAAACATATCTTGATGTTTCTGCATTAAGTAATAAATCGTAGTAATTATCATTTTTTTGTTTTTTTATTTGTTTGTCTAAATTGCTTTGCCCCATATTGTAGGCTGCTGCTGTCATTGCCCAATTCTTGTATTTTTTATTTATTTTTTTAAGAAACTTGCAAGCAGCAATAGTAGATTTTTCAAGATGGTATCTTTCATCAACTTCATTATTTATCTCTAAACCATAACTTTTACCTGTTGATTTAAGGAATTGCCAAAAACCTGTTGCTTTTGCCGGAGATATAACATTTGTTAAACCACTTTCTGCAACTGCAAGATATTTAAAGTCATCAGGCATACCTTTTTCTTTTAGAATTTTTTCAATAGTAGGAAAATAACGATTTGCTCTTTTAAAATACAGTAAAGACTCTGATTGCCAGTAAGTTATCTTGTGTAGCTCTTTGTCTAAGGCTTCTCTTACATCAAAATTTTCAAGGGGAACTTTTTCTCCTGCAAAAGTAACACTGTCAGGAATGGGTAAGGCATATACAGAATATGTGCTGTCTCTTAATTCGTTATATTTTTGGTCGTCTTCAAAACTTTTTTTTGCGAAAATAAATATTCCTGTAATCCCTCCTAAGGCAAAAATAGATAATAAAAAAGTGCTTATTTTATTCATATAATTTTTTTTTATTTTATAAATGCAAATGTAATTTTTTTGCATTGAAGTAACGAAGATGATTATGTATTTTTATTCTTTTTTAATAATATAACAAGTTCTGCCATTATTTTAATGAGTATATTAAAATATGAGTTTTAAATACCGAATAAGTAAATGTGAAATTTTAAATTTAGAAGTAAAAAAAATATAAAGTTTTTTTGATAAGTTTTAGAAATTACAAGTTACACTTAATATTTTTTTTAATTGTCATGTGAAAGCAAACTTCATTATTTAATAATATTGTTCTATATTCGATATTTAATAAAACGATTATCCTTTAAATTTGATAGTACCATTTAAAAAAACAGCATACAATAAGTAAGCTGTTTTAGTGAATTTTGAAAATTTTATTTAAACTCAGGAATTCTTCCGGGCGACCATGGACTACCTGCATTATTTGCCTTCTTACCAAGTAATTGAATATTTAAGTCTAATATTTTAACTTTTTGAATTTGTTCATTTACTCCTTTCCTAACGATAATAAGGTTATCTTTTAAAGTTTTTGTTGGTTCTGAGCTGTGATATGCTCCATATATTATTGCAGAAATTCTCCAATTTAAGTTTGGGGACTGGTTTTCATACATTTTGTCTATAATCTCATCTCCGGATAAAATTCTTTTAATTTTTTTAAGTTCTAGAATATACTCATCTGCTAAAACTATATCTTCTTGTGTAGAACCACCTCCATTTATCAAAGCTGTTCTTAGAGCTTCTACATTAGCAGACATTTTATCAACATATTTTGTAATTCCCATGGTAACACCATATACCTCCGCAACTTCTTTTCTGAAATTTTCTAATGCAATTTGATCTTTTGCAGGTAAACTTAAATTGTCAAGTTGTTTTAAATTAAAACTTTGTTCTTCTCCTAATTTAGTTTCCATTCCATTAACTATTTTAGACATTGTAACAGAATATTTGCCAGCTAATACTGGAATTCCGCCTTTATTGTGCATTGAAGAATTGCCTTTTGTTACTGGATATAGATTAAATCTTTTCAAATCCCAATTAAATTTTTGAAGACCATTTGAAGCCGATTTTTTAATTCTTCTAATAATTTCACCTTTTTCATTTTTTATAGTAAACATTAAATAAGGTTTTATCTCATCTGCTTCTTCTCTTAAAATATCAAATGAAGGTATTTCAACTTCTTTTTTATCTTTTTCGGCCTCTATTCTGTAATCTTTCTTAGTTTTAATTTTTTCTTTAATATAATATGTAAATGTTGCACCATATTCAGGATTTGCACCTGTATAGACTGTTGCTCCTTGTCCGTATTTTTTTGAGGTTCTTGAATATATATAGGTGTCTTTTACAGGAAATAAAATATTCTCTTGTTTGAGAGTTTTGTCAGTAATTTTTCTTAGTAATGAAAAATCGTCTAAAATATAAAATCCTCTTCCAAAAGTTGCTAAAACCAAATCGTCTTCTCCTTTTTTAATTTTAATATCTCTTACTGCTATTGTAGGTATCCCAGATTTTAATTCTATCCATTTTCCTCCACCTGTATTTGAAAAGAAAACACCAAATTCAGTCCCAACAAATAATAATTGTTTTTCTAGATGGTCTTCAACTATGGAATATACAGTTCCTTTTTCAGGTAAATCTGTTACAATTTCAAACCATGTTTTTCCTTTATTCAAACTTTTAAAAAGATATGGTTTTAAATCGTTGTTTTTTCTTCCGTCAAAGGCAACATAAACTATATTTTCATCATGTTGTGAAGCAAAAATGCAACTTATATATGTCATGTCAGGAAATTTATCATAATTGTTTATGTCTCTCCATGTTTCTCCTCCATCTTCTGTTTTATGAATTAACCCATCGTCAGTTCCAACGTATAAAAGTTTATCGTTCAAAGGAGATTCATCAAAAGCAACAATATTTCCGAATACAGATGTTGAAGCATGTTTAGCTACTGCATCCATAGGCTGTATTTTTCCCATAACTTTCAATGTGTTTCTGTCTAATTGTCTTGTTAAGTCAGGACTTACTGCTCTCCACGAATTTCCTCTGTCATTACTTCTAAAAACTTTATTTGCACAAAAATATAATCTTTTATTGTCAAAATTACTAATCTTTAAAGGAGCATTCCAATTCCATCTATATGCTTTTCCTTCAGGAGGAAGAGGCTGAATGTAAGCACTTTCTCCACTTTTTTTATCATATCTTACTAAACCTCCGTATTGAGATTCGGAATACATTATATTTAAGTCTATTGGGTCAAATGCAGAAAAGAAACCATCTCCGCCATGTGTAACAGTCCAATCATCTTGCAAAATTCCATCTCTGCAAATTGTTTGAGAAGGGCCAAACATACTGTTATTATCCTGAGTTCCACCAGAA
Organism: uncultured Chlorobiota bacterium; assembly: GCA_947311255.1. GTDB lineage: Bacteria > Bacteroidota > Bacteroidia > Bacteroidales > JAADGE01 > JAADGE01. The sequence continues at coordinate 27,324 of CAMZKL010000015.1, read as the reverse complement.
ACATTATAAAAGGGTTTACTATTATCAATTGATACTCTGTATAATTGAGCAATTGGCAAATTAGGTACATGTCGCCAATTTTTGCCTAAATCATATGTATCATAGATTCCTCCATCTCCTCCTATTACAAGGTGGTTTGTGTTGTTTGGGTCAATCCAGAGTGTATGGTCATCAACGTGTTTGTTAGAAAGGCCGAGTTTTATCCAAGTTTTACCACCATCTTTACTGTACTGCCCATATGTATCCATAGAAAAAACTTTATCCTTGTTTTTTGGGTCGCAATAAATTCGATTATAATACTGTGGACTAGAAGAAACATATGAATTCATTTTTGACCACGTTTCTCCCCTGTTCGTTGTTCTGTAAAATCCTCCGGAACCGTTTGTTCCTTCAATTATTGCATAAACATAATCTGGATTTATGGGAGAAATAGCTAATCCAATTTTTCCTAGTTTTCCGCTAGGTAATCCACCTGATAACTTATTCCACGTTTTGCCAGCATCTGTAGATTTATATATTGCAGATTCGGGGCCCCCGTCAATTAAAGTAAATACTCTTCTTCTTCTTTGATAACTTGAAGCATAGAGAACATCAGGGTTTTTAGGATTAATTACAATATCATTAAAACCAGTATTTTCGCTTATTGTAAAAAGAGTATCCCATGTTTTTCCCATATCGCTTGTTTTATATATTCCTCTATCTCCGCCAGGTCCCCATAATGGTCCTTGAACTGCAAGGTAAACATCTGAGTTTCTTGGGTCTATAACTATTCTTCCAATATGTTCTGATTTTTTTAAACCAACATTTTTAAAAGACTTCCCTCCGTTTTTAGACAAATAAATACCATCTCCGTATCCGATAGCTCTTTGGCTATTGTATTCACCTGTTGCAACCCAAACTATATTTGTATTATTTGGGTCTATTTCAACATCTGCAATTGAATACGAACCGTAGTTGTCAAATATTGGACTGAAAGTAATACCGGCATTGTTAGTTTTCCAAACATTTCCTGCTGCTGCCGCAACATAATATTGAGAATGATTGTTTGGATTAACCGCAATATCTGCAATTCTGCCAGAAGCGTATGCAGGTCCAATACTTCTAAATTTGAAAGAAGAAAATGTTGAAGATTTCATCAAACTTTTTTCTTCTTTTTTTTCTTGTGCTGAAATATTTATTATAAAAGGTATAAATAAAATAAATGTAAGAATTGTTTTAACAAAAGTTTTATAATATGAATTCATAAAATTAGTTTTTAGTATATTATATTGATATTTAATGTATTATTTTTTTAAGTAATAATATAAACAAAAGTCGTGCAATAAATTATTAAATTAATTAAAAGATAGTATAAATTTTATGTTTTAAGGAAAATTGGTCTTTTTATTATATTTATATAATTGTATTTAATGCTAATAAAGAAGTAATTTAAAGATGTTTATGAAATTGACTTTTTTTAAAAACTACATTAATAATTATAATTTAAAAAATATTATTTATTTATTGATAAAAATATATATATATGTTTCATTCTTAACAAAATAAACCTATAATGAATTTTTATTTCTTAAAACGTTTAACATATACTGTTTTATTCTTAATAATTAGTCCTAATATTATATTTGGGCAAAATAGTTTGAATATAGATAGTGTTAAAACTGCATTTGAAACAAAGACAAATGACACTACAAAAGTTAATGAACTTAATGACTTTGTATGGAAAATAAAATTGTCTCATTTTGAAGATGCGGTTGAATTTGGAGAAAAAGGATACAATCTGGCAAAAGAGTTAGATTATACAAAAGGAATTGCATATGCAACTAAAAACTTAGGGGCAGTTTATTATTACAGAGCAGACTACGGAAAAGCAATAAAATATTATAATGAAAGTTTAGAAGCTTTTAAAAAAGCAGAAGACAGAAAAGGAATTGCTATTGCTCTACGAAACATTGGTAATGTTCATTCTCAAATAAGTAATTATAAAAAAGCATTAGATTATTATTTGAAGAGTTTAACCATAAGGGAAGAAATAGGTGATAAAAAAGGAGTGGCTGCCGTTAATGATGCTATTGGTTCTGTCTATGCCTCATATAAACCTGATGAATTTAAAACACCTTTGGAATATCATAAAAAAGCACTAAAAATTAATAAAGAACTTGCAAACAAGTATGGAATTTCAACCTCATATTTATATTTGGGAAGTATTTATTATAGGAAGTTTTTATCCGACACTATTCAAGCTACTGCTGATACAGCTATAAGTTATTTAAATAAAAGCCGAGAAATTTGTGAAAAAATAAATAATATACGAGGACTAACTTCAATTGATGATATTTTAGGTCAAATTTATTTAACGCAAGGGAAATATGAAAAAGCACTTTACTATTTTAATAATAGTTTAGAAATAAGAAAGCAAATTGGAAATAAATATGGTATTGTAAGTTCTAAGATTAATTTAGCTTCATATTATTTAGAAAAAGAAAATCTTAAGAAAAGTAAAATTTTGTTGGAAGAAAGTTTAAATCTTGCTAAAAAAATTGATTCAAAAGAACAAATAAAATCAATATACGGTAATTTGTCTGGTGTATATTATGCTTTAAATGATTTTAAAAAATCATATGAAACTTCAAGAAAGTATATTCTTCTAAAAGACTCACTTCAAAATGAAGAAAAAACAAAAGAAATGACTCAACTTGCAATGCAACATGAGTTTGATAAAAAAGAAAAACTAAGAGAAATAGAAGATAAAAAAAGAGAAGAACTACAAGCAGAGAAAGACAAAAGGGATAAATTAATTAAAATTGCCCTTACCACAGGAGTAGGTTTAATGCTTATTATTGCTTTTACATTAATAAGATCTTATCGAAGAAAAGTAAAAGCTAACAATCTTTTACAAGATAAGAATACGGAAATTACGAAAAAAAATGCTCTTCTAAATCAACAAAAAGAAGAAATACAGACACAAGCAGAAAGTTTACAAGATGCTTATAATGAAATTGAAAAACAACACCAAGATATTAAAGATAGTATAAGATATGCAAAAAGAATTCAAGAAGCTGTTTTGCCACCAAAAGAATACATTGATAATCTTTTAGATAATTATTTTATTCTTTTTAAACCTAGAGACATAGTTAGCGGAGATTATTATTGGGCAAGAAAAAAAGGCAATAAAACAATCCTTATTGCAGCTGATTGCACTGGACATGGAGTGCCAGGAGCTTTTATGAGTTTACTTGGTATTTCTAATTTAAATGAAATTGTTACCACATTATATAATGAAGTAGGAGAAAATATACAAGCAGGAACAATTTTGGATAAATTAAGAGGTTCAATAAAAAGTACTTTAAGACAAACCGGAGAAGATGGAGAGTCCAAAGATGGAATGGATATGTCGGTATGTATTCTTGATAAAAATGAAATGAGAATGCAATTTGCTGGAGCTCAAAATCCACTACTTCTTGTAAGAGGTAATACAATTACAAAACATAAAGCAGACAGAATGCCTGTTGGAATACACTACGGAGAAGAAAAACCGTTCCGAAATGCAATTGTTAAAGTTGAAAAAGGAGATAAAATTTATATGTTGTCTGACGGTTACCCAGATCAGTTTGGAGGAGAAAAAGGTAGAAAATTTATGATGAAACGATTTTATGAAGTTATCTCAAAGCATTATACAAAACCAATGGTCGAACAAAAAGAAATATTTGATAAAATAATTGAAGATTGGCGAAAACAACCCGATCCAAACGGGAAAACATATAATCAAATTGATGACATTCTTGTTATGGGATTTGAAATATAATCTTAAAAAAATTAATGTTATTGTAACACAATTCAAAGCAAATTCTAACTTTTAACAGATTCTAATAAAGTATGAGTTTGCTTTGGTGAATTAATAAAGTCGAATACCAAAAAAACGACTTTAGTGGTTTTTAAATTTGTAGGATTTCAATATTTTCTTTAAACAATATTTTTCTTTACCTGTAAATTTAAAAATAAGTTGGACTAAAATAATTATAAATAAAAAATAGTTCACCATTTTGCTCTTTAAATTCTTGCAAATAAAAAAAGTTTTTATATTTGCGGTGGGGTAAGTCTCATACGACCAGCTCCCTCTTAATCCCCCAGGTCTTGACCGAAGCAAGGGTACAGAGGTTGTAGCGGTGCGATATGTTCAGCTTACCCCTTTTTATTTTCTAATTTATAATTCTTCTGTTTTTATCATATTTTATTCTCTTTTTTTTTATTAGTTTTGCCCTTAATTAATTTAAAGACATGATAAAACGTTGTAATTGGGCTAAAAATAATCCTTTCGAAACAGAATATCACGATAAAGAATGGGGAGTTCCTGTTCATGACGACACAAAATTATTTGAATTTTTACTACTTGATGGATTTCAAGCTGGTTTAAGTTGGTTAACAATTTTAAAGAAAAGAGAAAATTTCAGAGAAGCATTTGATAATTTTGATTATGTTAAAATTTCAAAATATGGAGAAAGTGAAATTATTGAATTACTAAAAAATAAAGGAATTATAAGAAATAAATTGAAAATAAAAGCTACAATTTCAAATGCTGTTGCATTCTTAAAAATTCAAAAAGAATTCGGAACTTTTGAAAAATATATTTGGGCTTTTGTAAATCATAAAACAATTAAAAACTCGTTTAAAACTTGGGAAGAAATTCCTGCAACAAGCAAAGAATCTGATGCAATGAGTAAAGATTTAAAAAAAAGAGGTTTTAAATTTGTTGGTTCAACAATATGTTATGCATTTATGCAAGCTGCCGGCTTGGTTAACGACCATGAAGTTAGTTGTTTTAAATATAATTATGTTTAAAAAATTATTAATAACTATAAAATTAAATAAAAATGAAAAGAATGATAAATGTTATTTTAGTTATAACAGTAATGTTTTCGGTTGCTTGTTCTCAGGAAGATGACGGAAAAAGTAATGCAGAAATGACTTTTAAAGAAGATTTAATATTTGACTACGGGAAAATTAAAAAGGAAAGTGATGGAACGCATGAATTTGTGTTCAAAAATACAGGTTCGGACCCAATAATTATTACAAATGTAAAATCCTCATGTGGTTGTACAGTCCCAACTTATCCCAATAAACCAGTTAAAAAAGGAGAAAAAGCAAAGATTCATGTAAAATATGATACTAACAGAATTGGAACTTTTCATAAAACTATTACGGTTTATTCAAATGCAAAAAACTCACCTGTTAAGTTGCAAATAAAAGGAGAAGTTTTTAGTGATGATAAATCAGAAGTTAAAGAGAAAAAAACGACACTTCCTGAATTCAAAGGTTAAATAACTAAACAAAGTCAAAAAATATAAAACTATGCTAAATCTATCAAAAAGAGGCTCAATTATGCCCGCTTCTCCAATACGAAAATTAGTACCATATGCAGAAGATGCTAAAAGTAGAGGTATTAAAGTTTACCATCTTAACATAGGGCAACCCGATATTAAAACACCTGAAGTTGCATTGAATGCAGTTAGGAATTTTGATTTAAAGACAGCCGAATATACACATTCTGCCGGAATTGAGTCTTATAGAAAAGGACTTGCTGGGTATTATAATAATATTGGAATAAATATAGATTTTGAAGACATTATAATAACTACTGGAGGTTCTGAAGCCATAATATTTGCCTTCCTAACAACTATGAACCCTGGTGATGAAGTAATTATTCCTGAACCTTTTTATACAAATTATAATGGTTTTGCAGTACATTCAGGAGTAAAAATTGTACCTGTTACTTCATATATTAAAGACGGTTTTGCATTACCCCCAATTTCACAATTTGAAAAACTAATTACTCCAAAAACAAAAGCAGTTTTAGTTTGTAATCCAAATAATCCTACCGGCTATTTGTATTCTAAAAAAGAATTGCAACAACTTCGAGATTTAGTATTAAAACATAACTTATATCTTTTCTCGGATGAAGTTTATAGAGAGTTTTGTTATGACGGGCATGAACATTTTTCAGTTCTTAACCTTGATGGACTTAAAGATAATGCAGTTTTATTTGATTCAGTATCAAAACGATACAGCGAATGTGGTGTAAGAATAGGAGCATTAATCAGCAGAAATAAAAAGTTAATAGACGCAGCATTAAAATACGGACAAGCAAGATTAAGTCCCCCTTTATTTGGACAAATTGCAGCAGAAGCATCTTTGCAGGCTGGAGATGAATATTTTACTGAAGTTTATGACGAATATTTAGAACGAAGAAACTATATTATTGAAGCTGTAAATAAAATTGACGGAGTTTTTGCTCCAATGCCCAAAGGCTCATTTTATGCAATATTGAGCCTACCTGTTGAAAGTGCCGAAGATTTTTGCGTATGGCTTCTAAAAGATTTCAGTTACGAAGGAGAAACAGTTATGCTTGCTCCCGCACAAGGTTTTTATTCAACTCCCGATGCAGGGAAAAATCAAGCACGATTAGCTTATGTTCTTAAAATTGAAGATTTAAAACATTCTGTTAAAATTTTAGAGGAAGCCTTAAAGGTTTATAAAAATTAATTAAAAAAAGTGAGCAAAAAAGAACTAAACCTAAACGCAACTTGCCCTATTCCCATTACGGAATATGATAAAATTTTATTAGCTCATGGCGGTGGCGGAACAATGTCGAATAAACTTATTGAGAAAATGTTTTCAGCAGAGTTTGACAATGAATATCTAAGTCAAATGCACGATGGTGCTGTTTTTCAAACCAAAAAAGGAAGAATGGCATTTTCAACAGATTCTTTTGTTGTGCAACCTATTTTTTTTCCCAGCGGAAATATTGGCGAACTTGCTGTGTACGGTACAGTAAACGATATTGCTTGCTGTGGTGCAATTCCCGAATATCTTTCTCTTGGGTTTATTCTTGAAGAAGGTCTTCCAATGGAAGATTTATGGAAAATTGTTCAATCAATAAAAATTGCTGCCGATAAAGCAGACGTTAAAATAATTACCGGAGATACAAAAGTTGTTGAGAAAGGAAAAGGAGATAAAATTTTTATAAACACTTCCGGAGTAGGTTTTGTTAAAGAAGGTGTTAATATTTCTCCTCAAAATTGCAAAGTCGGAGATAAAATAATTGTTAGTGGAAACATTGCAGACCATGGGATTTGCATAATGTCTTTGCGAGCAGGTTTAGAATTTGAAACTAAAATTGAAAGTGATACAGCACCATTAAATCACATGGTTCAAGAGATACTTGAAGTTTCCGACAATATTAATGTTCTAAGAGACCCTACAAGAGGTGGGCTTGCAAGTACACTTAATGAAATTGCACAATCATCAGGAAAAGGAATAATGCTTTATGAAGATAAAATTCCTTTGCGAGAAGATGTGAAGGGAGTTTGCGAAATGCTTGGACTTGACCCTTTGTATGTTGCAAATGAAGGAAAACTTCTTGTTTTTGTTTCAGCAGAAGATAGTGAAAAAGTATTGGAAAGCATACAAAAAAATGAATTTGGAAAAAATGCTGCAATTATTGGAGAGGTTCAAGAAACAAATGATGAAATTGTTAAAATTAAAACTTCAATAGGAACAACAAGAATTGTTGATATGATTTCAGGCGAACAACTTCCAAGAATTTGTTAAATATTATAAGTTTTTAAGATTTGAAATCTCAGGAACAAAAACACTTAGCACAAGATAAATTGCAAAAATAATAATTAAACTACCAGTTATTCTGTTTACCAAAATGAGACTTCTTAATCTAATTCTTTTTTTGAAAATTGTAACAATACCTGCTAGTGCTAGCCACCAAAGAATAGCACCACTGAACACTGCCCCAATAAGCAATATTATAGGAGTTGAGCCACTTCCGTGTCCTATCAAATTAATCTCTGAAAAAGCATATCCAAATGCAAGAATAGTTATAGGATTAGAAATTGTAACAAAGAAACTAGATAGAAAATCTTTAAAGTAATTATTTCCTTTTAATCTTAACTTTCTAATTTGTTTTGCGGGATTGGAATAAAATAATCTGAAACCTATAAAAATAAGAAAAAGACCACCAATAAACCTTATATATGTCTGATTATCAATTAGAAAGTCAGAGATAAAAGAAATGCTAAAACCTGCAATTACAGCATAAACGATGTCTGCAAAAGCAGCACCTAAGCCGGTTATAAAGCCAGATTGGAAACCTTTATTTAATGAGCGTTGTATAACAAGTGCTGCTATAGGACCAACAGGAGCAGAAACTATAATTCCAATTAAAATACCGTTTATAATAAATATTAAGTCCAACTAAAATTGTTTAATTTTTAAAAAAGCATTACAAAAGAATTAAAAAAAAATGACATTTAAAAATTAAATCTTTCAAGAATGGAATCATCTTCAAGTTCCTTAGAAAGAGATTGAAGAATATTTAGAGGAACATCAAATATATCAAGCAACATTAAACCGTCAACACAATCATTAAATTTGGGGTCAATATTAAATCCTAAGAGTTTAGCATTAAGCTGAATGTATTTTTTAAATAAAACTGGAGTATTATAATTGGGTTCAATGTCCTGAATAAATTTATCTAATTTTTTAACATCTTTACTTGTGTTTTTTATAAAAACTTCATTGTCAAAATTTGGATTTTGCTTAATTTTAAAACGTTTATGAGGAATAATATATTTTGCCAATTCATTGTCAAAATAGTTTGCTCTAAAGAAATCTATTATCAAACTTTGAGAAAATTTAGAAAAATCATTGCTTATACTTGCAGGACCAAGCAAATATCTATATTGTTTATTTTTTAATAAGAAATATAAAATACCTTTCCATAAAAGGAATAAAGATAAGGGTTTTCTTTGGTACTCTTTTATAATAAAGGAACGTCCAAGTTCTAATGATTCTTCTAAAATAGGATAAAATTCCTTTTTCATATAAAATAGAGTTTGAATATAAAAACCTTTAACTCCAAATTGTTGCATAATTTCATCTCCTCTTCCAACTCTATACGCACCAACAATTTTATTCTTATTGTTATCCCAAATTATTAATTGATTAAAATATAAATCAAATTCATCAATATCTAAGCCTCTGTTTGTACCCTCTCCAATTTCCCTAAAAGTAATTTCACGTAGTCGTCCAATTTCAGTTAAAATATTTGGAGTTTTAATTGACGGTCCGCAAACAACACTAAATTCACTACTATCAAATAAAAAATAGTCCTTTTTAAGCATTTCAATTTCAGAAAGTATCTTTTTTGAAGGCACAGGAGGAATAACATCTTCTATTCTTTTAGCTCTCGCAATAAATTTTGGTCTAAAAAATTTTTTAACAGAAAGAGATGTTCCTAAAGCATAAGTTTTGGCTCTCAAAAATCTTGAAAACATTTCAATTTGTTTAAATTCTTTTTGTTCCTTAACTTTTATGGGCTTACCTATTCGTATTTTTATAGTTTTCTTGTTTTTATTAAGAAATTCTCTTGAAATCCTTACAGATTGTAATGCAGGATTTATACTGCCAAGTAAATGAAAAATCCAACTGTTTTGACCTTTAAAATAAATTGGAACAACAGGAACTTCAGCATTTTTTATAAGTTTTACCAAAGAGTTTTTCCATTTTTTATCACTAATATTATTTATAGAATGAACTTTTGAAATTTCTGCTGCAGGAAAAATTCCTAATGCTTTTCCCGATTCCAAATGCTCTAAAGTTCTTTTTAAACTTGTAAAATTAAATTTATTTTTAACTCCTTTTTTGTTATCAATAGGTATAGAGAATTTATTTAATGGCTCAATAATATGGAGTAAATAATCTGCAAGCAATTTAAAATCAGGTCTTTTGTCTAAAATAATTTTTAGTAATAAAAGTCCGTCTATACCCCCAAAAGGTTGGTTTGAAACCGTGATAAAAGCTCCCTTCTCAGGTATTCTTTCCAAGTCTTTTTCATTAACTTCAAATTGAATTCCAAGAGAATCAATAACTGAATTGATAAATTCAATTCCGTCTTTGTCAAAGTTTTCTGAGTATATTTTATTTATCTTATTATATCTTTTTAATTGCAAAACAAATTTTGAAATAACATCATTTCCAATTTTGTCAGAATGTTTTGGATAAATAAAATCTGAGCTTTTTAGTCTTTCCATATTAATTAAAGTTATGTCTTTGTACAAATATATAAATAATCTTGAGATTATTAAAAAAATATATCAATAGATTTTTTTTAATATTTATTTAAATTGAAGTCATATTATTTTTTTTAATTATCTAACTAAAAAAAATATCTATTACTAAAATTGTTGAAACCCAACAAATTTAAAAACGACTTTAGTCGTTTTTTTTTGTCAGAATTTATTAATTCCCGACCTAAGTCATTGGGTGTAAATGTTCCTACTTAAACGAGTTTTAACCCATTTTTTATATCCTTTCCGGGCAACAATGATTTATTTTTTTAATTCTTAGAAGTATTATCGAGATAATACAATAAAAATTAAAGAAGTATATGGAAAATTCTGAAAACACTTTGGGAACAAATATAACAAACAATCTGACTTCCTAATATTTTATTTAAAATAGCTCACTATTATATAAAAAATATTAGTCGCATCTTATTTGTTATATTTTGTTTCTTGATAGAAATGAATTTTTAGAAGTCCCCATAAATTATATTTTAAGTAAATAATCTTAAAAAAGTCAATTGGTTTTTACTTCCTTCGTAATTTCAAACACTAAAAATTATACAGAAATATTAGCATTTATAATCTCTGTCTTTTCATATTCGTGTTCTTTGCCTGAAATAATAAGCTCATAAATATTCAAGAAAGTTAATCAAACAAATCTATATTTATTATCTTTGAAAAAAAATTATAAAATCTTAAAAATATATTAAAATGAAGAAAATAGCAGTAATTGGTGCTGGAACAATGGGAAACGGAATTGCCCATGTATTTGCACAATCAGGTTACGATGTTTCTTTAATAGACATCAGTGAGTCGGCTTTAGACAAAGCAATATCAATTATCCAAAAAAATCTTGATAGATTAATTAAAAAAGAAAGAATTACTGAGGAAGATAAAAATGCAACAGTTGACAGACTAAAAACTTTTACAAGCATAAAACAAGGAGTAAAAGATGCAGATTTAGTTGTTGAAGCAGCAACAGAAAATGAAGCCTTAAAACTTAAAATTTTTAAAGAAATTGATGAAGCTGCTAAGGATAGTGCAATATTAGCAACAAACACTTCTTCTATTTCAATAACAAAAATTGCAGCTGTTACAAAAAGACCGGATAAAGTTATAGGAATGCACTTTATGAACCCTGTTCCTGTAATGAAATTAGTTGAAATTATCAGAGGATATAAAACATCTGACGAAGTTACAAGTACAATTATGGAAACTTCAAAATCTTTAAAAAAAGTACCTGTTGAAGTAAATGATGTTCCCGGTTTTGTAGCTAACAGGCTATTATTGCCTATGATTAATGAAGCAATAATTGCTTTAAATCGAAATGTTGCAGGAGTTGAAGAAATTGATACAGTTATGAAACTCGGAATGGCTCATCCAATGGGACCTTTGCAACTTGCTGATTTTATAGGACTTGATGTTTGTCTTGCAATTCTAGATGTCCTCTATGAAGGGCTTGGAGAAGCAAAATATGCAGCATCTCCACTTTTAAAAACAATGGTTGCAGCAGGAAACTTAGGTGTGAAATCAGGCGAAGGTTTCTATTCCTGGACACACGCAACAAAAGAACTCATTGTTTCTAGCAGTTTTAAAAAATAAATTTATTGATTTTACTTCGTATTCGTATAACTGATTCATGCGTTAATGCTAATTTTAACCGAATTATGTAATAGTTATTTTTATTACATAATTCGGATTTAATTTATTTACAAAACACATCATGCAAAATAAATATATCTTGCTAATAATTTCAATAATTGCATTAATATTCTTTATTGCAGCAGATATATATATAGGTTCTGTATCAATTCCTTTTAAAGAATTTATAAACTATATTCTCGGAAATGAAATAAAAACAGAATATAAAACAATAATAACAGAATTTCGTATTCCTAAAACTATAACTGCAATATTAGTTGGTGTAGCTTTGTCAGTTTCAGGACTTCAAATGCAAACAATTTTTAGAAATCCTCTCGCAGGACCTTATGTGTTGGGTATAAGCTCAGGTGCAAGTCTTGGAGTTGCAATATTATTGTTAAGCCCTGTTCCCTTAATGTTTCTCCCTGGCATTGGAATGAGCTGGATAACAAGCATTTCTGCATGGTTTGGTGCAGGCTTGGTTCTAATATTGATTTTTATTGTTTCTATTCGTGTTAAAGATGTAATGACAATATTGATAATAGGTGTTTTATTTGGAAGTGCAGTAAGTGCATTTGTAAGTATTTTGCAATATTTTGGAGAACAAGCACAGCTTAAAACATTTATTATTTGGACAATGGGAAGTTTAAGCGGTGTTACTAATGAGCAACTTATAGTTTTATTTCCTTCAATTGTTGTGGGGCTTTTGATTAGTTTTTTTTCTTTTAGAACATTAAATGTTTTACTTCTTGGAGAAGACTATGCAAAAAGTTCCGGATTAAATTTAACAACTGCTAGGATATTAATTTTTATCAGCACAGGAGTTTTAGCAGGTTCAGTAACAGCATTTTGTGGGCCAATTGGTTTTATTGGAATAATTGTACCACACATAGCAAGAATGCTTTTTAAAACTGCCGATCATAAATTTTTAATTCCTGCATCTGCAATAGTTGGTGCAATAATTATTTTGATGAGTGATATTATTTCTCTGCTTCCAGGTTTTAGTGGAACATTACCAATTAATTCAGTAACTGCAATACTTGGAATTCCAATTGTAATTTTTATTATCATTAAAAATAGGATGTAAATTTCTTATAAAAACTCTTTTTATTGTATTTATTAAATTTTCCTAAATTAGTTGGTTCACTAAAAAAGCAAAAATATCCTTCTTATTTTCTGTGTTAAACCACCTTATCTCATTATCTCGCTTAAACCATGTAATCTGCCGTTTTGCATACCTTCGCGAATTACGTTTTATAAGTCTTACTGCTTCATCTAATTCATATTCTCCATCAAAATGTGCAAATAATTCTTTATATCCAACAGTATTTAATGAATTTAAATCTTTGTTAGGATAAAACTTTTTTGCTTCATCAATAAGACCTTCGTTTAACATTAGATCCACTCTTTTATTTATTCTTTCATAAAGTTCCGAGCGTTCTCTTTCCAAACCAATTTTTAATATTTTAAATTCACGCTTTTTTTTATCTTTTTTTAAAAATGAAGTATATGTTTTGCCGGTTTGAATACAAACTTCAATGGCTTTCATTACTCGGTTTGGATTATTTAAATCAACAATATTATAATGTTTGTTATCTAATCGTTTTAAATCAAATCTTAAACTTTCAATGCCCTCATTTTTATATTGTTCTTTTACTTTTTTTCTTATTTCAGGTTCAATGTCAGGAAAAACATCAATTCCTTTACAAACAGCATCAATGTACATTCCCGAACCCCCAACAAGTAATGCAGTATCATTTTCTTTAAAAATATTATTTAATAATTTAAGGACTTCTGATTCGTAAATTCCTGCACTAAAATAGTCAAATATAGACTTGTTTCCAATCATATAATGCTTAATTTTTGCCAAATTATCCAAAGAGGGTGGAGCAGTTCCTATTTGCAGTTCTTTATAAACCTGTCTTGAATCGGAAGAAACAATTACAGTATTAAAAAATTGTGCAATTTCAATACTCAAATCTGTTTTTCCTATTCCGGTAGGTCCTAATATTACAATTAATGTTTTTTTCAACAGTCTTAGATATTTGATTTACAAAAAGACAAAATATTTTCTCCAAAATCAAAGAAACTTTAAAATTTATAGCTTTGAGATTAAAAATATCCTTTATTTTAGTAAAATTAAGTCAATTTCTATTTATATTTGAAGTTTTAATAAAATTCAATAATTAAATACCAATTACAAAAATTTTAACAGCCAAGAACATGATTAAAATCCAGCACATTGATTTCTTGCAAAAAAATGTAAGTGTTCATATGTGCAGGACAATATATTTACAATAAATCTCAGTACTTTTTTAACTTATTGAACAATAATTAATTAGATAAATATAAGAGCATGAAAAAACTAATATCAATATCAATATCAATTTTTATTCTGTCTGTTTCGCAACTAAAAGCAGACGAAGGAATGTGGATTCCTCTTTTTCTGAAAAAATATAATATTGAAGCCATGCAAAAGAAAGGTTTCAAACTAACAGCCGAAGATATTTACAGCGTAAATAAAGCAAGTATGAAAGATGCAGTAATGATTTTTGGAGGAGGTTGTACAGCAGAACTTATTTCTGATAGAGGTTTAATACTTACAAATCATCATTGTGGTTATTATAGCATTCAATCCCATAGTTCTTTGGAGAATGATTATTTAAGAAATGGTTTTTGGGCAATGTCAGATAAAGAAGAACTTGTTAATGAAGGTTTAAAAGTAACTTTCCTTGTAAGAATGGAAGATGTTACTTCAAAAGTGCTTAATGGAATTTCTGAGAATACAGATGATTATAAAAGAGAAAAGATCATAGAAAATAATATAAGATTAATAGAAGAAGATGCTCAGAAAGGAAATTCATACAAAATTAAAGTTAAGTCTTTTTTTTACGGAAATCAATATTTTTTATTTGTTCAGAAAGTTTATAAAGATATACGTTTGGTAGGAGCACCACCTTCATCCATAGGGAAATTTGGAGGAGATACCGACAATTGGATGTGGCCAAGACATACCGGAGATTTTTCTCTTTTCAGAATTTATGTTGATAAGAACAATGAACCCGCAGAATATTCAGAAGATAATGTTCCTTATAAACCTAAAAAACACTTTCCTGTTTCTATAAAAGGAGTTAAGAAAAATGATTTTACAATGGTTTTCGGTTATCCAGGAAGAACTCAGGAATATTTGACTTCCTACGCCGTTGATATGATTAAAAACAAAATAAATCCTAAAAAAATTGAAGTTCGACAAAATATTATTGATATAATGAGTGCGGATATGGAAAAAGACCCAGGTGTTAGAATTAAATATTCTGCAAAATATGCAGGTGTTTCAAATGCTTGGAAAAAATGGATTGGAGAAAACAGAGGCCTTGAGATTCTAGATGCTGTTGCAAAAAAAGAAGCAACAGAAAAACAATTGACAGATTGGATAAATGAAGACAAAGATAGAATAGCAAAATATGGTAATTTACTTACAGATTATAAAAATATTTACAAAGATTATACACCCTATAAACTAGCACAAGAATATTTCTATGAGGCTATTTGGAGAATGGAAAGTGTTAAATTTAGCTCAAAAATGGCAAGTTTTATTAAAAAGGAAGATGTTAAGAAAGATGATATTGAAAGTATTAAAAAATATGCAAAAGAATTCTTTAAGAACTATAATCTTACAACAGACAAAAAACTTTTTAAAACACTTTTTAGATTATATTATGAAAACGCAGGAGATAAATTTCAACCGGAAGTTATGAATATATTCACAACATTTAATCATTTTAAGATTGATAAAGAAATTGTAGTTGAAAAATATGCAAAGCTTTATTTTGACAATACATTTTTTTTAAACGAAGAAAAATTTAATGATTTTATTGAAAAATACAGCTATGGTTCAGAAGATACTCAAAAAGTAAAAGATACTCCGGGATATAATTTCTTTTATGATTTTGTAAATGTTTATTATTCTAAAATTATTCCTTTTACAGAAAAATACAAAACTAAGATTGATAAAAAAAATAGACTCTATATTCGAGCATTGATGGAATCAAAACCAAATAAAGTTTTTTATCCGGATGCTAATTCTACTTTGCGAATTGCTTATGGTAAAGTAGATACCTACGAACCCAGAGATGGAGTTGAATATCAATATTTTACAACTTTAGATGGAGTAATTGAAAAAGATAATCCTGAAATATATGATTATGATGTCCCTGATAGATTAAAAGAACTATACTACAAAAAAGATTACGGAAAATATGGAGAAGACGGGAAAATGCACATTTGCTTCATTGCATCAAACCATACAACAGGAGGAAATTCTGGAAGCCCGGTAATAAACGGCAACGGAGAGCTTATTGGAGTTAATTTCGATCGAAATTGGGAAGGTACAATGAGTGATATTATGTACAATCCTGACCAATGTAGAAATATTTCTTTGGACATTCGCTATGTCCTTTTTATAATTGACAAATTTGCAGGAGATAAACGTTTGGTTGATGAAATGACAGTTGTGGAATAAAATAATGTAGAAACAGTTCGGTAGGCAGTCGCAGAAATGAAGCCCCCAATTTACATTACAATAACTGTTTTTATAATTATTAAAATGTTTAAAATAGTGGTTTTAAATATCGAATAATAAATGTATAATTTTAAATTCTAAATAGTATGCAAAATGTTTGTATTCTAATTTAATAAAATGTAAGTTGCACATTAGTAACTAGTTGCACTTATTATTTTAGTTTTTGTTATTTGTAAACAAACTTTATTGTTTTTTATTTTAAGTTTGAGCTTAGTTCTTTTTTTTAAATTGTTTGCTAAATTTGTAGTAGAACCATAGTAAGTAATCTAGCTAAACGCCATACCCTAGTGCCTATGCAACTGAATAATCATTTTTAAATGAAAACAAAAACTAAAATAATCCCCCTAATACTTGGATTACTTTCTGCAAGCCTAATTTTAATATTTGCAGATTTAGACCCGCAAAAACCCGAAATAACAGCAACTCTTGCAGTAGCAGTTTTAATGGCAGTTTGGTGGGTAACCGAAGCTGTGCCTATTGCAGTAACCGCTCTTTTACCTGTTGCATTGTTTCCTCTTCTTGGAATTATGAATGGAAAAGCTGTTTCATCGGTATATTTTAACCATGTTATTTTTCTTTTTATCGGAGGTTTTTTACTTGCTTTGGCAATGGAAAAACACAATTTGCATAAACGTATTGCACTTAAAATATTATTGCTTACAGGTACAGGACACGGAAAAATACTTTTTGGTTTTATGTCTGCAACTGCTTTCCTTTCAATGTGGATGTCGAATACTGCAACTGCAATGATGATGGTTCCCGTAGCTATTTCTGTAATTTCAAAATTCAGTGAAATATTGAATAAAAAAGATGCAAAAAAATATTCTTTAAGTTTATTGCTTGGAATTGCTTATTCTGCATCAGTTGGAGGAATAGCTACATTAATAGGTACACCTCCCAATTTATCGTTTTCAAGAATTTTTGCAATAATTTTTCCTAATGCACCCGAAATTTCATTTTCGCAATGGTTTGTTTTTGCTTTGCCTGTTAGTTTATTCATGCTTTTTGCAGCTTGGTCAGTTTTGTTTTTAAAATATAGGACAAGTTCAAAATCTTTAAATATTGGAAAAAGTTTTCTTCGAGAACAATATAAATCTCTCGGAAAAGCAAGTTATGAAGAGATTGTTGTTTTTATCGCATTTATAACATTAGCATTATTGTGGATTTTTCGTTCAGGAATTTCAATAGAAAACTTTTCAATTCCGGGTTGGTCCTCATTATTTAATAATCCAAAATATATAAACGATGGAACAGTAGCAATAGTTATTGCCATTATTTTATTTATTATACCCTCAAAATTAAAAAAAGGAGAAAGAATATTAGAAAAAGATGCAATAGGAAAATTACCATGGCATATCGTTTTGTTATTCGGAGGCGGTTTTGCATTAGCACAAGGATTTTCTGAGAGTGGATTAGCAATTTGGTTTGGCGAACAAATGAAAGGCTTAGCCAATATTCACCCGTTTATTTTGATATTGCTTATCACATTTTTTATGTCGTTTATTACCGAACTAACATCAAATACAGCAACAACTGAAATGCTTTTACCAATTCTTGCCGGCTTGGCAATGTCGGTTAAAATTAATCCTCTACTTTTTATGATTCCTGCAACAATGGCAGCATCATTGGCATTTATGCTTCCTGTTGCAACACCACCAAACGCTATTGTTTTTGGCACAAACAAAATTCGTATAAAAGATATGATGCAAACTGGTTTCATAATAAATATAATTGGTGTTATAATTGTTTCTTTGGCAATGTATTATTGGGGACAGTCAGTTTTTGATATTGATATAAATGTTTTTCCAGAATGGGCTAACAAGATTAAATAATGCTAGTTATCTATTGAAATATATACTAAAAAACTTTTAACTTTGTAAAAAAAATAAAATGCTTATTACAAAAAAAACAAAACTTGCAGAAGTAATTCATCAGAATTATCATTTAATACCAATAATTACACGTTTTGGAATTAATTTTGGCTTTGGAGATAAAAATGTTGAACAGATTTGTGAAAAGTACGATATAAGACAAGATTTTTTTCTTGAAATAATTAATGCTTTTAATGATGAAGATTATTCTCCAATTAATAAATTACAAAACTTGCCATTAGAAATTACTGTTAGTTATTTGTTGAAATCTCACCAATATTTTAACAAGGTTAAATTACCGCATATAGAAAATCTTATAAGCAAACTTGAATGGACAAGTGCTGAAAACAAGAAAAATAAATCAATCCTAAATAAATTTTTTATACAATACAGAAAAGAAGTAACTGAGCATACTTTACATGAAGAAAATGAAGTTTACCCATTTATTATTGAAATTGAAAAGAACTATAATTTATCACAAAATAATATTGATTTTTATAGACTTTTAGAAAAGAAATCGGTAATTAAATATGCTGAAACTCATGATGAATTAAATACATCTCTTTTAGATTTAAAAAATATAATAATTAAGTATCTGCCTCCCTCAGATAATATTGATATAACAGAACAAATATTAAATGAGATTTTTGATTTGGAAAAAGATATGAAAGACCATACAGATATTGAAAATTCAGTTGTAATTCCTGTTGCAATTAAAATGGAAAACAAATTAAGAAAGCGATTTAATCTGAAATAATATGGAAAAAGTTTCATTTATAATTGCCGAAAAATCGTTTGTCATTAGAACAGGATTAATGAAAATAATTAATAGTTTTACTGAAACAATTATTATAAAAGAAGTTACAGAATATAAAACGATTATTAAGTACGTTAATAAATTAAATCCTGATTTTTTAATTATAAATCTTAAATTTATTGAAGACGCATATGATGATATCAGAAAGATGTTTTCTGAAAACATAAAAACAAAGTTTATAATCTTTACCGGAACAAAAAGATCAAAAGAACATTTTGCATATTTTGATGAACAAATTTCGGTGGATGATGATAAAACTACAATATTAAAAAAAATACAGGTTTTAATTTCTGGAATAATACCATACGGGAACGAAGATAATAATGAACTTTCAGAAAGAGAGAAAGAAGTTGTAAAACAAATTGCCCTAGGAAAAACAAATAAAGAAATAGCAGAAGAACTCTTTATTAGTGTACACACTGTAATTACTCATAGAAAAAATATAACAGGAAAATTAGGAATAAAAACTGTTTCAGGACTTACAGTTTATGCAATTTTAAATAATATTATTGAGATTAATGAAGCAAGTTAAATTTTTTTAAATTAAATTTTACTTAAATGGTTAATCTACAAAAGAAAAGAAAATGAAAGTAGCAATTTTCGGGAAAAATTTTAACCAAGGGTTTAAAAAATCAATAATTGAGTTCTTTAAAATAATAAGGCAATACAATTGCGAGATTATGATTTTTGAACCATATTATAATTTCATCAAAGATTTTACATCTTTTGACCCCAAACCCAAAGATGTGTTTAATTCATCCTTAAAAATTGAAGATAATATAGATATTTTTTTCAGTATTGGTGGCGATGGAACTTTTTTGGAAAGCGTTTCTTTTGTTAAAGAACTTGAAATTCCAATTGTAGGAATCAATAGTGGAAGATTAGGCTTTCTTGCTAATATTTCCCAAGATGATATTTCAAATGCACTAAAATTAATTTATGAAAAGAAATTTAAAATAGAAGAAAGAACTTTACTTGAAATAAGTTCAAAAAATAATGTTTTTTCTAATTTTAATTATGCTTTAAATGAAATTACTGTTCAAAAACGAGATTCTGGTTCAATGATTACAATAAAAGTTTTTCTGAACGATGAGTTTTTAAACACCTATTGGGCCGATGGAATAATCCTTTCTACACCTACAGGTTCAACTGCATATTCCCTTAGTTTGGGAGGTCCAATTGTTGTTCCAGGCTCACAAAATTTTATTCTTACACCAATTGCACCGCATAATTTAACAGTTCGTCCAATTGTTGTTCCCGATAATAAAGAAATTAAAATTGAAGTAACCGGAAGAACTGAAAATTATTTATTATCAGCAGATTACAAATCTGAAATTGTTGAAAAAAGTACTGTTATTACTATTAAAGCAGCAAAATTTAAGGTAAAAACCATACGTATTGATAATTATACATTTTTTGATAATATTCGAGAAAAATTACTTTGGGGACTGGATAAAAGAAATTAGTTCTAAGTATTCTTATAAATATAAATAATTATTTTTTATATATTTCAATATCTTCATTTTTAGGTTCAAATTCAGAAACATTCAAATTTTCTTTGTCTAATAGTGCACGGGAATTTTTAATAAATAGTTTCATTTTATTAAAATCAGTAGAACTCTTAAAGAATGATTTTTTATTTTCATAATTATAAGCAGGTAAAATAAAATAATCTGAGACTTTTCCTGTTCGTAGTTTTTTATAAACCCAAGTCAAAATATAATTACTTGTATCTATAAAAGTTTTTCCATTTTCCTTTTTCAAAACAATTCTTGCCATAACACCTCCATCAGTTTTTAGTTTTCTTTGATTTGAAACAAAATTACCCAAAGAATATGCAACAAATTTCTCTTTTATGCTGTCATTTCCTTTTAAATAAATCATTTTTTGAATAACGTGAGGGTGTGAACCAATAATAATATCTACACCATTTTCAAAAAGAAATGAAACAATATTTTTCTGAAACAAATTTGGATAAGATTTATATTCACTTCCAAAATGAAGAACAACTATAAGTTTGTCTAAACTATCTTTTTCGGAGAGAATAATATCCTTGTGCATTTTTGCAGTATCAATTAGGTTTACAACTGCCGGTTTAGGTACCGGTATTCCGTTTGTCCCGTATGTATAATTCAAAATTCCAACTTTTATGCTGTCTTTTTCTAAAATTATAAGATTTGTAGTATCTCTTGCTTTTTTGTTTTTAAAAGTTCCTGTATGCATTATTTTTAGTGTATCCAATACATCAATAGTTCTATTAATCCCATGTAACCTTCTGTCGCAACAATGGTTGTTTGATGTAACAAAAATATCGATTCCGGCTTTCTTTCCAGCTTCTGCTAAAGCATCCGGAGAACTGAATTGAGGATAACCTTTGTAAACTGGTCCTGCAAGTGTAACTTCAAGATTACATACTGTGAAATCAGGCTCAGACATTATTTCTTTAAGATAATAAAAAACAGTATCGTAATTGTAAGTCTTTGTTTTATAGTTGTATGCAGAACGTATTTGAGGCCCATGTCCCATAAGGTCTCCAATGAAAAGTAGGGACATTGTATTCTCAGAAATTGTATCTGACATAATTAATAAGGAGTTTTGATTAACTAAAATAGTATCTTTTTGAATAAGCAAAGAGTCTGTATTAGTTAAAATACTATCAGTTTGACTAAAGCCTTCGCCAATTAAAAATAACGATATTACTAATAAAACAAATTTGTACATGATAATTCTCATATTTATATTATTAAATACTTTGCAATTTTGAATTGTCAAAAATAAAGTATATTTTGGTGTTATAAAATATTAATTATTTAAAAATAATAAAGATATGTGTTTAGCAGTTCCCGGAAAAATAGTTTCAATAGATAAAAGTAATCCTGAATTTATTGTTGCAAAAGTTAGTTTTGGCGGTGCAATAAAAGAAATAAATATACAATGGTTGCCCAATGCAAAAGTAAATGATTATATTATGGCTCATGTTGGTACAGCATTAGAAATTATTAGTAAAGAAGAAGCAGAAGCAGCAATAAAAACTTCAAATGATTTTGCAGAGATGCAGAATAGATTAGATGATGAGTTAATAAGTTAATTTAAAAATTAAATGGCTTTGTAATTTTACGATTGTCTTGTTTGTAGATGTAATTGATTTTTTTTAATATAAAACATTTAAGAAATTAATTTGCCAAGTTTGGAGAATAAAATTATTAATAAGATAATAAAATTGTAATGAAGTACGTAGATGAATTTAGAAATATTGAAACAGTAAAAAACCTTTCAAAAAAAATAAAGTCTGTTGTAAAAAATAGTTGGACAATAATGGAAATATGTGGAGGACAAACACATTCTATAATGAAATATAGTTTACAAGAATTCTTACCTAAACAATTAACTCTTGTTCATGGGCCGGGTTGTCCTGTTTGTGTTACCCCTCTGGAAGTTATTGATAAGGCACATTTTATTGCAAAACAAAAAGATGTAATTTTCGCATCTTTTGGGGATATGCTTAGAGTTCCGGGTTCAAAAACAGATTTGCTAAAAGTAAAAGCCGAAGGAGGAGATGTGAGAATTGTATATTCCCCTTTTGATGCAGTAAATATTGCTGAACAAAATCCAAATAAAAAAGTTGTATTTTTAGCTGTGGGTTTTGAAACAACTGCTCCGGCAAATGCAATGTCTGTTTTGGAAGCAAAAAGAAGAAAACTAAATAATTATTCAATTTTAAGTTCTCATGTCCTAGTCCCTCCTGCAATGCACGCAATTTTATCTTCTCCAAAGAATTTAATACAAGGTTTTTTGGCAGCAGGACATGTCTGCACAATTATGGGATACGAAGAATATTTTCCAATAGCAAAACTATATAAAACCCCTATTGTGATAACCGGTTTTGAACCTGTAGATATTTTAAAAGGAATTCTTGCAACAGTTAAACAACTAGAAAACAACAAGTTTGTTGTAGAAAATGAATATAAACGGCTTGCAAGAAAAGAAGGGAATATTCCTGCTCAAAAAACTATGTTTGAAGTCTTTAAAATTACAGATAGAAGTTGGAGAGGAATTGGAGAAATAGCTCAAAGCGGTTTAAGAATCAAAGATAAATATGCAGAATTTGATGCAGATAAAATTTTCAAACTGGAAAGTTTTAAAGTTGAAGAACCGAAAATATGTATTTCAGGAGAAATAATGCAAGGATTAAAAAAACCATCTCAATGTCCGGCGTTTGGAAAAGAGTGTATTCCGGAAAATCCTTTAGGTGCTCCAATGGTTTCATCAGAAGGTGCTTGTTCTGCATATTTTAGATACAAAAAATAATTAATATTATCTAGAACTTAATATGTTAATATCAATAATTCTACACATACAAAATGTACTATCTTATTCCGAAATTCCTTTAATTTCTGGTTTAATAATGAGTTTTATTCATGTTATTTCCGGACCCGATCATTTGGCGGCAGTTACACCTTTAACCATTGACAGCAAAAGGAAATCATGGTCAATTGGCTTGTCTTGGGGAATTGGTCATACTCTTGGAATAGTAATAATAGGAATATTTTTTATTCTATTCAAAGAAAAAGTTAATGTTGAAGCAATTTCTGAACACGGGGAAAAGATTGTTGGATTTTTATTGATTGGAATTGGAATTTTTGCATTATTAAAGATGAAGAATAATCATGGGGGTAACAATAAACACAGCCATCCTCATATTCATGATAATGAAATACATATACATTCTCATAAACACAATGAAGAAAAAAAACACTCACATAAACATAAAAAAACACACAGGCAAAATATATTAAGTGCTGGGGGAATTGGAGTTTTTCACGGAGTTGCAGGAGTTTCTCATTTGATTATGATTTTGCCTACATTAGCTTTACCAACCATAAGTGCATCTATTATGTATTTGTGTGGTTTTGGGATGGGAACAATTTTAGCTATGATTGCTTATTCATCAACAATAGGAATAATAACTCAAAAAACTGATGAGAAAAATAATCAAAAACTTTCTGTTTTTTTAAGAATATTCGGTGGTTCTGCTGCAATAATTGTTGGAATAGTCTGGATTATTATAAGTTTCTATTAATCAGCTATTTACACATAATCAGGCAACCTTTTTATGATTTTTCTTGTCTTTTAGTAAGTTATAAACTTTTTATATAATTAATAAAAAATAAAATTATGAAGAACTCTATCTTTTTTGTAGTAGGATTAATATTCTGCACAACTCTTTCGTTTTCACAAGCAATTATTATTGACCATAATTGTTCAAAACTTGAACCTATCCCTGCTTCTGCAATTAATTTAGCGAAACAAAACTTGCATATTGCATATGGACACACATCACATGGAAGCCAACTTATAACAGGAATGAACGGACTAATAGGACAATCAAATTTAGTTGGTTACAAAGGAGATATTTATCAATGGAATGAAGGGGGAACAGCAGGAGCATTAGATATTGATGATTATTTTGTGGGAGGTGATCTTGGGCATAATGGAAGCACACAGTGGGCAACAGATACAAGACCATATTTGGACGATAATGAAGATGTGAATGTTATTATCTGGTCGTGGTGTGGAGGCTGTTCAGATAATACTCCCTCAGGAATTCAAACATATCTAGATGCAATGAATCAATTAGAAATTGATTATCCTAATGTGAAATTTGTTTATATGACAGGGCATACCGATATATGGAATGATGCAACTTTAAAAGCAAGTAATCAGCAAATTAGAGATTATTGCGTAGCAAATAATAAAATTTTATATGATTTTGCCGATATTGAAAGTTATAATCCTGATGGAACTTTTTTTGAGTTTGTAAATGATAATTGTAATTATTATGACGCAGCTGGGGGAAATGAGTTAGGTAATTGGGCAACTGAATGGCAAACATCTCACACAGAGGGAGTTGATTGGTATGATTGTTCTGTCGCTCATTCTGAACCTCTAAATGGAAATTTAAAAGCTTATGCGGCGTGGTGGTTATGGTGTAGGCTTGCAGGATGGGAAGGTGTTGTTGGAGTTAATAATAAACAAGCAATTAAGGATATTGAAATTTATCCAAATCCTACAAATGAATTTGTTGTCTTAAAGTCAAAAAATAAGATTAATAAGGTTGAAATAACTGATATATCAGGTAAACTTGTGAAAAATATTTTTGATATTTCAAAAGATCAAAGAATAAATGTTTCAGATTTGAAAAAAGGAACTTATTTTATTACAACTTTTTCAAATTTTAAAAATGAAACTCTTAGGTTTATTAAAAACTAATAATTATTTATGAGGGTGTAATTACATGAGAATAACACCCTCATTTTTTATTTCTTTTCAATCAATATCATAAACTCCCAAGGTTTTAAATTATATGTTTTCTGCGGTTTAATTTTTATTTCTTCTCCTGTAAAATATTCAGTATAAGTTCTTTCAAAATCTTTTTCCATATAATGAAATTTTGCATCTTTGTTTGAAAGGTTCATAATAACTAAAATAGTATTGTTATCTTTTTTACGTTTAAATGTAAATATTTGCTCAGGATTAGAAGTGTTTATAAAATATGCCGGACTTCCAGCTTCGCCATTCCAAAGTGCAGAATTTTCATTTTTTAGTTTTATAAGTTTTGTGTAAAAATCTTGCATTTCAAGATTGCTCCAATCAATAGTGTCTTTTTCAAAGAATTTAAGGCGTTTGTTTAAACTTGCTTCTTGTCCGCTGTAAATCAGTGGCATACCGGGTATAGTAAATGTCATTGCAGCAAATGTTTTATAACTTTTTGGCATTCTTTCATATTCTGTTCCGTTCCAAGAATTTTCATCGTGGTTTGAAGTGAAAGCCATTCTGTAAACTTTTTGAGGGTATTCCTTTTGGGCTTTCTCAAAATAATTTCTTAAATCTTTTGCGTTCTTTTTTCCTTTTGCAATTTCGTTCATAATATGATGCAAATTCCAAGCGTATCCCATATCAAATGCTTTATCGTGTAAGTCTAATTGTTCGGCTTCTGCTAACATAAAAACAGGTTTAATTTTATCAAGTTCTGCTCTTGCATCATTCCAAAAATCAGTTGGAACCATTCCTGCAACATCGCAACGGAAACCATCAACATCAAAATCTTGAACCCAATATTTTAAGGCATCAATCATTGCTGTTCGCATATTTTTATTATCATAATTTAAATCTGCAACATCTGTCCAGTCAGTTCCTACTGTGCAAACAATATTGCCAAGACTGTCTTGTGTGTACCAGTCAGGATGTTCAGTAATCCAAGGATTATCCCAACCTGTGTGGTTTGCAACCCAATCTAAAATTACGAGCATATTATTTTTATGTGCCAACTTAATAATACTTTGCAAATCATTTTTTGTTCCAAATTCCGGATTTACTTCTTTGTAATTTGCAACAGCATAGTAGCTTCCTTTTGAACCTTTTCTGTTTTTTTCTGAAATTGGAAAAATCGGCATCAGCCAAAGAATATCAACTCCCATCTTTTTTAAACGAGGAATGTGTTTTTCAAATGCTTTAAAAGTTCCTTCGGGTGTGTATTGCCTAATGTTTACTTCGTAAATGTTAGATTTTTTTGTTCTTTCAGGATACTGATATACAGTTAGTTCTGTGCTGTCTTTTTTTGCATTTTTATTATCTTCATTAGTCTGGCTGTTGCATGAACTGAATATTAATGCAAGAATTAGTAGGTATAAGATTGATTTTTTCATAATTATTTTTTATTAAACCATTAAGAAGTTAAGAATATTTAAGTTGCTGTTTTAATGAAATTTAACTTCTTAGCCTTTATTGTTCTTTATGATAATATTTTACTAACTATTAAGAAATTGAGGATAGTTAAATTATTGTCTTAATGTAGCTTAATTTCTTAATGTTTATATTTTAATATTCACAATGTAGCATCCATTGAATTCCAAACTTATCTGTAAGCAATCCAAATTTTGCTCCCCAAAATGTTTTTTCAAAAGGAATTTGTATTGAGCCATCAGCAGATAATTCTTTGAAAACTCTTTCACTTTCTTCCAAATTTTCATATTCTAATGATAAAGCAACAGAAGTTCCGTTAACTGCTTCTTGTCCTCTCATACTGTCTGATGCCATAATTTCTATTTCATCAAAAAGTAATCTTGCGTGCATTATTTTATCTTTCTGGGCTTCATCTACTTCTCCCGGTACATCGGCAAAAGTTTTAATTTCAAGTTTTCCGCCTAGTACTGATTTGTAAAAATTCATTGCATCATTGCAATTTCCGTTGAATGCCAAATATGGGCTTAATTTTATTTTCAT
>CAMZKL010000014.1 GCA_947311255.1 uncultured Chlorobiota bacterium | reverse complement strand
GAGTTTAGAAATTCAGGAAGCAGTTGGTCAGTTTATCAACAAGGAACATACAACCCGGGCGACGGACTTTGGCGTTGGATGTCATCAATTGCTATGAACGATAACGGGGACATTGCTCTCGGATATTCAGCATCAGGAAGTAGTGCTTTACCTTCTGTTCGTTGCGTTGCAAGATATGCCGGTGATCCGATAAATACAATGACAACAAACGAACTTGTTGCCGTAACAAGCTCATCGGCACAAACAGGTGTTTCTCGTTGGGGCGATTATTCAATGGTTAGCGTTGATCCTTCTGATAATACATCTTTTTGGTTTACAACCGAATATACCTCTGGAAGTTGGAATTGGAAAACACGAATTGTTCATTTCGCCCTTCCTGTTCAATGTACACCCCCAACAACACAAGCATCAAATTTCTCTGCAACAGCAATTGGAGATAACCAAATGACAGCAAATTGGTCTCGCGGAAATGGTGATAAAGTTATTGTTGTTGCTCACGAAGGGGCTGCTGTTGATGCAAGTCCAAGTAGTGGCTCAACATATACGGCAAATGCAACATTCGGAACCGGAGACGAAATAGGAAACGGAAACTTTGTTGTTTATGACGGAACAGGAACAAATGTAACGGTTACGGGATTAACACCCGGAACACAATATTATTTTGCTGTTTATGAATATTTTACTGCCGATAATTGTTACAATACAGCCGGACTTACCGGAAATGCAACAACAACAGGAACTCCTCCTTGTACGCCGTGTGCAGCCGGCTCTGATGGGTTAGACGAATACATTAGTAATGTAACATTAAATACAATCGATAACTCTTCTAATGCTTCATCAGGAACATATACTGATTTTACTTCTATTTCAACAGATTTACAGATAGGAACAGCATATCCAATGACAATCACAAATGGGACAGCTTATACTGGCGACCAGTGTGGAGTTTGGGTAGATTGGAATCATGATTGTGATTTTGACGATGCCAATGAAACTATTACTGTTACAGATGCAAATCCGAATTTTTCTGCAACAATTACTCCGCCGGCAGGTGCAACATTAGGAGCAACAGTTATGAGAATTCGTATGAATTATACTGATGCTTGTGTTGCATGCGGAAATACTACTTACGGAGAAGTAGAGGATTATACAATAAATGTCGTTTCTCTTACGCCTACCGCAACAGTAACAGCAACTCCGGGATGTAATAATCAAGGAAGCGTAACCGTAAGTTCAGACAAAACGGGAACACAAACTTTTTATTTGAGAGACAATTCTGGCGGTGCAATTTCTGATTGGACAGGAGATGCAACATCTCATGATTTTACTGGACTTTCAAATGGTACATATAGAGGGCAATTAATGTTAGGAACAGAAACTTCTGCTCTTTCAAGTGCTGTTACTTTAACAAACCTTTCAGACCCAGTAGCACCAACTTCTGTTTCAGCAACTGAAACAAGTATTTGTTCAGGTTCTTCAACAACATTATCTTACACAGGAGGTTCAGGAACTACTTTTACTTGGTATGAAGGAACATGTCTTGGAGGAACAGCAGGTTTAGGAAACAATTTATCTGTTAATCCTTCAACTACAACTACATATTATGGAAGTTGGTCAAATACTTGTGGAACTTCTTCTTGCGAAAGTATTGAAATTACAGTTAATCCTGCAACAACAATTACAACACAACCAAGCGGAGCAACAGAATGTGAAGGTGCAAATGTTAGTTTTACTGTTGCAGCAAGTAATGCAACCGGCTATCAATGGAAAAAGGATGGTTCTGATATTTCAGGAGCAAGTTCAGCAACATATTCTATAAGTGGAATTACAACAAGTGATGCAGGAAATTACACTTGCGTAGTTTCAGGAGCTTGTGGAGATGTTACAAGTAATGCTGCAAGTTTAACTGTAAATTCTCCTGTTTCAATAACAACACAACCACAAAGCGTTAATGCAACTGTTGGAGATGATGTTTCGTTTAATGTAGTAGCAAATAATGTTAATACCTATCAATGGCAAAAAGATGGTTCTGACATTTCAGGAGCAATAAATGATACTTATTCAATTTCAAATGTTCAAACTACTGATGCTGGAAATTATAGAGTTAATTTAACAGGTCCTTGTGGAACTGTTTTAAGTGATGTTGCAGTTTTAGATGTTAGTGTTTCAATTGAAGATTTATCAAATTATGGAATTAGCATTTATCCTAATCCTTCAAATGGAATATTTAATATTGAACTTGCAAAATCTGTAAACAAAGCAATTGTTTCTATTTCAGATATGACAGGAAAAGTTATTTATACTAATAAATTAAATTCTAACTTAAATAAAATTGATTTAAGTTCGCAAGCTAAAGGGGTTTATTTTATTAAGTTTAATATTAGTTATAAAACTTTAGTTTATAAACTAATTTTGAAATAATATTTATTTAATAAAAAAAAGGTGAATAAATAAATTATTCACCTTTTTTTATTTCATTATTTTAGTCCCTTTAAGTGTAAAAACTTATTTTTGAAAAGCATTATTAACTCCTTTAATCATTTTTATTCTTTTTAAAAGTTCAAACAATTGTTTTTTGTTACTAATCTTAACAACAATTAATCCTTTAAACATATTATTAGCAATATTTTTTAAAGAAATTGCCATTAATTTTAAATTAAATTCTTTTGAAATAATATCTGTAATTTTTGAAGATATACCTGGCATATCTTTTCCCAAAACAACAATATTAACAGAAAAAGAAGTAGCAATATCATCAATATTCCATTTTGCTTTTACTACTCTATAGGGAAATCTGCCGGTCATATCTTTTGCATTAGGACAAGTTTTTTTATGAATTCTTGTTCCTTTATTTACGGTTACAAACCCAAAAACATCATCTCCTGGCAATGGACTACAGCATTTTGAAAATGAATAATCCAAACCTGAAATATTTTCGTCAATTAATAAAAAGTCGTCATATTCTATTTTTTCTTGAACAAAGTTCTTAACTTCTGATTTTTGTTTTATTTCTATTTCAGATTCTTCCGATTTTTCAAATGCTTGTTTTATTTTTGCAATATCAATTATGCCCTCTCCTACTCTATTATAAAAATCAACAGTATTTTTAGCTTTAAAAAAAATGGTTAAAGTAGCAATGTTTTTTTCGGAAAAATCAATTTTTAAACGGTCTAGTTTTTCTTTTATAATTTCTTTTCCACTTTCAGCCCTATTATAATTTAATGCTTTTAAAGCTCTTTTAATTTTACTTTTTGTTCTTGAGCTTTTAGCTATTTTAAGCCATTCAGAATTAGGTTTCTTGTTTTTATTAGTAAGTACTTTTACTGTATCTCCATTAACTAATTCGTATGCTAGGCTTTGAATTATTCCATTTACAATAGCTCCTGTACAGCTTATTCCAATTTTTGTATGAATACTAAAAGCAAAATCAAGAATAGTATATCCTTTTTTAAGACTTTTCAAATCTCCTTCGGGTGTAAATACTAATACTTCATCAGAATATAATTCTGTTTTTGATTTACTTTCTGTTTCATTAGAAAAATTCTCAGCATTTTCTATTGCTTCTCTAATATCTGCAAGCCAATCACTGTTACCTCCTTCTTTTCCTGTTTTATATCTCCAATGTGCAGCAGGCCCTTTTTCTGCAACTTCATCCATTCGTTCAGTCCTTATTTGAACTTCAACCCACTTATTATTATGCCCTAAAACTGTTGTATGCAAAGATTCGTATCCGCTTATTTTTGGTGCAGATATCCAATCTCTTAATCTTTTAGGATTTGGCTTATATAAATCTGTAATAATAGAATATACATTCCAGCACACAGTTTTTTCATTTTTAATGTCTGACATTAGAATTATTCTAATGGCAAATAAATCATATACTTCTTCAAATGGAACATTCTGATTTTTCATTTTAGCCCAAATAGAATGTATTGATTTTGGTCTTCCTTTAACAGTAAATCGATATCCTGAAGTCTTTAATATTTTTTTTATAGGATTAATAAAGTCTTCTACAAACACATCTCTTTTAGCTTTAGTTTCTTGTAGCTTCTTTGCAATAAAACGATACATTTCAGGCTCAAGATACTTCATGGTTTTCTCTTCAAATTCTGTTTTTATGTTGTATAAACCGATTCTATGTGCAAGAGGAGTAAATAAAGTTTTAGATTGATAAACAATTATTATTTTTTCTTCTTCACTAAAAGTATCTATATTTCTAATCTTATATAACTCATTTGCAAGCATAATTAAAATTGCTCTTACATCGCCTGTTATTGTTAAAAGTAGTTTTATAAATTTTTCTGCTTGTTTATCTATTTTTTCAGTTCTTAAGTTTGGAATTTTAAGAAGTCCATCAAGTATTTTAGAAATACTTACTCCAAATTTTTCATTAATTAATATTATATCTACTTCATTTTTATCAAAAAAACTAAACAATACAGAAGCAATAATTGTGTTAATCCCTCCACCGGTTTCTTCCATAATAATCTTAGAAATATCAGAGGCAAATTTTAATTTTTCTTTATTTGTTGTTTTTTTACTTTCAGAAATAAAATTTAACAAATCATAAACTGTATTTTTTATTTCTTGATTTTGAATTTTATTAGCAAAATCAATCAAATCGGCAAAGTAAAAGCGTATATTTTTATCTGTAATTTGTTGCATATTATAATTTTCTATAACAAACATAAAATTAATACTCCAAATAAATGTATAAATATTAAAATTTTTAATAAATTTGTAAGTCATATTAATTTTTTCTTTAATGAAGAACAAATATTTACTTTTTTTACTTTTTTCAATACTTTTTTTTTCTTTTACAAAATCTGACAATAAAATTATTATTGCCAGCTTAATTGATTTACAATTTTATTCAGTTAGTGAATGCCAAAATGAAAGTTCTATTTATGTGAGAGTCATATATAAAGTAGAGTATAATAATTTATCTTCTTTGAAAATAAGAAATAAATTTAGTAATAATATATGCACAACTATTCCTGTAAAGGAGAAAGATAAAAAAGGCAATATTGTATATAGTTTTTGCTCTAATAAGGGAGAAAATATATGGTTTACTTCTACTTTTATTTCTCCAAATGGACTAAGAAGTAAAGAGATTAAAGTTAATATTAATTTTTCAGATGTAAATATTATCTCTGGTACTGCTCCAAAAACAATAAAGTTATATTAATGAAAAGAAACTAAGAATGATTAATAAAATATTCAAAAATCGTTTCTTTTTATTTTTACTTCAAGTTTTAACGCTCATTATTTTTGTTTTCATAATTTATGGAGCAATTGGTGTAACTACTTCTGATAAAGGTTTTGCAAAAATTTTACGAAATACAAATTTTGCTAACCTCATTGTTTGGTCTTATTGGTGGCCATTAATAATAGTGTCTGCAATTATTTTTGGCAGATTTTGGTGTAGTATCTGCCCAGTAGAACTTATCACTTCTTTTTTTAGTAAAATTGGTTTTAGAAAAAAGCCTAATAAACTTCTTAAATCAGGTTGGATAATAACATTTTTCTATGGTTTAATTCTAATATTAGGGATTCATACACTTACAATTCATCGTATTCCGGAGTATATGGCATTTTATATGATTTTTCTATTTTTAGTTGCATTTATTGTAGGTTTAATTTGGGAAAAGCGAACTTTTTGCACTTATGTTTGCCCTATTGGTCATTTACTGGGTTTATATTCCTTGCTTTCTTTTAAAAAATTAAGGGTAAAAGATAAGTATGTTTGTAAAAACTGCAAAACAAAAGATTGTATTAGTAAATCTAATCATTATAATTTTATTGGACGCTCTTGCACTTCCGAACTATATCCTGCATCAATATCTAACAACAAAAATTGTATTTTATGTGGTCAGTGCCATAAATCTTGCACTAAAGATAATATTGTAATTAAAAAAAGAATATTTGCAGAAGATTTATTTACCGATTTAAAACTAAGTTGGGCAGAAATTTCTTTTTTTCTAATTGTGAGTGGTTTTGTTATTTATGAAATTTTATCTGAATGGGAAGTTAGTAAAGGGGTTGTGATGGTAGTTCCAAATTTCATTAATAATTATTTTAATATTGAAAATAGTTTTAAGGGAACTGTAAAAGCTATACTTTTATTTATAATTATTCCTACACTTTTTTATTTATTTATTGCATTTGCAAAAAAAATATTTGCTAAGGAGTCTATAAAACACTCATTCAATCAACTTGTTATAATACTATTGCCAATAACTGCAAGTATGCATTTATTAAAAGCTCTTTTAAAAACTAGTTCAAGAATACCTTATTGGGAGTTTGTTTTTTCTGATCCGAAAGGAATAAAAACTGCACAATTAATTAGTAAAAACCCAATGTTTTTAGATAAAAATATTTTGGAATTAATTTCTCCTTTTATAGATTTTACTGCCATATTATTATCTGTTGGAGGTATTATTTTATCTTTTTTGATAATTAGGAAAAAAAAATCAATTAATAATATATCAAAAATTATTTCTGTGTTTGCAGTTATTATTTATTCAGGAATATTTTTAATTACTGTTATTGCTTGGAGATTTTTTTAATGCCAATAATACCCTACTCCAACTTCCATAACATCTAGAACTACAAGATTTGATTTCATTGCTAAATTAACAAAAAAATGCTCAGATATTTTATATCTTAAGATGCCCCTATTATACATAAAATGATTATTCAATCTGTCTGTTAAGAATAAGTATAAACCTTCTTGAAAAATTAAAGATATTTTACCGAAAATAAATTCTTCCGAAATATGAAAACCACTTTTAAATTTATATAATTCTTTTACATTATTTTTCTTTGCTCTCTTCATTTCATCGGGGATAGATGCATCGTAAAAAATATCTGCTCCGCCACCAATTGCAAATTTATACCCTGTAAGTCTTTTATATTCAAGAGATAAAGAACTAGCAAAATATGATTTATTTGCAAATCGTCTGGTTTTTTTACTTCCTGCAGCAAAAATAATTGCATACTGATTTTTCTTTTTAAAATCGGGAATTTCTTGTATATTTTTTTCTTTTAATTTGCCTATTAAGACATCTGCACCAGCAAAAAATGTCCATGTATTTAAGCCTATATTTGGTTCTGCAAGATTTGCGTTTGACAAATGATTAAAAGCTGTTCCAACAATTAAAGCAACATCTTTATAAGCTCTGTAAGATGCAGTAAGTTCAGAATTTAACCATAAATTAAAATGAGAGCCTACTGCAATATTTTGATAATTATTATCAAAGTCAAATTTCTTAGTTACGTATGTTACACCTGTTCCAATGCTGTATTCAAGTTTAAATTTGGGCTTTGTCAATAAATTAAATTTTATGTAAGGGTTTAAAGCATAGGCATTACCAAAAACTTCCGAATTTCCTAAACTTGAATAGAAAAAAGAAACTCCTATTGATGGGTATTTATATAATCTTTGCCACAACTGATTTCCAGATAACTCTTTGCAAACATCTAATTCAAAGGCAGTTATATTTTTATTTGTAAGATATTCAAGAAAATCGTACTCTGGTAATAAAAATCCTTTTTGATAATTTGTGCGGATATGTACATCATCAAAAATAATGTTCTTTTGGGCAAAACAATATTGATTGTATCCAAAAAAGACAAATAAAACTAATATTTTTGAAGAGATAATTTTCATTAATCCTAATTTATTTTTTCCAATCTAATAGGCGTTGTTCACCTTTTAGTTTTCTTATTTCAGTAATATCTTGACTAACTTCAATTGTTCCTTTAAATTCATTTTTATCATTTCGTACTGCATAGTAGTCAATTAAAATAAATCGTCCTTTCATTTGTATCCAAAATCTAGCATTGTCCTTATCACCGGATTTAAATGAGGCAACTATTTCATCAACAATATGCACACTTTCATGAGGATGACAGTTTTGAACTGTTCTGCCTATAATTGCTTTTGAACGAGTAAAAAATCTATGTTTTGGATTTGAAAAAAATCTAACAGTATCATTTTCATCTACAAAGGTTATATCAACCGGCAAATGATTTATTAATAATTTTATTTGCTCATGGCTTAAAATACCTGTTTCTAAATCGGCAAATAATTTTCCAATTTTTGAATAATTTTTTATTGGTTCTTCTTTTTCTATTAAGATTTTGGGCTTGATGGGTGTATCAATATATGCAAAACCAATTTCAAAACTTTGAATAAGCATTTCGTTAAAATCTTTTTCTGAAAAAAACTTTAGTGCAAATGGATGTAAAATAAATTCTTCTCTAAAAATAATAGGAACAACAGCAAAGAAAAATTTCCCTAATTCAATATTAAATTCTTTAAAGTTGGGGTTTTTATTTTCTAAAATTTTAATATTATTATTTATGCTATTACGGATATCATCATGAAAAGCCCACATTACTTTAAGACAAGTATAATATTCATATTCTTTTTCAAAAAATGGAAATAAAATATTTTCTTTTTTAGAATAATGCTTTTCAAATTCTTTAAATTTAATAAAATATTCAATAAACTTATCTTTTTCACTTGAGAAAGTTTCTTTATTTTTATTAACTTTCTTCAATAATTTTTTAATATCTTGAAGTATTTTTTCTGCTTCTTTATTTTCTTTTTCAAGATAGAATAAAAAACTGTTTCTTTTTGGGTTTACTTTTGGAAAATTCTTTAAAGGTTCATAAAAAATATTTAAAATTTTAGCTATATTTTCTTTTGTAGTTTCAACATTAAACTTTTTAACAAGTTCATGAACTACAAAAATTACGTCTTCCGGGCTTAAATTATCAATTGCATTTTGATAACGTTTTACGTAATTTTTACGTTTTCCACCATTAATTATTCCAATTGAAAAGGCAATAAGTTCTTCTCGCCGTTGAGCTATATTATTTATAAATTCTGACATTTTTTTATTTTCAAAATTAAAAGAAATTATTTCAATCTCAAACTTTGAAATTATTAGTTGTTGAAAAATAGTATTTTTATAACTTTACGGAGTTTTATTTCAATTTCAAAAAGAAGAAATGAGTATTAAAGAAAATCTTACAAATATTAAATTTGGGCTTCCTGAAAAAGTAAAAATAGTTGCGGTATCCAAAACTAAACCGAATGAAGATATATTATTAGCTTATGAAACAGGACATAAAATTTTTGGAGAAAATAAAGTTCAAGATTTGGTAAAAAAATATGAAGATTTACCAAAAGATATTGAATGGCATTTTATTGGGCATTTGCAAACAAATAAAGTTAAATTGATTGCTCCTTTTATTTCTTTAGTTCATGCTGTTGATAGCCTAAAATTATTAAGAAAGTTGAATTCCGAAGCAAAAAAAAATAATAGAAAAATAAATTGTTTGTTGCAAATGCACATTGCTGATGAAACTACAAAATTTGGTTTAAATAAAAATGAAATAAAAGAAATTTTAAACTTTGATGAATACAAATCTTTTAATAATATTCAGATTTCCGGTTTAATGGGAATGGCAACTTACACAGATGATAAGAATCAAATAAAAGATGAATTTAAGTTTTTAAAAACTTTTTTTGATGAAATTAAACGTGATTTTTTTGCAAATTCCTCTTATTTCAAAGAAATTTCAATGGGAATGTCTGGGGATTATAAAATTGCAATTGAAGAAGGTTCTACGATGGTTAGAATTGGTAGCAAAATTTTTGGACTTAGAAATTATTAAAGCAAAACTTTGAAAAAAACAGTCCTATATTTGTTAATTATTTTAAGTTTTAACTCGTGTTCTAAACTTTCTTATAAAATTGCAAGTAAGCATGCACCTTTTGATGCTATAATTGTAACAGGTACTCCTATATTTAATAAGCAATGGGATGATGTTATGAAAATGCGAGTTTATTGGTCTTATATTCTTTACAAAAGAGGTATCGCAAAAAACATAATCTATTCAGGTTCAGCAGTTTACTCTCCTTATACAGAATCTAAGGTTATGAGATTATATGCCTTAAAATTGGGGATTCCTAATGAAAACATTTTTATTGATACAATTGCAGAACATAGTACAGAAAATATGTGGTACTCAAATAAACTTGCTAAAAAACAAGGTTTTACAAATATTGCATTGGCAACCGACCCATTTCAAAATTTAGCAATGAAAAAGTTTAGAAAAGATTATGGATTAAAGATTCGATCAATTCCAATTATTATTTCAGAAGTTCATGAATATATGAATTTGAAATCTCCTGAAATTGATATTTCTTCAGCTTTTGTAAAAGATTTTAAATCAATAAAAGAAAGAGAAAGCCTTTGGAAACGTATAAAAGGAACGAAGGGATTAAATATAAAATAGCACAAATATAGTAAACTTAAAAATTTACAAAATCTAATGCTTCTTTAACCAATCTTATTGACTCATTAATTTCAGAATCCGAAATTGTTAATGGAGGAGAAATTCTAAACCTTTTATTATCAAACAAAAATGGATCGCTGATAAAACCTAGTTCAATTCCTTTGCTTATCACTTTTTCAACTGCTTCCGGAGACGACAACTCAAAAGCAAGAAACAATCCTTTGCCTCTTATATTTTTAATTTTTGGATGATTTTTTAATGAATCTATATAAATTTGCCCTTTTCTATTTGCTTCATTATGTAAGTTTTCTGATAAAATTACATTTAAACTAGCCAAAGCACCAGCAGCAGATATAGGGTGTCCTCCAAATGTTGTTATATGTCCTAAAACCGGATTATGTGTTAAAGAACTCATTATTTTTAAATCTGAAACAAAAGCACCAATTGGCATTCCGCCACCCATTCCTTTTGCAATTGCAATAATATCGGGAACAATTCCATAATGTTGAAAAGCAAAAAGTTTTCCTGTTCTTCCAAATCCTGTTTGAATTTCATCAATTATCAATAAAGTACCGGTTTCTGTACATCTATCTCTTAAGATTTTCATAAAAGAAACATTGGCAGGAAGAATTCCTCCTTCGGCTTGAATCGCTTCAACAACAACACCGGCAGTTTTATTAGTAATATTATTAATTTGTGTTTCATCGTTAAAATCAATAAATGAAACAGAAGGAACAAGAGGTCTGAATGCTTGTGTCATTTCTTCGTTATTCATAAGACTTAGTGCTCCATGAGTACTTCCGTGATAGGCATTTTTAAAAGCAATAATTTCCGGTCTTCCTGTATATCTTTTTGCAAGTTTCATTGCTCCTTCAATCGCTTCGCTTCCGGAATTTACAAAATAAACTGAGTTTAGTTTTTCAGAAATATTATCAGTTAATAATTTTGCAAACTTAACCTGCGGACTTTGAATATATTCGCCATAAACCATTAAATGCAAATACTTATCAAGCTGATTTTTAATGGCTTCAACAACTTTTGGGTGTCTGTGCCCAACATTACTTACGGAAACACCAGATACTAAATCTATGTATTTTTTTCCATTTGTATCAAACATATAAATTCCTTCTGCTTTTTCAATTTCAAGTGCAAGTGGTGCAGGAGAAGTTTGTCCTACGTGTTGAAAAAAAAGTTGTCTGTTTGTAATCATACTTATAAATAAGATTGTGTATATATATTTTTTACTCTTATGCTAAACTGTTGAGATTTAGCTTAAACTACTGACAGGATTTTTAACCTCTGCCAGGGTTTTATTTAAAACATCTTTTCATTTAAATAATTTCTGATAATATTTTCAGAATCTTTAATACTTCTTTTCAGCCATTCTAAAACTATTACTTCTTGTTCTAATTTTTTTAATTTAAAATTAATATTGGATTCTCTAAGTTTTAGAATTAAATGATGCAAACTTAAAGCAGCAGAAACCGAGATATTAAAACTTTCAGTGAAACCATACATAGGTATTTTAAGAAACTCATCTGCATTTTTCATAGCAATTTCGCTCAAGCCGGGTCCTTCTGAACCAAACATAAGAGCAAATTTTCCTGCTCTAATGTCAAAATCTTCTAAATTTACATCTTTTTTATGAGGTGTTGTGGCAATTATTCTGTATCCTTTATTTTTTAGTTCATTAATTGTACTTACTGTATTATTCTCATTTTTATTATACTTATACAAATTTAACCATTTAGACGAACCTCTTGCCACATCCGGATTTACAGTATATTCATTCTCATTTTCAATAATATGGACATCTTGAACACCAAAACAATCACAAGAACGCAATACTGCACTTGCATTGTGTGGTTGAAATATGTCTTCTAGCACAACAGTCATATAACGTGTTCTATCATCGATTATTTTATTAAATAAATCGTATCGCTCAGTAGTTATAAATTGGCTTAGGTATGATATTAATTCATTTGTCATCTTTTGCAAAATTAAAAAAAAATAAGTTGTCCGATTAAAGGCAACTTATTTTTATAAGAATAAATTTTTAATTAAAAACCGCTGTCAGGTCTAAAAGACTCTGACAGAGATTTTTTTTTATAATATTCAATTACTTTTTAATAAAACTTTTAATACTTTTTGTGCCATTAGTATTATTAAATTCTATAAAATACATTCCATTTGTTAAATTATTTATATTTAACTCTGCATTTTCGCCTGAAACATAAACAGTTTTAATAATTTTTCCTAAAACATTTACAAAAGAAATAGATGTAACATTTTTCAT
This sequence comes from uncultured Chlorobiota bacterium, assembly GCA_947311255.1. Classification (GTDB taxonomy): domain Bacteria; phylum Bacteroidota; class Bacteroidia; order Bacteroidales; family JAADGE01; genus JAADGE01. The sequence continues at coordinate 11,706 of CAMZKL010000014.1, read as the reverse complement.
ATTTTTCACAAATAAGTTATCATTTGCAGGATTTGGATAAATGTTAATATTATTTTCTGATATTCTTGAAATTGCATCAGGTTTAGAAATCGTAATTTCTCCACCTGTAACATTTGACATAAAAGTAGAAGAAAATTGTGAGTTCATACAGCCTGAAATAAATCCGTGTGGATCAGCATGAGTTTCAAGTTGAAAAACATATCCATCTGTAATATTTGCAGGGTCAAACCAAAGATGTAAAATAACTTCTCTGCTTGTTCCGTTATCAATTATAGCAGTTGTTGGATCTACTTGAAAAACAATTTGATTTCCTGTTATTACAGGTTCAGCCAAAACTTCAATAGGATTTAAGGCATCTCCAAAATCAAACCAAGCACCATCAATTCCATCTCCATCAATAGGGATTGTATTATTTGCACTGGTATAAAGAGTCATTTGAGATAATGCAGTAGGTAAGCCATCTGTTCCCTCATCTGTTATTTTAAATTTAAAAACTTCAATTGCATTTATAGAATCTGCAACATTATTACAGTTTATAGTTTGAGTAACAACCTGGCTATCAGGGTCTTCAATAACTGATGTTATATCTCTTGCAACTTCAATAGCATCAGCAGTTCCTCTTGGGTTTACTTTATATTTTCCAAAAGAAAAAGTTACAACACCTGTTAAATTATACATTGTACCGTTTGTTAATGCAAAACCACTTCCATAGTGATAATCAACATCATCATCAAAACAAATAATATTTCCGCTACAATCGTGACCGAAATATTCGTAATGTGAAGCATTTAAACTGTCAATTACAATTCCGCTTACGGTTACTAACTGTCCTTCCCACGGTTCGGCTGCAGGGTCGTCTTGTACTTTGTTATATTCCAAATCTGCCGTATTAATAACAGCCGGTGTCGGTGTTCCTCCGCTTGTTGTACTAATCAACATCGGATCGGTTATTTCGGTAAGTCCGTTATAAAATGCTTTTTGACCGACAACAGTAATTTGGTCTCCTACCGCTACAGTTGAAGTGAAAGAAGAACTGAAAATTAAAACACCTGACATCGGATTATTTGAGTCTTGTATCCAAACTTGATTATAATTATCATTTGCCGTAACCACACCTGATAAAGTTACATTATATCCTTGTCTTACGGTATCAGGGTCGTTTGCCGTATTGGTATAAGAAATTGGTAAAACACCTGCATAAAATTGATACGTTGTATTATTTGCAGCATCGTTAATATTATCACGAATTACATTAATCGCAAAATTTGAAGCTGCCGTTAAATGAACCATTGTCGGGTCTGTTCCGTCAATAGTTGCACTTGAAAAAGTAACGGTTGTTTGTCCCGTAGCTGTTAAGCTGTAATCGGCAGGATTAACAGATGATAAAGCACTTTCATATTCTAATGTTAATTCAGTATTACTTAAGGCAAAAGCATTAATAATATTTACGGGTGCCGTAAAATTAAGTGTCCAATCGTAAGTTCCTGGGGTTGCGGTATCATAATCGCCCCAGCCGATATAATAATCGTTTCCTGCCGTTACATTAAACGATAAGGATTCTAATGTTCCGCATACATCATCGGCACTGTCCCAATTAGAACCGCCGCAAGAGCCCTCTATAATTTCAACATAAGTATCGCCGCTGTAGCTGGAACTGCAATTCGAAACCGTAATTCTGCCGTCTGCCGTTGCATGATATACGTACCATTGGTCATAATCGTCCGTAGTCGTATGTGTTGCTGTATGCGTACCTACATCAACAGCAACTGCACCAGCACAAGATGTTCCGCCGCTTGTAACAACAGAAACAGTAAAGTGTACTGTATCTGCAACATTAGGTGTTAGAGGTTGATGAGCATTATCCACCAACCAAGTAATAACAGTGTGGTTTCCATTTGATAAACCTGTTAAAGCAATAGGATTAGTTGTATAATACATAATAGTTGAACCTCCGTCAACAGTATAATGTATATGTCCATCATCAGAACCTCCTGAATTATCTCCTACTACAAAATTTTCAACATTAAAAACTATATCTACATCAGCAGATGTTTCAGTACTTCCCTCAGTAGGGCTTGAAATTGTAATAGTAGGAGAAGGTGGTGCAGGAATAGTGTTTGGAGTAACAACCGCTGCTCCCCAAGTTACAGTAATATTTTCAGAAGTTTCATCTCTTCCGTTAACTCCGTTACTTCCTGATGTTGTTTGTGTTCCTTCTGACATATCAATTCTTTGCCAAGAATCACCTGATGCGTGAGTTGGTGTCATAAATGCTTGATTTGCAAGTGGAGTATCATTATTATAAGTACTTGAATTAATTGTTACACCTGTTTTATCAACAGCTTCGGCGTTGTCTCCCCACATAAAATAGTCTACATCAGTTACAAGATCTGATGAGCCGTCCCAAGCATATAATATACAAACTTCGCCACTATTTGTAAATGCTCCTTGATTATTTATTGAACCTGCAATTGCTTCTCTCATGTCAGGTATTCCATCAGGAGTACCAGCATCTTCATATAATTCATAAGTACAATTTACTGAATAAGTTGTAAAAAAATCATCTGAACCATGTAATGCAATTGTTTGAACTTCACCTGCGTTTATGGTTGCTCCGTCAGGAAATCTTGCATGAAAATCTCCGAAACCTCCTCCGCCGTAATTTGCTCCCAAAACAATATTATAATAATAGTTTCCTCCTCCGGCATATGTTGCATCTGTAATATAATAATCAGATAAATTAACAGTAGAGCTACCTGGATTATATATTTCTACAAATTCACCAGCAGTTGGAGTAACAGCAATTTCAGTAATTAATAATTTAGAAACAATAAAAGGTTCTGTTACATCAAATGTATTACTTGTTATTCCAGGGAATACACCACCAGTAGCATTTAAAGTTACACTTAAATTTTGAGGACTGAAAGTTAAATCGCTGAAAGTTGCAAGTCCAGAAGTTGTATTAACAGGATTTGTGCCCGTCATTGTGCCTGTTGAAGTAGCTAAGGTAATAGAAGTTGCAGCATAATCAATATCTACATTTCCATAAACATCTGTAGTTCCAACTTGAACAGCAGGAGACATAATATCATTCTCAACAACATTTGAAGGTTGTGTAACAAAAGACAGTTGAGTGGCAACAACATTAACAGTAAAATTATTTCCGACTATATCGCCGCCAGCAAATGTGCTTTCAAAATCGGAACCACTTGCATCAGCCGTAAAGCCGTGATTTGCAGAATTTATTTGAAATTGCAGGATTCCGCCGTCGGGTGCATTTGTATTATCAATATAAATATATGCTTCCAAAGAAACCGTTCCGCCGTCCGGTACTGTTAAAGTAACAGGAAGAAATATCGTATTTGCCGTTAGGACAACATTCGCATGGTCTACCGCCACAACAGCACCGTTTGTTAAATCATATATACCGCCGCCGCCGATATTTTGTTGAAAATCTACGGTATTATTCGGTCCGGCAACAAAATATAATCCTGTTACATTTGTAGGCAAACCGTCGCCGCTTGCGGCATCGGAAATATCAAATTTGAATACAGGAATACTGTCGGTTGCAATTGAAGATATAGTTCCGGCGGCTAATTGTGTGCCGGGTGCAGTAACAGTTGAAGTTTGGTCGTTTGATGAACTTACACCTATCCATTGCCCTGGATCAAAATCAGCTGGAGCATTTTGCGGACTATTTGAAATGTGATTTGTACATCCTGACGCAGAGGAACCATCAGACCAAACATTCCATTCAGCTTCATTCCAAGTCTGAACTCCTTGTGTAACACTAGCAATCCTTTCGGCGCGTCCATCTTCAAATTCATGACAAGTGTTTGTGCCATCTTCGCCTATAACACCAAAGAAATCAACTATTACTGAACCTGGAGAAAGCAGAAAAATCTGATCGTCTCCATTTGAGTCAGCAGGTCCACCAGATCCTATATCTTGGTCTGCTGCAAAACCGTATGTTGACGTAAATGTTGTTTGGTTTGCACAAATAATATAAAACCCACCAGCATCAATTGTTCCAGTTAATGCTTTTGCTGCTTGAGGTGTTGCATTTCCATTGGTGTATCTATTAATTTGCCATCCGGTTGAGAAATCAACAGCAGCACTTCCTGCGTTATATAATTCTACAAAACTTGCTGCTGACTCATTATTTGGGTCAGCAATTTCTGTAATAAAAACTTGAGCTTTCATGCTGAAACCGAAGATAAGCATAAAACTCATAAAAAATAAAATTTTGTTTTTCATAATTTATATATTTAGTTAATAATTATTTTGAAAATGAACTTCAAATTTAAGGAAAGAAAAGAAAAAAATCAAATATTTAATGTTAATTCTTCTTTAAGAAATTTTGCTGTGTAACTTTCTTTGTTTTTAATTATTTCTTCTGGAGTACCTTTTGCAACAATAAAACCACCTTCTTTCCCCCCTTCTTTGCCAATATCAATAATATAATCAGCTACTTTTATAACATCCATATTATGTTCTATAACAATTACTGTGTTGCCTTTATCAACAAGCCTGTTTAATACTTCAAGAAGCATTTTTATATCTTCAAAATGAAGACCTGTTGTTGGTTCATCTAGTATGTAAAGAGTTTTTCCGGTATCTCGTTTTGCTAGTTCAGTAGCAAGTTTAACTCGTTGAGCTTCGCCCCCTGAAATTGTAGTAGATGCCTGTCCCATAGTTAAATAACCTAGTCCTACATCTTTTAATGCTTTTAGAGTTTTACGTATTTTAGGAATATTTTGAAAATATTCATAAGCTGTATTTATTGTCATATCAAGAACATCGCTTATTGATTTTCCTTTATAGCGGACTTCAAGGGTTTCTCTATTGTATCTTTTTCCTTGGCAATCTTCACAAGGGACGTAAACATCAGGAAGAAAATTCATTTCAATAGTTCTAAGTCCGGCACCTTGGCAAGTTTCACATCGTCCTCCTTTAACATTAAACGAGAAACGTCCGAGTTTATATCCTCTAATTTTTGATTCTGGAAGTTGAGCAAACAGTTTTCTTATTTCGTCAAAAACTTTTGTGTATGTTGCAGGGTTGCTTCTAGGCGTTCTTCCAATTGGTGCTTGATTAACTTCAATAACTTTATCTATATTTTCAATTCCTTCTATTGATTTATATGGAAGAGGATTTTTAATAGACTTATAAAAATATTTGCTCAAAATTGGGTGTAATGTATTATTTACTAAAGATGATTTACCGCTTCCTGAAACCCCAGTTATGCAAATAAATTTTCCAAGTTGAAAATCTACACTAACATTTTTAAGATTATTGCCATTTGCTCCAATTAATGAGATTTTATTTTTTGAGCCTTTTCTTCTTTCTTTTGGTATTTTAATTTGTTTTTTATTTTTTAAATATTCGGCAGTTAAAGTATTAGTTTTTAAAACATCATTAGGAGTTCCGCAGGCTGAAATTTCGCCACCGTGTTTTCCTGCAAAGGGACCCATATCTATCAGATAATCAGACGCAAGCATCATGTCTTTATCGTGTTCTACAACAATTACTGAATTTCCGGTATCCCGAAGTTGTTTCAATGAATTAATAAGTCTGTGATTATCTCTTTGGTGTAGCCCAATGCTTGGTTCGTCTAAAATATAGAGAACATTTACAAGTTTGGAACCAATTTGAGATGCAAGTCTTATTCTTTGACTTTCGCCTCCGGAAAGTGTTCTTGAACTTCTATTTAGATTTAAATATGAAAGCCCTACGTCTAATAAAAATTGCAGACGAGTTAAAAGTTCTTTTAATATTTCTTTTGCAATAATATTCTGTTTATCACTAATATCTGAGTTTATATTTTTAAGAAAGTTGTATAGTTCCAAAATATCTGTTTCAGCTAATTCTGAAATATTTTTATTTGCAAATTTAAACCACAAAGATTCATTTTTTAGGCGTTTTCCATCACAATTTGGACAAAGCTCATCTGTAAAATAATTATTTTTAATTTTTCTTGAACTTGAATTATTTTCAGACGTATGTCTTTTAAGATAATATAAAATTCCATCGAAACTAAGTTCAATTTTTGATGATATTCCAAGTGTTGAATTTTCAATTCTAATAGTTTCATCTGTTCCTTGAAGAATTTTTTGGAGTGCTTTCTCAGGAATATTTTTTATTGGAGTTTTAAGAGTTACATTATATTGTTTTAAAATTGCTTCAATTTGCCAGAAAATAAGGGTGTTTTTATATTCTCCAAGAGGTTTTATTCCGCCTCTTTTAATGCTTAAATTTTTATCCGGAATTATTTTATTAATATCAGGTTTACTAACTTCTCCAAGTCCTTTGCAATTTGGACAAGCTCCTTGTGGAGAGTTAAAAGAAAAAGAATTTGGTGCAGGTTCATCATATGAAATGCCTGTTGTAGGGCACATTAAATTTTTACTAAAGTATCTAATCTTTTCATAACCATGTTCATAAGTCATTATTACACCTTTTCCATGGTGCATAGCTGTTTGAACTGATTCTTTAAGCCTTTTTCTGTTTTTTTCGTCAACTTTAAGTTTATCAATTACAATTTCTATTTCGTGAGTTTTATATCTGTTGAGATGCAGCCCTGGAACAATCTCAGTTATTTTTCCATTTGTTCGCACTTGTAAAAACCCTTTTTTTCTTATTGAAACAAACAGTTCTTTGTAGTGTCCTTTTCTGCTTTTAACAACTGGTGCTAAAATTACCAGTTTTTTACCTTGATATTCTTTAAAAATTAAATTTATTATTTGCTCACTAGTATATTTAACCATCTTCTCTCCTGTCTTGTACGAATAAGCTATTCCTGCACGAGCAAACAGAAGACGTAGAAAATCATAAATTTCAGTAACGGTACCAACTGTTGATCTGGGATTTCGGTTTGTTGTTTTTTGTTCTATTGAAATTACAGGACTTAACCCTGTTATTTTATCAACATCCGGTCTTTCAAGATTGCCAAGAAATTGACGAGCATAAGCAGAAAATGTTTCAATATATCTTCTTTGTCCTTCTGCATAAATTGTATCAAAGGCAAGGGATGATTTTCCGCTTCCGCTTAGGCCTGTAATTACTGTTAATTTATTACGAGGTATTTCAACATCAATATTTTTTAAATTATGAACTCTTGCTCCGACTATTGATATTTTTTTGTTCATTCTATTTTTAAAAAATTAGTTTGCAAAGATAGTTTTTATGTTTTTAACTTGAAATTTAATTGTGGGGGATTGGGTATTTGCTAATGGGAATACAAATTTGAGTTATTATTCTTATATTTTTCCTATTTGGTTAGATTTGTTTGTAAGAATATCTACTGTGTTTAAGTTTTATAAACTACAAAAATAAAAAATCCTGACTTTATATATTTAGAAAGGATTTCTTTTAAATAATATTCTGAATTTGCTACAGAAATCCTTGTCAGGGTGGTTATATGTAAAACGCAAAATGTTTAATTCCTAAATTCCAGAAGATTAACAAATCTTAACAAAGTTTTTTTTTCTGAGTATTAAATTTTTTAAACTAAGTTCATATTTAATTTTTTAATAAAGAATTATTTTCTTTGTTATCTCATCGTTAGCATTTTTGAGATTCACAAAATATATTCCTTTTGAATATTTAATCATATTAACATTTATATACTGTTCATCAATGTCAAAAGTTTTAACAATTTTTCCTGTTATATCAGAAATTTTAGCAGAAACATTGTTTGATTTTGTATTTCTATAAAAATTATTTTCAATTACAAATTTTCCTTTTGAAGGATTAGGATAAATTGAAAATTTATTATTCAAATATTCGACAGAAGATGCTAATGAAACATTTACTGTCCATTCTTGAAATTCATTAATTTCAGAAGTTATTTTATAAGTAAGAGGAGTAGAAAAATCATTAACTGTTTCTCCACTAACTTGCGGCGTTCCATCTATTTCAATATCAGAATTTATTGCATTTATAAAACTTGCAGTTAGGCTTGACAAATTAGTTCCGGCAGGCAAAGTAACTGAAACAGTTTGGTTTTCATAATCTATATCTCCTACAACAGAATCATTTTCAGAGACCAAAGAAAAAAATATAAAATCTTTACCTTCGCAGTCTTTTGTTGTTAGTCCGTATGATATTAAAGAATCGGTTAATTCTGCTGATGTACCTCCGGTCCCATCCCATGTATTATCCATTATAATTTTTGAATTCGGTGATATTAATATATGATATGGTGTCCAAGAAATGCCAAAATCAGTTGCAATACTATTTCCTCCGGATGCACCACTTATTGCAGGAAAAGTCATCCCATAGTTTTCGGTAAACGACCAAACATCTTCATCAGTTTCATAACTTCTAGAATTAATACCTAAAAAAACAACATCTCCGTAGTTGCATCCAAAGTTTTTAAAAACTTCATCAATTTTTGGAGTAGCAATCATACAAGAACCACAAGAAACTGAAAAGAAATCAATTAGAACATATTTTCCTTTGTCTAAATAATCTGAATATAGTCCATGTCTTGTTCCATATATATCGGTTGCTGTAAAATCCGGCACACCTTTTTGGGCGTTCAAATTAAAAGATGATATAAATAGTATTATAAATATTAGTTTTAAGAATTTCATTTTATAAATATTTATCAATAAAAATATGTTTTATAACATGATGCAAACATAGCAATTAGTTGCAATAATTTCTAAGATATTTAAAATTTTTCTAATACAAAGCAAGTTCTTGTAGGAATATATAGTTTTAAAATATCTTTTTTATTTTCTTTTACTGTTTTATAAATAAGTTCTTCATTAATTCTAGAATGTCCAAGATATTCTTCGTTATCAGAATTAATTATTATTTTATATTTACCTTTTGGCACATCGAAACCATAATCTGTAAACGATATGAATGGATTAAAATTAAAAACGAAAATGTATTTATTTCTTTTAAAAATAAGAACTTGATCATAAGCTTTATCCGATAGTAGTTGAATTTTTTCTGATAATACTTTTTTATTTTTAAAGAAGTGAACTATCTCAGTATTAAATAGTTGCAAATAATAATATGCAAGTTCAGAATTATCAGAAAGGCTCCATTGCCTACGTGCATAATGATAGGACCAATTGTTGCCTTCTCTAGGAAAATCTATCCATTCAGGATGCCCAAACTCATTTCCCATGAAATTCAAATATCCGGGTTGGGAGCAGGCAATAGTTGAAAGTTGAATAATCTTATGAATAGCTATTGCTCTTTCAATATTCATGTTAATATTATTGATGTGCATATTATGATACATATCGGAATCTGCAAGTCTGAACATAATAGTTTTATCTCCTACAAGAGCTTGGTCGTGAGATTCTGAATAATTTATAGTTTTTTCGTCATTCCTTTTATCTGTTAATCTATGAAAAATTTCACCTACATGCCAATTTTCATCTTTTTGTTCCTTAATAATTTTTATCCAAAAATCAGGTATTCCCATTGCAAGTCTATAGTCAAAACCAAAGCCTCCATAATTAATAGGAGATGCAATTCCCGGCATTCCGCTCATTTCTTCTGCAATTGTTAAAGATTCCGATTTAATTTCATGAATTAACTTATTTGCAAGCATCAGGTATGTAATTGCATCTTCGTCTTGATTAAAATTAAAATAATCATAATATGAAGTAAAGTTAGTTTCTAAACCGTGGTTTAAATATAGCATACTTGTAACACCATCAAACCTAAAGCCATCAAAATTATATTCTTCAATCCAAAATTTGCAATTTGAAAGAAGAAAATGTAAAACTTCATCTTTTCCATAATCAAAACATTTGGAATCCCAAGCTGCATGATTGCCTCTTTCTCCTGCATGAAAATATTGATATTCGCTTCCATCATATCTTGCTATGCCTTCAACTTCATTCTTAACTGCATGAGAATGAACAATATCCATAATTATATGTAGACCATGTTTATGTGCAGTATCAATCAGTTTTTTCAATTCTTCGGGAGTACCAAAACGAGAAGTTGCAGCGAAAAAACTTGATATATGATACCCGAAAGAACCGTAATATGGATGTTCCTGAATGGCCATTAATTGGATTGTGTTATAGCCTAATTTTACAATTCTTGGAATTATTTTTTTTGTAAATTCGCTATAAGTTGCAACTTTTCCGTCTTCCGAAGCCATACCTATGTGAGCTTCATATATTAATACATTAGTATTATCTTTTGGTGATTTATATTTTGGCTTATATGGTTTTTCCGGAAACCAAACTTGCGCATTAAAAATGTGTGTATTTTTATCTTGAACAACTCGTTTTGCATAAGCTGGAATTCTATCTCCACTTCCTCCTTCCCATGTAACATATAATCTGTATAAATCTTTATGTTTTAATAAATTTATATTTATTTCAATTTCAAAAATTCCTTTTGCCTTTTTTGTAAGTTTAAATTCATTAATTGCTTGCCAATTTGAAAAATCACCTACTAAATATACAGAATGAGCATTTGGCAACCAATCTCTGAAAATCCATGATTTTTTGTCTTTATGAAGTCCATAAAACTGATGGGCATTTGCAAAACCACTAAGAGTTTTTCCTTTAGTTAGTTCTTTTTCTTTTTGTTTTGCATTTCTAAAACGCCTTTCTATTGTTGAAGTAAAGGGTTCTAAATATTTATCATTTTCTATAATTGGAATAGCCATATCTTTTAAATTTTGTTTATTACAAATATACGCCAAATTATTTATTATTTTATATATAGAGATGAATAACTTTTTTTAATTTATTTTTTTTTCTAACTTTGATAAAAAATAATTTAAAAATGAAATTAACTTTCTCAATTCTTGTTATTTATAAAATTATATTTTTTGCAATTTTATTATTTGTTTTTTTCAGATTCTTATTCTTTTTAGTTTTGATTCTTCTTAAAAACAAAAAAAAGTTAAAAATAGCTAAACGAAACTTACCTATTTTAGAGTTCTTTATTTGGGTTATTTTTTCAATATGGGTTTTCAAAGTATTTTTAATATATAATCAATACTTTGCACTTATAATTTTCATTATAATGCTAACAATATCAATCATTTCAGTAAAGATTGTTTTAAAAGATTACATTGCAGGTGTTATTATTAAATTAGATTCTTCAATAGTTCTTGGAGATACTATAACTAGTTCTAATTTTACAGGAGTTATTTCTAATTTTAATTATAGAACATTAGAATTAGAACTGCAAAATAAAAGTTTAATTAAAATTCCTTATACAAAGATATTAAACAACAAGTTAATAAAAGAAAAACGTTCAAATACAATTTCCGGATATTCCTTTAATCTAACAACATCAAAAGAAAAGAGTGTTGAAACACTTATAAAGTCTATCAAAAAAACTATTGTATTATTACCTTGGGTATCTATAAAACAACAGGTAGAAATAAATCCTATTTCTGAAACTGGCAATACTTATTTATTTGAAATTTCAGTATATTCTTATAATAAAGATATGTATTTTAAAATTGAAAAGCATCTAAAAGATAAGTTTGAAGTTTAAGTTTACAATAATATTATGCTTCGCACAAGAAAGGTTCAAAATTCAATAATTTTTAGAAGTCCCTTATATTTAACTCGCTATATGAATTAACCCATATTATTCATAAAATCTAACAAATATACATTTAAAATGCTTACTAACAGCCAAATATACAAAAATACAAATAGCCCAAATTTGAGCTGTTATTTTTACACAAGTTACATTTTTTCT
>CAMZKL010000013.1 GCA_947311255.1 uncultured Chlorobiota bacterium | reverse complement strand
TTCCGGATGTTGTTATATAGTCTATTATTTTATTTTTAGGAACACATAGAAAATCTTCATTTCTTTCTTGCAAATCTTTTTTAGTTGTAACTGGTATTTTTTGCAAATCTTCAAGTGTTTTTATTTCAGCAATATTTATATTATTTCCTGCAAATAGGTCTTTATAAAATTTAGAATTCTCTGAAATATATTTTAAAAGTGTTTTCAGTTTTTTTTCTTGAAATTCTTTGATTTTATCTTTGGACTGTTTTTCTATATCGGGTAACATATTTCTTTTTTTGCAAAAATATTATTTTTTTGTTGTTTTATGAAGTATCTATGACAAAAACACAATGCAAACACAAACTTTATTAAAAGTTTTATTTACTCTGAATAGTGTAACGATAGGAGGCATTACGATAACATTAATTTTTACATTTTTCAGTTTCAATATTATTAAAAATTAAGGTTTCAATTATTAAATGTCATAAATTGTATTGAAAAAAAATATGAGTTTGACCTTTACAAAAATAATTTACATAACAAAAGTTTGTATAAGTAATGTGTTTATAGTTCTTTTTATTTTATATTTGACACAAAATATATGGTGTTTTGTGTGGGGAGCTTAAAATAAAAGCACCTTTTGTTGGAATAAAAAAAGGTATTAAAAATAATGATTTTTAAAAAAAACTTTATACTTTAATAAAAAAAAATGTTTAATTTTCAATTAAAAAACAAGTTGTAAAAAACAAACTCGAGAAACTTAACATTTACTTTTTAATATTTAAAATTCCGTTTTTAATCCTTTTTAATGTTTCTTCTTTCCCTATTGTAGAAATAATATCAAAAATATGAGGACCTCCACCTGTTCCTGTAAGTATTAACCTCAAAGGGTTTAGAACTTTTCCAAAACTCAATTCATTTTCAGTAATAAATTTTTTAATAATTTGTTCTGTATGTTCACTTGAGAATTTGTCTTCTCTAATACCACTTAAAATATCATGAATTTTAAACATTATTTCAGGAGTATCTTCTTTCCACTGTTTTTTTACAATTTTAGAATTATATTCAGTAGGGGTTTCAAAAAAGAAAGAAGACATTTTCCAGAAATCCGTTAAAAGCACCATTCTTTCTTTCATAAAACCAATTACTTTTTCAAGATATAAATTATCAGTTTCAGCACATTTTTCTTTTAATTGAGGACAAAGAATTTTTGTTAAATTTTCACTTTTAGTATTTTTAAGATATTGCTGATTGTACCACTTAGCCTTTTCTGGAGAAAATTTTGCACCTCCTTTTTGCACTTTTTCAAGTTCAAATTTTTCGATTAATTCAGTCATAGTAAAAATTTCTTCTTCGTTCCCCGGATTCCATCCTAAAAATGCAATTAAATTAACAAATGCATCAGGCAAATACCCATTTTCTCTATATCCTGCCGAAATTTCATTTGTTTTAGGGTCTTTCCATTCTAATGGAAAAACTGGAAATCCTAACTTATCACCATCTCTTTTGCTAAGTTTCCCTTTTCCGTTTGGTTTTAAAATTAATGGTAAATGTGCAAATTGAGGCATTTCATTTTCCCAGCCAAAACTTCTGTAAAGTAGAACATGCAGGGGTAAAGATGGCAACCATTCTTCTCCTCTGATGACGTGAGATATATCCATTAAATAATCATCCACAATATTTGCAAGATGATAGGTTGGCAAACCATCAGATTTGAACAAAACTTTATCATCAAGTTGCGAAGTGTTTACTTGAACATCTCCTCTTATAATATCTTTAACAAGTAAATTTTCATTTTCTGGAATGTTAAATCTAACAACATAGGAATCGCCAGCTTTAATTTTTTTATTAACTTCTTCTTTAGTTAAAGTAAAAGAGTTTTTCATCTCTCCTCTTGTTTGGGAATTATATTGCCGAACTGATGATCCGGATTTTTCTAATCTTTCTCTCATTTCATTAAGCTCTTCGGGTGTGTCAAAGGCATAATAGGCTGTTCCGTTATCAAGAAGTATTTGAATATGCTTTTTGTATATTTCTTTGCGTTCAGATTGTTTATAAGGACCATATTTCCCACCTTCCTTAATGCCTTCGTCAATTTTAATTCCGCACCATTCAAGAGATTTCATTATATATTCTTCGGCACCTTCAACATATCTTGTTTGGTCTGTATCTTCAATTCTTAAAAGAAAGTCTCCTTTATGTTTTTTTGCGAATAAATAGTTAAAAAGTGCGGTTCTAACTCCGCCAATATGTAGAGGTCCGGTAGGACTTGGTGCAAAACGCACTCTTATTTTTTGCATCTTATTTTTTTTAATTCACTACAAAAGTAAGCCAATATTATAAGATTTGCAAAAGGAAATTAAGAGTTTCTTTTATTTTCACGTAAAAATGCTACAAAAACGTAAAAGAGAATACGGAATATGTTTTACAACACATTAAAAAAATATGCAAAATTAGATTTTTATATTCAAGTTTATTTATAATTTTTAAATTCTAAATATATGAAATTTTACTAAATAAGACACCTTTTGATATGGTTTATTTTCCGAAAGAAAGTGATGACAAAAACATCAACCAACCCCACGTTTGGATATCGAACAAAACAGCGGAAAATATTTTAAAATAACTTAATCCCGATGTAATACATTTGCCGAACCCCGATTGGCAACAAGGCGAAATGCAAGCGGTAAACAGCATACACATAACAAACGGATTTCATGCAAGTGCAAGCGATGAGTTACATTTGCATACCGGCAACTACATAAACAATTTAATAAACGAAGAATGGACGGAAGACGATTATAAAAATAAAGCAAACAAAAATAAAACCACAACAACAAGCAATATAAACATTTCGGAAACCGAAAACATTACAATATACCCCAAATCCGTCAAACGGAATTTATACAATAAACTTAAATAATCAATATTCAATAATCAATATTCAATTAACTGACTTAACCGGGAAAACAGTATATTTGAAAAACAAAACCGGCAACAACATTTCAAAAAAAATTGCTTATCTAATAAAACTTGCACAAAAAAGTTAGCAAATAAATAATAAATATAGAAAGAGTAAGTTGAAAAACTCTCAAAAAATCACCTTCAAAACTTCTAAGCTATTCAATTTGCCGGGTTTTCCCAAATGAATTGTATAAAACTCAATAATATGGTTTAATAGAACTCTTCTTTCTGAATTATTAATTTGCAATTTGTCGTAATAGTCTGCATAAAGTAAATCATTAAAAATAATACTATTTTTAGAATCTATATATTTAGAATTTCTCCTAATTCCAATAACAAATTTTCCTGTATCTAAATCAAAAATAGTTCTAGCCGACGTATAATTTTTCTGTGGTGAAATTCCTAAGAACTTACACATTTTAATTAAAAAAATCAGATGAAAATTACTGCTATTTTCCAGATTTAAATCAAAAATCTGTATTGATTTTTGTATAAAATTAAATAAATTTTTATCAGCTTCATTTTCTCTTATAACTTTCATAATAAACTCTGAAAGAAATAAACTAACTGATTTTTTATTAAAATTAAAAGGAAGTGTTCTGAAGGGAAAATGGTTAGATATTTCTTTGATTTTTTGAAGTTCTTTTTTTTCATTGTGATAAACTTCCATTTCTACAATAAAAAGTGGTTGTAATAAAGAGTGTATTTGTTTTGCTTTTTTAGAACTTGAACCGTAAATAAGATATGCCTGTAAACCAAACTCCTCTGTATAAATTTTTGCAATTATTTTAGAATCTGTATATTTAAAACGGTGCAAAACAATTCCTTTCGTTGAGAAAATCATTTCGTAAAACTAAACAATTTTTAAAATTCTGATGTTATTCGAGAAGTAAATTCTTTATTTTGTTTTCTAAAAATATTTTTAAAATACATTATATTAAAGCATTATTATTCAAAAAAAGCATAAAAAACTGGTTAAAACCTATTTAAAAAACGTAATTTATATGCCCGACTTAAATATTAAATTAATAAAATCTGCAACCAAAAAAACGACTAAAGTCGTTTTTAATTTATTGAGTTTCAATATTTTCACTAAACAAAAATTATTTGATAAATTAGCATCTGCTAATTTATCAAATAACTATATGTAAGACAATCTTTATTTATATTTTATATAAAAATCTTCCTATGAGTGTCCGAAAGCAACAATTTTTAGTATTTTCAAATTTAATTTAAAGAAACTTATTATTTGTTTTATAAAACAAACCCTCATAAACTTTATCCATTTTGTTGGTTCAGTTCCATAAGACATATTGCTGTATGGTATTGTTTTCAGTTTACTTTTTGCCATGATATTTTATTTTTTATTAAAACCAAATTCTTAAAAACTTATTCAGGTAATAAACTCCAGCCTAATTTTGCTTTTGCTTTGTATAAAAACATATAGTGCATAAACAATTTCATCCAATGCCCAGCAGAACCAACTGTTCCAACGGTATCACTAATTTTCCTACCCCATTTAGGATATTTTTCCCAATCGGCAACAATAGGATTAACTGTCATAACAGCAGCTTGCCCCTTTATTATTCCATATCCGGCAGAAACAATACAAGCTGCACCCATTTTTGCCATTGATGCTTTATGAGGATGTTCATTTTTGCCGGTTTTTATACGATGTGCAATATTTCCTGCTACAATTTTCCCAATAACTCCTGATGGCATACCGGTTCTTGGCGGAGTAGGAAATATTTTTGTTCCGTTTGGACTTTGCATTGGTTTTGACATTCCGTGTGGTGGTGCAAAAGCAATTCCTGCAGCATACATATTATCGTAATCAGGGTTTTGGTATATTAAAGGCCAATCCGATGCTTTCCATTCTTCAAACGGCTTTTGAGTGTAATCTGCATCAACTTTCATCATTCCATTTGCTGCAAAAACTTTCAAACTAATATCTGTTCCAGACTTATCATATGCCTTCATTCCGGCACCTGTAAAGCCGGGAATTAACATTGCAAAATCAAATTCTTTTATATGATTTTCTCCTCTTAAATTTTCATAATGAGCTTTACCTTCTTCAACTTTCAACACTCCAGCTCTTTTTATCCATCTAATTCCGTATTCTTTCAGAATTGATTCTGTAAATATTTTTGTAGGGGTAATATATCCATTTCGTTTAATATATGCTCCTCCCATTCCAAAATCTCCAAGTTCATATTCATTGGAAATCCACCAAATATCTGCCAAATGATTTAGTTTTCTTTTATTTACTTCAAAAGCAATATTCAAAGCATATTCAAAGGCTGCGCCTTGGCAAGTTGCAAGCGGATGTCCTGTTCCTATAAGAAATGTTTGTTTTTCACCACTCTCCATTTTCTCAAAAGATTTTTGAAGATTTTCCCAGGCATGAGAAGCATGATCATAAGTACAAACAGAGTTCGTATATTTATCAGGTCCTAAGCCTTCCGTTGCAGCAAAGTTTAATTTTGGACCTGTTGAATTAATTAGAAAATCGTATTCAACTTTTTCTTCTTTTCCTTCTTCTTTCCCAGTTACATATTTAATTGTAACAAAAGGTTTTTCAGTTTCAGAATCTCCCTCAGGATTAATCGAAATTGCAAGTGCTTGTTTATATATAATTCCTTGTTTTTTATATATTGGTGCAAGTTTAAATTTTACTTGCTCTGGTTTCATTAACCCAACACCTACCCATATATTTGATGGTACCCATTGGTAGTTGCTATTAGGACTAACAATAACAACTTCATGTTTTTTTTTGAGCTCCTTTTTTGCATACAAGGCTGCTGTATGCCCTGATATGCCTGCTCCAAGAATAAGAACTTTTGCCATAATAAATTAAATTATACTTATACTTAAATATGTTATAAAACACAAATATAATAAAAATATAATAAGGCACAAAAAATATCTCTCTATTTCTTTACAAATACTAAATAAAAATAGCTATTAAGTAACTACACTAAATAATATAAATCAGCACTTTACAATAATTAATCATATTTTTATATTATTATCTATACTTTTTTTTATTTCCTATTCGATATTTAATTACGATATAAAAAAACAATACTTTGCGTATTAAAAATGTTTTTATTATTTTTAAAATTTTAAAATTAGAAAAATAATAAAAAAAACTATTCTCATAAGTATTTTATTACTTTTATTTCAATTTTCTTTTGGACAAGATGTTTTTAGAAAAGGAAAAACAGGAATTAATATTGGGGCAGGATACAGAGCTCTAGGAGATGTTGCAATAGGAGGAAACTTTAGCATTGAAAGATCTGTTTACAAAATTAAAAGATTTGGATATGTAGGGATTGATTTAACAACTGATGTATTAAGAACAATTGAAGGAGAAGAGATTATTCCTTCAGGAACATTCAGAACTCTATATCATGCTGGTTTCTTTAGAACAAATGTTCTTGATATTTATTCCGGATTAGGAGTAGCAATTGCTAAAAAGAATACCGAAAAAAGCACTTTATTGCATCCGGATATTTTTTTGGGGTTTAGAGTAAAATTTTCTAAAAAAAGCAAGCTGGGTTTCTTTGGAGAATTTGGATATTATGCAGCAAATTACAAAGCAGGACTATGTTTTATCTTATAGAACATATTTAAAAAAATATAAACAACTTTTTTATAAGAAAATGAAACATAAATATTTTGGGGAAAACTCATACTTTGTTAAAATCTTTTAAAAATATTAATTTACTTTGAATACTATCACGTTTTAACGTGTCACTATAATATTAATTTTTAATTTTTACATTTCTTAGTTTCATAATTCTTAAAAACCTTAGTTTAAATTGTTAAATTTAACATATTGTGTTGAAAAATAAAAGTATGGGGTTGACGCATAACGTTTTAACATATTTCGTTTAAAGCTGTCCATTTTCTATTTTTGCAACTATTTCTTCAATCCACTTATCTGTTCCTTCCGCATCATATTCGTATTTTAAATTTGTTTGAAAGACTCTTGCAACTCCTTGCCAAAAAAATGCAGTAACTCCTCCTTTAAAATGCTTAACAAGTTCATAAGTTGTATGAGAAGTTTCCCTATCAACTAATTTTATCAATACCCTTCCTTGGGAATACGTCATATTACGAATTGTTCCTTCAAATTTTCTTTTTAATTCTTTTTCTTTTCTATTTAAATACCTTTTCCTTTCTCTATTGTTCTCCATATTTTGAAGAACGAACTCTGTTTCAAGAAAAATATCTTTTATAATAATTGAATAGGGATAAACTTTTTTAACATTCCTTACTAATCGATTATATTTTCTTCTTTCTCTTTTATTTTTAAAAATTCTTTTTGGATAAATAATTATTGGCCTGACATTTACATTCAAAGTAGTATCTCCATTTTCATCAATCCTTTGTTCAACAATTGAACCGCCCTCTTTACGTACTTTTTCTAGTAACTCAATGGCATTAAGTTTCTTCTGCCCAAATAAATTTGAACTTAAAAAAAATAGTAATATAAAAAAAATTAGGCGCATTTAGTGCTTAAACGTAATAAATAAATGTAAAATTACTTCAATTTTCAATTAATATAATCAAAAACTAATCTTTTTAACACAATTTATACAGTAATAAAAAAAACAATGAAATTAAAAAAGCCCAACACTATTTGCTGAGCTGTCTTTTAAAACCGTAAATATTTAAGCACTGAAAGTCGGAAATTTTCGGTCAATTTTTTTTATCAAACCCTGCAATACTTTCCCAGGACCCACTTCGGTGTATGATGTTGCTCCGTCGTCAATCATATTTTTCATAATTTGTGTCCAGCGTACCGGAGCAGTAAGCTGGGCAATCAAATTTTTCTTTATTTCATCAATATCGGTTACTGCCGTTGCTGGTACATTTTGATAAACCGGGCAAATCGGCTTTGAAAAATACGTATTTTCAATTGCTGCGGCAAGTTTTTCGCGTGCCGGCTCCATCAACGGCGAATGAAAAGCACCGCCTACATTAAGTTTTATAACACGTTTTGCACCGGCTTCGGTCAATTTTTCGGCAGCTTTGTCAATGCCGCTTATCGAACCCGAAATTACGATTTGCCCGTTAGTATTATAATTTGCCGGAACAACAACAGCATCAATCGAAGCACAAATTTCTTCAACTTTTTTGTCTTCCGAACCGAGAACCGCAGCCATTGTCGAAGGTTCAATTTCACATGCTTCCTGCATGGCATTTGCTCTTTGCGACACAAGTTTTAAGCCGTCTTCAAATCGTAAAGTTTTATTGGCAACCAATGCCGAAAATTCACCGAGCGAATGCCCCGCAACCATATCGGGTTTAAAATCCTCGCCCAAAGTTGCAGCAAGTATTACCGAATGCAAAAAAATTGCCGGTTGGGTTACGTTCGTTTGCTTTAAATCTTCATCCGTACCGTCAAACATAATATCCGTAATTCTGAACCCGAGAATTTCATTTGCTTTTTCAAACAGTTCCTTTGCGAGTTCCGAATTTTCGTATAATTCCTTGCCCATTCCGACAAATTGTGCTCCCTGTCCGGGAAATACGTATGCTTTCATATTTTTTATTTTTGAATAATCGCAAATTTATAAAATTAATTTAATCTGCATAAAAAGATAAAGCCGATTACAAATAATAAAATTTCATTATATTTGTTGCCTATTAAAAATCAATATAAATTATGACAAATACAGGACAAAATCTTGACTACAAAGTAAAAGACATAAATCTCGCCGACTTCGGGCGTAAAGAAATCGCATTAGCAGAACACGAAATGCCTGGATTAATGGCTTTAAGAAAAAAATACGGAAACAGCAAACCGCTTAAAGGAGCAAAAATTACAGGTTCATTGCACATGACAATCCAAACAGCCGTATTAATTGAAACATTGGTTGAACTCGGAGCCGATGTTCGTTGGGCAAGTTGTAATATTTTTTCAACACAAGACCATGCGGCAGCAGCTGTTGCGGCAGCAGGTATTCCTGTTTTTGCTTGGGAAGGAGAAACATTGGAAGAATATTGGTGGTGTACAGAAAAAGCTCTTTTATTCCCTAATGGAGAAACACCAGATTTAATTGTAGATGACGGAGGGGATGCAACCATGATGGTTTTAAAAGGATTTGAAGCAGAAAATAATTCCTCTATTTTAGATGAAAATGTAAAACAAGAAGATGAAATTGAGCTTTTAAAAAGATTAAGAATTGTTCTTAATGAAAATAATGGAATTTGGCATAAAGCTGTGAAAACATTAAAAGGAGTTTCTGAAGAAACGACTACCGGTGTTCATAGATTATACCAAATTGAAGATCAAGGAAAATTATTATTTCCCGCAATAAACGTAAACGACTCCGTAACAAAATCAAAATTTGACAATACATACGGCTGTCGTGAATCTTTACCCGACGGAATTAAACGAGCTACCGACATTATGCTTGCCGGAAAAAAAATAGTCGTACTCGGCTACGGTGATGTAGGCAAAGGTTCGGCAAAATCATTTGTCGGATACGGTTCAAGAGTTACCGTTACCGAAATTGACCCTATTTGTGCCTTACAAGCAACCATGGAGGGCTTTGCCGTAAAAACAGTTGAAGATATGCTGCCCGAAGGCGATATTTATGTTACTACAACCGGAAATAAAGACGTTATCACCATCGAACACATGGAAAGAATGAAAGATAAAGCCATTGTTTGCAATATCGGACATTTCGATAATGAAATACAAGTCAGCAAATTAGAAAATTATCCTGGAATAAAACGAATAAACATAAAACCCCAAGTTGACCAATTTGTTTTTCCTGATGGACATTCAATAATTTTACTTTCTGAAGGAAGATTGGTAAATCTCGGAAACGCTACCGGACACCCCTCATTTGTTATGAGTAATTCATTTACAAACCAAGTTTTAGCACAATTAGAACTTTGGCAAAATGATTATGAAATAGGAGTTTTTAGATTAAAAAAAGACCTTGATGAAGAAGTTGCAAGATTACACCTTGCTCATGTTGGAGCTAAACTTACAGTTCTAAGCAAAGAACAATCTGATTATGTAAGCATTCCAATTGAAGGTCCCTATAAACCGGAACATTACAGATATTAAAAAATACAATATCAACATTTAAACCTCGTATTGCTACGAGGTTTTTTTATACATTAAAATCTCATTTTACAGTTTTTATAATAAACTGATTATCAGACCATAATATTACAATTAAAAAACAACCCCATATTATTCTTGCGTCTTTTCTTTTTCTTAAACGAGGCGAAACCCCTGTTGCTGTATATGAATACTGCAAATAGTTTGCAATCAATCTTCGGGAAAAGAAAAAATATCATTTGTGTAAAATATTAACTCAAATTTTGTCTATTTGCATTTTTATTGTCTCCTTGTTAATGTACGCTTTAAGTATAAAATTGTAGAGTTTAGTGAACAATTCGGATTATCATAAATATTTAAAAGTTTACAGGTACAAATTTTTTTATCTTATAAAAAATCGTTATTTTCGCATTCTTATTTTAGTTAGAAAAAGGAAAATAAAATTATGAGTGATAAAATAAAAAATAATGACTATTCAGCAGATAACATTCAGGTTCTTGAAGGATTAGAAGCTGTTAGAAAACGCCCGGCAATGTATATTGGAGATGTTGGAGAAAGAGGCTTGCATCACCTTGTTTATGAAGTTGTTGACAATTCAATTGACGAAGCACTTGCAGGGCACTGTACACATATTGATGTTTTTATAAACAAAGATAATTCAATTACAGTTAAAGATAACGGAAGAGGTATTCCGGTAGGCTTTCATGAAAAAGAAAAAAAATCTGCATTAGAAGTAGTAATGACAGTATTACACGCAGGTGGTAAATTTGACAAAGATACCTACAAAGTTTCCGGTGGTTTACACGGAGTAGGTGTTTCTTGTGTAAATGCGCTTTCATCTATATTAATTGCAAATGTATATAGAGATGGAAAAGAATACAGACAAGAATACAAAATAGGAAAACCTGTTTCAGATGTTGAAATAGTTGGAGATTCTGACAAGCATGGAACAGTTATAACTTTCCATCCGGATTTATCTATTTTCAACGTTTCTGAATATAAATACGATATAATTGCAACAAGAATGCGAGAATTATCTTTCTTGAA
This sequence comes from uncultured Chlorobiota bacterium, assembly GCA_947311255.1. Taxonomy (GTDB): domain Bacteria; phylum Bacteroidota; class Bacteroidia; order Bacteroidales; family JAADGE01; genus JAADGE01. The sequence continues at coordinate 71,718 of CAMZKL010000013.1, read as the reverse complement.
TAAAGGTATTCGCATTCAATTAACAGACAACAGAAAGCCTGATGAAGAAGGCAAATTCAAATCGGAACTATTCTTTTCAGAAAAAGGTTTAAGTGAATTTGTTGAGTATCTTGACCAAACAAGAGAACCTTTAATTGAAAAAACAATTCATATTTCAACAGTTAAAGATGAAGTGCCTGTTGAGATTGCTCTTCAATACAACACATCATTTACCGAAAATATTCATGCCTATGTTAATAATATTAACACACATGAAGGAGGAACGCACTTAACTGGTTTTAGGAGAGGATTAACAAGAACTTTAAAAAACTATGCTGAAAGTTCCGGGATGTTAACAAAATTAAAATTTACAATTTCAGGGGATGATTTTAGAGAAGGACTAACAGGAGTAATCTCTGTAAAAGTTCAAGAGCCTCAATTTGAAGGACAAACAAAAACTAAACTCGGAAATTCCGAAATTAGTAAAGTAGTTGACCAAGCAATTAGTGAAATGTTGGGAAATTATCTTGAAGAAAACCCTGCTGATGCAAAACGTATTGTTCAAAAAGTAATTCTTGCAGCACAAGCACGTCATGCAGCAAAAAAAGCAAGAGAACTTGTTCAGCGTAAAAATGTTATGACAGGTGCAGGTTTGCCCGGAAAACTTTCTGATTGCTCTGACAGAAACCCAGAAAATACAGAAGTATATCTTGTGGAGGGAGACTCTGCGGGAGGTACTGCAAAACAAGGAAGAGATAGGAAATTCCAAGCGATACTTCCACTAAGAGGAAAAATTTTGAATGTTGAAAAAGCTATGCAACACAAAGTTTTTGAAAACGAAGAAATCAAGAATATTTTTACTGCTCTTGGAGTTACAATTGGAACAGAAGAAGACAGCAAAGCATTAAATCTTGAAAAACTCAGATATCATAAAGTTATAATTATGACGGATGCCGACATTGATGGGAGCCATATTACAACACTAATTATGACTTTCTTTTTTAGATATATGAAAGAATTAATTGAGCTTGGATATTTATATATTGCAACACCTCCTTTATATCAAGTGAAAAAAGGTAAAAGTTCAGTTTATTGTTGGACAGAAGAAGAAAGGCTAGAAGCAATTGATAAACTAGGAAAAGGAAGCGACAAAGGTGTTAGCATTCAAAGATACAAAGGTCTTGGAGAAATGAATGCGGAGCAACTTTGGGAAACTACAATGAATCCTGAAACAAGAACTTTGCAACAAGTTACAATTGACAATAGTGCAGAAGCAGATAGAATTTTCTCAATGTTAATGGGAGATGACGTTCCACCTAGAAGAGCTTTTATTGAAGAAAATGCAACTTATGCAAATATTGATGCATAAAACTTCTTTTTAAACAATAAAAATGGCTCAAATTTAAAATTTTGAGCCATTTTTATTCTAAACTCTAAATACTTACTGAATAAAAATATCTAATCCACCATTTATCAGTGTACTTGAAACTCCCTGGTGCATATATTGATATCCTCCCGAAACATTTGCATAAACAACAAAATTTGAAGAATTAAAAACTCTGTATCCTGCACGCATAGTAACTTCAGAAACTATCGATTTTGCAATATCCCAGTCATATGCTAACCTAAATTCAGGAGAAATTAAAATACTTCTGTCTAAAAATCCTAAATCCATACCTACAAAACTTTCATGGTAAGTCTTTTTTCCTTCAACACTATACATAATTCCTTGCCCAATACTCATTTTGAAACCATTTCCGGAAATGATATTAAACTCTGCAAGTGCATCAACAAAACTAAATGAAGAAGAATCTTTTGTATAATAATTATATCTTACATCGGCAGACAAAGCACCATAGTTAAGCCTTACTCTTGGCAATGCAGTTATATATGTTCCATAAGTTCCTGTTGCAGTTCCTCCATGAAGCAATAATTCAAAAGAAGAAACCCAAGGTCTTTTCCTACTTGAAGATATTAATTGACTTTGGTAAGCTCCAAACAAAATACTTGTCAACTGAAGTCCTGTGCTAACACAAGCATTATTACCATTTCCACCTCCGCCGCCTCCGCCATCATTTCTGCCGTCGTTTCTATCTTTTGGTTTGCCACCATCTTTCTTATTTTTACTTCCTTTGCCATCATTCGTTTTTTGTGCCAAAACACTACCTACAATAAATAAAAGGCTAAATAATAAAATTGTAAACTTTTTCATACTAAAAATTAAAATAAATTTTTTATTAAAATAAAATACAAATTTAATATTTTTTTTTATTGTAGTCCGCCTAATTTGTAAATTTACCGACAAAGAAAAATATTGGTTAATAAAAATATTGAAACTCAATAAATTAAAAAACCACGAAAGACTTTTTTTTTAGTACAACTTTATTAATCCCAAATATAAGTTTGACGCTTATAAATACCCCTATTTTTACGGATTTTAATCCGTTTTTAAAACCTTTTTCGGACAACAATAACTTTTTAAAAACAAAAAAGGATACCAAAATAATAACATTCGATATCCTTTAAATTACTAGTATAATCCGAAAGATTTTACTTCAAATTATGTTTTTTTACAAAATCTCCTAGAATACCGGACAAATCGGGTTTTCCAATTTCTTGAAGATCATAAAAAACTCTTGCCGTAGGCTTTTTAATATTTACAATTCGTGTTAAATCAATTGGAGTACCAATTATAACAACATCACAATCAGTGTTATTTATTGATGTTTCAAGGTCTTTTAATTGCTCATCGCTGTATCCCATTGCTGGAAGTAATGCTCCTATATTTGGATAAATTTCATAGGTTTCAGCTAATTTCCCAACAACAAAAGGTCTTGGATCAACAATTTCTCCGGCACCAAATTTTAATGCTGCAACTGTTCCGGCTCCAAGTTTCATTTCGCCATGTGTTAAAGTTGGTCCATCTTCAACAACAAGAACTTTTTTCCCTTTAATTGCTTCCCAATTTTCAACTCTTAGAGGTGATGCTCCGTCGATAACCACAGCATCTGGGTTAACTTTTTGAATACTTTCCCTTACGGTTTGAATTCCTTCCGGAGATGCAGAATCCATTTTATTAATTACAATTGCATCAGCAAGTCTTAAATTTACTTCACCCGGATAATATGATAATTCGTTACCAGGTCTATGAGGGTCGGCAACAGTAATTGTGAGGTCAGATTTATAGAATGAGAAATCATTATTACCACCATCCCAAAGGATAACATCACACCCATCAGGATCATTTTCAGCCGCTCTAACAATTGCTTCATAATCTACACCTGCATAAATTACATTTCCTCTAACAACGTGTGGTTCATACTCTTCCATTTCTTCAATTGTACATTTGTGTTTTTTTAAATCTTCAACAACTGCAAAACGTTGTACTTTTTGAGCAACCAAATCTCCGTATGGCATAGGGTGTCTAATTGCAATTACTTTTAATCCCATATCCATAAGGTATTCAATAACTTTACGTGAAGTCTGGCTTTTCCCACAACCCGTTCTTGTTGCAACAACAGAAATAACAGGTTTTGTACTTTTTACCATAGTATCATCAGGACCAAGCAGATGGAAGTTGGCTCCGGCAGCATTTACAATTGCACTCATTGCCATTACTTTTTTATATTTCACATCGCTGTATGAGAAAACACAATCATCAATATTGTTTTCTTTAATTAATTTTGGAAGCTCCTCTTCTGCATAAATAGGTATTCCTTCAGGATATAAATCTCCTGCAAGTTCTGCTGGATATTTTCTTCCATCAATATCCGGAATTTGAGCTGCCGTAAAAGCAAGCACATTATAATCTTCATTACCACGATAATAAGTATTAAAGTTGTGAAAATCACGACCCGCAGCACCAATAATAATTACATTTTTTTTTGCCATTTTATTTAAGTTTTTATAAATTATATAATTAGTTTCTATGGGAAACAAAGATAAACTTTTTGACAACAATATGAAATGATAATGTTCTTTAACATTGTTTTTATTGCTAATTAAAATTTAGATTATACTTTTGCAAAAAATAACAATTAATGAAAAAGTTTAATAAAAAAATACGTTTGCTTTTATTGTTAGTATTTGTAGGAATAATTGCGGCGGGTATTTATGGATATTCTGTTTATCAAGACATTTTTAAATCTAATGTTTTAAAAGACACTTTTTTATTTGTTCCTACAGGTTCAAATTTCAGTGATTTAACAGATTCTTTAATATCATTAAATGCAGTTAAAAACATCAATTCATTTAAAAAAACTGCTGTTTTAAAAAAAATTAAAGATGTACATCCCGGAAGATACAAATTGTTGAAAGGCATGACAAACAATAGTCTTGTAAATATGCTTAGGGCAGGAAAGCAAAGTCCGGTTAAACTTACTTTTAATAATATTCGTACACTTGAAGAATTAGCATCAAAAGTTTCAAAATTTATTGAGGCAGACTCCATTGAATTAATTGAACTTTTAAATAACACATCCTTCATTAATGATTATGATTTTAATGAAAAAACAATTATAGGAATGTTTATCCCCAACACTTACGAGTTTTATTGGAATACTTCTGCTAAAAAGTTTTTCAAAAAAATGAATTCGGAATATTTGAAATTTTGGAATGAAGAAAGAACTGAGAAGGCTAAAAAGTTAAATTTAAGCAAAAAAGAAATTTCTGTTTTGGCATCAATTGTTCAAGCAGAACAAAGAGAACACAATTCTGAAAAGGCAAAAATTGCAGGTTTATACATAAACCGTATAAAAAGAGGGATGCTTTTACAATCTGATCCTACATTGATTTTTGCATCAGGAGATTTTACAAAAAAAAGAGTTTTAAATAAAGACAAAGAAATTGACTCTCCCTATAACACATATAAATATATAGGTTTACCGCCAGGTCCGATAAATATGCCGGAAATTTCTTCATTAGATGCAGTTTTAAATTATGAAAAACACAATTATATTTTTATGTGTGCAAAGGAAGATTTTTCAGGTTATCATAATTTTGCGATAAACGCACGGCAACACGGAATAAATGCACGTAAATATCAAAGAGCTTTAAATAAAAAGAAAATTTGGAAATGAGCAAACTAAAAATACAAATAGAATCGGAAATAGGAAAATTGGAAGGTGTTATACTTCACACTCCTGGAAGTGAAGTTGAAAACATGACTCCTGAAAACGCAGAAAGAGCATTATATAGCGATATTTTAAACTTATCTGTAGCACAAAAAGAATACGAACAATTAAGCGGTGTTTTGGAAAAAGTTACAAATGTGTTTCAGGTTAAAGATTTGTTATCAGATATTTTTAAAAGTCCAAGTGTTAAAAACACTCTTGTAAACAGAATAACAGAAAGTTGTAATGCAGTGGATATTAAAAATATTTTGTTGGAACAAAGTCCAGAAAAACTATCAAAACTTTTAATTGAAGGTGTTCCTATGCAAAAAAATAGTCTCTCTAACTACCTGGACAACAACTATTTTGAGCTGGATCCATTACACAACTTCTTTTTCACAAGAGATGCTTCATCTGCGATAAACGATTCTGTTCTAATAAACAGAATGGCAAATCCGGTTAGAAAAAGAGAATCAATTATTATGGAATCAATTTTTGATTACCATCCGAAATTTATTACAAGAACCGTAAATCCGTTTAACAGCAGAACATTCAAAGAAAATATTACGGTTGAAGGAGGCGATGTTCTTGTAGCAAGAAAAGATATTTTAATTGTGGGAACCGGTATTAGAACATCATCGCAAGGAATTGATTATCTTGCCCAAAAGATTGAAAGCAGAGAATACCCAAGACATATCATTGTTCAAGAATTGCCTGAAACTCCGGAATCATTTATTCATCTTGATATGGTTTTTACTCTTTTGGACAAAGATAAATGTATGGTTTATGAACCTTTAATTTTGAAAACTAATAGATTTTTAACATTACATCTTACGGTTAAAAATAGTAAAATAACATCAATAGAAGAAGTAGCAAACATCCCAACTGCTTTAAATAATCTTGGAATGCCAGTTGAACCAATACTTTGCGGAGGAAAAAACCAACAACATCAAGAAAGAGAACAGTGGCATAGTGGAGCAAACTTTTTTGCATTTGCACCTGGAAAAATTATTGGTTACCAAAGAAATAATTACACAATTGAAGCCCTTAACAAAAAAGGTTTTTCGGTTTTAAAAGCAAAAGATGTTATTTCCGGAAAGGAAAAAATTGAAGACCATAAAAAAGTTATTGTTACTATACATGGCTCTGAACTTGCTAGAGGAGGCGGCGGTGCTAGATGTATGACAATGCCCATCAGACGAGAAAAGTTTTAAATAAACTCAATGATACAAAAGAAGCCAAATCTAATAATTCTTGCAGGAGGTAAAAGCTCAAGAATGGGAACTGATAAAGCTCTACTTAAATATAAAAGCCAAACTTTTATTCAAATATTATCCTATAATTTAAAAAATATTTGTTCTAATATTATTATAAGTTCAAACAACCCCAAGGTTAGTATTTCGGGTACAAAAACAATTTCAGATGAGATAAAAGAAATTGGTCCTATGGGCGGTATATATACTTGCCTTAAAAATTCAGATTCAGATTTTAATTTTATTGTTAGTGTTGATACTCCTCTTGTTTCTGCAAAACTCTTAAAGTTCATTTTTCATAAATCTGAAAACTTTGACATCTCTGTTGTTAGTTTTAAAAACAAAATTCATCCATTAATTGGTGTTTATAATAAAAGAATTTTAAAACTTTTAAGTTCAGAAATACAAGCAGGAAAGTATAAAATAATGGAAATGATTAAGAAAACAAAATTTCAGATTATTGAAATAGATTATACTTTTGAAAAAGAAATCTTAAATATAAACAATTCAAAAGATTTTAAAAATTTATTGTCTAAAAAAGAGTATGACCTGAAATAAAAATAACAGGTCAATACTCAAAATCAAACGTACAAGGAAAATTTTATATATTTTTTATATTATATTTCTTTAAATTCAAAATCTAATTCAACAATATCTTCAAATTCTTCACCTGCCTCTTGCATATCTTCATCATCTTCCAAATAAGACCATAAGATTTTAGTATCAAAACCAGCTTCTTTAATATCTTCTAATTTAAAAAAAATATCTAATAATAATTTTGCTGATGCCGTGTTAAAATATTCTAAAGATACTTCAAAATTTACCGGTTCTTTTGTTCCCGATTCTTTAAAATCGTTTAGCCATTTTAATAAAGGCTGATAAAATTCATCTGCATCAGCAGGAAAAGACCTACCTGACAACTTAAATATTTTTAGGTCTTTGTCAAAATTAACATTCGGAGTATCTTGACTACCAATTATTTCTAATTTTTCAGGAAACATTCTAAGTGATTTTATGCAAAATTAGAAACTTTTTGTAAAACTACAACAATTATTTAAATTTGTCAAATTTATATTACTTTTTTACAATTAAAGACTAAATTAATCATTAATTTCAGACAATAATAAATTATACTTGTCTTTATTAAAAAAAATATTTTTTGCTTCTTTTAATTCTTTATCAAACTTAATTGATGAAATAAGTTCTCCTTTTTTATAATAATATCTTCTAACAATACTCACTTCTAATATAGGAAGAATTTGGCTCTTGTTTTTAAGTAATTCTTTATAAACATCAATTGTGAAATCATTTTTTAAAGATTTTATTTTTCCAATAATTTTTTCTGTATATTTTTCATTTTTTGCTGTCTTCAATAATTCATCTGATAAATTTTGACTTTTAGAACGAAAATCTTTTTTTTGATTAATTACAAAATCTATAAAATCTTTATACATTTTATCAGAAACAGTAAATTTCTCCACATCAGGAATTGTTTTATTTTCATAAAAATATTTAGTTCCAAAATCAAATATTAAATTGTTTTTAAATAATTGTTGAGTAAAATCACTCAAAGTATCAATACTAACCGTAATATCCGGCACAATTCCTCCTCCATCAAATACTTTTCTTCCATTATTTGTTTTAAATTCAGAAATTAATGAATCCGGGACATGTCCAATACTACCATCTTCATTTCTATGAGAATAATCAATTGCTTGAATACATCTTCCACTAGGAATATAATATTTTGCTGTTGTTATCTTTATTCTAGTGTTATAACTAAGTTTTCTTGTTGTTTGCACTAAACCTTTTCCAAACGAGCGTTGACCAATAATAACTGCTCTGTCCAAATCTTGAAGAGCTCCTGATACTATTTCTGATGCCGATGCTGATCTGCTATTAATCAAAACTATTACAGGAATATTTGGAAAAACAGGATCATTTTTTGCTTTATAAACATGATTCCATTGTTCAACTTTTCCTCTTGTAGAAACAATAACACTACCTTTTTTTACAAATAGACTCACAATATTAACGGCTTCGTTTAACAAACCTCCTGGATTAGCACGCAAATCTAAAATTACGCCCTCTAAATTTGCTTTCTTTTTCATTTCAGCAATTTTAATTTGCACTTCTTTTCCTGCTCCAAATGTAAAAGAGTTCAATTTTACGTAGGCAAATCTATCTTCCAAAATTTGAGAGTGAGGAATATTGGGAAATATTATTTTTTCTCGTAAAATTGTTTTTTCAATATTATCAATTTGCCCATATCTTTTAATTTTTATATATATCTCACTTCCTGGCTCTCCTTTTAGTAATTCTTTAACTTCTGTAATATTTTTTTCAGTAACTTTAATATTTTTTACTTCAACAATTTTATCTCCAATTTTTAGTCCTGCTTTATCAGCAGGAGCATCTTTATAAACATTGGTTATTAATAATGTTCCGTTTTTCTCTAAAATAGTTGCACCTACGCCACCATATGAACCTTTTGTCATTAAAGTAAAATCTTCAATTTTAGATTCCGGATAAAAAACTGTGTACGGATCTAACTTTTCAAGAAGTTCAGTTGTACTTTCATTTATAAGTTTGCTAATATCAGCCTCATCAACATAAAAAAGACGTATTTCACGAACAACATTGTGAAAAATATCAAAACTTTTTGCTATTTCAAAATCATCATTATCATCTAAGATTTTAAAACTTAAAATTGAAATTAAAATTATGAAGATGATACTTATTGAAAGATATTTCCTTTTTATTAAATATTTCATACTTATAAATCTTTATAATTAACTATTATATAACAAGTTCCATGAGTACCATATTTTATTGTAACTATTTTGCTCTGAACATTGTAACACTTCTTTTTATATTATTTAAACGAAGCAATCCCTGTTATATCAAATCCGGTAATTAGTAAATGAATATCGTGTGTTCCTTCGTAAGTTATTACAGATTCTAAATTCATCATGTGTCGCATAATAGGAAAATCGCCAGAAATCCCCATAGCTCCAAGAATTTGTCGGCTTTCTCTTGCAACTTTTAAAGCAATATTTACATTATTTCTCTTTACCATTGAAATTTGAGAAGGTGTTACTTTACCTTCTTCTTTTAATTGACCAACTCTAAGAGCCATTAATTGTGCAGAAGTTAAATCTGTTAACATTTCAGAAAGTTTCTTTTGTGTTAATTGAAAACTTGCAATTGGCCTATTAAATTGTTTTCTTTCTAAAGAATATTGCACAGCAGTATTAAAACAATCAAATCCTGCTCCCAAAACTCCCCAAGCAATTCCATATCTTGCAGAATTTAAACACATCATTGGTCCTTTTAAACCTGAAATATTTGGCAATAAATTTTCTTTTGGGATTTTTACATTGTCAAAAACTAACTCTCCTGTCGATGATGCCCGTAAAGACCATTTTTTATGAGTTTCAGGTGTTGTAAATCCTTGCATTCCTCTTTCAACAATTAAACCTTTAACTTTTCCATGCTCATTTTTAGCCCAAACTATTGCTAAATCACAAATTGGAGCATTTGTAATCCACATCTTGGCTCCATTTAAAAGATAATAATCTCCTTTGTCAATAAATTTTGTTTCCATTGCTCCCGGATCTGAACCATGATTTGGCTCTGTTAATCCAAAAGATCCAATCAATTCTCCTTTTGCAAGTTTTGGTAAAAACTTTATTTTTTGCTCTTCTGAACCAAATTCAAAAATAGGATACATTACCAATGAAGATTGTACTGATGCAGTTGAACGTATTGAAGTATCTCCTCTTTCTAACTCTTGCATAATTATTCCATAAGCAATTTGGTCTAAACCTGCTCCTCCAAATTTTTCAGGAATAAAAGAACCCAATGCTCCAAGTTCTCCCATTTGTTTAGTAAGAGAATGTATTGCTTCGTGTTTTTGGTTAGCTTCATCAATAATAGGTTTAACTTCTTTGTTAACCCAATTTTTAATTGATGTTCTAATAAGTTTATGCTCTTCTGTCAAAAGATCGTCTATATTAAGATAGTCTGTAATTATCATGATTAATTTATTTCACTAATTTTTTTATTTAAGATTTCTATTCTATCATTTATACTTAACGAAAAAGTTTTAGTTTTATTAACAATCTCTTTTAATAGGAGCAAGGATTTTGAATAGTATTGTTTCCTTTTTTCTAAATTCACATTATAAAACTTAGCTGTTTCAAATAAGATTTCACTAAATTTCTCATAAAGTAAAGTGTTTTTTAATAATCGTATTTCTACAATTTTTAGAAACTCTTCATTATTTTGGAGTATTAAATCATTAATATTAATTCCTAATTCTAAAAACAGTTCTTCTTTAATTATATCATATTTCTCAAACTCATCAACATTTTTAATATTAAGTAAGGCTGTTAGAATTTTTTTCAGTGCTTTTAAAAGTTGTTCAATTTGTCTAAGTAAATAATCTCTTTGTTGCATTTAACTATTATTTTTCTTTATTCAGCACAAAGAAACCAAAAAATAAGTAATTTTGCATTCTGATTTTTAATATTTCTTTTTTGAATAAATGAATACAGATTGGTTAATTATACCGTTTATAATTATTCTTGCATTAATAGCCTATGTAAAATACAAATATGCTGGTTATATTAGGAGAATACTACTTTCTACTATAAATAATGTTATTGCAAGTAATTTATACAAAGAAAACAAAAAAAGCATTCCAAATTCTGCAAATATTCTGTATTTTATTTTTATTTTTAGTGTAATAATATTCATATATCAAGTTTCTCAAAGATTTTATCCTAATATTGTTGAGAAATTTTCTTGGTTAATTCCAATAATATCTTTCTTCTTTTTACTATTTATCATTATTTCCAATCAAATTATAAATATTATTTCGGAAAAAGTATTTATGATTAATGAAATTGGAGAAGAATATAACCATAACATTAACTTTTTTAATCAATCTGCAGGAATTTTTTTATTTCCGATTACTGTATTAATTTCTTTTTCAAATTTCCCTGAAATATTTATTTTACTAGGCTTTGCTGTAATTTCAATTTTGTATATCTTAAAAATTTTTCGCCTTTTAAAAATAAACTTTAGTAAACAACTGAATATTTTATATATGTTTTTATACCTTTGCACCGTAGAAATAATACCTATATTATATTTTGTTAAATTTTCAACATTAATATAGCTTGATTTCATCAAAATACTAACTAAAAAAACTATTTGTTTTGAAAATTAAGAAAATATTAGTTTCACAACCTGAACCTCAGAATGAAAAATCACCTTACTTTGATATAGCAAAAAATTATGGTGTAGATGTTGATTTTATTCCTTTTATTAATGTTAAAGGACATGGAGCTAGACAATTTAGAACCCAAAAAGTAAATTTACTTGAACATTCAGCTGTTATTATGACAAGTAGATCTGCAATAGACAACTACTTTAGGCTTGCAGAAGAAATGAGAATAACAATTCCTATTTCTATGAAGTTCTTTTGTGTTACTGAAAGCATCGCTTATTATTTGCAAAAATACATTACTTACAGAAAAAGAAAAATCTTCTTCTCTCATAAAACTTTTGATGAGTTATTGGAAATTATGGGAAAACATAAGAACGAAAAATTCCTTCTTCCTGTTGCTAAAGTCCATAAAGCTACAATTGCAAAAAAATTAAAGAAAAATGGATTTAGTTTTAATAAAGCAGTAATGTATGAAACTGTAAGTGCAGATTTAAGTCATTTAACAGATATAACTTATGATATTATTGTATTTTTCAGCCCTGCAGGAATAGCTTCTTTATTTGACAATTTTCCTAATTTCAAACAAGGGGATAAAATATTGGCAGCCATGGGAAAAACTACTGCAAATGCTGTAAAAAAGGCAGATTTAAGGTTAGACATTAATGCTCCAACAAAAGAGTATCCTTCAATGACAATGGCAATTGAGAAATTTATTCAAAATCACAATAAGTGACATTAAAAAAAAATACTTTCTCTAAAAAAGAAAGAGTTAAAAGTAAAAAAAAAATATCCCAAATTTTTAATGATGGGATATTTTTTTATTCAGAACTCTTGTCAGTAGGAATTTATGAGAATAAAAATACTAATCAAAAATTTCATAAAATTATTACAAGTGTTCCTAAAAAGCTATTTAAATCTGCAGTTAAAAGAAACAAAATAAAAAGATTAATTCGTGAAGCATATCGATTAAATAAAAATATTCTTTATAATGTTTCGGAAAAATCTAAAATCTTTTATGATATAATTTTTATTTATCAAAAAAAAGAAATTCCAGATTTTAGAGATATAGAGAAGGATGTAATTTTGCTCTTGCATAAGATTGTTTTAGAAAAAAAATCGTAATTTTTCCTCCTAACAAAGACATAAACAAAAAAAGTCGTCTTTTTAAGACGACCTCAAATATAATTGTTTATGAAAAATTTTAAATTTAGAAAATCCCTCCTCCCGATGATTTTTTCTCATCTTCTTTAATGTTTTTATCAGTTTTATGAATAGTTTTTCCTTTATTTATTCTGAAACTTAATTCAAGCATAAAAACATTTTTTAAAATGTGCATATCTTGAACTGCAAGTTCGGTATATTTATCTGTTTTAACATAAGAACCTTGGTCGTAGTCAAGCCCATAGCTAATTGGCAACATATAAAATGCCATTACATGGAGCTTTTTCTTAAAGAAATCTTGCTGAACAAAAAGTCCCCAAAAATCATTATTCCATTTGTTATAACCTTGTGCAGAAATATTTTTATACATATTATTTTGATACAATGCTCCTGCAACTGTCCCATATTTTTGATTTACATAAATTAATTGGCTATTCATTGTCCAGTCATTAAATTCGTTTATTTTATTTTCATATTCAATTTTACTTTTGAAGAAATTTGCATTTGTTTGCAAGAAAAGACTTTTTCCAAAAGGTATTGTAATATTTCCTCTTATTCCTGTATGAACATAATTTCCGGTATTATGAAAGTTGTATTCAAAAATTCCGTCATCTCTTAAAACACCTGTTTTTGAAATTAAATTATTAGAAAAATTATAATAAGGTTCAATTGTTGCAAGACCTTGTAAAATTTTAAATTGTGTTGATATTCTGTGTTTTACAGAGGGAGCTAAATTTGGGTTTCCTTTCTGAACAGTTTCAGCATCAATAATATATTCAAAAGGATTTGCTTGTGATGTTCCAGGATAATCACTTGAAGAACGATACTTAAATCTTATATCTAAAAATTTAAATGCTTTATATTTTATGTCTGCATAGGGCTGATAAATAAAATAAGTTGTGCTTAGACCTTTTGCTTTTGGTTGGCTTGTTTCAGCCGCTGCCCCAAGTTTAATTCCTATTTTTTCGTTAAAACGATATGAATAATATGCATAAAGTTTATTTCTCAAATCGGTAAATTCAAAATTATCAGATGCTACACCTTCAATATTAAAAGAATTTACAAGTTTTTTTGTTGTATTTCCATAGCCAAGTTGAACGTCTGATTTTGAGTTGATTGTGTGATTAAATTCGGCATAAAACTTTGTATTTGTTCTATTATTTTGTCCTATTTCGGTTCTTAGTAATATATTATTTTCAAAATATTTGTTGTGATAATTTGATGTGTAATCTGAAAACGTAAAATCAACATTTATTGTATTGTTCTTATTTAATTTTCCAATATAAAAAAGTGAATGTGAGCTATTTTTGTTTGATGACAAATTGTTCGTTTCAATGTTTATTTTATTAATTAAATTGCCATCTTGCAAATATGATATTTGCGATTTATTTTGAGTAAGATTATCTGTAAACGCAAGACCATTAAAACTACTTTCAAAACTAATTGTATGTTTTGGGTTAAGATAATAATCTGCACCAATTGTAAATCCATCACTTTGATTTTTCATTTTCATATTCGGCAAATCATTTTCTGCATCTTTGTTTATTTCTAAACCCGAAGTATATTTTTTCTTTGTTGTGTTTAGCAAAGACAAGCCCATATAATCGTAATCATAGTTTCCGTAAACATTAACTTTGTTATATGTGTAATTTAAGTTTAGCGAAGCTCCAAAAATTGGCAATAAATAATTTTTATCTTTATTATCAAGGTCAGAAATTGCACGTTCTTCAACAAATACCTCATAACCTTTATAATCTTGTTTAAGAATTACATTTATTACTGCCGAATAGCCTTCAAGGGCATATCTGCCACTTGGGTCGCGAATAACTTCAATTTTTTTAAGCCTATCGGGAGCAAGGTTTTTTATGTATTCTTGGTCTTTTTCAAGTCCGTTTACAAGAATTATAATATTATCTTCGCCATCAACTTTTATGCTATTGTTGTATCTGTCATAAGTTACACCTTTTACTTTTGAAAGCACATCTTTTGTATTTGATGCTCCTGTTTTAAGGGTTTTTGTAACAAGGTAAACATCTTTGTCAATTAAATTTTTTTCAGTTCTGCCTTCAATTACAACCTCATCAATTGAATTGTCTTGCTCCAATTTATATGTTCCTAAAAACTCTTCTCCTGTTTTAATTGTAACTTCCGATGTATCAGAAACATAGCCAATATATTCAATTAAGAATTTATACTTTCCCCTTGTAAGCGAAGTTGAAAAGAAACCTTTTTCGTCGGTAACTGCACCGCTAATAAGGCTGTCTTTCATATTAAAAACTCTAATTGAGCAAAACTCAATTGCTTTTTTTGTTTTTGCATCTTTTACTTGCCCTGTAACGCCACCTTCTTTTTCTGCAAAGGCAGTATTAATATTCAATATAAAAATTGTTGCTATCAGCAATGTCAAAAACCTGAAATTTATTTTATTTATCATTTTCTCTTTTTTGTAGCTCTACTTTATGAACTTAAAACTAACCGCTGTCAGGTCTTGAAGACGCTTACTGGGTTTCTTGCAAAATCCCGTCAGCGGTTAAAAAATCCTGACGGCGATTATAATTTCATCAATACAAGCTATTTCTATTCAATATAATTTAACTTCATAAAGTAGAATTAGTTATAAATTTTAATTCTTTGTTTGTAATAGTTCAGAAAAAAAATTATTCCATTATTTAGAGCTCAATTATAAGACGATTAAGATTTTCATTTGTTACATTTTTTTATCAACGGTATTGCTAAAAGCAACACCGCTGATACATGTAGGATATTTATTTTTCACTAACAGTTTTAGAATTATCACTATAAATTCTGTCAATTAAGAGCATTCTTGGGTCTATTGCTGCTTTTGCAGGAATTGTATCTACTTCAAAAGTAAAAGTCATTTTTTCTTTATTTATTTTTACTCGTTTTTGATACATTAATTCTTCTTCATCCTTACCTTTAAAAACTCCAATGTCAATCCAATCATTTGGCTCAATTTTAGTTTCGTTTCCAATGCTGTCAGCTTTTATTTTTGAAGCCTCAACATCCATAGAAACAAGATATTTTCCGTTCTCTAACTTCTCATAAGTTGCATCTTTCAAACGATTATCGTAAAGTGTAATTTCTTTAAACCAATCTGTAATTAAGTACTTCATACTGTCAGGAACTTGCGGTTCAAGATGCCTTAAAAAATCCAAAGATGTTGGGTAAGGTGGTTTTTTGTATTTATACTCATTTAAGAAATTACGCATTGCTGTATTTACTTTGTCCTCTCCAATATAATCTTGCAAAGCATAAAGAATTAAACTCCCTTTCCCATAATGTATATACCCCTGATTTTCAACTTTGTACAATGGAAGTTCTTTCTCAGTTTCTGTGCTTCTGCCACGCAAATATCTGTCATGGTCGTATTTTAAAAACTTACGCATTTTCATAGGATTTGGAGTAATGCTTTTCATTACCATAAGTGAAGAATATTCAGCAAAACTTTCGCTAAACATTGTTGAACCTTGCATTGTTGCCCCCACAACTTGATGTGCCCACCATTGATGTGCCATTTCATGAGCAATTACTGCATCAATAACATTATTATCGGTTTCATCTTCAAGATTTGTAACAAAGCCAAAACTTTCAGAATATGGCATAGTACCGGGGAATGCTTGTGCAAAAGTTGCATAACGAGGAAACTCAATAATTCTAACTTGTTTATGATAATATGGGCCAAAATTTTTGGTATAATATTCCAAAGAACGTTGCACGGCATCAAGCATCATTTCAATATTTACAGAATGTTTTTTGTCGTAATAAACTTCAATATCAACATCTTTCCATTTTCTTTTAGCAATTTCAAATTTTGCAGAAATAAATGAAAAGAAATTTTGCGAAGGTGTATCAACTTTGTATTTAAAATAATTTCTGCCTTTTTCTTCCCATTTTTTAATTAAACTTCCGGGTGCAATTGCAATTTGGTCTTTTGAAGTTGAAATAACAGTTTCAACATTTATATAATCTGAACTTCCATTTGTAAGATAATTTCCCATACAATTTTTTGTGCAATTTTCTTCTAATTTCGGCATTCTTTTTTTTGGTTTTAAGTCATATTTTTTTCTTGTATTTTTATCACTTATTTCCATTCTTTGATTATAACCTAAGGAAGGCAACACATCAAAATTATTTATGAATGTTCCATTTTGAACGATGTTTGTGTTGCCTGTTCCATTAGTAAACCCTTTTGTTATGTATTTTGTATCTATTTCTATATCAATGGTTTCATTTGTATCCAAAGGAGTTTTTAATTTATAAATTAAGTAGCCAAACTCTTCATCATTTAAAACAAGTTTTGCATTTGGAATTTTAAATTCCGGTTGCCAATCTTCATCAATAACAAAATGCAGACTATCAATTTTTGAATTAGTTTCATTAGTTAATTTTAGTTTTGTTTTAACGTAAACATCTCTTTTATTAGGAAAAATATCTATGAAATATTTTGCGTCTGTAATTTTTGGCAATTTAACTTTTTCGTATTTTTTATATTTTTTTTCAAAATCTGCCATTAATTTTTCTCTTACATCAGATGTTTTGTATGGATTTAATATTTGAGTATTATAATAAACAAAACCGGCAGTTAAAAACCAAATTACAACAGTTCCAAGCATAACGAATTTATATGATTTTGGAACTTGCTTTTTTGCAATTTTAATTCTGCTTTTAAGCGAAGTTATAATTCCTCTGTTCCATAAAGCACCAGCAAAAAGCACCGTAATTAATGAAAAAAGTATCCAATAAGCATTAAACCATAATGCACCGTGCAAACCCGGTCCGAATGAATTCATATCGGAATAACGTATTGAAGGTGTTGAGCCAATAGTTAGCATTTTTGAACTTACATCAAAAATTGTAAGCATAATACTCCAAACAAATATTATTAAAATTGATACAAAATATCCTACATATTTATTGTTCAACAGCACTTGTATAAGTATCATAACTCCACTCCAAATAATAAAAAGAGGCAAGTTTCCATAAATAAAATCTAATAGATAAACGTTAAATTCAATGCGTGTATATCCGTTAATAAGTTGGTAAATTACTGCTATAAAAATAAAAAATAAGTTTAAAAATGAAGTTACTGCAACCAAAGATAATGCTTTGGCAGACAATGAGATAAATGAGTTATGAGGTGTTGCATCAATAACTTCATTAATTTTATTTTGCCTATCTCTCCAAATTAATTCTCCGCTAAAAAACACAAGAATAACAACTAAATAAATTATTGTGGAGTTTTGTATTGTATCAATTAGTTTATAAGTTAAAGGATAGGATTGTAAACCAAAATATTCAAACCCGCCAATTAAACTCGAAATTAAAATTATAGCACTAAAAAGAAATAAAATTTTAAAAGTTATGCTTTTTGAAATACTCAAAAAATTAGTTATAAAGAAACTTTTAAATTGTAGCCAATCGGTTTTTTTGGAATATGATGTGTTTAATTTGGGCAAAGAAAAAATTTGTGCTTTTGTATCTTTTACTTCTTTTTGTTTTTTAACTTTTTTATTTTTTTGCTGAAAAGAAAAATTAAAAAATGAAAGTATTAAAACTCCACTTCCTAATGTAAGCCAAATTATTCTATTCCATAATAATAAACCTGAAAAAGTTGGGCTAAGTGTATTTTTTTCAATAGCTGTAAAATATTTACTTACAATGGCATAAGTTCGAACTCCAAAAGTATCTGTAAGAGCTCCTATTGTTTCATTATCAATGTCGGAAATTAAAGTGCCGGCAATTATGTAGCCTATAATTAAAATTAAAGCTCCGACAAATGAAATTACTGTATTTTTAAATTTGTTGGCAAGTGCAAAAATTATTGTACCTGCAAAAAACATATTTGGCAAAATAAACAAAAGGTAATTGTTTATAAAAGTTTCAATATAAAAACTTCCGAAACGTTCTGCATCTTCCCAACCTGCCATTGGGGCAATAAAAGTTGCTAGAATTACGCCAAAAAATATTCCTAGCATTGGTAAAGTCGCCAAAAACAAAGCTCCAAAAAACCTTCCAAAAAAGTAACCGGCTTTGCTAAGTGGCGTAGTGAAAAGTATTTCATTAAAGTTATTATTGTAATCTTTAAGTGCCGAATTATTAAAAAATGCTGTTGCCATAAGCAATCCAAAAATTGACATTATGCCTACAAAGTTTGTAATTACGTAGGGTGAATTTCTGAGAACATTCCCAACAGAGCCACCAATTCTAATATTATCACTTGCAGTTGCTCCAAAAATCATAAGACTTACTAATCCGAAAAAAATGTAAATCATAGGACGTTTAAGAGCTGTTTTTATTTCTGAAAAAAAGAAAGTCTTAAACATGATTATTAATTTTAAGGTTAGCAATATTAGTTTTTGTAAAAAATACATCTTCTAAATCGGGGCTTACAAGCTGAAAACCATTTTTAGGATTTTCATCACTTAAAATATGAATTAATGGTTTTCCTCCCACCATTTTATTTGAAATTACAGAGTAAGTTTTATTATATTCTTCAAGTTCTTCGCGAGAAATCATTTTTTCATAAACTTTATTATTTAGCTCATTTATAGCATTTTGAGGACTTCCATGATATACAATTCTCCCCTCGTCCATTATTGCCATTTTTGTGCAAAGCTCACGTACATCATCAACAATATGTGTTGAAAGAATTACTATAACTTCCTCGCCAAGTTCAGCAAGCAAATTGTAAAAACGGTTTCTTTCTCCTGGGTCTAAACCAGCTGTTGGTTCATCAACAATTATTAATTTGGGGTTGCCAATTAATGCTTGTGCAATTCCGATGCGTTGTTTCATTCCTCCGGAAAAACCTTTCACGCTTTTTTTACGTTTGTCGTATAAATTAACTTTATTTAGTAAATATTTTACTAGTTCTTTGCGTTCTTTTGTGTTTGTAATTCCTTTTAGAACTGAAAGATGATTTAGAATTTGCTCTGCCGTAATTTTTGGATACACTCCAAATTCTTGTGGTAAATAGCCTAAAACTTTGCGAAGCTCAGTTGGATGTTTTATAATGTCTAGCTCATCAAGAAATGCAGTTCCACTATCTGCCTCTTGCAGTGTTGCAAGTGTTCGCATTAGGGTTGATTTTCCTGCTCCGTTTGGACCCAGAAGCCCAAACATTCCGTTTTCAATTTCGATACTTACATTGTCCAATGCTTTTACACCGTTTGGATATGTTTTATTTAAGTTGCTGATTATTAGCTTGTTCATGTTTTGTGGAATTTATTGTTACATTGTTAAATTGTTGCATTGTTACTTGTTGTTTCAAATATTGTATTTATCTTTTTAAATAACCAAGGTAAACTCATTCTTTTATTTTTCAACATAATTTATGAATTTAGTAATTCAACCTAAGATTTTTAAGAATAATTAAACTAAAAAAAGTAAAAATCAAAAATTAATATTATCGTGACACGTTAAAACGTGACACGATTTTAAGCAAATTAATACTTTTAGCATATTTTAACAAAGTATGAGTTTGCCCTGTTTAAATAGCTAATTTATTCTATAAATAAATTATTTTTACTACGAACTGTTTGTTTTGTATTATTCTCAATTATGTTGTATATTTGTAATTGTAATTTTTTCATAAAATAGACACTTTAAATTTAAATAAGCGATATACTTTTGCAGATTACCTAACATGGTTTGACGACAAAAGACGTGAGCTTATTGATGGTTTTATTCAATTAATGACAGCTGAACCTTTGAGAAATCATCAGGAAGTTTCAACAGAACTTGTTTTAAATTTTGGGAATTACTTAAAAAAGAAAAAATGCAAGGTTTATGCTGCTCCCTTCGATGTGCGTTTACCAAAAAACGGGGAAACTGAAAATAACAAAATATATAATGTTGTTCAACCTGACATTGTTGTTGTTTGCGATTTACAAAAGCTTGATGAAAGAGGTTGCCTTGGTGCACCCGACTTAATTGTTGAAATTCTCTCAAAAGGTTCAAGTAAAAGAGACTTAAAAGACAAGTTCTTTTTGTATGAAAGTTCGGGAGTAAAAGAGTATTGGATTGCATATCCTAATGAAAAATCGATTAATAAATTTGTTTTAAATTCTAAAAATAAATATGAGTTAAAAGGTATGTTTGTTGAAGGTGATAAAATTTCACCAAGTATGTTTAAAGATTTGCATATTGATATTACGGAAATTTTTGAATAAAAGATGAGTTTTGGTCTAAAAACCCCTGTAAGAGTCGTATATGCAAATTCCCCCAAAATTTAACTTCTGATTTACAGTCAATTAACAAACCCTGACAGGGTTCTTATTCGAGTATTTAACCTTTTTAGACTGAACTCAAAGATTAATAATCCTTATACTTAGCATCCGCACCCTTCTTCACAGAAATTGACATTCCTTTTGTGTTGTTTATTGTTACATTTGATTTGTCTTTTATGTCAAACTCTGCTTCCGGTTTATTTTTACTAACATTATTAAAATGAACCTCCGACTTGCCTTCCGATTTTAGTTTTAAAAAGTTTACTTCAAGATTTTGAACACTTATTTCAGCATCGTCTTTTGTGTTAATAGCCAAAGTATCAGCTAATAAGGTTTGAATATTTACATTTACCCTATCTTTAATTAAAATATTATTTAACTTTTTTGTTCTTAATATTATTCTTTTATCATTTTTTAAGTTTAGAAAAAGAATATTATCTTCAACTTTCATTTCCAAATCTTCATTGTCAGACATGGATATGTTATTTTCAGGAAATTGCATTATTCCAATACTCCCATTTCCTTCAATTTTCACGGTATTAAAATCATCTAATGTTGTTACTCCTTGTGCTAAATCTTTAATGAGCTCTCGTTTTTCAGTTTGTGGTAAATCTTCTGTAAATTCATGCATTTTATTCTTTACAGTAAGAAATGTAGCCAAAATCCAAACTAATATCGATGCAAAAATTACTGTTAATATTATATTACTTGTTTTCATCTTTATGCTTTTTTTATGTTTTTATTTTTTGGTTTCTTTAAGAAATCAGTATATAAATTTTCAATTTCCGAAATGCTAATATTCAGATTTTGCATAGCTCTAAAAAACTCCGGTAACTTTTCTGTTATAAATTCTTCTTTTTTCATATTGTGTGTAATTTGGTAGGCATCTTCCGAAATAAAATATCCAATACCTCTTTTGTTATAAATTATATTGTTGTCTTGCAAGTATTTATATGTTCGCATAACTGTGTTTGGGTTCACTTCTGTTTCTATTGCCAAATCTCTTACCGAAGGTATTCTTTCGTCTGAATGCATACTTTTGGTAAGGATACTTTCATAAAAATAATCGGCTATTTGCAAATAAATTGCTTTATCGTTTTTGAAATTCATCTGTTTTTGTTTAAATTCTAAGGAGTTTATTTTATGCTTCCTTTTCTTTTATTTTGAAATATGTTACCAACCAAAATAAAGGTGCAGTTAAATAATAAAACATATATTTTGGTATTAAAACTAATGGATGGTTTTCAACATCTATTTCAGGAAATGTATTAGAATTTATATTGAAACTGCCAAATGCAAGGTTCTCAAATTCACCTTTTAAAAATGTTGTTATAATAACAGTAAATATTAGTATTGCAATTCCTGCTACAAAAACCGTAAAAGATGTAAAAAACAATGGTACTTTTTTGAAAGTTGCAGAACCTGCTAAGAAAATTGATTGAAAAATTACATAATACATAAAGCCTTTAAGAACATTAACATCTGTAATATTCATCATTTCTGCCGGCAAACCATACATTGAACCTAATAAATATGTTAAAAGATTAAATGCAAAAAATAAAATGGTGTAGCCAATGGCAAAAACAATTGTAGTTGTTAGCAGTTCTGAAATAAATTTTTCAAGTGTAGATGCCGGCAACATTAAATAATTCATTGTTTTCTCTTTCGACCTGAAATTTGTGAATGCCATACCGGAAATAAATATTCCTGAGATTATAAAACCTGCAACATAAAAAGAGTTCATACTTCCCCAAACATCCCCTCCCTTTAATGCACTAAAAAATAATATAACTGAAAAGAAACCAAAAATTGTTGACATTCCAATTATTGTAAATTTTGCATTTTCATAAGCAGTTTTTTGCATAAGCAACAGTATCCGCTTAAAACTGAATTGTGCTATGTTATTTATTTGTTCCATCTTTTTTGTTTTATGGTACACTGATTTTTATGATTGTTAAGATACTTTAAGATAAAATTATAAGTTCACATAATAATCTTAAAAATCTGCGTCCTATTTTTTCTAATTAATGTTTGTTTTATTTTTATTGTACACTGATTTTTATGATTGTTAAGATACTTTAAGATAAAATTATAAGTTCACATAATAATCTTAAAAATCTGCGTCCTATTTTTTTTAATTAAATTCATTTACAACTTTACTATCCTTTGTAATTATTGAGTTAAAAAGTAGTTCCATATTAATGTGTGTGTCTTCTTCATCTTGTTTTTTAAGAATTGCTTCGTATGTGTTAAGATGTTTTTCTGCATACAATATATCTTCATTTTCTATGCTCTTTAAAGTTTTAAAACTTAATTTGTCAGAAACAGTTTCAAGCTCTTGGTTAAATATTATTTTTCCATTTTCAAGAACTACAACCGCATCAATAATCCCCTCAATATCACGCACTTGATGTGTAGAAATTACAAACAATCTATCATCATTAATTGCCGATGCCATGATTTTACGAAATATACTTTTTGAAGGAATATCCAGTCCATTTGTTGGTTCATCTGAGAGTAAAACGGGTGTATGTGTAGCAAGTCCAAAGGAAAGCATAACTTTCTTTTTTTGCCCAAATGAAAGACTGCTTAATTTTATATCAACATCCAATTGAAATTCAGCTAAATATTTATGAAAATCATCTTCATTAAAAAAAGGATAGAAGGGAGCAGTAATTTTTAAAAAACTTTTTAGTGTTACACTCGGAGTTTCAAATTCTTCGGGTACCATAAAATAACTCGACAAAAAGTTTGGACTTCTTTTTTTTGGATTTTCCCCATTAAGAATAATCTCTCCATCGTGTGGGTATAATAAACCCGCTGTTTGTTTCATCAATGTTGTTTTTCCTGAGCCATTTTTGCCAAGCAAACCGTATATTCTACCTGTTTTTAATTCTAAATTCAAATCCGAAAAGAGTTTGCGGTTCTTTCTATATCCGAAATTAAGATTACTAATTGAAATCATTGTATTTTTGTTTTAGTGTATTACTGAACTATTACACTGCAAATGTAAAACAGTTTTTTTAATTTGCAAATTTATTTAGTTTTTTTTTGAATAAGCACAAATATATTTTCATTTAAATATATACATAAGTTGAATATAGTATATACAGCATACCTGCTATTACGCAATATTTTAATAAAAGATATGTTTACCCTGCATTTTTATATCATATAATCATTCTTTCTAATCTTTTATTATATTTGTATTTTTACACAATCGAACAATATTTTATTAACTCTTTAAATTATTTCGAAATGAAAAAATTCAACTTTTTATTTATTTTTATTGTTTTTACTATGTTTTCTCTGAAAGCACAAACATTTACAGATATTGATGCAGGAATTTTGCCAATAGAATACAATGCATCATCAGCATGGGGAGATTATGACAACGATACGTATTTAGACCTTATTATTTGTGGAGAGCCACAAGGAGGGGTTGACACAACACTTCTGTACCACAACAATGGGAATGGAACATTCTCTGTTGTTGAAGGAACAGGTTTAATGGAAGTTTCAACAGGTGACCTTGAATGGGGTGATTTTAATAATGATAACTATATAGATCTTCTTATTATGGGTTATGCTAATGATGCTCCACAACTAAAATTATACATTAACAACCAAGATGGAACATTTACTGAACAAATGTCAACAGGATTACCTGGTGGATTGTATTTGGGAGATTTAGATTTTGCAGATTTTAATAATGATGGTTATTTAGATATTGGATTATGCGGAATGGATGATACATGGGTATTTATTACGAAGATTTTTGAAAATATGCACGACCTAACTTTTACAGAATTAGCAGGATTAAATTTAGAAGGTCTTAATTTTGGGACTTTTAAATGGGGAGATTACGATGGTGACACATACCCTGATTTTGTTATTAATGGTTTCGGTGACGCTTCTTTTGTTACAGAACTATGGAAAAACAGTCAAAATGAAACTTTTACTGAACAAACAAGTGTTTCTCTGCGACAATGTTGGTTGGGAGATATGGCATGGGGAGATTATGATAACGACAATGATTTAGATTTGTTTCTTTCAGGAACAGGAGGAGATGGAACAGAGAGAGCAACACTAATTTACACAAATAATAATGATGGCACTTTTACAGAAGAAGCAACATCATTACCTGCAGTTTCTCACAGCTCTCTTGAATTAGCAGATTTTGATGGCGATGGCGATTTAGACCTATTTATCTCCGGAACAACAGATGCAATGGGAACAGGAAATTATATTGGCGAAATAAGATATAACGATGCAGGAGATTTTTCCAGTTCAGAATATCTTCCTAAAACATATTGGGGGCAATGTAAAGTTGCAGATTTTGATAATAACAGCTTCCCCGATATATTTATTTGTGGTTATGACGATAACGAAAATGCTTTCTCCGAAATATACAAAAATGACAGAACAGTATCCGTTGAAACTTTAGCGTCAAAAGATATTTTAGTTTCTCCAGTTCCTGCATCAGATTATCTAAATATTTTAGGTAAAGAAACAATTTCTAAAATTGAGATAATTGATATAACAGGCAAAAAATTGCTTTCGAATAATTTAAATAAAAAAGATTTTAAAATAGACATTTCTAAATTTAATAAAGGTTATTATATTCTAAATATTCATCAAGATTCAGGAACAACAACAAAAAAAATTATCATTAAATAATTCAACAGTTTCAAAAATAAAAAATTAATTAAACCGTTTTCTGAAATATGAAAACGGTTTTATATATTTTTGCTAAAATTTTAAAACACAAATTATAAAAAAATAATTATGGCAGTATTAGAAGTAACAGATGCAACTTTTGACGAGATTGTATTAAAATCAGAAATTCTGGTGATGGTTGATTTATGGGCAGTATGGTGTGGTCCTTGTAAAATGATACACCCTATTCTTGAAGAACTTTCAGAAGAATATGAAGGAAAAGCATTAATGGTAAAATTAGATGTAGATAATAACAGAGAAACATCCATGAAATATGGCATTAGAAATATCCCTACTGTACTTTTCATAAAAAATGGAGAAGTTGTTGACAAACAAGTTGGAGCTGTTCCAAAAAAGAAGTTTATTGAGAAATTAGAACCTATTTTATAATTTAAATTTGATGCAAACCAAAACTTTTCCAAAGACATAAAACTTTGGAAAAGTCTTAAAAACCTACACAAGCAAATAATTGAAAAACTTAGATAACATAAGTGAACTAAAACAATTTGAAAACCTTGAACTCCTTGCAAAACAAGTTGTTGAAGGTTTCATTACAGGCTTACACAAAAGTCCTTTTCACGGTTTTTCTGTTGAATTTGCAGAGCATAGATTATATAACAAAGGAGAATCTGTAAGAAATATTGACTGGAAACTCTACGGCAAAACAGATAAACTTTTTGTAAAGCGCTACGAAGAAGAGACAAACTTGAGAAGTAGGATTATTATTGACACCTCATCTTCAATGTTGTTTCCATATAAGGACAAAAACATACAATCTAAATTAATGTTTTCTATCTATAGTGCTGCTGCACTAATTCATTTACTTAGAAAACAAAGAGATGCAGTTGGTTTAACTTTTTTTTCAGACAAAATTGAACTTCATACCCAAACAAAAATGTCTTCTGTCCACTCGCGTTTATTATATTCTAAACTAAATGATTTAGCTTTTAATGAAACTCTGCTAAATAAAAACAGCAAGCCCGCAGAATTACTACACTCAATTTCAGATAAAATCCACAAGCGTTCACTTGTAATTATATTTAGTGATATGTTCAGTTCTGAAAATCCTGAAAAACTTTTTGGAGCGTTGCAACATTTAAAACACAGCAAACATGAAGTTATTCTTTTTCATGTTACCGACAAAGAACATGAGGGTGAATTTAAGTATCAAAATCGTCCATATAAATTTGTAGATATGGAAACTGGCGAAACTTTAAAACTTAATCCAAATGAAGTTAGAAATTATTATAAAAAAACATCTGGAGAATATAATAATAATTTGAAACTAAAATGTGGACAATATAAAATTGATTTTGTTCAGGCAGATGTAAAATCTGATTTTAAAGAAATTCTTGTTCCTTTTTTATTGAAGAGAAAAAAATTGCACTAATTTTCTATCTTTTCAAAATTCCATTCATTTACATATATCACTTTTCATCCCATTTTTTTGCATTTAATCACAATTTAGGGCAATTTGTAACATATATTTATATGTAATTAGTTATATATTCATTTTTGCAAGTGAGTTTGTTTTTCGTTTAACTTTTAGGCTGTTTTATAGTACAAAAAAGAGAAAGTAACATCTCAGAACAAGTCAAAATAGACTATTTTAATTAATAATAAATAAACAAATAACATGAAGACAATTTTTTTAATATTAGTAATCTTATTATTTACTTTTTCAAGTTTTTCACAAAAAGAATCTTATACACAAACAATCAGAGGAAAAATTGTTGATACAGACACTGAAATTCCGATTAAAGGGGTTATTGTTATTATAGAAGATCTAGAAGGTTTTATTGTAACATCAGGATCCGATGGGGAATTTAGAATAGAGAATGTTCCTGTTGGTAAACACACAATTAAAGCAATATTGCTTGGATATAAGCCAGCAATTTTATCCAACATTAATGTTAATTCAGGAAAAGAAACATATATGAACATAAGTCTTGAAATGGATGCTATTGAAACTGAAGAAGTTGTAATTATGGGAAGTAGGGGGAAAAATAGTACTCAGAATGAAATGGCAGTTGTAAGTGCACGTTCATTTTCTGTTGACGAAACCGAAAGATATGCAGGAAGTTTGGGAGACCCTTCAAGAATGGCAGCGAATTTTGCAGGTGTTATGTCTGTAAGCGACCAAAGAAATGATATTATCATAAGAGGAAATGCACCAACAGGTTTATTATGGAAATTAGATGGTGTAAACATACCAAACCCAAATCATTTTGGAGCTTTAGGAACTACCGGAGGACCAGTAAGTATGTTAAATAATAATTTACTTACTAATTCGGACTTTTTTACTGGTGCTTTTCCTGCTGAATATGGGAATGCTGTTTCTGGAGTTTTTGATTTGAGAATGCGAAATGGAAATAATGAAAAAAGAGAATATGTTTTTCAAGTAGGTTTTAACGGATTTGAACTTGGAGCAGAGGGCCCATTTTCAAAAAAAACTAAGGCTTCTTATTTAGTAAATTTCAGATATTCAACAATGGAAGTTATGGACAAACTTGGACTGAATACTTCAACAGGAGCTTCTGTTCCACAGTATAAGGATTTATCATTCAAACTTAATTTTCCTTTAAAAAAAGGAAGAATTTCATTATTCGGAATAGGAGGAAAAAGCTACATTGAACTTTTAGACAAAGGTGAAAATGAAGGTAGCTATGGGCTAACAGGAACAAACACATATTTTGGTTCCGACATGGGAGTTTCCGGACTTACTCATGTTCATTTTATTAATGATAACACCAAACTACAAAACAGTATTTCATATTCAGTATCTCAATCACACACAACTCTAGATTCAATAAGGAACGACAAAAGCACTTACCTTTATTACCACAACTTTTTTAATGAATCAAAACTTGGATATGCTTTAAGTTTAAAAAACAGATTCAACAGAAAAAGCAGTTTGTCATCGGGTATTAATATTGATTATTTTATGCTAAATTTTACTGATAGCGTAAAAAGAAATACAAATTTGCAAGTAAATCCTAGCAGTAAATATAGAACTGTAACTGATTATGAAGGTTCGTTTGCACTATTCCAAGTATTTACACAATGGAAATATAAATTTACGAATAAACTTAGTTTATATACCGGATTACATTTTCAGAGTGCAAGCCTAAATACTGATTATTCTCTTGAACCAAGAATTGCATTACAATGGAATATTGCGAAGAAACATTCTTTAAACATTGGCATAGGAATGCACTCAATGTTACAGCCACATTCAGTTTATTTTATTGAAACTGAATTGGAAGACGGATCACACATAGAAACAAATAATGATGTTGGTTTTACTAAAAGTGACCAAATTGTTTTGTCATATAATCATTATCCAACTAAAGATTTTAGAGTAAAGATAGAAACATATTATCAAAACATAAGAAATATTCCTGTTAGCCAACAATTAAAATGGTATGCAACAGTTAATGATGGAGCTTATTTTGCCTTGCCTTCTGTTGATAGTTTAGTTAACAATGGAACAGGGAAAAATTATGGAATAGAACTTACAATTGAGAAATTTTTCAGTAAAAACTACTATTTTTTATTAACAAGTTCACTGTACGAATCAAAATATACTGCTTTTGATGGTATTGAAAGAAACACAGCGTTTAACGGAAACTTTGTTGTGAATGGATTGTTTGGTTATGATTTTAAAATAGGAAACAATAACACACTAGGTCTAAATTTAAGAGGTGTTTATGCAGGAGGAAAAAGAATTATGCCTATTGATTTAGAAAAATCAATAGCTAAAAACGAAATGGTATTTGCCGAAACAGGAATTTTTAAGGAAAGATATGATGATTATATTAAAGCAGATTTAAGAATTAGTTTTAAAATAAACCGAAAAAAAACTACTCATGAATGGGCATTAGATTTGTCTAATATTACGAATAATAAAAATGTATTTCAAGAATCATATAATCCAAATAAAAAAGAAATTCAAACAGATTATCAAACCGGATTTTCTCCAATGTTTTTATATAGATTTAGATTTTAAACTAAAATCTTGAACTAGGCATAAAAATTACTTGACAACCAACGGGTTTACCCGTTGGTTTTAGAATTTTCATAAGGATAAATATTAAGTTCTAAAAATCAGCTATAACTACAACAGGGCAATGATCAGAATGTTTTACATTTTGTAAAATTGAAGCTCCGATAATTTTACCTTCAAATTCCTTGCTTACCATATGATAATCAATCCGCCAACCTTTATTATTGTTTCTTGCATTTGCTCTGTAACTCCACCAACTATATTGATGTTCCTCGTGGTTAAATTTCCTAAAACTATCAATAAAACCATCATCAACAAAAGACTGAAACCAATCTCTTTCTTCGGGTAAAAAACCAGAAGTTTTTTCTTGTTTTGTAGGGTTGTGTATGTCAATCCAAAGCCTACAAATATTATAATCTCCGGATATTATCAATTTTTTACGAGTTTTTTTCAGTTCGGAAATATAATTTTGAAAATCTTTAAGCCATTGCATTTTAAATGCTTGTCTTAAATCTCCACTTGATCCGGAAGGATGATAAACACTAATTACAGAAACATCTCCAAAATCTGCTCTGATAAAACGTCCTTCAAAATCGTACTTTTCAATACCCATTCCGTATTCAACATGGTCAGGTTTTATTTTTGACATAATCCCTACCCCACTATAACCTTTTTTGTGAGCAGAAAACCAATAGGATTTATATCCTAATGTTTCAAAAAGTAAAGAGTCTATTTGCTCGGGTTGAGCCTTTGTTTCTTGGATACAAACAATATCCGGTTTATCTTCTTTTAGCCAAGCATAAAAATCTTTTTTTATTGCGGCTCTTATTCCGTTAACGTTATATGAGATAATTTTTTTCACAAAATAAATATTTTAGTTTATAAATTAACATCAATTAAACCTTCCGGCAGATTAAATACAATTTCTTTTTTTACAATATCTTTTTTTACAATAAATTGATTATTAAGAGGAATTAATATTTCGGAATTTGTTTTAGACTCAATTTCAATAATTGGGTTTGAAGGAATATTAAGGTAGTTTTTTACTTTTCCAATAAATTTTTTATTATTATAAACATCATAACCAACAATAGTGTCAGTAAATGAGATATTTTCTAATGCTATTTTTTCTCTATTAATAAAAACTGAACATCTCAAAAGCTCTTTTACTTCTTCATCAGAATTTACATTTTTGAATTTTACAATAACACTTGATTTTTTAAAAGATTTGGGTGTTTCAGAAAAGAAAAACGGAACCTTTATTCCATCAATTTTCAGGAATAACAGTTCCGTTTTTTTTAAACTTTCAAACTTTACAGAAAGATTTATTACTATCTCACCTTTATATCCGTGAGCTTTAATAATTTCACCGATTTTGATTAAATCAAGTTCGGAAATAGGAATCATAGATTAGTCCTCTTTTTTCTCTTCAGTTTTCACTTCTTCTTTTGTTTCTTCTGCTTTTGGCTCTTCTTTCTTCTCTTCAACTTTTTCTTCTGTTTTGGCTTCTTCAGCTTTAAGCTCTTCTTTCTCTTCAGTTTTCACTTCTTCAGCTTTAACTTCCTCAGTTTCTTCTTCGTCTTCTCCTTCAACAGCATTTTCTTTTGCTTCTTCGGCAACAGCTTTAGCTTTTTTTGCAGAAATTTCTTCGGCTCTTGCTTTGTTTACTTCTTCTTCAACTTTTAGCTTATCTTCCTTCTCTTTTTTCTCTCCGGCTTTAAGCTGGTCAGCTTTTGCTTGAATTTTTTGCTCTTTGTCTTTCAACCAAGCATCAAATTTCTTGTTAGCTTCTTCTTCCGTTAAAGCACCTTTAACAACTCCTTTCAACAAGTGTCTTTTATACATAACTCCTTTGTAGGAAAGTATTGTTCTGCAAGTGTCAGTAGGAACTGCTCCGTTTTGAAGCCAATTTAAGGCTTTATCAAAATCTAGATCAATAGTTGCAGGATCGGTATTCGGATTATACGAACCGATTCTTTCAATGTACCTACCGTCTCGCGGTGCCCTGCTGTCTGCTGCGACAATGTAATAGAACGCTCGTCTTTTACGACCGTGTCTAGCTAGTCTGATCTTTACAGGCATAATTAAATTTTTAGTTTATTAAAAAATGACTGCAAAGATAGATTTTATTTCTTACTGAACAAAAGTTATATTTAAATTAATTTACCATTTTAAAAAGAGAGAGAGCTAAAATACAAATTGCTCTCTCTTAATTAATGTTTTTTCTTCTATTCGGTTATATGTTTTGATAAATACATATGAAATTGCAATAATCCCATTTGATAGTCCGGTAAAGCAGAATACCATATTTGTTGTTCTTGTTGGGTTTTAAGATTTGACATTTGTGTATTAAATCCAAATTTTTCTTCTATTAAACTGAATGCTTTTAATGTATATTTATCAGCTAGTTCTTTTTGTTTATTTGAATATAATACTTTTAATGCTTCTTGATATACTGCACCCAAACGTCCAATATCATCTTGCATTCCCATAAGTTCTTCGTTTTCTAACGACATATAATAATCCAAATCTTCTTGCAAATTATTAATTGTAGTAGTTATTAGTTCAACACCTTTTTTATCTTTTTTTATTTTAAAATATAAATCGGCAAATAATAAATCATAGTAATTAAAAGGTACAATTTCATTATCAAACAAACTCATACATTTATCAATTACTTTTTCAGCTTTTTCAAATTTATTTTCATCAACTAATTGATCTGCAAGTGCTAAAAATGCTGTTTTAAAATTCATAACAAAGCGTCGGTTATTTTCATCAAAATATATCTTTTTTGATTTATCTTCCAGCCCACCCCACTTGAATTTATTCATAATTTTATCATACAAAACGTCACTGTTTACTCTTCCGTCTGAACCAAATCTTTGTGTTTTATTTTTGATGGGAACAACTTTATATGCCAATCCATCGTCTTGAAAATAGCTTTCAAGATTCATATATTGACTATTTCCAACAGTTGTTGCAAAATAAATAGGTCTTTCCCAGTTATTTGTTGCAAGCATATCTAGAACCATCATTGTGTTTTTAGAAATATGTTGTTTGCGAATATCCCACTCAATTAAATCTACAATTTTGTTTGAATCACTTTGTTGAACAATCCCATTTTTTAAAACTTTTTCTTTATCTACTGCCATATTAAATTTGGTAGTAGGAAGGTAATTTACATAATCTCCATTTTGAAGAGGAGCTTTATATATCTTATCTTCTTGTGCAATATGGTTAATTATTGTTTTCAGTGGAACAGAAGAATTTGAAATATCACTTATTAAAACTTCTAAGTTAGCATTTAAACTTTTTAAATTTTCCAGATTAAAAACTAAATTATTATTCTCCCTAAATTTATCTTCATTTAGTTTTTGAGCAAATCCATAAAACTGAATAGGATCAATTTTGCTATATCCTTTTAATAAAGATTCATATTCTTTTGGAAATTTTTCTTTAAAATTAGATTTTGAAAGAAATTTAAAATACTGTTCAAATATTTTTTTATATCTTTTTTCAAATTTTGTTTTATTGGATTTATATCTTTCTTGCATATAAATTCCCGGGTTCTCCATTTTATATAATACATCTCTTTTTCCTATTTCATACTGTTCAGAAGTTAAAGTAAATTTTATAGGAGGCGAATCGTATGCACGTTTTGTCATTTGATCTGTGTACCAATCTGTATTAAAATAACTAAGATTTATAACTCTAACATCGGTTCTGTATCCTTCTACTTCCTGAACGTACCAAAGAGGGAAAGTATCATTGTCTCCGTTAGTGAATATTATTGCGTTTTTATCGCAAGAATTCAAATAGTTCTTTGCATAATCAGTTGCAGTGTATCTGTTTGATCTGTTATGGTCGTCCCAATTTTGCTGAGCCATTAGAATTGGAACTCCAATGGTTAATGCAACAGCAATTATTCCGCTTGTTGTTCCAGGCATTTTTTTCTGTAATAAATTATAAATAAACGCTACTCCAAATCCAACAAACATAGAAAAAACATAGAAAGAACCAGCATATGCATAATCTCTTTCTCTTGGTTGAAATGGTGGTTGATTAAGGTATATTACAATTGCTATTCCCGTAAAGAAAAAGAACATTAATACAACCCAAAAATATTGTTTGCCTATTTTTCCTTTGGAGTACATAAATATCATTCCAAGAATTCCAAGAATGAAAGGTAATAAGAAATAAACATTATGTCCTTTATTTCTTTTCATTTCTTTGGTAACTTTACTTTGATTTCCCAATCTCATTTCGTCAAGAAAACTTATTCCTGTAATCCAGTTTCCATTTTTAACGTTAGCATAACCATGATTACTTTTTCCATGTCCTTGAATATCATTTTGTCTTCCGGAAAAATTCCACATAAAGTAACGGAAATACATATAATTAAGCTGATAATTAAAGAAATAACTCAAATTTTCTCCAAATGTTGGCAATCTTTTTGGTTTGTAATGGTCGTATTGAACTTCTCCAAAACGGTTTCTTACCGGCTCATTGGTTTCAGGATCTGTTTTGGCATAATAATAATCTCCCTCTGAATTTCCCGTCCAATTAATATATCCTTTTATATGATCAGGGGAACTTTGGTCGCTGTATAATCTTGGAAAAATAGCTTTATCTTTACTTAAAAAATTTCTTTTAGATTTGTAATCAACAACTTTATAGACATCTTTTCCATTCTCATCTTTTTTATCATAATAAATTTCTTTTACATGAGGGTATGGATTTTTGGGGTCTAATTCTGAGTTAAAATATTGTCCATATATTAAAGGTCTTTCTCCGTATTGCTCACGATTTAAATAACCTAATAATGAGAATACATCATCGGGTTTATTTTGGTTCATTGGAGTATCGGCAATAGAGCGAATAAGGATTAAAGCAAAAGAAGAGTATCCTATTAATATTACTGCAAACATTGTAAACACAGTATTCCACAATATTTTTTTCTTTTTAAATGTATAATAAATACCAAAAATTACGCCACCAAATAAAAGAATGAAATAAAAGAAAAGTCCGGAATAAAATGGTAATCCAAAAGAGTTTGTAAATAAAAGTTCAAATTCTGAACCTACTACAAATAACCCTTGCACTATTCCATACATAATGAAAAGCAACATAATAACAGATAGAAGGGCTGCATATATTATCCCTTTTTTGCTAACTTCATATTTTTTAAAATAATAAATAAAAACTATTGCAGGAATTGCTAATAAATTAAGTAAGTGAACTCCAATTGAAAGTCCCATTAAATATGCAATTAATACAAGCCAACGGTTTGAAAATTTTTCTTCTGCAACACTTTCCCATTTTAAAATTGCCCAAAAAACAATTGCTGTAAAGAATGAAGACATTGCATAAACTTCGCCCTCAACTGCCGAAAACCAAAAACTATCAGAAAAGGTATAAACTAATGCACCCAAAACACCGCTTCCAATAACTGCAATTAATTGACCTTGCGTTAGTTCCTTGGTTTTTAAAATTATTCGTTTTGCGATATGTGTTATACTCCAATACAAAAATAAAATTGTAAATGCACTTGCAAGAGCAGATAGTATATTAATTGTTTTAGCAACATAAGCAGGATTTCCGAAAGAAAATAAAGTGAAGAATCTTCCAATAATCATGAAAAACGGTGCCCCTGGCGGATGTCCTACTTCCAGTTTATAAGCAGACGTAATAAATTCTCCGCAATCCCAAAAACTTGCTGTTGGTTCAATTGTTAAAAAATAAGTTATTGCTGCAATTGCAAAAACTACCCAACCAGTTATGTTATTAATAAAGTTATACTTTTTCATCTTTGATTCTTAAATTTTACATTTTTAAAAAACACAGCGAAATTAAGATATTAATTTTTAAAATAGAAAATTTGTTAAAAAAACAATCTGTTTTCAAATATCTTTAAGTTTATAATATATCAAACTCTCAGAAATAACAATTTCTATTATATCAAGAAGAATAAAATCAATTAATATTTTTTCTGCATAATTTTTTTCAATTCCGGCAAGTTTTCTGAATTTTGAAAATGTTATATATTTATTTTCTGTCAGCTGTTTGAGAATAAAATTTTCGGCATCGTTATATTCTAATATTACACCGACTTCTTTTTTCTCTCGGTTCCAAACTTTTAGTAATAGTCCGTTTGCTAAAAGGTTTTGGTCCTTTACTCTAACAAATGCTTTCATATTGCCTTTTTCGTCAGGAGCTGTATGCGGTCGGTCATTGCTTTTTTTTATTATAACTTCTAAAACCTGTTTCCCTTCAACAGTATGTTTTATTGTTTCAAATTTTACTTTGGGTTGTGTATATAATTCAGATGCAGCCTCAATCATATAATATTCTTCTTCACTCCTGACACCTGCAATTTTTCCGTTATCTTTTACACCGATTAATAATGTGCCACCGCTGGTATTTGCAAATGCCGAAAGAGAACGAGCAATTTTTTTCGAATCGTTTATGGCAAATTTAAAATCTAAATTTTGATGCTCCCCTTGTTCAATAAGTTTTATAATGTGATGTTTTTGCATTTTAAGAAAAAAAACAAAGATAAAAAATCTCTTATAACTCCTCAAAAAGCATTTAAAATATTCTGACATATTATATTTAGAGAAATTATGAATTGCAACAATTTAATAAAAGACTTACTTAATTCTTGCAAATATCGTTTTTTTTCAGTTTAGTGCTTGAAAATTGTACACAGGTTTTCGAGAAATTATTTTTATTTATTAATTTTAAATTATTAAAATCAAGTTTGTAATTTAAAAAAGAATAAAATAAAAAAGAAGCATGGAAAAAATCTACTTCTAAACGAAATACAAATTTTGAAAACTATTATATTTCTCCTAATATGTTCAAAAACAAACATATAAATCTAAAAGAAAAAAACACATATAATTGAAGCAAACTCAAATGATTTACACCATAAACACAGATTTAAATATGTTCATTTCCCATCCCTTCTCTTTTTTTTAGAAAATAGAAAGAATTATTTTATTTATAAAAAAAGGGATACTACTCTATTATTTTATCTTTTTCAAAGCATCAAAATACATTGCAAAGGAGCGATATAAAAAATGAGTCCACTTCCCGAAAGGAACAATAATTAATGCCCATTGAACTAAAACCGTAAGATGAATAAGGTACATCCAAAGATTGTTTTCAATTAAATCGGCATCAATAAAAATTCTGACAATAAAAGCCGTTAAACCCATTAAGAATAACCAAATTACAAAAAACCAATCGCTGGGATGGGCATGTCGAGCCAATTCTTTTGATTTTTTTACCCTTTCGTACATAAAAATAAACGTAACGATAAAAATAACGGCACTTTCGGCATAGCCGAGCCAAATAATAAATGTACTTTCGGTGCCGAACCAATCCAAAACAACGGTTGTAAAAAGCAATGACAAATAGCCGATTACCAAAATTAAATGTTCGAACCAACGCAGCTGATTATCATCACAGCCCAATGCCCGTTTTTGTGTAAACATGTGGACAATAAGCTCCCAAATTTTCGTAAAATAAGTTACAAACTTGACTTTTACCCCCGCTTTAACAATCGTAAAATACCACATTCGGATGATATTCGGAAGCAGAATAAAGGCAAAAACACCAGCAATGGAGAACATTTCAAAATAATGACCGAGATGCATAATTTTTTCGGTATCAAATTTTTCATAAGAGCCGAAGCCGATAACAGCGGCAATTACAAGCAAGAAAAATGTAATACTTACGGGTAAAGATTTATACAGTAATCCCGAAAGTTTTGTCCAATCGTATTTTGCCGTAAGCCAACGCCTTAATGTCATCATCAACTCACCTGGAAATGCCTGACGCGGACAAGTTTCGCTGCATTCGCCGCAATAGTAACACAACCAGGGTTTCAAAGAGGTTTTTAAATTTTCTTCCAATCCCAATACACTGAATCTGACCATTTCTCGCGGAAAAGAATCATCCTCTGTCGAAAGCGAACAAACAGCCGTGCAGTGTCCGCAATTATAGCAGGCATTCGTATCAAACGCACCATATTTTTTTAATTCATCGGTAAATTTCGGATTTATTTTAGCCATTGTCTTTCAATTTATAATAAAAATATTCGTCCATATCGTCAATTCCGTCAACTTCAACAAAACCGTATTTTAATAAAGACATTAAAAAATACAAAACCTTGTCTTTCGGCATATTAAGTTCTTCCGAAAGATCCGGAACCGTCTTTTTTTTGTCTTTTAATGCTTTTAATATTTCCTTTTTTGTTCTGACAAAAAATTTCAAATTATCTTTTACGGCTTGAGGAACTTGCCGTTTTTCCTTCATTATTAATACTGTTTTTTTATTCCCGACACCCATAATTTTAACTTTTACCATTTAACTTTTAACTTCCTGCTAAAACACTTATCATACTTTCAATTTCAAGATCGGTAAACCCGTCCATATCAATTGAATTGCTTTCGCAAACCGGAAGACACATTCCGCAACCTTTACAAACAGAAAGATTAATTTCGGCAATATCTTTTCCGTTTTCTTTAATCATGCTTATCGCATCGAAAGGACACGCTTCGGCACATTTTCCGCACCAAACACAAGTTTCCTTATCAACTTTTGCAATAATCGGTTCAAGCGACAATTCGCCTTTGTTAACAATAGAATATGATTTTGCCGCTGCCGACAATGCCGAATTCATTGATTCCATGATATTTTTCGGTCCTTGGCAAGCTCCGGCAATGGTAACGCCGTCAATAACGGTTTCAACCGGACGCAATTTCATGTGAATTTCATTATAAAAACGGTCTCTGCCTTTCGGAATTTTTAACACATCACCTATGCTGCAATCATTTCTCGGCTCCATTCCGGTAACGAGAACAACCAAATCGGCATCAACATCAATTTCGCTTCCGCTGGTAAGAATGTCTTCAATTTTAACATTGGTTTTTCCGTTCAATTTAGTAACTTCCGGAGGGTCGTATTCATAAGATTGAAGAAAAATATCGCCCAAACGCGATGCTTCATCATAAATAACTTCCTGTTTTCCGTAAGTTCGAATGCCTCTGTTAAAATGAAAACTATGTATATCTTTATATTTTTTATGCGTAAGAATTGAAGTATAAAGTGTTGCAGTACAACAATATCGTGAGCAATATTTATTATCTCCGTCAACTTGGCGACTTCCTACGCAATAGATATATGCAATATCTTTGATTTCCTTTCCTTTATAAATCAATTTGTCATCACACATATTAATTATACGCCGAAATTGGGGCAGCGTAACCACATTTCCTATTCCCCAGCCAAACTCGCCTTCTTTGGGTTGATAAGGATCAAAACCGGTAGCTGCCAAAATTGAGCCCACCGTTAAATCCAAAATTTCTTCTTTTTGTGAAAAATCAATACTCGAACAAACTTTTTCGCACTCTCCACAACGCGTACAATTTTTGTTATCAATTGTCGGTTTTTGAGGATATTCGCTGTCGTAATTTCTGTAAATTGCTTTCCGTTTTGTTATATTGAAATTAAAATCATCATCAACTTCAACGGGGCAAACTTCAATTGCTTTCAACAGTTCATCACGATTACATTCGTTTTTTATAAAACGTGGCGTAATTTTAACTTGAATTTTAAAATTTCCGATACTGCCGCTCTTTTTTATCACTTCCGCACCCGTAAAAAGCGTAACGTTCGTATGCTCGTGAATTTTTTCATACAAATGCGTTACCAATTCTTTTCCTGTTTCATCCGCTCCGCAAAGATAATCCAATTGTGAAATTCTGCCGCCCACAAAATGTTCTCTTTCAATTAAATAAACCTGTATTCCGAGGTCTGCAAGTTCTTTGGCAGCACGCATTCCGGCAACACCGGCACCCAATACGGCAATTGATTTTTGTGCTTTAACTTCAATCGGCTTTAAAGAAACCGACTCTTTAACTCGGACTATGGCAGCTTTTACAATTTTTATTGCTTTTTCCGTTGCACCGATTTTATCGTCGGAATGTGCCCATGAAACTTGTTCGCGAATATTGGCATGAACATAATTGTATTTATTTAAACCGCCGCGTTCGGCTACGGCACTGAATGTGGGATAATGTAATTTCGGAGAACAAGATGCGACAACCAATCCGTCAAGTTGCTTTTTAGAAATATCATCGGAAATTTGCTTCTGACTTGAATCGGCACAAGCAAACATGGTATCAACGGAAATTTCGACACCTTCAATGTCTTTTACGGCTTCTCTGACTTTATTTACATCAACATAATCCGAAATATTTCCGCCGCAATGACAAATATATACGCCTATTTTACTTTTCATCTGTTTATTTTTAAAATCACCAATTTATACTTCAACCGTTTTCTTTGCAATGTGCCTGATATAATTTGCCGCTTCGCTTGATGCGGCTCCGCCGGAAAGTATCGAATCCGGAATATCCATAGGAGCCGATGCAACACCGGCAACAAATACGCCTTCAATACTTGTCATTGCCGGACTTTCAAGCGGATTAGCTTGCGAAACATAATTGAACGGGTCTAATTCCAATTTTCTGTTTGTAAAAAGTTGTGTAATTCCTTCATTAGGCAAAATTCCCACTGAAAGGACAACCATGTCATGTTCGGTTTCGGTAACTTTTCCGGTATTAATATCTTCATATCTGAGAATAAGATTGCCGTCTTCCTTTTCGGTAATTTTTGCAACTTTCCCTTTTACGTATTCAACACCCATGGATTGTGCCTGTGCATAAAATTCATTAAATCCTTTTCCGAAAGCCCTGATATGCAAATAGTAAAGTGTTATATCAGCCATCGGTAACGCACCCATAAGCAGTTGTGCCTGTTTTGTGGAATACATACAGCATACTTGCGAACAAATCGGTGTTCCCACAGTCTTATCTCGTGAACCCGTGCAAAGAACATAAGCAATATTATCGGGCATTTTTCCGTCGCTCGGTCGCAAAACCGTATTAAAAGGTCTTGTCGGAGCCAATTGTCTTTCCATTTGCATGGAAGTTATCACATTTTTAAATCTGCCGAATCCGTAACGCGGAATTAAAGTCGGGTCAAATAATTGAAAACCGGTTGCTACAACTACGGTTTTACATTTTATTGTATATTTTTCAACCGTTTGTGTAAAATCAATACAATCCGTAGGGCAAGCACGTTCGCAAGCACCGCAAAGCGTACAATTTTCTATATCGATAGCCGCAGCACGCGGACTTGCAATACTGAACGGTATAAATGCCGCTTTTCTGCCTACTAATCCGTATTGATATTGGTCATCGACATTAACCGGACAGGCATCTTCACATAATTGACAACCGGTACAATCTTCAACAACGACATATCTCGGTTGTGTCGTAATTAATGCTTCAAACGTACCGTCATCTTTTTGAATAATATCAGATGCTTCGGTACTTGTTAAAACCGTGATATTTTGATGTCGCGCAATTTCGGAAACTTTCGGAGTAGTAATACATGCCGAGCAATCCAAAGTCGGAAAAACTTTACTTAACATAATCATTTTTCCGCCTACGGTTAAGTCTTTATCTATCAACAAAACTTTATTCCCTACATTTGCAAGATTCAGAGCCGTTTCACCGCCGGCAATTCCGGCACCGATAACAAGTGCATCGTATTCTTTGAGTTTATTTTCTTGCATTTTAATTTGTTTTTTGTTTTACAAGATATTCCGTAAACGTTTTCATCTGCTTTACAAATGCTTCACTGCATACGGAACAAATTGCAGCCATACGTAATTTTGCCGCATCAATACCTTTTTCTTTGAGCATTTCCTGTGTTCGCTGAACAATAGCTCCAGTTTTATCGGTACAAGATTCTCCGTAAGGGCAATCCGTTCCGTCGGCAGCAATAAAAACACCGTCAAATCCCTGTTCAAATGCACGTAAAATCCAACGCGGTTTTACAGCACTCGAACAAGGTATCGGAATGGTATATACCCGAGGTGGATAGTGCAATTTCAGTAAGCCCGCCATATCAACAGCTGGATCGGAAATTTTTTCGGTAGAAAAAACAAGTATCTTCGGCAAATCATTATTTGCTGATATATTCATTTTATCCTTTTTTTATGTAAATTTTGAAAAATCCGCTTTCTTCAACGGTTCCAAGATATTCGTGTTTTTTCTTTGTTGCCCATTTCGGAATGTCTTTTTTTGTTCCTTCGTCTGCCGAAAGTACTTCCAAAATTTCTCCGCTGTTAATTTCTCCCATTGCCTTTTTTGCTGCCAATAAAGGTCTGGGGCAAGATGTTCCGCGTGCATCTACACTTTTATTTACTTCTAATGTGGTTAATTCTTCTTGTGTCATAATTTCTTGTTTTAAAAATTTTATATAAATAAATGAACATCAGATTCCTGAGTTGCTGTAATACATTCTCCGATACCGACAATATCATCGGCAATATCAACAAAATCATCAAGTTTATCGGCTCCCCAAACTTTTCCGGCTAAACCGCAAATATGGATTTTTACGTTTGCAAGCGATTTTGCTTCTTTAAAAAACTCAAGCCATGTTTTTACTTTCAGATTTTGCAATGATTTTACAAATTCTTCTTTTAAATCAATATTTTCCGCCATATTCAATTTATCCGGATCATCAGCAATATCTTTTCTGAAAGCTCTTGCTCCCTGCAATAAAACATATATATCAACATCCATATCATCAGCAACCGCACCGCTTAAAAGAACACCTGCCGCCGTTAACTTATCGATACTTCCCGAAAAAAGTACCATACACATTTTTTTATTTTCTTCCATGATTTAAAATTTTTTAGTTATTATTAATGAACACTACAAAGTTATACCGTATTCAACCAGCATTCAAAAAAATACGCTTGAGATATATCCCCTTAAAACGTAACGCATCTCACATTATATTTTTATATTCTATCTCTTTTATATTTAAAAAATATACATATTTACTTATGAAAAATATAAATTGTTTTTGTGCATTTTAAAATCAGAAACAGCAAAAAATATTTATTCTGACATACTGAATATTTTAAGTGGATATCAAAAAAAAATGATATATTTTTTAATATTTTATTTAATATTAAGCAAGTAGATTTATCAATGTATAGTAATTTTTTTATAAAAATGGTATAGTTAATACCATTCTTGTTGATTAACTATATTCCTTAATTTAAAATAGTTATAGCTTTTTCTTTATCAAGGGATAACTTTATAAACAAATATATTTATGGTTTTATAGTTATTTTTAGTTTTGTAAAATTTAAATAAATGTTGAAATTCCCCAATACACCCAATTATACACAATAAGCTGAGTACCATTACCCTCCGTATAGTTGCCAAGCACTACAGCAAAACATACAGTTTGCAAAACCTGCGTGAAAAAAGCCGTATAACACACGAAGGCGTTTCGCTGTTTGGCATTTCCGATGCTGCCGAAACAATAGGTATGCGAACAATCGGCATTAGCATAACTTTTGAACAACTGCAAAAAAGCCGTTTTACCCTGTATTGTTCACTAGGGACAAAACCATTTTGTCGTGGTTTATAAAACATCAAAAAAAAGGTGATACAATTTATATTTTCGACCCCACCAAATAATTGCTGAAATATACAAAAAACGAATTTCTAAATAAATGGTTAAGCTCCAAAAAACTGAGAATAAAAAGGGATTGCACTGTTACTAGATTCCACCCCCTATTTTTACTAAATAGAACTTCAAAAAATCAGAAACGTGATTTTGAAACATCAATTTCAAATTTGAAAGCACAAATAAAACTTTGTGAGCAAACATATCTATTAAAAAATCCCACTAACATAATTATAACATTCATAAATTTTCAAAATAAAAACCAGAATGTTGCAATTGGGAAAACTGTTTTTACAATAGTTCCGGAACACACATCAAAACTAATTGGCAATGCTGAAGTACCACTTTCAGGTTCAGGTAAAAAAAAAGGGCAAATATTGAAAATATTTCATTGGTACAATCAAATGAATTTTATGTTGCAACGCTAAGTTTCCCCGTTTTTTTAAATACAAATTACAAGGAAACATTACATTTTAAAAAAAACATGAAAGGAAATGCAGATATTATAACAGAAGATTTGCCCCTTGCAGCAAGAATTATTAATTCGAAAAAAAGTTTGTTTTATGAAAAGTTCTGATAAAGCAGTTCAGAAAGTTTTGTCATAACTTCACCCGCTTTTCCCCGTAAAAAAATATCAGTAATCCCCTCGGTAAAAACTGTTCTTTCAGGATTTATTTCAACAATAACAGCTCCGTTCTGTTTTGCTTTTACAGGAATTGAAGCCGCAGGTTGCACAAGTCCGGTTGTTCCTATTAAGAGAAATACATCGGCTTCTTCTGCTTCTGCAAAAGAATTTTTGTATGCCTCTTGCGGAATGCCTTCACCAAAGAAAATAAAATCGGGTTTTAATAAACCTCCGCAAGAATCACATTTCGGTGGCAATTTATTCAAATCAATTTGTTCGACTTTGTATTTTTTTGCACATTTTGTGCAGAGCATCACTTTTGAATTCCCGTGAAATTCAAAAACAGTTTTGCTGCCGGCTTCATAATGCAAATTATCAATATTTTGGGTAATAATTGCTTTTAAATTACTTTCTTTTTCCATTTTAGCAAGGGCAAAATG
This sequence comes from uncultured Chlorobiota bacterium, assembly GCA_947311255.1. Taxonomy (GTDB): domain Bacteria; phylum Bacteroidota; class Bacteroidia; order Bacteroidales; family JAADGE01; genus JAADGE01. The sequence continues at coordinate 27,373 of CAMZKL010000013.1, read as the reverse complement.
AGCAGCATTAGCTTTTGCATTTCCAAAGTATTCGTAGAATATTTTTCTTATTGTTTCCCATGCTTCTTTGGGATTTTCATGGAAATAATTCAGTTCAAGAACCTTTGTATCATACTTAGTCCACAAGCCGTCTTTACCTCTGTATGACGGAATACCACTTTCAACAGAGATTCCGGCACCAGTAAATGCAGTTATATGTTTTGCATTTAAAATTGCATTCGTAGCTTTTTTAAGGTTTATTTCTAAAAGGTCAATCATATACTAAGGTTTCCAATCATTCGGATAAACTCATACTTTGTAAAATTTCATAAATTGTCTTGAAAAATAAAAATATAAATTTACTTTCTTCAAATTATCTGAACTTAAGTTTATCTACTTATTTTTTAATATAAATAGTTCCTTTTTTTTCAAATTTACTTGCAATATCTCCAAGAATACCTTCGTGTTTACCCACAATTAAGGCCCCTCCATCGGATAAAGAATCATGAAACATTTTAAATATATTATTTTGAAGATTGTGATTAAAATATATTAAAACATTCCGACAGAAAATTAAGTTATACTTAATTGCAAAAGGATTTGTTAAGGTTGTTAAATCATGTTTTTTGTATTGAGCTTTTCCTAATAAAATAGATTTAACTTTAATTAAATTTCTATTCCTTGAAATTTTAAAAAAGTCATTTATATCATAATCTCCTGAGTTTTCAAAAGTTTCATTAAAATTATTAATATATTCATCAATCTCCCTATATTTATACTTGCCAGATTCAGCAACTTCTAAAACATCAGTATTAATATCCGAAGCATAAACCTTTGCTTTATCAAACATTTTATGAATTTTAAGTAAACAAAGCATTGTATATACCTCTTGTCCGGTTGAAGCTCCTGCATGCCAAACATTTATTCCATCTTTTTCTTTTAGAGAAGGCAATATTTCTTTATTAATTATTGTCCATAAACTAGGATCTCTAAAAATCTCAGTAGTATTTACAGTTATGTCTTTAACAATTTGTTCCAAAAACTCATCATTTTCAAAAATTTTATTAATTAGGTTAGAAATATCAGTTTTTTGGTCTGAAAGTATTTTTTGAACTCTTCGTGTAAATGATTTAATCGAATATCCGCTAAAATCATAGTTCGAATTCTCCTTAACTGCTTCAATAAACAGTTGAACGTCTTTTGGGTCTAAATTTGTCATAATTTGGGTTTCAAAATTACAAAATATCTTTTTATAAATAGTAAGTTTTTTAAATAAAATTTGTTTAACAATGTTTTAAACTTTTTTTAAATTAATTTTCTAATTAGATTTGTCAAGAATAAATAATACTATGTCAGAAAAAAACCTAAAATTTAGATCGCTAAAAATATATTCATCATCTGAATGGATGATTGATTCTACTAAAAAATACCGTAGAGTTTTTGATAAATCAGAAATCTCTTATCTCAGAACTGAGCTTTCTTTTTATAACAAAGAATTTGACAATAAAGACTGGGAAGCAAAAATTACAATTAAAGCTTTTAAAGTAACTGAACAAAAAAGAAAAAAGATTTGTGATTTACATAAAAATGTAAAAGTAAAAAAGACCGATAATATTGTATATGTATATGAAAGTTGGGGAGTTGAAAACAAAGGAGAATATTGGAAAGCTGGAACTTATGTTTGTGAAGCATATATTGATGATAAAATAATTGGAGAACAAGAATTTTACATTTATGATATTGGACTTGTTACACAAGAAGAAAACCCATATTTCGATTTAGTTTCAGTTAAATTATATGAAGGAGGTTTTGACGGTTGGGGACAAAAAAATAGAAAGTATTTAAAAAAATTCAATAAATCAAAAACAAGATATGTTTGGGTTGAGCTTTCAATAAGAAACAAAACCAACAAAGAATATAACTTTGAATTTTTTATAAATTTTTATGATGATGCCGGACAATACAAAGCAAAAGTTGACACCCTAAAACTTGTTGAAAACGGGACAAAAGACGAGACTTTAACATTTGAAAGAGGATGGGGAAATACTACACCAGGCTCTTGGAAAGACAACAAATATTCTGTTGAGATTGTATTTATGGATACACTCTTAGCATCAGTTTCATTTACACTGGGAAAAAATGAAGTAGAAGGCGAATTAAACGTTTCAAAAGCATCAAGAAATAAAACAGATGAATTTGTTGAAAAAGACAATCAAACACTAGAAGACCTTCTAAATAAGCTAAACAGTCTTATTGGACTTAACACAATTAAACAAAAAGTTAAAGACCATATTACTTATATTGACTTCTTAAAACTAAGAAGAGAAAGAGGTTTTAATGATACCGAAGAAATTACATTACACAGTGTATTTACAGGAAATCCGGGAACTGGAAAAACAACAGTTGTAAAGTTACTAGGAAAAATTTATAAGAAAAAAGGATTACTCTCAAAAGGTCATGTTCATGAGGTTGACAGAGCTGAACTAGTTGGAGAATTTATTGGACAAACTGCACCAAAAGTTAAAGACGCAATTAAAGAAGCAAGAGGTGGTATTTTATTTATTGATGAAGCCTATATGCTTGTTCGCTCTAAGGAAGACAAAAAAGATTTTGGGAAAGAAGTTATTGAAGTTTTAGTAAAAGAAATGAGCGATGGAGAAAAAGATATTGCTATAATGATGGCTGGTTATCCAAAAGAAACTATGTTTATGATTAACTCTAATCCCGGACTAAAATCTAGAATAAAATACTTTTTTCATTTTGAGGATTATACTCCTGACGAATTACATGAAATTGCACATTATGCAGCAAACAAAAGGAATGTAAAACTTACAGAAGATTCTTCAGACTTATTAAAAAAAATACTTACAGAATCATACAGAAACAGAGACCACACATTCGGAAATGCTCGTTTTGCTTATTCATTAATAGATGAAGGAAAGATGAATATGGGGCTAAGAATAATGCAAAATCCTGACATTGACAAACTTACAGAAGACGAACTTTCAATAATAACTTCAGAAGATATTAACAGAATAGAAAATGTAAAATCTAAAAGTAAAATTAAAATTCCTGTTGATGAAGACTTATTAAAAGAAGCTCTTGATGAAATGAACTCTTTGGTAGGAATGAACGAAATTAAAAACGAAGTTCACGAACTTATTAAGTTAGTAAGATTCTACAAAGAAACAGGTAAGGACGTTTTAAACAGATTCTCTTTGCATGCTATTTTTAGTGGAAATCCGGGAACTGGAAAAACGACTCTTGCAAGAATTTTCGGAAAAATATATAAAGCATTAGGGCTATTAGAGAGAGGCCATATTGTTGAAACAGGGAAAGAAGGTTTAGTTGCAGGATATGTTGGGCAAACAGCAATAAAAACTAAAGAAAAAATTGACGAAGCACAAGGAGGTGTTCTTTTTATAGATGAGGCATATGCTTTGGCAGGAGGCGGACAATACAATTACGGAAACGAAGCAATTGAAGTTATATTAAAAAACATGGAAGATCAAAGAGGAAAATTTGCCGTAATTGTTGCCGGTTATCCTGAGAATATGGAAACTTTCCTTAAAATGAATCCCGGGTTAAAATCAAGATTTGACAAAACATTAATTTTCAATGATTATAAACCGGAAACATTATATGAAATTTGTGTTCAAATGCTTAAAGAAGAAGAACTAACACCAAATATTGGAGCAGAAAAACACTTAAGACAATATATAACAAAACTTTACAACAGAAGAGATAAATATTTTGGCAATGCAAGAACAATTCGTAAAATTTCTGCGGAAGCAACAAAAAATCAGAATTTAAGACTAGCATCAGTTCCTGCAAGAGAAAGAACAAAAAAATCAATAAATACATTAACAAAAGAAGATGTTTTAAATATTGAAGTAAACAAAGCATTAGGCTTATCAAATAATATTGGATTTTAATTACAGAATACGATTTAAATGTAATAGACTAATAATGAAACAATTAAAAACCACAAAGCAAATTACGACCAGAGAATCTTTATCTCTCGATAAATATCTGCAAGAAATTAGCAAATATGATTTAATTGATTCTGAAGAAGAGGCTAAATTATCTTATAAAATAAAAAAAGGAGACCTAAATGCTCTTAACAAACTAGTAACAGCAAATTTAAGATTTGTTGTTTCAGTAGCCAAACAATACCAAAATCAAGGATTAACTCTTTCGGATTTAATAAACGAAGGAAATATCGGATTAATAAAAGCAGCCTATAGGTTTGACCAAACAAAAGGGTTCAAGTTTATTTCCTATGCAGTATGGTGGATTAGACAATCAATTCTTCAAGCATTAGCTGAACATTCAAGAATTATAAGATTACCATTAAATAAAATCACAACTGCAAACAAAGTTAACAAAACATTTTATAAACTTCTTCAACAATACCACAGAGAGCCTACAATAAAAGAAATTGCAGAAGAGCTTGAAATTGCACCAAAAGACGTAAAAAAAGCAATAACTTTCAATGAAAAAAATTTATCAATGGACAATCCTATTTCCGCTGATGAAAATATGAATTTATATAGCATAATTATTAATAAAAATTCTGAATCTCCTGAAAACAATCTTCTAAAACAATCATTAACAATAGAATTAAAAAGAGTATTGGCAACTATACCTTTCAGAGAATAAGAAATTATAAAACAATATTTCGGCTTAGAAATGAAAACCCCTCTCACTCTTGAAGAAATTGGAATACAATTCGGCATAACAAGAGAGCGAGTTAGGCAACTTAAAATTAGAACATTAAAAATCTTAAAAAGGAAGAGCAACTTACTAAAAAAATATTTATAGAATAAAAATTTCAATGTCAAAACTTATCATAGTACCCACCCCAATTGGAAACCTAAAAGATATAACTTTCAGAGCAGTTGATGTTTTAAAAGAAGTAGATTTAATATTAGCAGAAGACACAAGAAAAACATCAATTTTACTAAATCATTACAATATTGAAAACAAACTATATCCTTATCACAAATTTAATGAACATAAAAAATTAAACATTATTATTGACAAATTAAAATCCGGAAATAAAATTGCATTAGTTACTGATGCAGGAACACCCGGGATTTCAGACCCCGGATTTTTAATAGTTAGAGAATGTATAAAAAACGAAATTAAAATTGAAACATTACCTGGTGCAGTTGCATTTATTCCCGCACTAATAAATTCAGGTTTTCCTACTGAAAAATTTTGTTTTGAAGGATTTCTTCCTCAAAAAAAAGGCAGAGTTAAAAGATTTAAAGAACTAGCACAAGAAAAAAGAACAATAATTTTTTATGAATCTCCTCACAGATTATTAAAATCTTTAAAACAAATATCTGAATTTTTAGGACAAGACAGGGAAATCTCAGTTTCTAGAGAATTAACAAAAATGTACGAAGAAACAAAAAGAGGAAAAATTAACGATGTAATTAATTATTATGAAAACAATACAATTAAAGGTGAAATTGTAATAATTGTTAATGGAAGCAAAAGTTAAATAACTAAAAATATTTATCTTTGCTCTGAAAATCAAATTTAAATAATGAAACTAAAATTTAAAATATATTTATCAATATTTCTTCCGCTAATAATTTTTATTGTAGGCTTATTATTAATAATTCCTTTAAAAACATTTCTTACTTTCATACAAGAAAACAGCATACTTGCAACTATTACAGCAACAAGTATTATATTTCTTATCATCTTTCTTATTTTCCTAATTACACGCAATATAGCATCCCCAATTTCAGAAATAAAAAACTACATTCAAAAAATGAATTTAGGAAAAACCGATGCCAATCAAAACCTCAGTTTAAACAGAAAAGATGAATTTGAAGACATAGCAAAAGGATTATCTGAATTGAACAAGTCATTAAATATGATTTCCGACTTTGCAATAAAAATAAAATCTGGAGATATTCAAAATTTCAATTTAAAAGCAGGTAAAAATTTAACTATTGGAAAAACATTAACAGAAATCAGCGACAATTTAATTACCGCAGAAAAAGAAAAAAAATACAGCCTGAAAGAAAATACTAAAATCCAATGGTTTCAAAATGGGATATCAGATTTAACAAAACTTCTTCAACAAGACTTTAAAAACACAGTAGAAATGTCTGAATCCATTATTAAAAAACTTGTAAAATATATTGAAGTTGAACAAGGTGGAATATTTATACTACACAAAAAAAATGAAAAAGAAAATCTAATTCTTGAAGCAACTTATGCCTACGATAAAAAGAAAAAATTAGATGCAGAAATTGAAATAGGAGAAGGCTTAGTTGGTAAATGTGCAAAAGAAAAAAAGACAATAAAAATTGAAGACTTACCGGAAGGATACACATTTATTGGCTCGGGACTTGGTGAAGACACTCCAAAATCATTAGTTTTAATACCTTTGCTATTTGAAAAAAATATATTTGGAGTAATTGAAATTGCTTCATTAAAAACCATCTCAGAGTTCAAAATAAACTTCTTAAAAAATATAGGAGAAAGAATTGCAGCAGAAATTTCTTCCATACAAATTGAACAAAACACAAAATTTTTGTATGAGAATTTCAAAAAACAAGCAGAAAAACTTTCTGAAAAAGAAAAAGAAATGCAATTAAAAATTAAAGAACTACAAGATACACGAGATGAAATTTCAAAACAAGCAGCTGAAAGCACTGGAATTATGAAAGCTCTTGTTTCTGTTGCATCAGTAGTTTTTTATGACATGGAAGGTAGAATTACAAACATAAACCAAAAAAATATTGACATTTTTAATTTAAAAAAAGAAGACTGGATAGGAAAAACACATTTTGACTTTTTGCCAGAAGCAAAAGAAAATCCGGAATGGTTTAAAGAATTTTGGGAAGACCTTAGAAATGGCAAATCTAGAACAAAAGAATATTATATTAAAAACAAAAATAAAGAAATGTGGCTTTTTGAAACATTTACTCCTATACTTGATTCTAATGGAAAGCCAGAAAAAATTATTAATATTGGAATTGATATCACTAAACAAAAACTTTTACAAAAAGAACTAATTTCCTATAAAAACAAATAATTAACAATAACAAAATACGTTTTAGTCTAAAAAAACAACCCTAATCATAATGAAAGCTACTCAATCAATAATCATATTCCTTTTTTTCTTTAACCAAATTTTTGCACAAGAATATACAATTTCAGGAAACGCAGGAACATATACAGGCGACACATTAAAGATGTATGTTTATAGTGATTATGTAACTAAAACTAAAAAACTTATATCAAAAACCTATGTTGAAGAAAATGGAGATTTTTCTTTTCCACTTTCCGAAACCAAAACAAAAAAAGCATTTATTGATTTAGATGTATTTATTGGAAACATAATTATTGAACCAAATAAAAATTTAAAAATTGTTTTACCAAAAAAAACTGTCAGAAGCGAATATGACAGAATGAATCCATATTTTAAACCATTTAAATTTTATATCCGCGTACTAAATGATGAAAAAAACATAACCCTAGCAATAAAACACTTCAATAAATTATTTAAAAATTCATTAAAAATTATTTTTAAAGACAAAAAACATATTAATCCTGGATTAGTTGAAAAAGAAATAATAAAAATTAACGACAGCACTTCTTATATTAAAGACCCTTTTTTTATAAACTTCAAAAAATATAAATTTTTATATTTAAGACACATAACATATTACAAAAATAAAAAAGCAATTGTCAGAAAAAACTTTTCAAAAGATAAATTCATTCCTCAAAATCCGGCTTACAACGAATTTCTAACTGAAAAATTTGGAACATTTGTTTTTGAAACTAATGGAGACACTCTTTATCATTTTTTATCTGCCGATTATGGATGGAGAGCCTACATGAATTTTCTTTCAAAAAACGAAATATATAAAAATAAGAAATTTAGAGAATACTTCTTACTGCTAAATTTATACAAGAAGTTTTATAAAGATAATACATTTCAAAAAAACATTATTAAACTTTTGCATTCTGCTGAAAAAGAAGATATTAGCAAACTTTCAAGAACAATAATTAATAACTTTCTAGACAAATCCGGAAGATTAATTCTAGGAAACCCTGTTTCTAATTTCTCATTGTTTGATTCTGAAGATGAAAAAATTACTTTATCCGATTTTCAAGACAAGTTTGTTTACCTATCATTCTACAACAAAGACAGTTATGCTTGTCAAAAAGATATTGAAATTTTAAATCAACTATTTGAAAAGAAGAAAGATATGTTGGAAATTATTACAATTTTTGCAGATAAAAACACAAACTATATTAAAGAACTGAAAAAAGAAGGTAAATACAATTGGACAATTCTACAATGCTCAGAATCGGACAAAGTTTTAAAAAATTACAAAGTAGTATCCTTTCCAACATATTATTTAATTCACCCAAACGGAACATTATTATTACTTCCTGCACCAGGACCTGCAGAAGATTTTGAAGCAAAATACTTTAAAATTTATCAAGAATGGAAAAGAAAAAAAATAAGAGAAGAAAGTAATCAATCAAATTATTAACCTTCTCCCATTTATTATAAACATTAAACACTTTCTCATTCAATCCCTTTATGTTTTTTTAACACCTTTTTGGTTTAAAACATAGCCCAAACCAAACTGAAAATACCCACCTAAAATGTTATGATTTATATAAGTCAAATCAATTGAAGCACCTTTTAAATTATACCCCAAACCAAAAGTATATTTAACAGGGTTTGTTGCAACACCAGCTCGCAAAAACAATCCTCCTGCAACATTATATTCTGTTCCTCCCCTTACAACTACCTTATGTTCAATATCTTTTTCCCCTTCCAGTGTAAACAAAACTTTCTCAGAAAACTTATAACCCATTCCTAATCGCAAAATTGAACTTAGATACTCTTCACTATTTGAAAACTTAGATCTCCATGGATTAAACACATGTGCACCAATAAACAAGTTATCAACGGGTTCAGCTATTAAACCAAACTCTCCTGCAACAACACCAGTTATACCATAGGATAATTGGGCTCTCCTAAAATAATCAATTTGTATTCCTCCTGTAATTCTCTTACCCAGTCTTTTTGCATAAGCAAAACCAAATTTACTGAAATTTGAATTATTATCACCAAAATAAGAATAATTTAAACCTGCACTTCCAAACTTTTCTGTTGGAATTGCAAAAGCAAAAGCTGTGGTCTTTAAAGCATTAACATAAAAAGGATTTGAATAAAAAATACCCGCAGAAATATTCGAAACATCAGCTAATCCTGCCTGATTATGGTATGAAGACCAAATATCCGATATAATAACTCCAGAACCTCCAATCCCTCCTTGTCTCGCTCCTATTTCATTTTGATATTGGGCATTTGAGATTACAACAAAAAACAGAAAAGACAAAAAAAAGCCAATTTTTTTCATAAATACAAATATTTAAAGTTTCTGAGTTCAATATTAATAAAAAAAATATTTAATATTTAAAAAATCAGACAAAAACATCTTATTTTTTTTAAATTTGTAACTTTTCTAATTTTAAAGACGTAAAATATTATGAGAATAAAACTTCACGATAAAGAATTTGATTTAACAATACCCTCTAAAAGAATACAAGATGCCGTACAAGATATGGCAGACGATATTAATGCACAATTATTCGGTAAAGATGTTGTTTTTGTTGCAATTCTTAACGGAGCGTTCATGTTTGCTGCTGATTTATTCAAAAGAATTGAATTTAATGCACAAATATCATTTATTAAGTTTGCGTCATACGAAGGAACAAAATCAACAGGTAATGTTAAAAAACTTATTGGTTTAAATGAAGATTTATCCGGAAAAACAGTTGTTATTCTTGAAGACATTATTGATTCCGGAATAACAATGGAAAAAATTGTTGACCAAATTAATGAATTAAATCCGGAAGAAATTCGCATTGCAAGTCTTCTTGTAAAACCAGATGCGTTTATGAAAAATTATTCCGTAGATTATATCGGAATGGAAATTCCAAACGATTTTATTGTCGGATATGGTCTTGACTACGATGGACTTGGAAGAAACTTAACTGCAATTTACACAAGTTCCGATGCCGAACAAAATAATATTATTGAAAAAGTTAAATACTTCTTATTATTTGGACCTCCCGGATCTGGAAAAGGAACTCAATCCAAAAAGATTATTGAAAAATACAATCTAGTTCACTTGTCAACAGGCGATTTGCTTAGAAAAGAACTTGAATCAAATTCAAGATTAGGACAAATTGCAAAAAAACATATGAACAAAGGAGGTTTAGTTCCCGATGATATTATATTAGGGATGGTTGCAAAAGAAATTGATGCAAACAAAGGAACAAAAGGAGTTGTACTGGATGGATTCCCAAGAACAGTAGAACAAGCAAAAAGTTTAGACAAATTATTGTTCAATAAAAATTATGAAATTTCTGCAATGTTTGCTCTTGATGTTGAAGAAGATGAACTAGTAAAAAGATTGCTCGAAAGAGCAAAAATTGGAGGCAGAGTTGATGATACTCCTGAAATTATTACTAAAAGAATTCAAACATATAAAATGACTACTGCAAAAGTTGCAGAATACTACAACGAACAAGGAAAACTTCATGAAATTAATGGAATGGGTGATATTGACAATATTTCGGATGAAATTTCTAAAGTTATTGAAGCAATTAGTCAAAAATAACATCTAAATTTTTTACATAATTATAACCAACTCCAAAAATCTCATCTGCTTTTTTGGTGCTAAAAAAATCATGCCGACTTAACTCGGGTGGAGAAATTATTATATCTGCAACACCCTCTGTTTCAGGTAATTTACAATTTACTGCCATATCCAAAGTTCTAGATATAATATTTTTTAATCCTCCTACATTTTGTGTGTTCAGTACAGGAACAAGGTTCACAGCTATAATTTTTTCACATATATTCTTTAAAGGTTCAGCAGGCAAATTATCAACTAGTCCACCATCAACATATAAATCTTCATTTATTTTAACCGGCTCAAACATTACAGGAATACTTGCTGATGCAATAACAAAATCAACCAACTTTCCAGAATTATGGTATTCTACTTTACCTTTGTTAAAATTTGTTACGGCTACGAAAAAATCAGTTTTCAAATCTTCAATTCTTTTAACAGAAAAAAATTTTTCAAGCTCTTTACGTAAACCTTTTAAACTAAAAAATCCTTGACGAGGCAATTGTATTCTCGTATAATCAAAAAAACTTTTTCCCTTCATAATTTTTAATGCTTCTTCTGGTGTTTTTCCATCCGACATTAAAGACCCTGCAATTGCACCTGCACTAACTCCTGAAATAACATCAGGCACAATACCTCTTTCTTCCAAGGCTTTTATTACACCCAAATGAGCAAACCCTCTTGTTCCTCCACCTCCTAAAACCAATCCAATTTTATATTTTTTCATATTTCCTTTTAAAAAGAACATTTACCAAATACAATATATTTTTAGTAATTTTCTCCTTAATTATATTTTTTTAAAATAATTATTCCTATTAATATTTTCTTCTTAACTCTTAGCTCTAAAATATTTTTGAAAATCAGAAATTCTTCTACAATAACTTCTTAAACGAAAAAAAACAAATGATATTTCCATAAAAATACAATTTTAAATAAGTTTTGTGAACGATAAATAAAAAAAAATCATTTTTATTCTAATATTTAAATATTTTATCTTTAATTTGTATTATCTATAATCATTCTAAATAAAAACAAAATGGAAAACAATATTAAAATAACATTTGCTGGAAACCCAATGCCACTTTCAGGAAAAGCAATTAAAGTGGGCGACAAAGCACCTAATTTTACAACAGTAGGAAATGACTTAAATCCGGTAAATTTTTCAGATTACAGTGGAAAAGTAAGAATTATATCGGTTTTTCCTTCAATAGACACTGGAGTTTGTGCATTACAAAACAAAAGATTTAATAAAGAAGCTGCTGAACAAAAAAACATTGAAATTATTTCTGTTTCTGCTGATTTACCTTTTGCCCAAAAACGTTTTTGTGGTACTGAAGGTATAGATTCTGCAATAACAGTTTCTGATCATAAAGACATGGACTTTGGAACAAAATATGGTTTTATTATGGAACCATTAAGGCTTCTTGCACGAGGTGTAATTGTTGTTGACAAAGACGATACGGTAAAACATGTAGAATACGTTTCAGAAGTAACTACTGAACCAAATTATGATGAAGCATTAAAAATTGCTAAAGAATTAATTTAATTCATTTTAGATAAAATAAATTACCCTGTTTTGATATTCAAAGCAGGGTAATTTTTTGTTTAACAAATACTTTCTACTTTTGTGCAAAGTTTTTTAATTTCTACTTTCTACTTTTAACTTTTAACTTTTAACTTTATACACAACTATGGCTGAAGCTAACTTTATTGACTACGTTAAAATTTATTGTAAATCCGGAAATGGAGGAGCAGGTTCAATGCACTTTAGAAGAGATAGGCTAACTGCAAAAGGAGGTCCGGATGGTGGAGACGGTGCCAGAGGAGGACATATCGTTGTGAAAGGAAATCGCCATAGATTTACACTTCTACATCTTAAATACAGAAAACACATTAAAGCTGAAAATGGCGGTGCCGGAACTGGCAGCAATAGTTCCGGAGCTGAAGGCGAAGACATTATTATTGAAGTCCCGCCTGGAACCGTTGTGAAAGATGCTGAAACCGGAAGTTTTCTATTTGAAATAACAGAACACAATGAAGAACAAGTTCTAATGAAGGCAGGAAGAGGTGGTTTAGGCAATACAAACTTTAAATCTTCTACAAACCAAACACCTAAATATTCACAACCAGGTGAAGAAGGCGAAGAAGGTTGGGTCATTATGGAGCTTAAAGTTCTAGCAGATGTTGGGCTTGTAGGTTTTCCAAATGTAGGCAAATCAACATTATTATCTGTAATTTCAGCAGCTAAACCAAAAATTGCAAACTATGAATTTACTACACTTGCTCCAAATTTAGGTATGGTTGCATACCGAGACAATAAATCATTCGTTATGGCAGACATACCCGGCATTATTGAAGGTGCTGCTGAGGGAAAAGGTTTAGGCTTAAGATTTTTACGCCATATTGAAAGAAATTCAGTATTACTTTTTATGATTCCTATTGATGCTGATAACATAAAAAAAGAATATAAAATTTTATTAAACGAACTTAAAAAATACAACCCTGAATTATTAGACAAAGAAAGAGTTCTTGCAATTACAAAATCCGATATGCTTGATGATGAACTTATTGAAGAAATGAAAGAAGATTTACCAAAAATGCCTTATGTTTTTATTTCTTCGGTTGCACAAAAAGGATTAACTCCTCTTAAAGATATGATTTGGAAAGCAATTAATTCTTAAATTTCTTAAATGTAAATTATAAAATAAGAAAAACCGCTAAATGCGGTTTTTCTTATTTCATAAATTGGAATTAATATTAGTTTCCAATTACTCTATATTCAGTTCTTCTGTTAACTTGGTGTTGTCTTGCAGTACAAGGAACGCCATCAGAACAATTGTTCAATAATCTTGATTCACCAAAACCTTTAGAAACAATTCTGCTTGCATTTATTCCTTTTGAAACTAAATAATTTTTTACAGCATCAGCTCTTCTTTGAGATAAAGCTCTGTTAAATTCAGCAGAACCTTGTGAATCTGTATGAGAACCAAGCTCAATACTAATTGCAGGTTTGCTTGTCATAAGAGTAACAAGTTTATTGTCAATAACTCTTTTTGCATCACTTCTTAAAGTTGCACTTCCTGAGTTCCAAAGAATATTAAGTTTTGTTGCTCTAACTAAACCACAATCAATTTCTTCCCAAGTTGAAATTCCACCTTTTTTAGTTAACACTTGTTTAGAAACAGTCTTAAATTTAGCAGGAATTGTATTTTCTGTAACTTTTGCAGGAACATCAATAACTTGTCTTTTTATAGTTGAATATTTAGCAGGTATTTCAATTTCTTCTACCCAAGCTTTTTTTACAACAACTTGTTTTTTGTATGTTGCATTAGCTGCAGATTTAATGTTCTCTGATGTAGATGCATCACCAGCTAAAGGTTTTGTATTTATTGTTGTGTATTGTGCATCTTTTGTTACATAACAAAGAGTCTTACAATCTTCAGGATTTGGAGATGTACAATCAGCATAAGAAGTATATTCCCAGCTTCCTGTTTCAGGAAAAATCATAACAGTTTCAGAACCTGTTCCAAAAGTAGCAGGTTTTATTGATAATAACTTTTCAGCTTCTTTCTTCACGTAAGGTACTTCTTTCCATTCATATTGAGCTGGATGATAAACTAATTTCTTACTTGCTTCTTTAATTAAAACTCTTTCTTCTACCCACTTATATTTCGCAGGAACAACTGAAAGAACTTTGTAAGCATCTTGAATCTTCAACTCCACAGTTTCTGTTTTAAACTCATCATGAGTAACACATTTCACATAACATTTCCCCGGATCAGGATTTGTAGGTAGCCCATCAGATTGAGCAGCTGCATTCAAAGATACAGCAAGTACAAAAATTATTGGTAACAATCTTTTCATAATTCAAATATTTTTTTTACAAAATTTAATTAACTTTGCGAAGTTATACAAAAAAATTATACAATACAAAATATTTAAGCCCTATAATACTGAAAATGAAGCAAGTTGTTGTATTACTTCTATTTAATTTTTTATTTTTTTTTGCTATTTCGCAAAACAACAAACCTATCTATGTTTCAGCTTGGGTAAAAGCACCTCCAAAAGAAGATTTTGTAAAACCTTTAATGTTTATTGACTTTTGGGCAACTTGGTGCGGACCCTGCATAAGTTCAATGCCTTATACTGAATCTCTTTCTGATAAGTTTAAAAATAATGTGCTTTTTTTATATATTTCTGAAGAACCAACAGGAAAAATTGAAGCATTTATGAAAAAAAGGAACAAACATTTCTTTTCTGCATCCGACAGCACAGGTAATAATACTCTAAACTATAAAGTTATAGCCTTACCTCACAGTATGCTAATTGATAATGAAGGAAATATTCTTTGGAAAGGAAAACCAAATGAAATGACAAAGAAATTACTAAGCAAATTTGTAAAGTTATATAAATATGAAGAAGGGAATATTAACAGAATAATAAATGTAAAACCTTCAAATACTAAGATTATATGGAATACTTTTTATACAAATTCTGATTCTGCAAAATTTTTAGAAATTGAAAATGTTATTAATGAATTTTCTGAAAAAAATAATAAATTTTATATTTCTGGTGATATTAAATATTTTTTTTCAATCATTAATGGGATACATATATCTCAAATTAAAACAGAATTCAAGTCTGAAAAAAAATATATATTTTCAGCTAATGCTAATGACTTAGAAGATTTTAAAAATATATTAAAAAAATTCCTGAAAAAAGAATGCAAAATTTCGGCTTACAAAGAAAAAATAAAGCAAAAAGTTTTTATACTTAAAGATACTACTGATGAAAACTTCTTTAATGAAAATATGTACAATTTTGAAAAAGGAGATAATACTTTCTTGGCTGATGATATGTCTATAATGATTGATAATGCTACAATAGAAGAAATGACAAGTATATTATCGGATTTTTCAAAATACAGCTTTATATATAAGGGAAAAAATAAAACTATTTATGATTGGAATATACACTATAAGTTTAACAAATTTACTATTGAACAACTTAGGGATGAATTAGGTTTTATTGTAAATGAAGAAGAACAAAAAATTGTTTTCTATACACTAAGTTCGCAAGAATAAATTATAGGGGACTTCTAAAAATTCACATTTTTTAATCTAAGAAAAAAAAACATATTCTCATAAAAATATACTTTTTTTGACAGTTTTACATGAAATTCCGGCAATTTTGCTTAAAAAACTCAAAAAAAACATAAAAACCTACTTTATTTATAATATCCATAATTATTTTTGAGAATGAGAATTAAAAAATATATTTGCATAATTTTTGAAATATTAAACATTTTTTAATCTAATAAAACCATTAATGGAAAATATCGTATATGTCTTAGTTGGAGCAGGAATTATTGGTATGCTTTACACTATTTGGAAATCAGCTTGGGTTACAAAAAAAGAAGTAGGAACAAAAAAAATGCAAACTATTGCAAAACATATTGCAGATGGTGCTATGGCATTTTTAAAAGCTGAATATAAAATTCTTGCAATTTTTGTTATAGCAGTTGCTATTTTATTATTCTTTAAAGGTGAATCCGAAGAATCTTCAAATGGTTTTGTTGCACTTTCATTCATAACAGGTGCTTTTCTTTCTGCATTAGCAGGCTATCTTGGAATGCGTATTGCTGTAAAATCAAACGTAAGGACTACAAATGCTGCAAGAACTTCAATTAATGATGCTTTAAAAGTTGCTTTTAATGGTGGCTCTGTTATGGGACTTGGAGTTGTTTCATTGGGAGTAATTGGTCTTAGCTTACTTTTTATTCTATATAATTATTTAGGTTTTAGTGGAGGAACAACAGAAGTTCTAAATGTTATTTCAGGTTTTTCACTTGGCGCATCTTCAATTGCTTTGTTTGCACGTGTAGGGGGTGGAATTTACACAAAAGCAGCTGACGTAGGAGCCGATTTAGTTGGTAAAGTTGAAAGCGGAATTCCTGAGGATCATCCTCTAAACCCTGCTACAATTGCTGACAATGTGGGTGATAACGTAGGAGATGTTGCAGGTATGGGAGCCGATCTTTTTGAATCTTTTGTAGGTTCGATTATTGCTACAATGGTTCTTGGTGCTGCATTTATAGGACTTCCTAGTTTTGAAAATGCTAAGCTGGGCCCTATTTTATTACCTTTAACATTGGCAGGAGTTGGAATAATAATTTCTATTATTGGAACATTCTTCGTAAATGTTAAAGAAAAAGGCAACCCACAAACTGCCTTAAATAAAGGCGAAGCTGTTTCATCAATATTAATGATTATTGTATCTTTTTTCATTATAAAAGAAATGCTACCAAATGAATGGACTTTTGACGGAAAAACTTTCACTTCCTTAAATGTGTTTTTCGCAACAATAATTGGATTAGTTGCAGGCTATGCAATTGGTAAAATTACAGAACATTATACAGGAACTGGAACTGGTCCGGTAAAATCAATTATTAAAAACTCTCAGACAGGTGCTGCAACAAATATTATTGGAGGATTAGAAGTTGGTATGAAATCAACAGCTTTTCCAATTATTGTTATTGGTGCAGCAATTATAGGTGCTTATTATTTTGCAGGACTCTATGGAATAGCTATTGCTGCTGTTGGAATGCTTGCAAACACAGGAATTCAATTAGCAATTGATGCTTATGGACCTATTGCTGATAATGCAGGCGGAATTGCTGAAATGTCAAATCTTGAACCGGAAGTAAGAGAACGTACAGATAAACTAGATGCAGTTGGGAACACTACTGCTGCAATAGGAAAAGGATTTGCAATTGGTTCTGCTGCATTAACTGCATTAGCACTATTTTCAGCATTTATGCAACAAGCGAATGTAAAAGTTATTGACTTGGCAAATCCATATATTATTGCAGGTTTATTTTTTGGTTCAATGTTACCATTTTTATTCTCAGCACTTGCTATGGGTGCTGTTGGTCGTGCAGCAAGCAAAATGATTGAAGAGGTAAGAAGACAATTTAAAGATATTCCTGTTTTAAAAAAAGCTCTTCTAATTGTAAATAAATATGATGGAAATACTTCCAACGCAACAGATGAAGAGAAAAAAACATTAAAAGAAGCAGAGGAAGCGGCTGAATATGAGAAATGTGTTGATATTTCTACAAAATCATCTTTAAAAGAAATGATACTTCCGGGTGTTTTAGCTTTAGCTGTTCCTACATTTGTGGGTTTTATTGCAGGCGCATCAGTATTAGGTGGTGTTTTGGCAGGTGTTACTGCAACTGGTGTTATAATGGCAATTTTTCAATCTAATGCCGGCGGTGCATGGGATAATGCAAAAAAAATGGTTGAAGAGGGTGTTACCTGCGAAAATGGAGAAAAACATGGAAAAGGTTCAGAAATGCACAAAGCTACTGTCGTTGGAGATACAGTTGGTGATCCTTTAAAAGATACATCTGGACCCTCGCTAAATATTCTTGTTAAACTAATGTCGATTGTTGCTTTAGTTATTGCGCCAAGTATTGCTGAAGATATTGATTTTGACAATAAAATTGACGATGATAAAACTTCAAGTACAATAATTATTGAGAAAAATATAAATAACAATACTGAAAGTACTGCTGAATTTAAAGACTATATATAAAGAAATATAGTTTAGATTAACAAAAAAAAAGACACCAGCATCAACTTGGTGTCTTTTTTTGTATGAAATAATACTTTCTATTCTTCAATTTCAACAAGCAAAGTATCAACATCCATTGTATAACCAGAAAAAAGACCTAGTCCTTTTTCAACATTTGAAAATATTTGAACAGGCTGCGAAAAAGGATCGTCTTCGGATTGCTGATTTAAATTAAAAGATGTTATATATCTGTAAATATCCTGATTTACAGTGAGTAATCTGACAACTAAAAGCGGGGTTACTGACGAATAATCATTATTGTAACTATTTTGGTTTAATATACTTGAATTAATATTTATAATATATTCCGAACCATTAAATAATTCATCCGAAAAAACCTTCCCGAACATTCCGTTTAGAGAATAACTGTTTATAAATCCTTTAAAACTTGGATCGTTTGTGTCAAAATATAAATATGTATCATTATAACCGATTATTACCGGAGGTTGTTGATCAAAATTATATATTGGTTCTTTTTTCATTAATGAAATAAAATAATAATTGTTTTCATTTACATTATCTTTAATTTTAATTTTAAATTTCATCGAGTAGTCAGTAAAATCGTCTCCGTATTCAGCTAAATAAGATTTTATTTCAAGAATTGTATCAATCGAAATTATTTTTTCGGGATTTTTTAAAGTTATTTCTGATTTTACTGATTGCAAATTTAAATAATCCGCTGTAACTTTATATTTAACACCAATTTCAGGTGTAATTGATGATATAAAAACACCATTTCCAATATTTGTTAGGTTCTCAATAAATAAATCATTGCCAAATAGTTTAACATTTGCGTCATCCAACATTTTTACTTTTTCATTACTTAAAACACTTTTGCTTTTTGTAACATTCACATAAATAAGACTGTCATTTGTAATAATTCCATTTAAAACGATGTGTTTTTCGCTATCAGGAATATCAATATCTAATTTCTTTTCGCAAGAAAAAAGACAAACTGATAAAACAAAAATTGATAATACTAAAATTTTATTCATAATTATATCTTTAAAATCATTATTGTTCAAGTAAACATTTAAAAAATCTTATTTATTTCATAAATTCGGTCTAAAAAGGTTAAATACTCAAAAAAACACCCTTTTTTAAGTTTTTTATTCCAAACTTTATATGATACTAATTAAAATCATACCTGAAACTTATTGACGGAATAAAAGGAAATAAACTGTATTGATACAATGCTTTTTCTCCTTTTTCATCTCTGCCAAATCTTAGAAAAAACGGATTTTTTCTATTATAAACATTGTAAGCTCCTATTGTCCATGTCCTTTCTCCATATTTTTTTTGTTTTCTGAAATTAATTCCTAAGTCTAATCTGTGATATGCTGGCATTCTAAAATTATTCCTTTTTTCAATATGAGTAACTGTATTTTCATTATAGAACAAAAGATTATATCCTGACAAAGTACTATAATTTTCAAACCCTAATGTAACTGCATTTCCGGTTCCAAATACCCATGTTCCTGCAATATCAATTTTTTTATTGAATTTATGAGTAACAACAATTCCAATATCATGTCTTCTGTCGTAAGTATATGGATATGGTTCACCGAAACTCACATTAGAAAATTGCCTGTCTGTTTTAGAAAGTGTATAGCCTATCCAACCTGTTGTTTTTCCGAAATTTTTCTTTACTAAAAATTCAATACCGTATGAAGTTCCTTTTCCGTCAGTTTCAACTTTATTTTCCCAAGATTTTTTCCCGCTTTCATCTTCAAAACCTCCAAAAAAACTAGCCCCTTCTTTATATTCAATCAAATTGTTCATCGTTTTATAATATGTTTCAATACTGAAATCAAATCCCTGTATTGAATATGTCGAACCGAAAGCATATTGCTCAGAATATTGCGGTTTAATATTATTTGTAACAGGCAACCATAAGTCGGTTGGCATTCCTATTGATGTGTTTGTGAGCAAATGTAAATACTGTGCCATTTGGGTATATGCAGCTTTTACAGACCAATTTGGTGTTATCAAATATCTTGCAGTAATTCGCGGTTGAATAGATTTATAAAAAGTATTATTTACATAAAATCCGGAAACATGAATACCTATATTTGCTTTTAAACCTTTAAAAATACTAATCTCATCTTCCGCAAAGCCAGAGAACTCATTTGCATAAATATCTGAATCTCCAAAAGTAGTATCAATACCAGAAGAAGAACTTTCTTCAATTCTTATGGCTTGAACTCCAGGTCTGAAAACATGATAAATATAATTTACTCCAAATTTTATATTATGTCTTGGTGTAGGGTTATAATCAAAATCAATCTTTGCAGCATAATCTTGAATTCCGGAAGTATATGCAAAGGCATATTCTTCTGAATTACTTCCATCTGAATTTGAATATTTTTCTTGCAATTTAATACCAAATCTATACCTGCTGTACGTTATTGTAGTATTTGCAAAAAGTTTATTTCCAAGTATTCTGTTCCATCTGAAAGCAGATGTAACGTTTCCCCAGTATAATTTACTGTTCATTTCATCTTTGCTACCTTGCCAAGTATTTTCAATGTTTGAATATGCTTTATCCTTTCCAGTATAAACACTCAAATAAATCCTATCCTTATCAGAAAACTTATGATTAACTTTTGCATTAATATCCCAAAAGAAATAACCGCTTTTTGATTTCATTCCCATATTCTCCCTTTTCATAATGTATGCCTGAATAGGCCACGAAAGAACATCTATATATGTTCTTCTTGCAGAAATTAAAAAAGATGTTTTATCTTTAATTATAGGTCCTTCAAACATAAATTTTGAAGAAATAAGACCGACTGTTGCTGAGCCTTTAAATTTTTTCATATTCCCTTCCTTCATACGAATATCTAGAACTGACGACAACCTACCTCCGTAACGTGCAGGAAAGCCACCTTTTATGATACTTACATCACTAATTGCATCAGCATTAAAAACAGAAAAAAAACCAAATAAATGATTTGCATTATAAACAGGTACACCATCAATTAAAATAAGATTTTGGTCAGGTCCTCCTCCTCTTACATAAAAACCACTTGTTCCTTCTGTACCTGATTGAATCCCAGGCAATAGTTGAATGGCTTTTAAAACATCAACTTCTCCCAATAATGCTGGTATTTTTTGAATAGTTTTAACCGAAACATTTATTTTTCCCATTTCAGTTTTTTCAGCTTCAGACTTTTGTCCTACAATTTCAACTTCTTCAATTTCATTTGCCGGAATCAATGAGAAATTAAAACGTATGTCCTTTGTCATATCAAACTCAATAGTTTGCGAAGCAAAACCTATGTATGAGGCCGTAAGTTTAATTTTTCCAGAATTAATTGTCAGACTATAAAATCCGTAGGTATTTGAAATTACGCCCAAACTTGCATCTCCTTCAAGATAAACAGCTGCACCAGTCAACTTTTCACCTGATTCAACATTCTCAATATAGCCCGAAATCGTGTACTTTTGAGAAAAAGAGATTATATTAATCCCTATAATAATTATTCCCGTTAAAAAATATCTTAACATTTAAATTTTATTTTAAAAATTATTTGATGATTAATACTAATCAATTAGATTACAAAAATTAAAACAGTTGCAATTTTATTATACAACAGTTTTTTTTGGGAAATATTATTTTTTAAACACTCCTTTTTTATATTTAAAATGCTTATTTTTACAAATAAAATAAAATTAAAAAAATGAGCAGATTTGACAAAGTGGCAAAACAATGGGATGCAAAGTCTCGAAGAATTTTAATGGCAAAAAATACTTTTGATGAAATTAAAAAGAAAGTTTCTTTGACAAAAGATATGAAAGTTTTAGATATTGGAGCAGGAACAGGGTTATTACTTTTAAATTTTGTTGACAAAGTTAAACACATAACAGGTATTGATAATTCGCAAGGGATGTTAGATGTTTTGAAAGAAAAAATAGCAAACTCCCATATAAACAATATTAATTTACAATATTTTGATGCTAATGAAGAAACTTTACATAAAGAGAATTATAATTTAGTAATCTCTAATATGACTTTTCACCATTTTGTAAGACCTGAAAATTTCATTAAACAAGTTTACGATAGTTTAAAAATAAATGGGAGAATTTGTATTGCTGATTTAGAGACAGAAGATGGAACATTTCATAGCAAAGAAAATTTAGAAGGGGTATATCATTTTGGTTTTGACAAAAAACAGTTTTTAAATTGGTTAAAACAAGCAAATTTCAAAAACACAAGCATTAAAACAATATTTGAAATAGATAAAGATGGGAAAAAGTTTCCTGTTTTTTTAGCTTATGGAGAGAAAGAATAATAATCCACATTATTATGCAAGGCATAAGGAAATTTCAGAAAATTCAAAGATGAGTCCACTCCAAAAAGTGCCGGTGTGAATATTTTTGCAAAATGGCAGTAATATTATTGTCTTATAATCAACTAATTAACAAATTCACACCGACACTAAATAGGTCATTTAACGTTTTTTTATACTTTTAGGAGTGAACTCAATTATAGATTTATATTGCGAGTTAAATTTTAACTCGCAATATTTGTTTTTTTATTATCTTGATATAAAAAAAATATGATAAATTTCTATAAATACCACGGTGCAGGAAATGATTTTATTTTAATTGACAACATTTCTGGAGAACTAAATAATTTGTCAGATTATAAAATTCAGAAATTTTGCCATAGAAATTTTGGAATTGGAGCTGATGGTTTAATGGTTTTAAAACATCATAAAAAATTTGATTTTGAGATGGAATATTATAATTCTGATGGAAGTGGTGGAACAATGTGCGGAAATGGAGGAAGATGTATTGTTGCTTTTGCAAAAAAACTTGGTATAATTAATAGTTACACAAAATTTATTGCCTCAGACGGAGTGCATGAGGCATTTATTGATGAGAATAATATTGTGAAACTTAAAATGAGTGATGTTAATGAACTTATTAAACTTAAAAACGGCTATACATCATACACAGGTTCACCACATTATATTAGGTTTGAAGATAATATAAAAAATATAGATGTTTATTCTGAAGGAAAAAAGATAAGAAACTCTCCAACATATAAAGAAGAAGGAATTAATGTAAATTTTGTTAAAATTGAAGATAAAAATACAATTAGTATTAGAACTTTCGAGCGAGGTGTAGAAAATGAAACTCTTGCTTGTGGAACCGGCTCTGTTGCTGCTGCACTATGTTTTGCAAATATAAATAATGATACTTCTGGTGAATATGTCATTAAAGCAAGAGGGGGAACTTTAAAAGTTAGTTTTGAATTTACTAATAACATATTTACAAATATTTGGCTTGAAGGCCCAACAGCTTTTGTTTTTGAAGGGAACATTGATTAATGTGTCAATAAAAACTTAATATTCCGCAGGATTCAAACCGAAGTTATCAATTAACACAGTGCTTCCAGCAGTTAAAACTTCAATTATTATTCCCCCGACTAAAGTCGGGGGTAATCATAACAATCATAATAAATCAGCGTCCAATAATCTTCTCAAAAATAAAGAATAATTCTCTACCCTTTCTAGGTTTAATAGAATTATATGCAAGTTCCATAGTTTTTACCGAAAAAAGTTTTTCCATTAATTCAATATATGTTTCTTTCATTGCACCATAAGGAGGTTTGTTAAGTTTAAATTCATGATTAAAAAAAAGTCCAACATATTTTCCTCCTAAATTTAATAAATTATACATTTTTTTAGCAAGTTTATCTCTATTTTCGGGTTCAATAGATGTAAAAAAAGCTAATTCAATAATTAAATCATATTTTTTATTGTGTTTAAAGAAATCTTCATTTATGATATTTTCTTTTGGGAAGTTCGGATTTATTTTCTTAAAATTCTTAATTGCACCTTTTGAGTAATCAAGATAATAAGTATTCTTAAAGCCTTTATTTATAAGATAATTTGCCTCATAACCATTTCCTGCTCCAGGAATTAAAATATTAATTTTTTTGTTTTTTAATTGATCAAAATATTCTTTTAATGGTGGGCTTATATAACCTATATCCCACCCTAATGTGTTATTTTTATATAAATTTTCCCAATATTCTTTATTGATTACCATATTGCAAATAAAAAAAATTCCTGAAAAAGAGAACTTCTTCAGGAATAATAAACAAACAAATTAAAAACAATTTTATAAAATATTCATACCATCAAAAATATCCATTACACTTTTTACAGCATCAGCCGAAGTTTTTAAATCTTTGTTTTCTTGTTCGTTAAGATCAAGTTCAATTATTTTTTCAATACCGTTTTTACCAAGTACAACAGGTACTCCTAGGTAAATATCTTTAAGTCCGTATTCTCCATCAAGATATGCACAAACAGGGAAAGTTCTATGTTCATCTTTAATTATTGCTTCAACCATTTGAGCTGCAGCAGTTCCTGGTGCATACCAAGCAGATGTTCCCATTAAACCTACAAGTTCGCCTCCTCCTTTTTTAGTTCTTGCAACAATTTCGTCTAATCTTTCAGGTTTAATATATTGTGTAATAGGTATTCCATTTACTTTTGTGTAACGAGGAAGTGGAACCATAGTATCGCCATGTCCTCCCATTAATAATGCTTGAATATCTTTTGGTGATGTTCCCATTTCATCAGCTAAAAATGCTCTATACCTTGCAGTATCAAGAATTCCTGCCATTCCAAAAACCTTATTTTTAGCAGTTTTTGCAGTTTTATATGCAACATAAGTCATTACGTCTAAAGGATTTGAAACAATAATAACAATAGCATCTGGTGATTGCTCAATTGCTTTAGCTGTTACTTCATTTACAATTTTTGCATTTGTAGAAATTAAATCATCTCGTGACATGCCTGGTTTACGTGGTAAGCCTGAAGTGATAACGATAACATCTGAACCTGCAGTTTTTGTATAATCATTTGTTGAACCAATAATACGTGTGTTAAAACCTTCAATAGCAGATGTTTGCCACATATCTAAAGATTTTCCTTCTGCAAGACCTTCTTTAATGTCTAATAAAACAACTTCTTTTACAATGTCTTTAGTTGCAACTGAATATGCAACTGTTGCTCCAACATTTCCTGCTCCAATAACTGTAACTTTACTCATAGTATATTTATTTTTAATATTTGTTAAAATTTCTGCTAATTTAATTGATTTTTTTTTAGATAAAACATATTTTTCAACATATATATGAATATGTTTATTTTTTATTTAACTTAAATTATGATTAGCCTTATATACGCAAGTTTATATTAAAAGGACTGATAGTCAAAGGTTTCTTTCTTCAAATAAAAGTGAATACAATTAATATATAACTGTCTATAAATTAGTACAGTGTAACCCTAACTTGCGAATTTAAGGATTACTAAGTTTTTTATTCCATAAAGCAATTGTTGATGCTGTAAAAAATATAACTAAAATTATATTTAAGAAACCTCCTACAACTATAGGAATTAAGCCAAGCATGTAGAACCAACTTGCAAATAAATAATCACACCGTTGGTGCTAAAAAAATGAAAAATTAAAATGCTTTTTGCAATTATAACATTGTATATAAACATTTAAACAATATTCTTAACTAAACGGCATTGAATCCTTATTTGTTAAAACAAGTAATTTAAGCCTATATACATTCCTTTTGTGCCATCTTCTTTTTTTGCTGCTAACCCATAATCAACTGCAATAATGAAGTTGCTATTTATAACAAAGCGTATTCCTGCACCATAACTAATATGTAATGTTTCTTTTTGGTAATTTAATAAATTATATGCTTCTGAACTTGGCAATAAATCAAAATTGGCATACGGTTTTGTAACAATTCCCATATCAGCAAAAGCATTTAAACCTAGATAGAAATTTTGTTTTAAAATTACAGTTTTAAAGAATTTAGAACGAAGTTCAAAATTACCGAATGCAACACCTTCTCCAACTACTCTGTTTCTTAAAATACCTCTTAAACTTTTAGCACCCCCAAGTCCATCTTTTGTAGCTTTTGAATCAATTGAATAAGGCAACATATAAAATGGAGTCTGTCCAGCAATTGTTGTTTGATAACTTAATCTGTATGCAAAACTTAATCTATCAGGAAGCAATGTAAAATACTGTCTGTGAGTTAGTAACAACTTTGTGTAACCTCCTAAAGAACCTGGTGCAGTTAATATTAATGCTTCAGACCACAAGCCTTTATTTGGATTTGCTTCATTATCCCTAGTATCATAAACTCCGCCAAATTTAAAATAAGTTACATTTCCTCCAGTAGCTTCGTTAGAAGGAATAATACCCCAAGTGACAAATTTATCATAAAGTAAAGCTGTATCTGGTAAAATTTTGTCTGCATCTTGTCCTTCATTTAATTTTGCAATATCAACAGTTCCAATATTTGCACGATAATGAGCAATTCCTGCAAGTATTCTTAATCCTTTTATATTTGTATTTCTTTGAAAATCAAGTGTTGTAAGAAATAATTTTCTTGAATGCCTGTAATACATTCTCGAAATATAATCAGGCGAATTTGATGTTTCATAATTTGGATTATAATATGCACTATAACCATTAAAACCATAGAAATTAAGAGCTTGCTCGGTTAAATATGCAAGGTCTAATGTTACTCGGGTTTTAGGTATTAGGGTTAAACCGTCATACGTAAGTCTGTTAATGCCACTACCTTTAGTAGTTCTTGACCACTCTAAATATAATGAATGATTGTAGTTTGGATAGTTAGTTCCATCACCATAATGATAAAGGTTTACTAAGCCTCCGTATTTAAAACCAGTATCTTCATCATAAGCAACAACAGGAACTCCACCCATGCTAAATCCTTTTTTTACTTTTTCTTTTTTCTTTCCTCCATCTTCTTGGGCATATATTCCAGAAAATAGAAATGATAATAATGTAATGAATAAAATTTTTTTCATGTTTATTAATTTTTAATTTTATGAAATCTTTCAATACAAATATAAAAAAAATCTTGAGTTTCCTCAAAATTATTCAAAAATTAATTCCAACTGACTTTTTGGTAGTGGTGGTGGTTTCTTCGTTATATATTCTATGCCATATTTATTACTGTATAGATAGTTATAAATTCCATCAGCCAT
>CAMZKL010000012.1 GCA_947311255.1 uncultured Chlorobiota bacterium | reverse complement strand
TTGAGATAATAGATTATTTTTCATTGTTTGGTCGTACATTTTTGCAATACGAAAACCCGATGTAATGTAAGTTGAAGTTCCAACTTGATTATAAAGAGCAGTAATTTGTCCTGCAAGAGGATAAGCTCCTCCCATCATTTCGTATAATGGATGAGCATTTGAAGATATTGCAAGTCCGTCGGCAAGCCAAAGTGTTGAATATTCCCAATTTATCGGATTTATAGATGTAATTGAATTTGATGTTGCTTTATCGTATTGGGGAACTCCTTGATTACCGTCATCAGAAGTATGAGATTGTGATAAATAATCAGTAACCCCGAGTGTGTCGTTTATAAATGTTCCTGCGGGAAAATTATCCGGTGCAGTACCAACTATATTGTAGAAAAAATCAAGTCCGTCAACCCAAACAATTCCTCCGTTATTAGCAAATTGCATTAAGTCATCGTTATAAACAGAATTTTCATCTGCGTCGGTTTTCCAAAGATGTGTTGTTCCATCATTTCCCGTGTACCATAAAACAATATCATATTGTTCCATATCTGCAAAAGTTGGAGTTGATGAACTTGCTTTTGCCCACGTGTAACCCGAGTTAGTCAGAGCTGTTTCAATTGTTGAAGTTTCCGACGAGCCGTTATTATCGTCATCTACAAGCAGAACTTTAAAATTTTGTGCTTGCATCATTGTAAATGTAAGCAAAAAAGCTGTTAAAAATAGTGTAAATTTTTTCATTTTTTTATTTTTTAATTTGTTTATAGCTTCAAGTTAAATTCTTTTTTAAACATATCTTTAATATACGAATTTAACCATTCATTATATTCTTCAATTTTTGATTTTGAAAGTTTGTCATTTTCATACCACTCATCAATTTTATTATAAGTACTGCTAAAAATTTTATCTTCGTAAGGTTTTATTTTTTGAACAATTCCAGTGTTGTCAGAATTGTGTAAAGCATTAATATTTATGTATTTCCGTTCAAATTTTCCCCAACGAATTGGGAAGCATTGTTTTTTAAGAGTTAATGCAGCATTACAGACTGGCGAGTCTTTTAAATCCTTATTGTATTTTAAAATATTTGGAAAATTATCTTTTGCTTTTACCCATAGCGGAATATCAATTGAACATAGCGGAAAGCCAACAGTAGCCCACAACATTGCATGCTCAGGATTTTCATCTTTCATAACTCCTTGCACAACAACTGATGATGATGAACCTGTACGAGGAATGTAATCTCCAAAATGGGCAAAGGCTGGTGTATTTTCAGGTCGATTTCCATATTTTTCAAATAAATCTTCTTTTATTAATGAATGGTATAAAGTTCTTGCAACTTTTTGTTGTATAAACTGAGCATTCATAGTGTTGGTTGAAACTGCATTATAAAACATGTCAGTAACTGTGTTATGTCTTATGTAGCCACTACTTTCTTTACCAAAACTTCCTGTGTATGAGTAATTTGCACGAACAATATAGCCAAAAGGTGCAACTTTTGGGTCGTTTGCATCAAATTTTACATAGCCTTTATTTCCTAATTCGTAATATGCTGCTCCACCTTGTGCATCAATTACTCCAAAGTTGGCTTCTAATCTTGATGGCACACCAAGACTATCTAATATTGCTTCAAAATCTGCAAGAGTTTTACATTGTTGGAGTGCTTGTTTCATAATTCTGCCCTCATAACCTGTTTGCTCAATTCCATCTCCAATGTTTAAATTGTAAGATGCTGAGTTCATAATACCAAAGCCAACACTGTTTACACCAATCCAAACACTTTTGCCTTTTAAGTCTTTTGAATTTACAAGACCTGTATAATTATATTTTCCATCTTCAAAATATCGAATGATATTATTAATTGCCCAAGTATCTCTATTTTTCCACAGCATTGGTTTGCCATCTTTTGTGTATTTGCCTGAGATAACTGCGGTTGTGCAGGCATTACTTGTGTATGTTGCGGAAATAAAAATCAGCAATAAGGCTAATATTTTTAAGTTTTTCATTATAAAAAATTGAATTTTAAAAAATCTAGTAAGAATGTATGCTATGTGAATTAAGAAAAGACGCTGCCAGGTTTTGAAGACACTGACAGGTCAATATTTTACAGTTATTTCCAGCCTCCGTTTGAGGTGTTAATACCATCGGCATTTGCGACTCCTCCAAAAGTGTATAGAGGCATAGCCATAACATCCAGTTCTTTTGCGGGAATTGGAAAATGTAGCATAGTTCCTTTTTGCAACATATCTCTTCTTCTCATATCAAAAAACGGAGTTCCGAAACCAGTCATCATAAGTTCTATATCTCTTTCATAAAACAAAGCTTTAAGAAAATCCTCGTCTGAGATACTATAGTCTAGCGGGGGGAGTTGTCCTCTTGTAACTCTGGTTCCATTATTAATAATATCTATTGCTCCGGATTTGTTTCCATTATGAAACATTGCTTCTGCTTTTATTAAATCGTTTTCTGTTACATAAAAATCAACAACATTTGCAGGATTATTAATCGTATAACTACTATATCTTTTATATTCGTAATCAAAGAAATGGTAATATCCTCTGTCTGCTTTTAATGGACATGTTGCATCGTATCTAAAATCAGTATCTAGCCTATGATCATCTGACACAGCGGGGTCTGGTTTAGGTTCGGTGCTTAAATCTGGATAAACAGCGGGATAGTTACTATCCATCATATTAATAATTCTTGAATCTACTCCACACCAATCTAATGTTGTATTATTAAAAGTATAATTTAGCATAAGATTTTTCCAAACAATATTATCCATATATGGTGCTAAATCTCTTTGTATTCCTTTGTTTGCATGAGTATAAACTTTATTCCAGTCAACTTCATTATTATCTGCAATATTTCTTGGGTTGCCTACTAAAATTCTTGCAATAAAAGAGTGTGCTAATTGCGACAACTCAATGTTTGAATATGAAGATCCATTGATCCAAGGTTCTGGAAGAGAAAAATCGTTTGCATCAGAGATTTCAATACATTTTTCTAAAGAAATTATTGCGGAGTCTGCAACATCTTTGTATGGGTATGGAGTTAAAATATTTTCATCAGGCGAGCTTTCTTTAATTACGTATGCTTTGTCAAAAACTAGTGCTAAATAGCCTAATGAAATTCCTTGATTAAAATATGCAAAGGCTTTAATCATTTCAGTGTCTTCGCCAATTCCGTCTTCATCTATTTCTCCAAGTTGCATACCATTTTTTATTACATTTATAATATCGTTTGCTGTGTTTATGTTTCCATATAGGCGTTCATAATATCTTTTTATTATTCTTATGTGGCTATAGTCTTGTGTATTTACAAATTCAGCTCTTGGTTCAGAAGATAAATCTTGCATAGCACCATTTCCCCATGAGGCAGTTCCTTGATCAGCCATAGTCCACATAGCCATTATTGGAGAAAAAGAGTATGCCCAATATTGTGTTTTATGCCAATTAAAAAACATCCCTGACGCAATAGCTTTAACGTCTTCGGGATTTGACCATGCTCTTTCGAGATCTGCATCGTTCATATTTTTAACTTCTAAAAAATCTTTTTTACAGCTTGTAACTAGAAATATTATTAATAATATGTATATATATCTTGTTTTCATTATATTAATTTTAAAAAGTTATTAAAATGTAAATTCAATTGAACCTGTTATTGTTCTGAAATTTGGATAACCAAAATTATCATAGGAAAAATTTGCGGCATTGCTTGTTCCCACTTCCGGATCATATCCTGTGTATTTGGATATTGTAAGTAAATTTCTTCCAACTACACCCACTTTTACAGATTTTAATATATTTGAAATTTTTGTTTTTTTATCAAAACTAAAAGTATAGGCAAGAGAAAATTCTCTTAACTTAATAAATGAGCCGTCTTCAACAAAATGGGAATTAATTTGATTTGCATCGTATAACTTCTGATAATATTCTGTTGATTTTTTTTCATTTTCAGCTTTTCCGTATTGGTCTATTTCTTTTGCTCTGTTCTCAAAAAACAATCTTTGTTTTGTTTTGTTATATACGTCTCCTCCTTGTTTAATTCCCCATAGCATATACATTGTTAAACCTTTATATGAGAGTGTTGTATTAAAATTCAAATTAAAATCTGTATTGCAATCTGCGATTACAACTTTATCCGGGTTTCCATCATTATCTTCATCTAAAGCAACAGGAGTTTCTAATGTACTACCTTCTGTTCCTGCTGTTATAACATAACCATCGCTATTTATTGAATAATCTTCTATTGTCATACCGTCTGGCAATTGATTTTTCATTTCGTCTAATGAAGTTAACCATTTTTTTCCAATAATAACACCAAAGTTTTGTCCGTCTTCAATAAGGAAAGGATATTCTGGCCTAGGTCCTGTAAAGAATTTATTAATATCTAATTGTATTACTTTTTGTCTTACTCTGTCATAATTTAAACCTAAGGATAAATCAAAGTCTTTTTTATTAACTGCTTTTACATTTAGAGACAATTCTAAAGCATTTGAAAACAATGTTCCAGCATTTCCTATTTGAGATGCATATCCTCCTGCTTGCGAAGCTAGAGGAATTCTTAATATTGCATCAGAAGTTGTTGTTTCGGAATAAGAGGCAACAAAATTAAAAACATTTAAAAATTGCATATCTAAAGCATATTCAATTTCTTTTGATTTTGAAGGTTTCAAGTTTTTATTTCCTTTTTGATAACGATATGGATTTCCTCCGTCAAGAGTTATAATTTCGTATTGATCTGAAAAATGTGGTCTAAGACCAGATGTTCCAATTGCGGCTCTTATTTTCAATTCTTGAACTCCTGGGATTGTAAGGTCTTCTGTTATTCTATATGCTCCTGCAATTCTATAATACGTATGCCATCTTTCATTTTCTCCAAATAAACTTGATCCGTCTCTTCGTAATAATCCGGAAACAAGATATTTGCTTTTATAATCAAAATCTAGTATACCAAAAACATTTTGAGCTCTTATTGAGCCTTCGTTTGAAGCTCCTGTTATAAGAGTGTCAGGAGTATAATCTATTTGAGGGACATTGGTTATAATAAAACCTTCTCCTGTTGCAGAAAGTCCTTCCCATTCCTTGTTTTCTGACAAATAACTTATTTTTGATTTTAAAGTAAAGTCATTAATATTTTTATTAAAATTTGCAGTTATTTGATAATTTCCAGTATTACTCATATAACTTGATTTTGAAATTTTTCCTGTTTCAAAATCTCCGTATAAATATCCTTTCTTGTTGTAAGTATGCGATTTTGTATTTATTCTTTCAAGAGTGTATTTTGCATCAAAATTTAACCAGTCAGTTAATGTAATTTTTGTACTGATGTTACTCATAAATGCGTTTCTTTTAGAGTTCATTTCTAAGTGGTATAAAGGGTACAAAGGGTTTTGATAATTAGAAAATTTATTTGCGGGATTAACTCTATATGGAGTTCCGTCAATATTATCGGAATGCAAGTCTAAATCGGGGCTTAAAAAAAGAATTGCACCAAATGTACTTCCAGCAGCTTTATCTGTAAATGCATTCATAAATAAATTTGAGCTTGAAATTGTAATATAGTCGTTCAATTTAGTATCTGCATTAAATCTTAAGTTTTGTCTTGTGTAGCCATCGGTAGAAAAAATTATCCCTGTGTTTTTATTGTTTTCAAATGACAAATAAATATTTGATTTTTCACTTTTATTTGCCATACTAATAAAGTTAGTGTAAAATCTTCCTTTTTTAAAAAACTCATTTTGTAAATCTCTTACAACAGCATAGGGCTGATCAGCATAAGAAGAGTCTGTGGGGATAGGAGCATTTGAAATAACTTCGCCGTCATCATCATAAACTACTCCTTCATATTTTGTATAAGGGAAGTCATCGTTATCGGTTGCTAATTGATATGGGTGGTGGGTTGCTAATTCGAGAGTTTTTTGTATATTTGAAATGCCATATTCGTTTCTTACTTTAATTTGAAATTTGTTTTTAATGTTGTTTCCTCTTTTTGTTGAAACTACAACAACTCCGTTTGCAGCTTTAGAGCCGTACAGAGCAGCAGCGGCAGCACCCTTAACAACCTCAAC
Source organism: uncultured Chlorobiota bacterium (assembly GCA_947311255.1). Lineage (GTDB taxonomy): Bacteria > Bacteroidota > Bacteroidia > Bacteroidales > JAADGE01 > JAADGE01. The sequence goes on along the minus strand of CAMZKL010000012.1, from coordinate 9,333 downwards.
ATTTTCAATATCATCAACGTTTATATCGGCAAGGTTTGTATTTACCATAATTCCGTCAACAATAATTAAAGGGTTACTGTTTCCTGTTAAAGATGTTGCACCTCTCATTTTAATTGTTGCTCCGCTTCCCGGACTGCCATATGCACTTTTAATATTAACACCTGCAAGTTTTCCTTGCAACATTGATGCAGATGAAGATGCTGGGGCTTTTTGCAGTTCGGAACCTCCAACTTTTTCGACTGTTACTGTAAGTTTCTTTTTTAATGTGTTACCAGCTACACCAGAAATAATAACTTCTTCCAAACCAAATTCGTCCTCTTTTAGTATAACATTATAATTATTTGCTTCGGATATTGTTATGTTTTGAGTTTCATAACCGATATAGGAAAATACTAAAACACCTTTATTATTGTCGGGTATTGTTAGAGAAAATTTTCCATCAAAATCCGTCATTGTTGCAAAAGATGTGTTTTTTAAAAGAATTGTTACTCCAGGAATAGCAGCACCATATTTATCTGTTACTATTCCAGAGATTGTTCTTTCTTTTACTTCTTTTATTCTAATATTCTCAGAATCTTTTATTATTTCATTTTCGATTTTTGAGAGAACAAAATAATCATTTCTAATCTTTTTAAAAGAAATGTTTTTAGATTTTATTGTTTCATATAATGCTTTTTCAACTGTTTTCATTTTTATGACTTTTGCTGCTTGTTTTTTTGTCATTTTAAATGCTATTTCAGTTTCATAAGTTATTGAAACATCAAATTTCTTTTCAATTTTCTTTATTAATTCAGAAAACTGAACTTGTCCTTTTTGTTTGTTTTTAGTTTGGCTGTTTGAAAAGCCGGTACTTACAATAAACAACAAGGCAGTTAATATTATAACTCTTCTCATGTGCTTGAAATTTAGTTAATTAGTAATTGATTTTCTTTATGTTGTATTTCTGTTTTCAGTATTGTTTCAAGTGCTTTAAGCAAAAGGTTTAAATCATCGGCAGGTGCTGTTCCGCTAATTTTTTTGTTGGCTATTTCTTTGTTTGTTATAATTAGGTCTTTATTGTATCTTAGTTTTATTAATTCCGATAATTCTTTTAATGAAAAATTATCGAACTCTAATTTTTTGTTTAGCCAGGATGTGTATATTTTTGGATTTATTTTTTGCGAAATAAAGATATTCTTTTCTTTGTTGAATTTTACAATTTCGCCGGGCTTCATTGTCATTTCTGCATTTGGGTTTTTAAAACTATTTAGCAGAACTTTCCCTTCGGTTAATACAACTGATTGATTTTTTTTGTATGTTCTAACATTAAATTCTGTTCCGAGTACATTTATATCAAAATCGGAAGTGTGAACTGTAAATTTCTTGTTTTTTGATTTTGTAATTTTAAAAAATGCTTCGCCATCAATATTAACTTCACGGTTAAATGTTTTTAATATTGAATTATTATATTCAATTTTTGCATTTGCATTTAGGATTATTATTGAATTATCTGGGAGTTTTATTTCTTGAATTTTATCTGTATTGTTTGTAAGAGTTTTAATACTTGTTAAATCCATATAAACATAGGTTGTAATCATCAATAACCCAACAAAAACAGCAGCATATTTTAAAGTTTTTTGTATTATACTTCTTTGTTTTTTGTGTTTGCCTGTTTTAGTACTTATTAATTTTAAAATTCTTTCTTTATTAAATGTTTCTTTGGGTAAACTTAATGAGTTCCAAAGTGTTTTTATTTCTTCAAACTCTGCCTTTAATTTTTTATCTTTTTCAATGGCTGCAAACAATGCATTGTTTTCTTCTTCTGAACTTTCTTTTGAAAGGTGCTTTGTTATTATATTCCAATTTTGTTCTTGCATTTTTGTTTTTTTAAAAACATCTGAAAGATGTCTGTAATTAATTTTAGTGTTTTATTTTTAGTTATCCCAGTATTGGACTGTTCCGTTTAAGTCATCACTATAATAAACAATGTGAATAATAAATCCATCCTTTTCATCAGTTTGATCAGCAGCAATTATATTAAACCATCCTCCTGTTTCTGACCCTAAATCAAATGAAATATTATCATTTGCTGCTCCATCAACAATGTTTCTATTTTTATAATTTGTAGCTTTAATACTATTATAACCAATTGCTCCTCCATATATAACAACATTCCAATCATCTACTGTATCCCCTGTTTTATTTTCGACTGTTACAGTTTCAGAATTTGCATCAAACCTAACTTCTATTCCTTCCGGATGCGACCATAAAACAACTTCTGTGCTAGTTCCTCCATTTATTTGTCTGATAACTCTTGTTTTTACACCATCGGTTTCGTTACTCCAACTTGCTTTTCCGTTTGCATCTGAAACCATTATTTTATTTACTCCTTCGTTTCCGTCAGTCATTTTAATTGAACCGTTAACTTCAAGAGTTTCATCGGGGTCTGTAACCATAATTCCGACATTACCGGAAGATGTTATTCGCATTCTTTCATCGGTATTATTCGTAAAAAAAGCAAAATAATTATCAGTATGGTCAAATTTTATAGACCCCGGGTCTTGTTTGTCGGCATCGCCGAAATCAATTAAACTTGCACCTGCACTTCCTCCTATTATTGAAATTCTGCTCCAATCCACAGTTGCATTATTTTGTTGAAAAGTTGCAACCGTACCCGGATATTGCCCCATTGCCGAGCCGGATAAAAGTACGTGAAGTTTTGCATGGGGATTAGATGTTCCGATTCCAAAATTTCCAGAGGATTCAATTCTTGCTCTTTCTATGTTATTTGTTCTGAAAACCAAATCTTGTGCATCGGTTGTTCCAATAAAATTATTGGCAGGGTTTGTACTGCTGTTTCCTGCAAGAAACCAACTATTGCCTCCCATAGAAAATCTTGACCATGCTGTACCATCTAAAACCCAATAACACTTAGTATCTGTGTCATAAACAGTAAGACCGTCTTCACTTGCTCCGAAAGAGTCGTCAAAAGTTCCTGTTCTTTGTGCTGTTGTTAAACGAGGAATTAAAATTCCTTTATCGTTTGATGAAATATCAACATCAAGAATTGCATTTGAATTGGGTGCTGCTCCGTTATCGTTTATTGCAACACTTTGAGAATAGCTTATTTTTAAGTAAAAAATACTGATAATAATAATTGCAATTAAAAATTTAATTATTTTTTCCATAGTGTTTCACTTCAATTATTAAAAAAAGCTAGAATATGTTTAATTTATAAACTTTTGTCTTGTTTTTAAAATAGAGTTTTAAAATATTTATTCCCTTATTTCTGCTTTGAAATACTGTTAATTGACTTTCTGTTTTGCCTTCTGAAATAATTTTTCCCGCGATATCAAAAAGCTTGTAGGATATATTTTTATTTAAATTATTTCTTATGAAAATAGAATTTTCTGACGACCAAGCTTTTACTGTGTTATCATTTTCTAAATCATTAACAGAGACAACATAATCTCCGAAATATAGTTTAAATCTATTATCCGGTTCGGAAGTGCTTGCAGTAAAAGTGTATGTTGAGTCTAATTTCAACGTTTTGTATTGCCCTGTCCACAAGTCTTTTAGCTGTACGGGTGTTGAATCGTCAAATGTAAATTCAGTAACTTTAAATTTTATTTGCCCACCTTGTGAAGTTTTAAAACCTACTGCAACCAATGTGTCTAAGTTAGGATTAACGAACCTTTTTATGGCATATTTTTTTCCGCTTGACGGTAGAAATGTGTAAAATTTACTGTCTGATAGTGGCATTGGTTTTAAACAAAGATTTTCTGTGTCGCCAAAATAAATTACACTTTCATCATAAATGTTTTCGTCTTCTGTTTCAAACTTAAACCTAATTAAATTTTCGGGAATAGTTGTTGAAATATTAACATCTTCTGTTGATACTCGAACAGAGTTATCAGACTGAATACTAGCACGATAGTCTGACATGAAAACAAAATATGCTTCCATAGGTGTTATGTATCCGTTGGCTGAATGCAGACCTATTGTGCCATCCCAAACAGAATAATTATAACTGTTTCCGTTGTTAAATAAATTGTATGTATAAATGTTTGGATTAATATTTTGCTTATCCCAGCCTAGTGCTGCATTCCAATTTATGTATGAAGGATATGGATTTGAAAGGAAAAAAAAGAAATCATCATTTCCTAATTGTTTTAATGTATTGTTTTTTGTTCCTGTATTAAAAATCCCTTTAAATGAAACTAAATCATCTTCATTAGTTTGCAACATATATGCTTTGTCTTTTTCAATATCATTTTCAGAAGAAAGGATTTTCCAAGTTGAAATATTACCACTATTTTCAAATATTTCGGAAGAATTATTAAAAATATTTCCTATTTGCTTTGAAGAGCTTACAGGATTAGAGAAAAGATAAATATTTTCGTTTATTTCTGAATTTGGAGTTTCAAATTTCTTTTGTGCAATAAAATTACCATAATTAATAAGGGTACCGGAGTGGATAAAAGTCCCTGGAATTTCATTTGTATTTTCAGATTTTAAAATTAGTGTTCCGTTATTTATTATATCTCCTACAACATTAAGAGTATAATTTTCATTAATATACAAAGTGTCATTAGCATTTATCGTGAGATTATCTGTTGTTAAAAAACTATTTGCTGTATAATTTGCATCAATTATTGCAGATTTTGAGGCATTGGGGAAACCGTTCGTCCATGATGTTCCGTTCCAAATAGTACAATTTCCGTAAACAGAAAATACTGCATCTTGCGAACAGGTATGAGGGACTGTATTATTCGACAAAATACATCTTATAGTATTGTCTTCTGAAAATGATGATACATTATTTATTGTCAATAAATTTGAATTTGAGCCGGAAATATTTGCATTGTCAGTAAAATTAACGAATCCAGAACTGTTATTTATTTGCCATTGGTAAAAATCAGTGTTAGTTGCATTTATTTCAAAATCTATGTTTCCGGAACATACTGCCTTGCTTGTTGGTTGTATGTTAATAACCGGTGTCGTTTCTGTTTGCCAATTTGGAGTATTTGGTGAATTTCTTAAATTTATGTATAAAAAATTCCTTGATGCTTCGAATAATGAAGTTCCTGTTCCGTATTGAAGGTTTAAAAGGAGTCTTGTATTTAGGTCATTTTCAGCGAGTTCAAATCTATCGGGACAAAATTCTTCGCTGTATTGAGCTATATCAGAAATTTTTATTTCATCAATTTGTCCGTTAATATATCTTGAGTATGAACCCCACCATCTTCCTCCAATGTTAAGGGCATTTGTTGAAGATGTTAAAATAAAATCTGAATTATTACTTTCTTCAATTAGTTGTCCGTTAATAAAAAACCGTGTATTTGTACCGTCACAAGATACAGCAACATGAAACCATTTATTAAATTCTAAGTTTACGGAAGAATTTGCAGAATTTAATGAAGCTAAAATATTATCACTTGCATCTCTTGTAGCAAAAGTTAGTGAAAAATCAGCATCTGCATCATTATTCAGATAAAGAGAAAAAACATTTCTTCTGTCCATAATTACTGACCAATCGTTTGCATTGTATGAATCTACTTTTACCCATGATTCTATTGTCCAATTATCAGAAACATCAAGTTTATCGTAACTGTCGTTCACAAAAAAAGAATCGTTTCCGTCAAAATTCAAGAAAATTGTTTCTCCTACTTGAACAACTCCTATATTGGAGAAGTTATCGGAATAAAAACTTCCTCCCACTTTTGCTTGAACTCTGTATTTATAAATACCGTTTGTTGAAACAGTTTTCAAATAAAAAGTATCTGTAATATTATTATTAATTGTTACCCAAGTTCCATTATTGTAGCTTTCTTGTAGTTCAAATGCTTCCCAATTTAATTTTTTACTTACTTTCCAGTTAACAATAAATTGCTTGTCATCTGAAGTTCTGACAACTTTATTCATCATTGGTTTTGGAAGAATATCAAATACACCTCCTGTTATTATTGAATATCCAACAGCATTAAATTCATCAAAAATTTTATACCATGCATTTCCACCATACCAATTCCACCATCCAAGAACCAAATGATAAAACTTGTCATTTTCTGCATCACCTTCATTATATCTGTAACCGTCGCAAACACAGGCATGCTCATCACCATTATCTGCTTTAATGCCGAATTCAACAGGCATTTTATTTTCGAGATTTGTTTTTAAACGATTTCTGAACTCATACCAAGTGCGTGTTTGATAATGCCCGGTAGCTCTAAAATAACTTTGAAAAGCATTTGGGACTTTATTTGCATGAGAAGTTGAGCCTTCATTTTCAAAATCCATATCAACAGAAACAGCAACATGATACATTAATCTGCCAATTGCCCTTTGTTCTGTGTCTGTTGAAAATCTTCCTTGATAATCATTGAGCATATTTTTCCAGTCATAAAACATTGAGCCAAATCTTGCATAATATGAGCCTTGCGAACTTCCGTAATTATCATTATCTGTATGACTTCCTACTCCAACAGGAGGCCATTTGTAATAGTTTAAAATTTGCGATGCAGAAATTGCTACACATCCGGGGGAAAAATGGTTCGGAGTAAAATAATTCGATGGATAAATAGGGTTTCCTTCATTGTCCCAGCAATTTACACCTCCCCAAATATCAATTAAATATGCTCCGTATTGATAATCAAAAGTATTAGTTCTTTTGTTTATTGAAAGAAGTTTATTCCACTCATTTCTGTTTTTATTTATAACATTTTTGTATTCTCCGTCTTTTGATTTTGCAATTTCTTCTTGATTTTTTAAATTGCTTAGAAATGTTTGAAATAATAAACTTGTTTTTGCTTCTTGAACATTAAATTTTCCTTTTTCGGAGTACGAAAAAACAGGATAAAGATTTTTTGATGCGGTAAAAATAATATACCCTTCGGGAGTAAGAGGAACCAAATATGCGACTACATATTCTTCTGAATATAAACCAATTACATTTGACTTGGCAGAATAACCTTCAAATATACTATTTTCTGATATAAAGTTTTTTGATGCATTTAGAATTTCATTTTTTTCAATCTGAGCATTTAATCCTAAACTTAAAAAAAACAAACTTATAAATATGCAATATTTTTTCAAATTCATTTAATTTATTTTTTATAATTTTAAAAATCTTGCAACATTCTTTTCTCCATCTTTGCTAACTTGTATTATATAAATTCCTGTATGTAATGCTGTAACATCAAGTTGATATTCATTTATTAAAACATCATCAGTTTCAAAAACTAATTCTCCGGATAAGTTAAAGACTTTTATAGTTGAACTAGATAAGTTGTTGTATGTTATTATTAAAGTATTACTAGTAACATTGGGTTTTAAAGTTAATTCCGAGCTTCCTTTCGGCTTAAAATTACTTGGCTTAATTTTTACTGTGTTTGACCAACTGTTATCATACCATTCTCCATTTACTTTTGCTCTTATTCTAATTGTATATGTGTTATTTTCATCAGCCTGAAAAACAAATGTAGGTATTGTAATTGTATCGGTTAATGTTTCCCAGTCATTAGAACCTTTTTTATATTGCAATTCATATTTCTCAGGAGTAATTCTATTTGAAAAATACCATTTTAATTCTGCAGTTTTATCTTCATAATTAAATTTTGGTTTTTTGTCAAGTTCGGTAACTGGAATCATATTTAAAACTGCTCCTGTCATAATACTATACGCTGGACTTGTTCCAATCCCAAATGTTGAATGCATTTGATACCAACCGTTATAATTTCCCCACCAACCGGTGTTTATATGATAGTATTTTTCATCTCCTACATATTTTATCCCATCTCCTACTACTGCATGCCCCCACCCATTTGTTGCATAAATAGCAAATTGTGCAGGTATGCCATGTTGCATATTTGAATCTAATACTTGCCAAAAATTGCTTTCGTTCTTATCTTTATATTCTGCAATGTATCTAAAATAATTTTTGGCTGCATTTGGAATGCGGTTTATATTAGAGGTTGAACCAGATGATTCAAAATCCATATTAACAGAAACTGCAGCATGATATGCAATTTTTCCTAACTCCTTCCTTTGATTTTCATTGGTTGAGTTTCCTTTGTATTCATCTAAAATTAGCCCCCAGTTATAATATTTTTCTCCAAAATTTGCGGAATATCTGCCTTGCGTACTTCCTTGATTATCTGAATATGTATAAGAACTTACACCTTTTCTTGGCCACTCATAATACCTCATCACTTTTGTAAAAGTTATTGCTACGCATCCTACAGGATTATGATTTGGAGTGTAATAATTTGTAGTGTAAATTTTATTTCCTCCCTCATAATACCATGTTTGCCCGAAAACTGAAGATAAATAAGGCCCAAAAGTTTGGTCGTTTGTGCTTTTTTTGTTCTTATTTAAAAGTATTTTATTCCATTTGTTTTCATTGCTTTTTGCTGCAAAACTATTTATGGTAAGAAATTTATTAAATTCTTCATAATCAGCAATAAGAATGTCTGACATATTTATTTCTGCAGTAGTATTTGTGTAAAAATTATTTTTAAATGAAAATGCTTTAATAGGAATGTTTTTTTTGTTTGCACTTATTATTATAAATGCTTTCTCATAATTTAAAATATAAAATAAAACATCTTTATTGTTTTTAGAAAAAACAGGTTCTATTTTTGGCGTTTCAAGTAATAAATTGTTTTGTTGAGAATTAGAAAGGAAAGTTTTTGCAATTTGAAAAACCTCAGTTTGAGATGCTTTTTGTGCAAAAGTTAAATTTGAAATTAAAACAAAAATGATGACCAATTTTTTATTAACGTACATGATAACAATTAAACTCTATAAAAAAAAAATGAAACCTTTACCTTAAAGGCAAAGGTTTCATAAAAAAGGATTATTTTACAACTGACATTTTAGTTGAAGAAATTGTATTATTTGAAAGAACCGTTACAGTGTATAAACCTGATGCAAAATTTGAAGTATTAATTATTGCATTTTGTCCTGCTTTAACTTTTAGATTATAAACAAGTTTTCCTGCTATATCAAATATTGAAACTTCTGAATCATTTGCATTGTTTGAAAGAGAAATTGTTGCAATATCTGAAACTGGATTTGGAAATAATTTTACCAATCCGTTATTTTTTAAATTTTCAACTGCTACGTTGAAACTTCCATTGACTGCCGCCGTTATCATTTCATTAACAAGTGTATTTATATCTTCTGGAGTACTTAATTTCGCAATTCTTAGAGAAGATGTAATAATATTGTTGTAATAAAATGCAGAAACTTGTCCTTCAAGAGCATATCCGGAAGGTCCCATTTCATAAAGTGCAACTGCATCATCATTTATTGCGTAACCATCAGCAAACCACAATGTTGCATAAGTCCAAG
>CAMZKL010000011.1 GCA_947311255.1 uncultured Chlorobiota bacterium | reverse complement strand
CAAAAAAAGTCCGAATAAATTCGGACTTTAACTTTAAGTTCTTTTTTGAACTATTTTACAGCATCAACAACAGCTTTAAAAGCTTCTGGATGGTTCATTGCTAAATCTGCAAGAACTTTTCTGTTAAGTTCAATTCCTTTTTTATGAACTTTCCCCATAAATTCAGAATATGACATATCATATTGTCTTACTCCTGCATTAATACGTTGAATCCATAAACCTCTAAAATTTCTTTTTTTAGTTTTTCTGTCTCTGTAAGCATATTGTAATGCTTTTTCGTGTGCATTCTTAGCAACTGTCCAAACGTTTTTTCTTCTTCCGAAGTAACCTTTTGTTTGTTTTAGGACTTTTTTTCTTCTTGCTCTTGATGCAACTTTGTTGGTTGAACGTGGCATACTTTTTAATTTTTTTGAATATCGGCGGTTATTTTTAACTCTTAAAGCCTTTATTCAGGTTAATACTTTTTTGTTTTAGCGGTTGTGGTCACAAAAGACTCTTTAAAACATACCGTCTGGGTTTTTAAACCAAAATTTGCTTAATCTAAAATAATGAAGTTTACTTCATTGCTAAAAGAAGTTTTACGTTTTTCACATCCGCTTTATGAACGATTGCATCGTAACCTAAGTTTCTTTTGCGTTTTTTAGATTTCTTAGTCAAAATATGACTTTTGAAAGCATGTTTACGTTTAATTTTTCCAGACCCAGTTATTCTGAACCTTTTCTTCGCTCCGCCTTTGGTTTTCATTTTAGGCATAACTTTCTCCTTTTAAAATTATTAATAAATATATAATAAAAACTTGCAAAAAATACAAGTTTAACACTTTGTTCTATTTTTTTAAAGGTGCAAGAAACATGGTCATTCTCTTGCCTTCTAATTTTGGCATTTGCTCAACTTTTCCTAACTCTTCAAGTGCTTGAGCAAATTCTAGCAACTTAATCTTTCCTTGGTCTTTATAAACAATTGTTCTACCACGGAAAAACACAAATACTTTAACTTTAGCACCAGCCTCTAAGAATTTTTTAGCATGGTCTAGTTTAAAATTAAAGTCGTGTTCATCAATGTTTGGACCAAAACGAATTTCTTTAATTACAACTTTTTGTTGTTTAGATTTCAGTTCTTTTTGTTTCTTTTTTTGTTCAAAAATAAACTTCTGGAAATCAATAACTTTACAAACTGGAGGGTTTGCATTTGGCGAAATCTCAACAAGTGTCATTTCTTGTTCTTCTGCAATTTTCAAAGCTTCCTCCAATGAGAATATCCCAGTATCAATATTTTCACCTACCAATCTTACGGTTTTTGCTCTAATATATTTACCAGTTTTAAACTTATACTTTAAGTTATCTTCTCTTTTTTTATAAACTTTTCTTTTTCTGATTGTTTTGTTGTTTTAATTAGTTAAAAAATTCAGTCTGCAAAGATAATATTTATTTTAATTCTTGTGCAACTCTATCATTAATAAATTTTGAGAATTCTTCAATTGTCATTATTCCAACATCTCCTTCGCCTTGTTTTCTAACGGAAAGCTGCTTATTTTCCACTTCTTTTTCTCCAACAATTAACATGTAAGGAATTCGCTTTAACTCATTATCTCTTATCTTTTTACCAATTTTTTCATTTCGGTCATCAACTGTAACACGAACATCTGAAAGATTAAGCCTCTTCATTACATCATTTGCATAATCATTAAATCTTTCACTAATTGGTAGAATAACAGCTTGTTCTGAAGTTAACCAAAGAGGGAATTTCCCTGCTGTATGTTCAATTAAAACTGCAACAAAACGTTCCATTGAACCAAATGGTGCCCTGTGAATCATTACTGGACGATGCTTTTCATTATCACTTCCTGTATATTCTAATTCAAAACGCTCTGGTAAATTATAATCTACTTGAATTGTTCCTAATTGCCAACTTCTGCCTAAAGCATCTTTTACCATAAAGTCTAACTTAGGTCCATAAAATGCAGCCTCATCGTATTCAATTACAGTGTTTAAACCTTTTTCTTCACAGGATTCTACGATAGCTTGTTCTGCCTTTTCCCAATTTTCATCTGAACCGATATATTTGCTTCTATCAGTTTTATGTCTTAATGAAATTTGAGTTGTAAAGTTTTCAAAGTCAAGAGTTTTAAAAATATAAAGAACAATATCAATAACTTTAATAAATTCTTCTTTAAGTTGGTCTGGTCTGCAAAAAATATGTGCATCATCTTGAGTAAAACCTCTCACACGTGTAAGTCCATGTAACTCACCACTTTGTTCATACCTATAAACTGTTCCAAATTCAGCATATCTTATAGGTAAATCTTTATATGAATGTGGTTTTGCTTTAAAAATTTCGCAATGGTGGGGACAATTCATAGGTTTCAATAGAAATTCTTCATCATCCGATGGTGTTTTTATTGGTTGAAATGAATCTGCTCCATATTTTGCATAATGTCCAGAAGTTACATAAAGTTCTTTTTGCCCAATATGTGGTGTAATTACAGGTTCGTAGCCATATTCTGTCTGAACTTTTTTAAGAAAGTTTTCTAAACGTTCTCTAAGTTTTGCACCTTTTGGCAACCAAAGAGGAAGCCCCTGCCCTACTCTGCTTGAAAAGGTAAATAATTCAAGTTCTTTTCCAAGTTTTCTATGGTCTCGTTTTTTTGCTTCTTCAAGTAAAACAAGATATTCACTTAATAATTTTTGCTTTGGGAAACTTACTCCGTAAACTCGGGTTAATTGTTTATTTTTTTCATCACCTTTCCAATATGCTCCTGCAATGCTCATTATTTTCATTGCTTTTATGTAACCAGTATTAGGCAAGTGTGGTCCTCTACACAAATCTGTAAAGTTTCCTTGTTTATAAAAAGTTATTGTTCCATCTTCTAGTCCACTTATTAAATCAATTTTATACTCATCATCTTTTTCAGTATAATATTTCAAAGCCTCATCTTTGCTCATATCTTTACGGACATATTCATTTTTTTTTTGAGCAAGTTCAAGCATTTTCTTTTCAATAGTTGGAAAATCTTTTTCTGAAATTACTTGTCCTTCTGGCAAATCAACATCATAATAGAATCCATTATCTACCGATGGTCCAACCCAAAGTTTTATACCTGGGTATAATGTTTCTAATGCTTCTGCCATAAGGTGTGCAGATGAGTGCCAGAAAGCATCTTTGCCCTGTTCGTCATTAAATTTATATATTGCAAAATCAGCATCTTCATTAATTGGGCGTGTTAAATCATAAGTTTCGCCATTAACACCAACTGCAACTGCCTCTTTAGCAAGACGATTGCTAATTCCTTTTGCTATTTCTAAACCTGTAATTCCTTTAGGAAATTCTTTTACGGTTTTATCCGGGAATGTTACTTTTATCATATTTATATTTTTTTGCATACACAAATACAAAATGTGCATGTGTTATTATTAAGCCTGCAAAGATAGTATTGAAATTTTAATTAGGAAATTGTTTTTAAAATCAAACCAATAATTCCTTAAATTTATGTTTCCACATAACAAAACTGTCCTTAAAATCAGATTTTGCGTGTTTATGGTTTATTGTGTTGAAAAAAATATCTGCATCCATTTCGTTTCGCAAATATGCCGATTTGTATTTTTTTCGGCCTGTGTCTCTTATAATATTTACAATTTCTTCAATTCTTTTTAACTGAACATCAGTTCTTTCACCTTTTTCAAAAGACCAAATATATGTTGCATGTGAGTTAAGAAGTTCCCAGCAATAGTGGTTCATTATTTCGCCTTCAATATAAAATATAAAGCCAAAAAGTGGGCGTAGTGTAAAACGGATTTTTTCTTTTGCATTATGCTTTGAACCTGCCAAATATTCAAGTTGTTTTTTGTTTCTTACATCGGGCAAATTCATAAGGATATTTACAATATCTTCTTCATTCTGATTGAAAATATTTCCGTCCTGTCCTTCATCTGTTGCTTCGTCCCAAATTTCATCTGCTGTAAATAAACTTTTGTCAACATCTTCTGTTTGACTGAGTTTCATAAGTTCAAGTGTTCTTAACTTCTTAACGGAAGAAATTAACTCATCATTAATTAAACTTATTTCTTTTGAATATGCACGAGCTTTAACAACATAATTTCCTTTAATTTCAATTATAGCCTTTACGTTAAATTGCTTTTTGTTTTCAAAAACTTTTGGGAAATAATTTTTAATAAAATCATATTCAGGAATAATATTATCATTATATATTTTAAAATCAACTTTATCTACCACAAAATCGAAAAACTTATAAATTTCAACATAGCCTAATTTAAAAATTGCATCTTTAAAGTAATATGTAAAATGCTTTGTGTATTTTTTAACTTGTTCAATTTTAGGTTTAATCTCTTGCAAATTATCATCGTCAATGAGGGTATGTTGTTTAAAAATATCATTTTCAGTTAAAGGTGTATCTATTTCATTATCATCTTTTTCAGGTTCGTATATATCATCAACAATATCAACAAGTTTATTTTTTTGATAAAATGACAAAACCGGCTCAAGCATTTGCCATTTTAATTTGCAAAACTCAAAACCTGAAACTTTTGATTTTGCTTTTTGCTCAAAAAAAGGTTTTTTTTCTTCCAGAGAATAGTCAATTACTGAAACTACTAAAATATTCTCAGCTTTTTTATAGTTGAGTATTTCAATAAGCCAAAATATTTCAAATCTGACATTAAAAGAAGCAAAACTTAAAAAATTTGTATCCGAAACATTAATAAAATCTTGTGGAGTATAATAGAGTTTATTATCCGTTATTTTTATTATTCTGGTTTGTTTGCTCATTTCTTTATAGCTTATAAGCAAAATTAGTATTTTTTTTATTCCCTTACTAATAATTTAAAAAAGAACACTTAAAATATGCATTGTTGTCCGGAAAAGTCATAAAAGACGGTATAAAACCTACGTAAATAAAGGCAGTTACATGCCCCAGCTTAAGTCGGAGATTAAAAAATTAGGACACTAAGAAAACGACTTCAATTCTTTTTTAATTTACTGAGTTTCAACATCTTCATTAAATAATTTTTTTCTTTGTCAATAAATTTAGAAATTAGTCGGACTACAACGATAAACATAAAATTTTTTAGTTAAGCATATTTTCAATAACTGAAATAACAGCTTCTTTTTTTCTGGCAGAAATTGGAATCTCTCTGCCATTCTTCAAAACTATATAAGTTCCGTCTTTTTTATGAAACCTGTCTATATAACTAATATTTACAAGATGAGATTGATGTGTTTTTATAAAATTATGGTTTTTTAGTATCCCTTCATATTCTTTTAAATTTTTTGAAACAGTAATTTTTCTATCTCCTTTAAATTTAAAAGTTGTATAACCTTTTTCTGACTCACAATTATAAATCTCAGAAATTTTTACAACATAAATATCAGTTGCAGTTTTTATAATTAATTTTTCTTTTTTATTATTTGGGTTTTTAAAGTCAGATAAAAGATAGTCTATAGTGGTATTTTTATGTTTTAAATTGAGGTTTTTCTTTGCTTTTTCAACAGCAGACACAACATCCTGTATATCAAAAGGTTTCAGAACATAATCTATTGCATTATATTTGAATGCTTTTATTGCAAATCCATCATGAGCGGTGCAAAATATTAAAGAAAAATTAGTATTTTTAAGTTGTGTTAATAAGTCAAAACCTGTTCCATCAGGCATTTCAATATCAAGAAAAACAATATCCGGTTTTATTTCATTAATTGTTTTTATTCCAGATTTTACATTATAAGCAATTCCGGCAATTTGCACATCTTCTGCATAATCTTCAATTATGTGCCTTAATGAGTTTTGGATGTTTTTTTCATCATCAATTATTACAATTTTATACATATTATTTGCTTATATTTTTAATATATGGAATTAAAAAAACAACTTTTACTCCTTTATCTTGTTTATTAATAATTTGGAATGATATTTTTTGCTTCTTAAATTTATTTATAATTCTCAGGCGTTCTTTGGTTATGTTCAATGCGTGCGATTTATGCAATTTGTTTTCTTGATTTTCAAATCCTCTTCCATTATCTTCAATAATAACTTCAATATTTTTGTGTAGTTTTTTATATTCAACTTCAATTATTCCCTTATAATTTACATTTTTAAACCCGTGAACAACAGCATTTTCCACAAAGGGCTGAATTAACATAGGAGCTACTTGCACATTGTCAGAGTCAATTTTATCGTCAATGTTTATATCATATTCAAAGCTATTTTCAAAACGCATTTGCTGAATTTTAAGATAATTATCTATTGTTTCAATATCTTCTTGCAATGTAATAAATTCTTCTCGCGAATTATTTAAAATAGACCTTGTAAGTTTTGAAAAAGCCGATAAATACATCGCTGCTTGCTTAGTGTTTTTTTCAAGCATATATGATTGAATTGATGCAAGAGTATTAAAAATAAAATGTGGGTTCATTTGTAGGCGAAGTAACTTTTGATTAAATATTTCTGCCTCGTGTTTTGATTTTGTGAGTTTTTGTCTGAAAATTAATAATGTAATAATTCCTATTAATAATAGAATAAATGCTAGAATGCTTGTTACAATTCTATTTCGTTGAGCTTTCCTTTTTGCTTTTGTTTGCAATAATAAAATTTCTTTTTCTTTTTTGTCTGTTTCATAAACAATTTTTAAAGTCTCAATTTTATTATTTGATTTTTCATTGCTTAAAGTATCCTTAATTGCCATTAATTTTTCTTGAAAAAAAAATGCTTTGTCAAAATTTTGTTCTTTTTTTAAAACAGTAACTAAATCGTTTAGTATATCTTTTTTGTCAGAAATAACATTTAATGTGTCAGCTAAAATTAAGGCTTTGTTTAAGTACAAAATACCATTCTCTACTTTGTTTTGTTTTATTAAAATATTCCCTTTTAATCTGTAATATTTAACTAAACCAAAGTTGTTTTTAAGACTGTCATTTATTCTAAACGATTTTTCATTAAAGAAGTTAGCACTATCCATATTTTCTTTAAAAAAATAAACACCTGCAATATTGCTTAATGCTAATGAATAATAATTTAATCTATTGCTATTTTCAAATACTTCCAAAGATTTATTGTAAAATTTAAGTGATTTGTCATACTCTTTTAATTGTTCATAGGCAGAACCAAGATTAAGGTAGGAAGATGCAATTTCAATTTTATTTGTATTAGTTTCTTTTTTTAATTTCAAGGACTTTTCATACAATTTTAATGATTGTTTTGCATTGCCTCTGTTTTGTGTAATTATTCCTAAATTATTGTATGCCTTAGACATAGCCTGTTTGTCGTTCTTCTTTTCAAATACCCCTAAGGCTTTATAGTAATACTCTACTGATTTATCAAAAGCACCTAAATAATCATAAGCAACACCTAAATCTGAATATCTTCTAGCAATAACACTATCGTTTTTTGTTTGTTTTGCATATTTTAAAGACAATTTAAAGTTTTCTAAAGTATTTGTAAAATCATTTTTAAAAAAATAAGCCATTCCTAAAGTATGTATTGCTTCGCTTAAATTTTCAGGTGATTTTAGAATTTTTATTGAATTATTCAAATACAAAATTGCACTATCAAGTTCATTCTTTTGCTGATAAATTTTACCTATTTGCATAAGAATATACCCTTTTTCATTATCATGCAATTTTAAACTTATAGTTTTTAGACTATCAATATTTTGTGAGGAAGAAACAATAAATAATAAAAGGAAATGAGATAGTAAGAGTCTTTTTTTCATTAACTATATTTTTAAAATACAAATATATAAAAACAAATATAAAATATTTCCATACGAATATAAAATAAACCCTAACGAATAAAGAAGATGCAAAATAAATACAAAACATTTTATTTTTTTTGCAAAACTATTTTTAACACATTATAATAACGCATGGGTTTACCCCGAATTAGTTAATTTACGGTTATAAGTTAAAGTAGCATACAAGCAAACAATAATTCAAGACTAACATTCACAAATAATACATTTTTGAATAATGATTCCGAAGATATAAATTGATAAAATTCACAAGTAAGCTAAAATTTAGTTAACAATTATATTTTGAGCATGATACAAGTTTCGTATCATGCTTTTTTAATATAAAAAGAAGACTTTTCAAAAATTTGAAAAGTCTTCTTTTTTTGTGGCGAGAACGAGAATTGAACTCGTGACCTCCGGGTTATGAATCCGACGCTCTAACCGACTGAGCTACCTCGCCTTTTTTAGCGGATGCAAATATATAAACTTTACTTAAAAAACACATAAATATTTATTTTTTTATTTCATTATTTTTATTAAATTGCAAACATAATAATAACTTATAAAGATGGAAAAACTAAAAAAAATTGAACTAGAATATTCAATAAATACAATTCCAAAAATATTATATTATAGATTAAGCAATCCTTCGGGTCTAGAAGAATGGTTTGCTAAAAAAGTAACTCTTGAAAACGAAATATTCACTTTTAAATGGTCCCAATCTGAACAACAAGCAAAATTAATTAGCAAAAAAACTGATAGCTTTATACGTTTTAAATGGCTTGATGATGAACAAGAATACACATACTTTGAATTTAGCATTCATGAACAAGAATTAACAGGAGATGTTGCTATTAAAATTATTGATTTTGTAGAACCTGATGAGATAGGTGACATCACTGGTATGTGGACTGAGCAAATTGAAGGATTAAAACATACATTAGGAGTATAAATTCTTTTATTATATGTTATTGCCAAGTCTTAAATATTGAATGTTAAATAAAAAAAATACAAAACCACGAACTAATAAAGTTGGACACCAATAAAACGACCTAACTACCACCTAAGCTATTGAACTTCAATATTTTAATTTAGCAACCCTTTTCCTTATCAATAAAGTTAAAAATTAATCAAGCTACAATGTTTCTAAATATTTTTCATACATTTCTTCTAATATTTTAAGTTAAACTTTAAATTTTAAAGATATTTAACTTTCTGATATTATTTTTTAATCTTAATTTTTCTACTTTTGTTTTTAAATAAAATTTAAGTGAAGAAATTACACATATTAGTTACAAAATCATTTATCGGTCCTTTTATAGTAACCTTTGCTATTTCAATTTTCTTTTTACTAATGCAGTTTGTTTGGCTTTGGATTGAAGATTTAATTGGAAAAGGATTAGACTGGTTTATTATCTTAAAAATATTATTTTTTGCTGCTGCAATGCTTGTTCCAATGGCTTTACCACTTGCCGTTCTATTAGCTTCCGTAATGACTTTTGGAAACTTAGGAGAACATTTTGAACTTACTGCAATGAAATCTTCCGGAATTTCTCTTTGGAAAATTATGAGTCCTCTAATTATTTTTATGATTCTGTTAAGTATAGGAGCTTTTTATTTTTCGAATAATGTTTTGCCATATACAAACATTAAATATGCAACTTTGCTATATGACATAACAAAAAAACGCCCAGAATTAAATATTAAACCAGGAGTTTTCAATAATGATATTGATGGATACAGCATAAAAATTGAAGATAAAGACCAAAATACAGGAATGATGTATGGCTTTATGATATATAATCATACAAAACAAAAAGGGAATAGAGAAATTACTCTTGCAGATTCCGGCGAAATGAATATTACACTCGACAGAAGAAATATGATTGTTACATTATACAGCGGGAGCAATTATACAGAAGAAAAAGAAAAAAACAATGCAAAAAAAGAATATCCATACAGACATGACAGTTTTTCAAAACAAACAATAATTTTTGAACTTCCGGATATTTCAATGAAAAACAGTGACGAAAGTTTATTTGAAAAGCATTATGAAATAATGGATACAGAACAACTCTCACATGCAATTGACTCATTAAAACGAGAGTACAAAATTAGGGTTTCAAACTTCAACAAAACAATAATTGAACGAAACTACTATAAATATGAAAAAAGATATGTTCACAAAGACGATAGTATTCAAATGATTAAAGACTCTGTTAGAAGATACCAAAAGCCTAAAGATCTAATTTCATATACAAATTTTGATAGTTTATATGCAAATATGTCAGTTTCTAAGAAACAAAAAATTATTAAAAATTCTATAAATTCAGTTAAAGACATAAAACGAAATATTGAAAATAATGGGACTTCTCTCTCTAACAGGCTAAAATGGTTAAAAAAACATCAATTAGCTTGGTATAAAAAATTTTCCCTTTCCTTTGCTTGTTTAGTATTCTTTTTCATAGGTGCTCCTCTGGGTGCAATTATAAGAAAAGGGGGTTTTGGTTTGCCTATTTTAGTTTCGGTTGTACTATTTATGTTCTATTACGTTTTATTTATAACAGGAGAAAAATCTGCTGTTGAAAATGCAGTACCTGTTATTGTTGGAGCATGGTTAGCTGCCGGAGTTTTATTCCCATTTGGTGTTTTTATAACATACAAAGCAACAAAAGATGCTAAACTTGTTAACATTCAATTTATTCAAGATATTTTCAATAAAATTAAAGACTATATTGAGAAGAAACAAAATCCTGGGGTGCAAAAAATTGGATAAATATGAATATACTGCAAATACACAACAAAATTCCCTACCCTCCTAAAGACGGAGGTTCAATAGCAGTTTTTAATTTCACTAAAGGTTTTGCTGAAAACGGTCATAATGTTGACATATTAGCCTTTAACACAAAAAAACACTTCATTAATATTGATTCTTTCAAAAATAAAATACATAAAAACATACAAATAATAGGGCTTAATATCAACACCGATTTAAATCCGATAAAAGCATTAAAAAATTTACTTTTTTCCAAACTACCATATAATGCAGAAAGATTTATTTCAGAAGAATTTAAAACTAAACTTATAAAATTATTAAAAGCTAAAAAATACGACATAGTACAAATTGAAGGTTTATACTTAATGCCATATATTCAAACCCTAAAAATGTATTCTCACGCAAAAATTGCATTTAGAGCACACAATATTGAACATGAAATTTGGGAACAAACCCTTAAACAAGAAAAAAGTTTTTTAAAGAAAATATATTTAAAAATTATTGCAAAAAGAATGAGAAAATTTGAAGTTTCATACATAAATGAATACGACTTTCTTATTCCAATAACACAAAGAGATGCAAATATCTTTAATAAATTAGGAAATAATAAAAAAACTTTAGTTTCTCCCACAGGAGTTGATGCCTCAAAATATAAAGGCAAAAAACAAAAGTTTGAAAAAATTAAACTCTTTCACCTAGGTTCATTAGATTGGACACCAAACCAAGAGGGAATAATTTGGTTTTTAGAAAATGTTTGGAAAGAGCTAATAAAAACATATCCTAATCTAACATTTTCAATTGCTGGTAGGAATGCTCCCGATTGGCTCATTTATAAATTAAAAGAATATAAAAACATAATATATCTAGGAGAAATTGATGATGCAATAAAATTTATGCAAGAACATAACGTTATGCTCGTTCCCTTATTGTCTGGCAGTGGAATGAGAATAAAAATTATTGAAGGAATGGCAGCCGGAAACATAATACTTTCCACTTCTAAAGGTGCAGAAGGAATTCACGGAAAAAAAAATAAAGATTTTATTATTGCAAATACAAAAGATGAATTTATAAATAGCATTGCAAGTATAACAAATAAAAAAATACCTTTAAAAGAAATATCATTTAATGCACAACAGTTTATTCTAAATAATTTTGATAATTTTACAATCTCAGAAAGACTCATTGAGTTTTATAAAAACAATTATTAAAATAGTACTGATTTGTATATTTTTTTTCAAATATTATTTTGGTTAAGTGTATTAGCAATATTTCATTCATATGTTTTATTTCCTTTTATTTTAAAACTTTTAGCAAAAAACAAAGAAGTAAATCAAGATGTTTTTAAACTTTCAGACTCAAATCTCCCAAAAGTATCTGTTCTAATGTCTCTTTATAACGAAGAAGATGTAATTTCAGAAAAAATACAATCAATTTTTAAATCAAATTATCCATCTGAAAAACTTGAGCTTATTGTTGGCTCAGATAATTGTGATGATAAAACCAACGATATTGTTTCAGCACTTTGCAAAGAAAATTCAAATTTATTATTCTTTCCATTTAGTTCAAGACAAGGAAAGCCAAGTATTATTAATCAACTTCAAAAAAAATCTAATGGCACAATTCTTATTATAACAGATGCAAATGTTATTTTTTCAGAAAACACTGTTTTTGAGATGGTTAAGCACTACAAAAATAACAACATAGGTTTAGTAGATACACGAATGACAAATACCAAAGAATCTATTTCTAAAACAGGTATTTCAATTCAAGAAAGCAGCTATAATTCAAGAGAAGTAAAAATTAAACAAAATGAAAGTCTAATATGGGGAACAATGATGGGCCCTTTTGGAGGATGCTATTCATTAAAAAACGAACTTTTTAAAAACGTTCCAATAAATTTTCTTGTTGACGATTTTTATATAAACATGAATGTTTTAAAAAAAAATAAAAAAGCAATTAATTGCATGAATGCCATTGTTTATGAAGATGTTTCAAACAATATTAAAGATGAGTTCAGAAGAAAAATAAGAATTTCAACCGGAAATTTTCAAAATTTAGCAACTTTTAAAAACTTATTATTTTCAAAAGTAAAAGGTCTGTCATTTAGTTTTTTTTCTCATAAAGTATTAAGATGGTTTGGCCCCTTTCTTCTAATTATTGCACTTTTATCAAATATTTTTTTAATAAAATTTGATTTTTATAAAATTAGTATGATTATATTTTCAGCAACTTTTACATTACCTTTTATTGACATAATTTTAAAAAAACAAAAAATAAATATCTCAATTTTAAGATTCATAACTCATTTTTACACAATGAATATTGCATTATTAATAGGTTTCTTCAGGTTTTTATCAGGAGTCAAGTCTGGCATTTGGCAACCTACCAAAAGAAACCAATCAAAATAAAAGATTAAATAAATGAGCAAAAACACAAAACTAAATACAATACCCGAAGCAATTGAAGCCATAAAAAAAGGTGAAATAATAATTGTTGTTGATGATGAAGATAGAGAAAACGAAGGCGATTTCATAACATCTGCTGAGCTTATTACTTCTGACAAAGTTAACTTTATGGCAAAATATGGAAGAGGATTAATTTGTGCTGCTATTCCGGAAAAACGTTGTGTTGAACTTGATTTAGAGCTAATGATTGGGAAACAAACAAATACATCTTTGCACGAAACTCCATTTACAGTTTCTGTTGATTTAATTGGAGATGGTTGCACAACAGGAATATCTGCTTCCGACCGCTCTAAAACAATAAAAGCATTAGTAAGTAAAAAAACAAAAGCAGAAGACTTAGCAAGACCCGGACACATTTTTCCTCTAAAATCCAAAAACATGGGAGTTTTACGACGTGCCGGACATACAGAAGCAACAGTAGATTTAACAATACTTGCAGGATTAAAACCTGGAGGTGCATTAGTAGAAATTATGAATGATGATGGCACTATGGCTCGTCTTCCTGAACTTCTTGAAGTTGCAAAAAATCATAAACTAAAAATTGTAACAATTAAAGACTTAATTTCATACAGACTAAAAGAAGAAACTCTAATTGAAAGAGGTGAAAGAGTGCAAATGCCAACCGAATATGGTGATTTTGAACTAGTTCCATACAAACAACTTTCAAATGAATTAGAACATTCTGCCTTAATAAAAGGAAGTTGGAAAAAAGATGAACCTGTTTTAATTAGAGTTCATTCTTCATGTGTAACAGGAGATATTTTCGGCTCTAAGCGTTGCGACTGCGGAGACCAACTTCATGAAGCAATGAGAATGATAGAAAAAGAAGGCAAAGGAATTATTTTATATATGAACCAAGAAGGAAGAGGTATTGGATATTTTAATAAAATTAAAACATACAAACTTCAAGAGCAAGGATACGACACTGTTGAAGCAAATCACAAACTTGGATTTGATGATGACGAAAGAGATTACGGTGTTGGTGCTCAAATACTTCGAGATTTGGGCGTTTGCAAAATTCGACTTATGACAAACAATCCTGTAAAACGAGCCGGTTTGGAAGGCTACGGATTAGAAATTGTAGAAACTGTTCCTATTGAACTTCCTACAAATAAGCACAATCATTTTTATATGAAAACAAAAAAAACAAAAATGGGGCATAACTTAAAAAATGTATAAGTTTAATCTTAAAAAGAAATGCCTTATACTTTTAAACTTTTAACTTTTTTAGACACATGAAAGAAAAAAGAACAACAAACACATTATTGCTTATTATAGCATTGCCCATAATATTTTACATTTTAAAATTGCTATCTTTTATATTTATACCTCTTGTTTTCTCAATGTTTATTGCATTATTTTTTATGCCCCTAATGAGAAAATTTAACAAAATGAAGATACCAAAAGCTATAAGTCTTATTATTGTAATATTAATTATAGCTGTATTTTTTAAACTTACAGGAGAGTTAATAAAACTAACTAGTAGAGAAATTATAAGTTCTGATATTAATTTATTTGAAAATATCGAACTAAAATTAAAAGCTCTAATAGTACCAATAGAAGATATTCTTGGTATAGAACGTATTGACGGAAAAAGTATTACGAGTCATTACTTACAAAAAATTAATTTGACCAAAAATTTTAAAATAACTTTTGATATTATCGGAAATACAATTTCAATGACTTTAATGACAGTTTTTTTTGCTATTCTATTTCTTGCAGAATCCTTAAATTTTCAACAAATTTTAAACCACACAATTATTCGTCAAAAATTTTCATCAATAAAAGTTTTTATGCGCATTGAAAAAGATATAAGAACATTTATAAAAGTAAAATTTTTCATAAGTTTTCTTACCGGTTTAGGTTTTACACTTGCTTGTTATTTTTTTGGTGTTAGTTTTCCAATTTTTTGGGGATTATTGGCATTTGTTTTCAATTTTGTTCAAATGATAGGCTCAATTGTTGCAGTTATCCTCTTATCTGTATTCGCTTTTGTAGAACTTGATACTACAGGATTTTTACTATTCTTTATTTTAACCATTGTACTTGTCCAAGTTGTTATGGGAAGCATTTTAGAACCAATTTTTATGGGAAAATCTTTCTCTATAAACATAATAACTATATTAGTTATGCTTATGTTTTGGGGTTTTATTTGGGGTATTCCTGGAATGATACTTGCTGTACCAATTACAGTTTTTATTAAAATAATTATGGAACATTTTCCTCAAACAAAAATAATCTCTAAACTAATGTCTTGACAAAAAACAAACAAGATGAAAAAGTACGATGTTGTAATATTAACACAAAAGAAATTTTACAAGCCTAAAAATCCTGATTGGTACACAAAACAAGTTCTTAAAGAAGATAATCTTGTTGAAGAAGCCCTTAAAAAAAAAGGTTTAAAAGTTATTCGAACATTTTGGGACAATCCTAATTTTGATTTT
Organism: uncultured Chlorobiota bacterium; assembly: GCA_947311255.1. Taxonomy (GTDB): domain Bacteria; phylum Bacteroidota; class Bacteroidia; order Bacteroidales; family JAADGE01; genus JAADGE01. The sequence continues at coordinate 18,496 of CAMZKL010000011.1, read as the reverse complement.
TCGGAAGCAAAAATAACAGTTTTTAGAACAATTTGGGATTATTTTCATCGTTTTGATGAATTTTCAAAATGGCTGGAAGACACAAAAATTAAAACTAAATTTATTAACTCAGCCGAAACTATTTATTGGAATATTGACAAACATTATTTGCAAGATCTTTCAGAAAAAGGAATAAATATTCCAAATACATATTTCATAAAAAAAGGAGACAAACGTGCTTTATCAAAAATATTTAAAAAGTGTAATTGGAAAAATGCAGTTTTAAAACCTACTGTTTCTGGTGCTGGCAGACATACCTACAAACTATCTTCAGAAAACCTTGCGTCTTACGAGCAGATATTCAGCAAGTTAATTAAAGATGAAGATTTGATGCTCCAAGAATTTCAATATAATATTTATGAAAAAGGAGAACTTGCATTTATTCTTTTCAACGGAAAATTCAGCCATGCAATTTTAAAAAAAGGGAAAAAAGGAGAATTTAAAGTACAAGACGATTTTGGCGGAACTGTACATAATTACAAACCCACAAAAGAAGAAATTATTTTTGCAGAAAAAGTTGTTTCTGTTTGCAAACCTTTGCCTGTTTATGCTCGTGTTGATATAATTTTGGACAATAATAACAAACCTGCAATAGGCGAGCTTGAACTCATTGAACCTGAACTTTGGTTTAGGTTTAATAATCTGGCAGCGGATTTATTTGCTGATGCTGTTTTTGAAAATTTGAATTAATGAAACTAAATCCTAACACGTATTATTCATACGTTTTTTCTTTTTCTGAGACAAGACGATAAACCCTACTGGTGTATATATGAATACTGCAAAGGGTTTTGCAACAAAGTTCATAAAAATAAAATTTTTACATTATGTAAAAATAACAGCTCAGGTTTGGCTATTTGTATTTTTACATATTTGATTGTTAAAACACATTTTTAATGTATTTTTATTTAATTTTATGAATAATATGGGTTAAATCCCTTTTCTATATTGGATATCAGTTGTATAGGAAATAATTTCGTTAAGTTTATTTGTAGCATTTATATTTGCGTTTATATGTTTTTCAAAAAGAATAATAAGCTCAGGCTTATTCAAAGCTACTTTTGTTTTTGTGCTAATATCTCTTAAATCAACAAAAAAACTTGAAAAGGTATTTGGAATATCCGACACAATATCTGTATTCAGAAAATTATGTTCATTATAAATCCTACTATAATTACCGACAGATTTTTCGACAAAGAAAGTATTCTTTTTCAAATTTGTAATTGTCTCTGAATTTTTATAGGAGTGCATAAAGTCGTCATCAATTTTATTTGTTTCACAGCCCGTAATTTGATAAAAAAAGTTTTGCCTGCTAGTCATAAGCTCAATTGGGTGATAAATGCTGTAATAAAGGCTGAAATCTTTTGGCTTTTTTATTCCCTTTATTTGGAATTTACTAATTTCATTAGAAATAAAAGAACCTTTGCAAAATGAAAATTGTTTTAAAGTCAATAAACTGTATGAATTAACAATATTTAAAAAAGGACCTGCAATCCAATAAATCTCTAGCTTATCAGCCTCATAAGCAATTCCAGAGTTGTTTGTAACAATCTTATTTACACTAATTTGCATAAGAATACTAAGTGCAGCATCATAATCCTCTCCAATTAAAACAGTAGGAAACCAAGGAATTAAATTTTTATTTTTTTTAAATAGTTCAACAAATTCATTAATATTATTTTTCAAACTATTAGGAAGCTGAAAGTAAATATTTACAGAACTTTCTTTGCAAAGATTTAAATCTTTTTTATTTGAAATTAATACTGAAAGATATGGTTTAATAAGTTCATTTTTTAATCTTTTAAGGGCATGAAGTTTTATAGGAGCAAAGCTTTCTTTTGAACCCTTTAAAATATATATAATTCTTTTGGCAATTGCAGTAAGTTCTTTAAACGAAATAAATAAGTCATCTTGAAGATTCTCTAAATTCAAGTTTTCAATAAAGAATTCTGTTTCATTTATAGTTTTTAATCTTTGAAATAAACTTGTATAATTCAGCCTGTTTCTATCCGTTTTCATAAGATTAACTTCTGAAAGTTCTTCAAAAGAAATATCGGAAGTTTTAACAGAAATTCTTAATAGTTCGCCAAGCTTTCCAAAAACATATAATTTTACAGGTATTTTATCAATACTCAGCTTATCAATAATACTTTTTATATGAGTAGTTTTTTTTTCACTTTCTTCAAAAACTTCTTTTTTTGCAATCTCTAAGTTTTCTTCATATAAGCCTTCCTTAGATTTTGCCAAATATATTGCAGAATGATTGCGAGGATTATCAATAAACATATTTTTATTAATCTTTCCTTTTAAAAATGAGTTCGTAAAATCCCGATTAAACACTTTATAAAGCACACTGTTATCATTGCTCAATTGGGCTTTAAACATATTCTGTATTTGCTTTCGATAAGCCTCAACAACAGTAAAAACGTAATTAATTTTCTTTATTCTTCCTTCAATTTTTATTGCATCAACACCCGCATCATACAATTCTTTTAAATCAAAAAATGCGGAATTATCTTTAAGATTAAGAGGAAACTCTTTATTGATTGGAGTTGGAAAGTATTTATCTCGGCAGGGCTGGCTGCATCTTCCTCTATTCCCGGAATTTCCACTTTGAACAGAACTCATATAACAGTTTCCTGAAAAAGAAATGCAATAAGAGCCATGAACAAATACCTCGCTCAAAATATTGTGTTTATGAGCTACCAAACTTAAATGAAATATTTCTTTTAGGTTTAATTCTCTTGAAAGATTTACTCTTTTTGCATTTAATTTGCTCAAAAACTTAATTTGCCCTTCATTATGAGTTGTAAGTTGGGTAGATGCATGAATTTTGAAGGTTTTAAAATAATTTGAAATTATATAAAATAAACCAAAATCTTGAATAATAAGTCCGTCAATATTTGTATTAATTAACTTGTTCAGAAAGCGAATAAGGTCAGTAATTTCACTTTCAACAATAATAATATTGAGTGTAATGAAAATTTCACAATCATTTTTATGTGCAAGTCTCAAAATTCCTTTTAAATCCTCAAAATCAATATTTTCAGCACGATTTCTTGCATTAAATTTATTTAAGCCACAATATACCGCATCAGCACCCGATACAATTGCTGCTTTTATTGCATCAATATCGCCTCCGGGTGCTAATAATTCAAATTTTCTGTTCATTAAAAGATTTAACTTATTTGTAAAACCACAGAAAAAAATTACAATAATAATTTTATGCCTTAGCAGTAGGTCCGCCAAAATTCATAGGCATTTTAGGCCCTTTAATCTCTTTTATTTGCCCAAATACTTGCTCATATTTACTAACATTATCGCCTAATGCTTTCAATAATCTTTTTGCATTATCAGGAGACATAATAATTCTTGATTTTACAGGAGCTTTTGGTATTCCAGGCATCATTCTGACAAAATCTACAATAAATTCAGAAGCAGAATGTGAGATTACTGCTAAATTTGAATATACACCTTGTGCAATTTCTTCGGTTAATTCAATGTTTAAACCACCTTTGTTGTCTTTATTTTCCATACATACATTTTTTATAATAAAGAAAAGCCTAAGTCTTCCTGACCTAAGCTTTTCTGAAAAGTTAGGAGTCAAAAAATGACTCATTAAATAAAACTATTCTTCTTCTTTGTTTTCAGTTAAAGTTTCTAATTCTTGTTTTGAACCAACAATTATTTTATTATATTCTCTCATACCAGTTCCTGCAGGAATTTTATGCCCTACAATAACATTCTCTTTTAAACCAAGTAAATAATCAGTCTTTCCTGAGATTGCAGCCATATTAAGTACTTTTGTTGTTTCTTGGAATGATGCAGCAGACAAGAAACTTTTTGTTCCAAGTGAAGCTTTTGTAATTCCTTGTAAAACAGGTCTTGATATAGCTTGAATAGTATCTCTAACAATCATTTGATTTTTATCATTTCTTTTCAAGAAAGAATTCTCGTTTCTAAAGTCTTTATTAGAAATTATTTCTCCAACTTTATATTTTTCTGAATCTCCGGTATCTTCAATAACTTTTTTACCAAAAATATCATCATTTTCATCAATAAAGTCCCATTTATCAACAACTTGTGTTTCTCTAAAATTAGTATCTCCGGCATCTTCAATTTCAACTTTTTTCATCATTTGCCTTACAATAACCTCAAAGTGTTTATCATTAATTTTTACACCTTGTAAACGATATACGTCTTGTACTTCATTAACAATATGTTCCTGTACTTTTGTTGCTCCTTTAATATCAAGAATATCTTTTGGAGTGATAACACCATCTGATAAAGGCATTCCGGATTTAACAAAATCTCCCGGTTGAACAAGAATTTGTTTTGAAAGAGAAATATAATATTTCTTTTTATCACCGGTTTTTGATGTAATAACAACTCCTTTTTTACCTCTCTTAATTTTATCAAAAGAAATAATACCATCAATTTCTGCAACTGTTGCTGGGTTTGAGGGATTTCTTGCCTCAACAAGTTCGGTTATTCGAGGAAGCCCTCCTGTAATATCACCGGCTTTACCTGCAACTCTAGGTATTTTTGCAATAATATCTCCTTGTACAATTTTATCTCCATTTTCAACAGAAAGATGTGCTCCTGCGGGCAAATTATACTCTCTTAAAGTTTCTCCTCCTTCATCTAGAATCACAATTTCAGGGTTATTTCTTTTGTTTTTAGACTCAATAATTACCTTCTCAATAAAATTTGTTTGTTCGTCTTTTTCAATTTTATACGTTAATCCTTCTGCAAGGTGTTTAAATCCGACTTGCCCTGTAAATTCTGAAATAATTAAAGCATTGTATGGATCCCAATCACAAATTAAACTTCCTTTTGTAATTTTCCCTTCAGAAACATATAGTTTTGCACCATATGGTATAGCATATGTAGTAAGAACTGTCTCCGTATTCTTATCTCTTATTTTCATTTCAGTCATACGACTTACAACCATTTGGTATTTTTCGCCATCTTTTTCAACACTTACTGTTCTAAGTTCTTCAAATTCAGCAAGTCCATCATATTTAGCAACAATACTAAATTCAGAAGCAGCACCACCTGCAACTCCTCCTACATGGAATGTTCTAAGTGTAAGCTGTGTTCCAGGTTCTCCAATTGATTGGGCTGCAATAACACCAACAGCTTCTCCTCTTCCAACAAGTTTCCCGGTGGATAAGTTACGACCATAACATTTGGCACATACACCTACTCTTGTTTCACAAGTTAAAACTGATCTAACTTCGACTTTTTCAATTGAAGATTTTTTTATTTTATCTGCAATTTCTTCATTTATTTCAACTCCAGCTTTAACAATTAACTCATTATTTGAAGGATCATAAAGGTCATGAACTGTTGTTCTACCGAGAATTCTTTCTCCAAGTGTTACAATTACTTCATCTTTATTCATTGCGTTTGTTGTAACAAGGCCTCTTAAAGTTCCGCAATCTTCTTCTGTTATTACAACATCTTGAGCCACATCTACTAGTCTTCTTGTTAAATAACCTGCATCTGCAGTTTTAAGTGCAGTATCTGCTAGACCTTTTCTGGCACCGTGAGTAGAAACAAAATATTCAAGTACTGAAAGTCCTTCTTTAAAGTTAGAAAGTATAGGATTTTCAATAATCTGCCCAGTTGTTGCTCCTGATTTCTGAGGTTTTGCCATTAGCCCTCTCATACCTGAAAGCTGTCTAATTTGCTCTCTTGATCCCCTTGCTCCGGAATCTAGCATCATAAAAACTGAATTAAACCCTTGTTTATCTGAACTAATTTTGTTCATTACTTCTTGGGTAAGTTTAGCGTTCGTATGTGTCCAGATATCAATAATCTGATTGTATCTTTCGTTATTTGCAATGAATCCCATATTAAAGTTATTCATTACTTCTTCAACTTTATCATAACCTTCTTGAACTAATTCTTCTTTAACATCAGGAATTATAACATCATCTAAATTAAATGATAATCCTCCTTCAAAAGCCATTTTATAACCAAGGTTTTTAATATTATCAAGAAAATCAGCAGTTGTAGGGATTCCACAAATACTTAAAACATTTCCAATAATATCTCTTAAAGATTTTTTAGTAAGAACTTCGTTAATATATCCAACTTCCTTCGGAACATATTGGTTAAACATTACTCTTCCAACAGTTGTTTCAATATATTCTTCGTTAAATAATAATTTTATTGTAGCGTGAAGATCAACTGCTTTTTCATTATATGCAATATTAACTTCAGCGGGAGAATAAAATGTTAATCCCTCTCCTTTAACTACACGCTCTTTTGAGCTTTTTCTTATTTTTGTAATATAATACAATCCTAAAACCATATCTTGCGAAGGCACTGTAATTGGAGCACCATTTGCAGGGTTTAGAATGTTGTGAGAAGCTAGCATTAACATTTGAGCCTCTAAAACGGCATCGTTCCCTAGTGGTAAATGAACAGCCATTTGGTCTCCATCAAAATCGGCATTGAAGGCTGTACAAACAAGTGGGTGTAATTGAATTGCTTTTCCCTCAATTAGTTTTGGTTGAAAAGCCTGTATCCCAAGTTTGTGCAATGTTGGAGCACGATTCAGGAGAACAGGATGTCCTTTAAGAACATTTTCAAGTATATCCCAAACTACTGCGTCTCTTCTATCAACAATCTTTTTGGCAGATTTAACAGTTTTTACAATTCCTCTTTCTATAAGTTTCCTTATAACAAAAGGTTTGTATAGTTCTGCCGCCATTTCTTTAGGAATACCACATTCATGAAGTTTTAATTCCGGACCAACAACAATTACTGAACGTGCAGAATAATCGACCCGTTTTCCTAGTAAATTTTGACGAAAACGCCCTTGTTTTCCTTTTAAACTATCACTTAAAGATTTTAATGGTCTATTTGCATCTGTTTTAACAGCTCCTGCTTTTCTTGAATTATCAAATAAAGCATCAACAGACTCTTGAAGCATTCTTTTTTCATTTCTAAGAATTACTTCGGGTGCTTTTATTTCAATTAATCTTTTTAATCTGTTATTTCTAATTATAACTCTTCTGTATAGATCATTTAAATCAGATGTTGCAAAACGTCCTCCATCTAAAGGCACTAAAGGTCTAAGTTCGGGAGGAATAACTGGCAAAACTTTAACTATCAACCATTCTGGTTTATTTAATCCTTTTGATGCTTGAAAAGCATTTATAACATTTAAACGCTTAAGAGCTTGACTTTTTCTTTGTTGAGAAGTTTCATTTTTTGATTTATATTTTAAATCAACTGAGAGTGCATCTAAATCTACTCTACTTAAAAGAGCCTCAACAGCACTTGCTCCCATTTTAGCAATAAATTTATTAGGATCGTCATCTTCTAACATATCATTATCAGGAGGTAAACTTTCAAGTACATCCATATATTCTTCCTCACTTAAAAAATCAAGAACCTTTAATCCGTCTTCTTTTTTAACTCCTGGTTGAATTACGCAATATTTTTCATAATAAATTATTGAGTTAAGTTTTTTTGTAGGAATGCCTAACAAATAGCCTAACTTATTGGGAAGTGATCTGAAATACCACAAATGTACGACAGGAACAACAAGTGCAATGTGTCCTGATCTGTCTCTTCTTACTTTTTTCTCAGTAACTTCAACTCCACATCTGTCACAAACAATTCCTTTATATCTTATTCTTTTGTATTTCCCGCAATGACATTCGTAGTCTTTAATAGGACCAAATATTCTTTCGCAAAATAATCCGTCTCTTTCGGGTTTATATGTTCTATAGTTTATTGTTTCCGGTTTTAGAACTTCGCCACTTGAACGTTCTAAAATTTCTTCGGGAGATGATAAACTTATTACAATTTTTGAAAAATCTTTCGGTGCTTTTGTTTTTTGTCTGAAAGCCATATATTAATGTTAAAAAATTGTTATATTAAAAACTTTAAATTATACATATTAGTTTATAAAATTTACTCTAAACTAATACGTAAACCAAGACCTCTCAATTCATGTAAAATTACTTTGAAAGATTCCGGCACACCTGGTTTTGGTAATGGAATTCCTTTTACAATTGCTTCGTATGCTTTTGCTCTTCCTATTACATCATCCGATTTTACAGTCAAAATTTCTTGAAGGATGTTTGCTGCACCAAATGCTTCAAGTGCCCATACTTCCATTTCTCCAAATCTTTGACCTCCAAATTGAGCTTTACCTCCAAGTGGTTGTTGTGTAATTAATGAATATGGTCCAATAGAACGTGCGTGCATTTTATCGTCAACCATGTGTCCTAATTTCAACATATAAATTACCCCAACAGTTGCAGGTTGATGGAATTTCATTCCTGTACCGCCATCATACAAATGGACTTTTCCGTATCTTGGTAATCCGGCTTTGTCGGTATATTCATTAATATCATCAATTGTTGCTCCATCAAAAATTGGAGTAAAAAACTTAACTCCTAATTTTAATCCAGCCCAACCAAGAACAGTTTCATAAATTTGCCCTAAGTTCATTCTTGAAGGCACACCTAATGGGTTTAATACAATATCAACAGTTGTTCCATCCTCAAGGAAAGGCATATCTTCTTCTTTTACAATTCTTGCAACAATACCTTTGTTTCCATGTCGCCCTGCCATTTTATCACCAACTTTAATTTTTCGTTTTTTGGCAATATAAACCTTTGCAAGTTGAATAATTCCAATAGGTAATTCATCTCCAACAGAGATACTATATTTTTTTCTTCGAAATTTACTTTGAATTTCTTTATTTCTAATTGAGAAATTATGAAGTAGTCTTTCAATTAATTTGTTAGAGCGTTCATCTGTAGTCCATCCAATAGGATTTACAGACATATAATCAATCTCTTTTAATTTTTTAAGAGCAAACTTTTTACCCTTAGGAATTAGTTCGACATTAATAAAGTCGAATACTCCGTTAGAAGTTTTTCCATTAACCAAAATAAATAATTTATCAACTAATTTTTCAGTTAATAAAATTAGTTCTCTTTCCAATTCAACATCTATTTTTTCTAATAGAGGTTTATCTGCATTTTTTATTTTTCTACTTTTAATTGAACGAGAGAATAACTTTTTATTTATTACAACACCTTTTAATGAAGGTGAAGCTTTTAAGGAAGCATCTTTTACATCTCCTGCTTTATCTCCAAAAATTGCTCTTAGAAGTTTTTCTTCGGGTGATGGGTCAGATTCTCCTTTTGGAGTAATTTTTCCAATAAGAATATCTCCTGGTCCAACATGTGCTCCAATTCGAATCATTCCATTTTCATCAAGTTGTCTTGTAGCTTCTTCGCTCACATTTGGAATGTCTGGAGTTAATTCTTCTGTTCCTCTTTTTGTATCTCTTACTTGAAGAACATGCTCTTCTACATGAATTGAAGTAAAAACATCTTCTCTTACAACTCTTTCAGAAATTACTATTGCATCCTCAAAATTATAGCCTTTCCAAGGCATAAATGCGACTTTTAAGTTCTTTCCAAGAGCAAGTTCTGAATTATCTGTTGAGTATCCATCTGTTAATATTTGTCCAGATTTAACTTTATCTCCTTTTCTTACAATAGGAATAAGATTAACAGTAGTATTTTGGTTAGTTTTTCTAAATTTTGGTAATTTATACCTTTTAGTATCATCATCAAAACTTACAAATTTATCATCTTCTGACCTTAAATATCTAATAACTATTTCATTAGCATCTACATAATCAACAATACCGTCTCCTTCTGCAAAAATATGAACTCTACCATCTCTAATAACCATAGGTTCAATACCTGTTCCTACAATTGGAGAATCGCTTGTAATTAAAGGAACAGCTTGACGCATCATATTTGACCCCATCAGTGCACGGTTTGCATCGTTATGTTCTAAGAAAGGTATTAGTGATGCAGCTATTGAAGCTATCTGATTTGGAGCAACATCCATATAGTCTAATTTCTCTTTTTCTATATAAGGGAAATCACCATGTGAACGGGCTTTTACACGTTCAGTTTCTAATTCTCCTTTTTCATTAAAATGTGAATTAGCTTGTCCTATAATTTTATTATCTTCTTCTTCTGCACTTAAATATGAAACACCCTTATCTGAAACATCAATTTTTCCAGCTTTAACGGTTCTGTATGGTGTTTCAATGAAACCTAAATCATTTATTTTTGCAAATACACATAATGATGAAATTAGTCCAATATTTGGCCCTTCGGGAGTTTCTATTGGGCAAAGTCTTCCGTAATGAGTATAGTGAACATCTCTTACTTCAAAGCCGGCTCTTTCTCTCGATAATCCACCAGGTCCTAGTGCAGACATTCTTCTTTTATGAGTCATTTCAGCTAATGGGTTTGTTTGATCCAAAAACTGAGATAATTGGTTTGTTCCAAAAAATGAATTTATAACAGAAGATAATGTTTTTGCATTAATTAGGTCAATAGGAGTGAAAACTTCATTATCTCTAACATTCATCCTTTCTCGAATTGTTCTAGCCATACGAGCAAGTCCAACTCCAAATTGGTTTCCTAGCTGTTCTCCAACGGTTCTTACACGTCTGTTACTCAGATGGTCAATATCATCAACATCTGTTTTTGAATTTATTAGTTCAATCAAATATTTAATGATTTCTATAATATCTTCTTTGGTAAGTACTTTAGTTTCTTGAGGTATATCAAGTTTAAGTTTCTTGTTCATTTTATACCGCCCAACATCACCTAAATCATATCTTTTTTCTGAAAAGAAAAGATTTTCGATAACTTCTCTAGCTGTTGATTCATCAGGCGGTTCTGCACTTCTTAATTGTCTGTAAATATATAAAACAGCTTCTTTTTCAGAGTTACAAGGGTCTTTCTGTAAAGTACTATATATTAATGCGTAATCAATAGGGTTTGTAGATTCTTTATGTATTAATATTGTTTTTGTTCCTGAATCAAGAATTTGGTCAACGTGATGTTCCTCAAGTACAGTTTCTCTATCAATAATTACTTCATTTCTTTCAATTGAAACAACTTCGCCAGTATCTTCATCAACAAAATCTTCTGACCAAGATTTTAAGACTCTGGCTACTAATTTTTTACCTACTGATTTTTTAAGAGTTGATTTAGTAACTTTAATTTCATCAGCTAAATCAAATATTTCAAGAATTTCTTTGTCACTTTCATATCCAATTGCCCTAAGTAGAGTAGTAACAGGTAATTTCTTTTTTCTATCAATGTATGCAAACATAACATTGTTGATGTCTGTTGCAAATTCAATCCAAGAACCTCTGAATGGGATAATTCTTGCTGAATATAACTTAGTTCCATTTGCGTGTAAACTTTGACTAAAGAATACACCAGGAGACCTATGTAGCTGAGATACAATAGCTCTTTCAGCTCCATTAATTATGAAAGTCCCTTTTGGAGTCATGTACGGAATTTGATCTAAATATACATCTTGTATAACTGTATCAAAATCTTCATGGTCGGGATCTGTACAATATAATTTTAGTTTTGCTCGAAATGGTAAGCTATATGAAAGTCCTCTTTCAAGACATTCATCAATAGAATATCTTGGAGGGTCTAAGCTATAATCCAAAAACTCGAGAACAAAATTATTTCTTGTATCTGTTATTGGGAAGTTATCTGTAAAAACTTTGTATAAACCTTCGTTTTTTCTTTCTTCATGTGTAGAGTTGAATTGAAAAAACTCTCTAAATGTTTTTAGTTGAATTTCAAGAAAATCCGGATAATCATATGTGTTTCGGGTAGATGCAAAATTTATTCTTTTAGTTGAAGATGTCATAAGCAGGTTTGTTTTAAAAATATAAATATAATTTACAACAAAAGGTTTAGAGTTAAAATAACTTAACTCTAAACCTAATTTAACTGAAATTAAAAAATTATTTCAGTTCTACTTCTGCTCCTTCTCCTTCTAATTCAGCTTTTAAAGCTTCAGCTTCTTCTTTTGAAACTCCTTCTTTAATTGCAGAAGGTGCACCATCAACTAATTCTTTTGCTTCTTTAAGACCAACGCTTGTAAGTTCTTTAACTTTTTTAACAACTTTTAACTTAGCTGCACCTGCTGATTTTAATATTACATCAAATTCAGTTTTTTCTTCTGCGGCTCCGCCTTCTGTTCCTCCTGCTACTGCAACTGCTACAGGTGCTGCTGCTGGTTCAATTCCGTATTCGTCTTTAAGAATATCTGCTAATTCTTTTACTTCTTTTACAGTTAAGTTTACTAATTTTTCTGCAAAATCTTTAATATCTGCCATTTTCCTAAATTTTTAAAATAGTTTAATTTTTATTTTTATTATTCTTTTTCTTCAAGAGTCTTTAAAATACCTGAAATAGTATTTCCTCCTGATTCTAATGCTGAGAGTACGTTAACAACTGGTGCTTGTAACAATCCAATAACATCTGCAATAAGTTCTTCTTTAGATTTAATAGCTACTAATGTATCTATTTGATTATCACCAAAATAAAAACCTTCTTCAACATAGGCACCTTTCAGTACCGGTTTTTCAAGCTTATTTTTCTCTCTGAACTCTTTAATTAATTTTGCAGGTCTATTACCAACTTCAGTAAACATTATTGAAGTTTCACCTTTAAGTACCTCAAACAATTCTGACAATTCTTTATCAGACTTTTCAATCGCTTTTATTAATAAGGTATTTTTAGCGACAACTAACTCTATCTCATTCTTATAACACTCTTTTCTTAGGTTTACAGTATCACTTGCACTTAATCCAAGCGAATTTGTAACATAAATATGAGAAGCATTATTTATCTTTTTTGTTAGTATGTCAATTACCTGATTTTTTTCTTCACGTGTCATAATCAGATTATTTGAAAATAATTATTACTAATCAACTTTAAATGATTTCTCATCTACGTTGATTCCTGTACTCATTGTACTGGACATATATATACTTTGAACGTATGTTCCTTTTGAAGATGCTGGTCTTAATTTAAGAATTGTTTTTAAAAATTCTTTCGCATTATCTTCGATTTTGGAAGCATCAAAGGATACTTTTGCTATTGATGAATGGATAATTCCAAATTTATCAACTTTAAAATCAATTTTCCCTTGTTTTAATTCATTTACAGTTTTTGCAAGCTCCATTGTTACTGTTCCAATTTTAGGGTTTGGCATAAGACCTCTTGGTCCTAATATACGCCCTAATGGTCCAATTTTACCCATAACAGAGGGAGTTGCAACTATAACATCTATATCTGTCCAACCTCCTTTGATTTTTTCGACATATTCATCCAATCCAACGTGATCTGCTCCTGCTGATTTTGCTTCTTCTTCTTTATCGGGTGTACATAATACGAGGACTTTTACATCTTTACCAGTTCCATGTGGTAAAGACACTGTTCCTCTAACCATTTGATCAGCTTGTCGCGGATCAACACCTAATTTAACATCAATATCAACAGATGCGTCAAATTTTGAGAATGTTATCTCTTTTACCAAAGATGATGCTTCAGCCAACGAGTATTTTTTGCCTTTTTCTATTTTAGCTAAGGCTGCCTTTGCATTTTTAGTTATTCTTGCCATTTTCTTAGGAAGATTAATTAATTCATCTTATCCGGGAAATTCGCCTTTCACGACAATTCCCATACTTCGCGCCGTTCCTGCAATCATTTTCATTGCTGATTCAACTTTGAAAGCATTTAGGTCTTTCATTTTATCTTCAGCAATAAGTTTAATTTGATCCCAAGTTACAGTAGCAACTTTAATTCTGTTAGATTCTCCTGAACCTGACTTTATTTTAGCAGCTGCTAATAATTGGACTGCAGCGGGTGAAGTTTTTGTTACAAAATCAAAGGATTTATCCTTATAAACCTGAATCTCAACCGGTATAACTTGTCCTGCCTTATCTTGCGTTCTTGCGTTAAACTGTTTACAGAATTCCATAATGTTAACGCCGGCAGCACCTAGTGCAGGACCTACTGGTGGTGAAGGGTTAGCAGCACCGCCTTTGATTTGTAATTTAACAACTTTTGTTACTTCTTTAGCCATTTTCTTTCTTTTTGAAAGTGTTTAAAAGTGTTTGTGGAAGCATTATATATATAAACGTAACAGCTATTCTTTTTCTACTTGCATAAAACTTAATTCAAGTGGTGTTTTTCTTCCAAAAATTTTAACTTCTACTTTAAGTTTCTTTTTTTCTTCAATTACCTCTTGAACAACGCCTGAAAAACCGTTAAAAGGTCCATCAGTAACTTTAACATTTTCACCGGTATAAAACGGAATAGATATTGTTTCTTGGCTTTCAGTCAATTCATCGACTTTCCCAAGCATTCGATTCACTTCAGTTTGCCTAAGTGGTACGGGTTGTCCTCCTCTTGTTTCACTTAAAAAACTAATAACATTTGGTACCCCTTTTAAAATATGAGGTATTTCGCCTACTAAAATTGCTTCAACAAAAACATAACCAGGAAAATAATTTCTTTCCCTACTAATTTTTTTGCCTTTCCTTACTTGAAAAACTTTTTCAGTAGGAATTACAATTTGTAAAATAAAATCTTCTAAGTTTAATCGGCTTATCTCACTTTCAATATATGTTTTTACTTTTTTTTCTTTTCCGCCAATTGCCCTAAGAACATACCATTTAGCAATATTTTCTTTAATTTCACTCATTTTTTATGTTAAATTCTTATAAATTGTTTCCATAACAAAACTAAATGAAATATCCATTGCATATATTACCATTGCAATAATAAATGATGCTATCATTACAACAATAGCACTATTTTGTAAATCTGACCATGCTGGCCATGTTACTTTATTAACGAGTTCATTATATGACTCCTTTATATAACCTTTAATTTTCATAATTGAAATTTAGCACGGGAGGAGAGGCTCGAACTCCCGGCACTCGGTTTTGGAGACCGATGCTCTACCAACTGAGCTACTCCCGTTTGTTATACAAATTAATTCGGTAGTTAAAAACTACCGAATTAATATTATTGTTTTAACAAAAATTATTATTCAAGAATTTCTGTTACTTGACCTGCTCCAACAGTACGTCCACCTTCACGTATTGCAAAAGTTAATCCCATATCAACAGCAACCGGTGTAATTAAAGTTACTTCAATTGTAACATTATCACCTGGCATAACCATTTCAGTTCCTTCTGGAAGCATAATAACTCCAGTAACATCTAATGTTCTTAAATAAAATTGCGGTCTATAATTATTATGGAATGGAGTGTGTCGTCCTCCTTCTTCTTTTTTCAAAACATAAATTTCAGCTTTGAATTTTGTGTGAGGAGTTATAGAGTTAGGTTTACAAATAACCATACCTCTTGAAATTTCTTCTTTTTTTACTCCTCTTAAAAGTAAACCAACATTATCACCTGCTTGTCCGTCATCAAGTATTTTTCGGAACATTTCAACTCCTGTAACAACTGATTTCATTTTTTCAGCACCAAGTCCTATAATTTGAACATCATCACCTGTATGAATTTTCCCAGCTTCAATTCTTCCTGTTGCAACAGTTCCTCTACCAGTAATTGAGAATACATCTTCAACTGGCATTAAGAAATCTTTATCTACATCTCTTGGAGGAAGTGGAATCCAGCTATCAACTGCATCCATTAATTCCATAATTTTCTCTTCCCATTTAGCTTCTCCATTTAATGCACCAAGAGCCGACCCCATAATTACAGGAGTATTATCACCATCGTATTTATAGAAATCAAGAAGTTCTCTCATTTCCATTTCTACTAATTCAAGAAGTTCTTCATCATCAACCATATCAACTTTGTTGACAAAAACAACAATACTAGGAACGTTTACTTGACGTGCAAGAAGTATGTGTTCACGAGTTTGTGGCATTGGTCCATCAGTTCCTGCAACCACAATAATTGCACCGTCCATTTGAGCAGCACCAGTTACCATATTCTTAACATAATCTGCGTGACCAGGACAGTCAACATGAGCATAATGTCTGTTTTCAGTTGCATATTCAACGTGAGCAGTATTAATAGTAATACCTCTTTCTTTTTCCTCAGGAGCATTATCAATTGAATCAAAATCCTTAATTTCGCATAAACCTTTTTTACTTAAAGTTAAAGTTATAGCGGCAGTTAAAGTAGTTTTTCCATGATCAACGTGACCAATTGTACCAATGTTCAAATGCGGTTTCGACCTGTCAAATTTTTCTTTAGCCATGATTGTTTAATTTATTATAATGTGATTGAAAATATTAAAAATAGTTAGACATATATATAAAGTATATGCTGAGCCGATGACGAGAATTGAACTCGTGACCTCTTCCTTACCAAGGAAACGCTCTACCCCTGAGCTACATCGGCTTTAAAAAGAAATAAAAGAGCGGAAGACGAGGCTCGAACCCGCGACCTACAGCTTGGAAGGCTGTCGCTCTACCAACTGAGCTACTCCCGCTTATTATTTATTTTTCTTTTTTTGATTGTGGGGGGAGGAGGATTCGAACCTCCGAAGGTATAAACCAACAGATTTACAGTCTGCCCCATTTGGCCGCTCTGGAATCCCCCCAAAAAATATCAAAAAAAGAGCCGATAGAGGAATTCGAATCCCCGACCCGCTGATTACAAATCAGCTGCTCTGGCCAACTGAGCTATATCGGCAAAAAATCATGTATTTTGAGATAAAAAATTTCCTAAAAGAACTATTCCGATTTCTAAAGATTATACTCTTAAAAATCGGTTTGCAAATGTAGATATTATTTTTTTTATGTCAAAATGTTTTTTACACTTTTTTTTACTTAAGTTTACTTTTATATTTTTTTACTTGCTTTTCAAGTGCATCTATCACAGAATCAACGGATTCCTCAAACGAACTTGTTCCTTTATCTGCAAATAAATCATTGCCAGGTATCTCAATTTTAATTTTTGCTTCTTTATTATCTGTAAATTTCTTCTTTGATTTATCAAAATTTAACAAAACTTCTGCTCTTATAATACCGTCAAAATATTTATCGAGCTTATTTACTTTGTTATTTACGAATTCAATTAATTTTTTATCTGCATCGAAATTTGTTGTTTTAATATTTATATCCATAGTATTTACTTTTTTGCTCTGGGATGAGCTTGTTTATAAATTTTATTTAATTTTTCAAATGTATTATGTGTATATATTTGTGTTGCTGATAAATTTGCATGTCCTAACAATTCTTTAACGGCATTTATATCTGCTCCGTTATTTAATAAATGTGTTGCATAGGAGTGTCGTAATGTATGGGGGCTTTTCTTCTTAATTGATGAAACATATGAAACATTTTTTGTAACAACTCTATATACAAGATTTGGGTATAACTTTTTTCCTGCTTTTGTAATAAGTAGATTATTTACTTCTGTGTTTATTTCTTTTCTAAAATTAAGGTATTTATTTATTACAGGTATTATTACTATTGGAAACGGAATTATTCTTTGTTTGTTTCCTTTTCCTAATACTTTAATAGTTTTTTTTTCAAGATCAATATCTTGTAGTTTTATTCCAATGAGCTCTGAGCGTCTTATTCCTGTACCATATAGAAGTTCAATTATTAGTTTATTGCGAATACCATCAAAACTATCTTCGAACAATTCACTGTCCAACAAAATATTTAATTTTTCTTGATTTATAAATTCTGGTAATTTTTTTTCTGTTTTTGGTCTTACTATTTTGGAAATTGGGTTTGTTTTTATTACTCCTTCCCTTATTAAATAATTATAATATGATCTTAGAGTAGAAAGTTTTCTATTTATTGACCTTGACCCAATTTTATTTTCTGCCAAATTTGCTATCCATCTTCTGATAATTTTAAAATCAGTTACAATTTCATTTTTTGATGATATTTGATTGTTTTCAATACAAAAATTATTGAATTGAGTTAAATCTTGTGCATAAGAATTTATAGTATGGAAGGAGTATTTTTTTCGGAATTCTATATATTTTAAGAACTTCTCCTTATGCATTGACAATACGATTTTAGAAAATAAAAAAATGAATTGTAAAAATTACATTACTTTTCCAAAGGTAATAATTCTTTGGAAAAGTAAAAATACAAAACACTTTATTTACTCGTTTTCTTTTCGCCTTAATTGCTCAACATATTTTGCTTTTATAAGTTGTTGACGTTTTAATACAGAGGGCTTATTAAATTGCTTTCTTAATCTAATTTCTTTTATAACTCCTGTTCTGTCAGTTTTTCTTTTTAATCTTTTTAAAGCTCTTTCGATGCTTTCGCCTTCTTTAACGGGTATTTTAATCATGAAATTTGTCCTTTTTATTTATGTTTTAAAAAATTCTGAACGGCAAAATTATTAATAAGTATAAAATTAACAAATATTTTTCAATAAAACAAGTTTTTTATTTTAAAATTTGTCTTGCAATAACTAATCTTTGAATTTCAGAAGTGCCCTCTCCTATTTGCAATAATCTTTGGTCACGATAAAATCTTTCAATAAGATAATCTTTCATAAGTCCGTAACCTCCATGAATTTGTACTGCATCGTCAGCAACTTCTTTTGCAATTTCAGAACAGT